>JAZSCT010000008.1:0-57952 GCA_045530725.1 Clostridia bacterium
CCGCGGGACCCATTTATGGGTAACAAGTAACAATTGCAAGGCTGGCAGGCCAATAGAAAAACGCACTTGTGCGTCGCCAGTAAAGGGTAGGGCTATGCCCGAAAATGAAAAACCACCCGCTATGCGGGTGGATATTTATTTTGCAACAAACAGAATGAGAATTTAATTTATTCCAAACTACAAAAAAGACACCATTGGGGACGGTCCCTTTTGGTGCTTTTTTGCATCTGTATGTGGATAGAATGCAGGATCTTATTTGGTTTATTTAAAAAAACCAAAGTAGTACTTGCCTTTTAGTATCACAAATTATATAATAAATATAATGATTTGGTTTTAAATAGAAAAAGAGCACTATTATGTTTGAGAAATTGAAAAGTTTTTGTGACAGTTTTCTTGATGCGGGGCTTCTCGGATTTGACCTTATGGTATATAAAGACGTAGAATGTGTCTTAAGATATATAAACGGATACAATGATCGTGAAAATAAGGTTAAAATGACAGGCAAAGAAAGATACTTTATCTATTCCTGCTCAAAACCAATAACCTGTACTGCGGCTATGCAACTTTTTGAGAAAGGATTGTTTTCTCTGGATGACAGACTGTCAGATTATATGCCTGAATTCAAGGAAATGACAGTTCAGACAGAATACGGTATTAAAAAAGCCGAAAAGCCTATACTTATCAAACATTTATTCGAAATGACAGCAGGATTTTCTTATGAAATAAACTCTCCATGGCTTAAAAAGGCAAGAGAGGAAACCAACGGAAGATGTCCTACACGTGAAACAATGAAATATCTTGCAAAGGAACCGTTGCTTTTTGAACCAGGGGATAGTTGGAAATACAGTTTGTGTCACGATGTGCTTGCGGCATTTGTTGAGGTAGTATCAGGTGAAAAATTTGAAGAATATGTGAAGAAAAACATCTTGGATGTATGCGGTATGAATGACTCCACATTTTTGCTTCCTGAATCAGAAATCGAAACAACGGCATTTCAATACGTATTCAGAGATGGCAGACCTGTCAATGCAGGGAAGAATAACGGCTATGTTCTGGGAACGGAATATGTATCTGGTGGTGCAGGTGCAGTATCAACTGTAGAAGACTATATGAAATTTCTTGAAGCACTTCGAACATACAAACTACTGAAACCCGAAACTCTAAAACTTATGACAACAGACAGAATGAACGATGCTCAGAGAAAGGCTTATGCTTCTGCCACAGGACATGGCTACGGTCTCGGTGTAAGGTGTGAAAGAGGAGATAATGACAAGGTTATCGACTTTGGATGGGGCGGTGCAGCAGGGGCGTATCTTGCTATTGATATGAAAAACAACATATCCATATACATGGGTTCTCATCTTCGTGCTTCACCTGTACAGGGGTTGCGTTCATATATCTATCGTCTGGTAAGGTGTGAACTGATTGACGAAAAAGAAATTGATGAAGTAAGAGAAAAACTTAAGTCAATGCATGACTACAATCTTACTTATTGATTATAATAAACAAATTTTTGAATACAAATAATGCATCTATTCTATAATAACTTTATAGATTTTGTTTTATACAACGGAGGGAAAAATAATGCTTATTGATTTTCATACACATGCCTTTCCCGAGGCTATTTCAGAAAAAGCGATGACAAATCTTTCATATGCAAGTGGCGGTCTTATGCCTCAGAGTGAGGGGACAATCGCATCGCTGAAAGAACAAATGAAAAAAGACGGTGTAGATATTTCTGTTGTTCTTTCTATAGCCACAAATCCAAAACAACAAACGAATGTCAATAATTTTGCAAAAGATATTAATGACGAAAAGTCCGTTTTTGCTTTTGGTTCTGTTCATCCTGATGCAGAAAATGTGTTTGATGAACTTGAAAGAATAAAGGATATGGGACTTAAAGGCGTGAAATTTCATCCTGAATATCAGGGGTTTTATGTAGATGATGAAAAAATGAAACCTATTTACAAAAAAATATCATCTCTGGGACTTATAACAAGTTTTCATGCAGGATATGATTACGGATATGCTCCGCCATATCATTGTATGCCAGATAATCTTTTAAATGCTCTCAGATGGTTTGATTCTCCTGTGATTGCCGCTCACTGGGGCGGTGTAAACTGCGGAAGTGAGGTAATAGACAAACTTTGCGGAAGAGATTTGTGGTTTGACCTGTCATTTGGTTATGGAATAATGCCAAAGGCTATCGCACAACAAATCGTTGACAAGCACACGCCTGACAGACTTATTTTTGCATCTGATATGCCATGGCACAGACCTGAGTGGGAAATGCGGCTTATAGAAACGTTGGATATTTCTGAAGGTGACAAAAACAAGATTTATTTTGAAAATGCATTGAAACTATTGAATATTGAGCAGTAAAATATAAATCAATGATATAAATCAGAGGTATTTTATGAAAAGATTAAAACTTTTATCATTTATCTTAATAACGATACTGTGTATCTTTATGTCTGTTTTCTGTGCTTTTGCAGATTCAGAAGGAGATGTAGTAGTAAGTCTTCAGATAGACAATCCCTTTATGATGGTGAATGGCATCGAAACGGAGATTGATGCAGGAAGAGGGACCAGCCCTTTGGTAACAAATGGCAGAACATTAGTCCCCATCAGAGCAATCATAGAGGCATTTGGCGGAAGTGTAGGATGGGACGAGGGCACTAAATCTGTTCTTCTCACTATGGACAATGATACAATAAAACTTGTTATCAACAGTAATGTGGCATATCTTAACAATCGTTCTGAAACCCTGGATGCAGCACCTGCGGTCATAAACGGACGCACTATGCTGCCTATACGATTTATAGCAGAAGGATTCAATCTTGGTGTTGCATGGAATGGGGAAACACAGACAGTCACATTGATTGCCAATTCATTTGACTCTGATGAATACAATTATTTAATGAATGTGGTTCCTGGGTATTCGGGAAGTCCGTATGTTGAAATAAACAACGACACACCGTTTTTTAAGGAATATGAAATAATCGATTCTTCATTTGAGTATTACAGCGACATAGATGAACTTGGCCGTTGTGATGTGTGTATGGCGTCTGTCGGAGAAGATATAATGCCTGACGGCGAAAGGGAAAGTATAAGTTCCGTCACACCTACCGGATGGATAAACGAAAAGTATGACAACGTACCGGGAAACTATCTGTATAACAGATGTCATCTTATTGGCTATCAACTGACAGGTGAAAACGCAAATGAAAGAAATCTCATTACAGGTACAAGATATATAAATGTAGAAGGTATGCTGCCTTTTGAAAATATGATTGACGATTACATAGAAAAGTCAGGTAATAATGTAATGTACAGAGTCACACCTGTGTTTAAAGAAAACAATCTTGTGGCTGACGGGGTGTTGCTTGAGGCATATTCGGTGGAAGATAACGGAAAAGGTATATCATTTTGTGTATATTGCTACAATGTACAACCGGGCATAGTCATAGATTATGCCACAGGCTCGAGTAGGTTGGATAATAAAAATTATAAGGAAGACAACCTGCCCGAAACGGATAACAAAACAGTAAGCGGCATTTATCGCACTCCAAAAGGCAAAAGGTATCACCTGGATGCAGAGTGTGGAGGTAAAAACAGTTATCCAGTCACTCTTGAAGATGCTCTGAGTGCAGGGTTAAGTCCGTGTTCTAAATGTGCAGAGTAGTTCAGGTGATTGATATGAAAAAATCTTTTACTGTATTGGGGATATTAATACTTATATATGGAATAAGCCTTGCTATGGTGGCAAATTTCACTTTTGGTACTGTATCTGTGCTTATAATCGGTGCAGGGGTTCTTTTGTGGGGAATATTCTATGATATTATTTGCAAATATACTCAGATAGGAATATACAAATGGATTAAAAGAGGAATATATACCATTTGTTGCCTTGAAATAGTATTTCTTGGGTTTATTTTTGCCGAGGGAATTTCGGACAGTTGTGACTATAAGGAAGACGTGGTAATGGTTCTGGGATCAGGGATAAGAGGGGAAGAAATATCTTATGCCCTTAAATACAGACTTGACAAAGCCATAGAATATAATGAAAAAAATCCCGATGCACTTATAGTTGTTACAGGGGGCAGAGGCCCTCAGGAAAGTGTCACCGAGGCGTATGCCATGGAGAAATATCTTGTGGGAAATGGCATAGATAAGGATATTATCGTAAAAGAGGAAAAATCCACATCCACTACCGAAAATATGCGTTTTTCAAAAGATATCCTTGATGGGATTTACGGAAAAAACTATAAAATTGTAGTAATAACCAATAATTTTCATATATATCGTGCAGAAAGAACAGCGAAAAATGAAGGGTTTTCAGATGTATCCACCCTTCATTGTGCCACGCCTTTCTATGATGCGATACCTGCTTACTTAAGAGAAACTCTCGCTGTAGTTAAATATTGGTTGATAGGATAGGTGCGAAATGTATTACAAAAATGACATCCTTAAATTAAATATCACAGATATGAGCCTTGAAGGGAAAGGTATTGCCAGAACTGATGAGGGCTATACACTTTTTGTCGATGGGGGAGTTATTGGCGATGAGGTAAAAGGGATAATTACCAAGACCAACAAAACTTATGGTTTCGTAAAAGTAACTGAAATTATAAACGAGTCCCAATACAGAGTGATTCCCGAATGCAAAGTATGCGATATGTGCGGCGGATGTACTCTGTCCCAAATAAATTATGCAAAACAACTGGAAATAAAGAATAATATAGTAAAGAACAATCTTTCAAAGATAGGCGGACTTTCAGAAACTGATTATATACTTGAAGAAATCATTCCGTCACCGCTTAAGGAAGGCTACAGAAACAAAGCACAGTATCCTGTGGCGTATAAAAAAGGAAAGGCTGTTGCGGGGTTTTATGAAAGAAAAAGTCACAACGTGACTGAATGTAAAACCTGTGTGATACAGTCGCAAAAAATCAACAGGGTAATTAATCTTTGTGTGAAGTTTCTCAATGATTTCAAAGTAAGTATTTATGATGAAAAAAGTCACAAAGGAATTGTGAGAAGCATATATGTAAGAGAAGGCTATGAATCTATGATGGTATGCATTGTCACAAACAGCGAAAAGCCTTTGAAGGACGCAGACAGATTAACAGAAATACTAAAGGAAGAAAATGTCACTTCCATAATACAGAATATAAATACCAAAAAGACAAACGTGGTACTTGGCGATAAAAACATAGTATTATGGGGAGAAGAGTATATCAGAGAAAAAATCGGCAATCTGATTTTTGAAGTGTCACCATTATCATTCTATCAGGTGAATTCCCTGCAGGTAAAAAATCTCTATGACAAAGCGAAGGAATATGCAGAAATCAAAGAGGACGATACCGTATTTGACCTTTACTGCGGAGTAGGTACAATAGGACTTTATATGGCAGACAAAGCAAAGAAACTCATCGGTGTAGAGATAGTGGAAGATGCAAGGGACAATGCAGCAAGAAATGCCGTAAATAACGGCATAGGTAATGCAGAATTCTATGCAGGAGACTGCGGGGAAGTAGTAAGAGAACTTATAAATAAAGGAGAAAGAGCAGATATCGTAATCGTAGATCCACCGAGAAAAGGATGCTCGGAAGAAGTAATAGGCCTTATTTCAGAAATAAGTCCGAAAAAAATTGTATATATCTCTTGCAACAGCGCTACCCTTGCAAGAGATGTAGCGGTTTTTAAAGAAAAAGGATATATTATGGATAAATGTACTCCTGTGGATATGTTCCCGGATACGACCCATGTTGAAGCAGTTGCACTGCTTCACAATGACAACTAAGTTTGCCTGAGGGCAAGTGAAGTTCAATAGTTTAATTGAAGTTTACTTTGTAGGTGAAGTTGCACCTTGCGGTGCAGTAATGGGATTAATTGATGTAAAAAGGATTGATTAAAAGGTATGTCAACAATAGTAATATATAAAAGTAAATACGGTGCCACAAAACGCTATGCAGAGTGGATAGCAGAGGAACTTGGATGTGAAATAAAGGATGCATCAAGGGTAAAGGCATCCGACCTTATGAAATATGACAGAATAGTATATGGCGGTGGGCTTTATGCGGAAGTCATAAACGGAGTAACACTTATTACAAAAAATGCAGAAGTCTTAAAAGATAAAAGGATAGCAATATTTACCACAGCCATTACACCACTTGACTTAAGAGAATATTATGACAAAATGGTAATAGAAAAGAATTTTAAGTCAGGGATAAGTGACAATATAAAAGTGTTTAATTTTCTTGGCAAGATGATAACAGATGAACTGTCTCTTGTGCACAAAACCGCACTCAAAACCCTCAAAAAAATAATGACGTCAAAAGAAAATCCAACGGATATGGAAAAACTCCTCATAAGTCTTTGTGATGCAAATGTGGATTTGTGTGACAGAAATTCAATCGCATCTTTGATAGAATATATAAAAGAATAAGGGAAAATTACTATGTCAAAGAAAAATGAAAAAAATACAAAAGGAAAAATAATCAAAGCCGCATGGGATCTTTTTTATGATGTGGGATATGAAGACACAACTGTAGAAGAAATTATAGAAAAATCAGGCACGTCAAAAGGATCATTCTATCACTATTTCGAAGGTAAAGATGCACTTCTGGGGTCTCTTTCTTACATATTTGATGAGGAATATGCCCGTCTTCAGGACTCATTCCCTGAAAATATGTCATCATTCGATAAACTTATGTATCTCAACAAAGAACTTTTTTCTGTAATAGAAGACAGGATAGATATAGACCTTCTTACAAGACTTTATTCCACCCAACTTGTGACTAAAGGTGAAAAGCACCTTCTTGACAACAAGAGACTTTATTATAAACTTCTTAAGACAATTGTAATCGAAGGACAGAAGAACAGAGAATTTACTGAAGAAATGAGTGCAGGCGAGATAGTGAAACTATATGCAATGTGCGAAAGAGCGCTTATCTATGACTGGTGTTTGTGTAATGGCGAATACTCTCTCACATCCTATGCCAAGAGAACGATGCCTGTATTTTTGTCTGCAATTCGTATATAATTCAGTCTTTTTAAAAAACAAGTAAATATGCAGAAAATCAAAATCATATAGAGAACCGAGTACAGAATATAGTCTATACTTAGTTCTCTATTGCTTTTTGTGAAAATATGTGATACAATAGCCAATGTGCGAAAAAACAATATACAAAAGGAGAATAATAATATGGATATTTTTGCATTTGTATTATACTTTGTGGCAATGATTGCCATAGGTGTGTACTTTTTCTTTAAATCAAAAAATGTTTCAGAGAAAGATTATTTTCTCGGCGGCCGTCAGATGGGTCCATGGGTAACAGCAATGAGTGCTCAGGCATCTGATATGAGTGCATGGCTTCTTATGGGACTTCCGGGAAGTATTCTTGCATTCGGTTTCGGTCAGGCGTGGATAGGTATCGGTCTTGCTATCGGTACTGCTGCAAACTGGATTCTCGTAGCAAAGAGACTTCGTAAGTTTTCTAAAGCATCCGGGGATGCAATCACACTTCCACAGTATCTTTCAAACAGATTTTTGTCAAAAAGTCATACAGTAAGTATTATCTGTGCAGTTGTGTTCCTTGTGTGTTTCACAATCTATGTAGCATCTGCTTTCGTTGCAGGTTCTGATGTATTTACAACACTTGTTCCTTCACTTTCCAAGTCAACTGCAATGCTTATCTTTGCAGCAATCGTTGTTGTATATACATTCCTTGGCGGTTTCAATGCAGTATGCTGGACAGATTTCTTCCAGGGACTTCTTATGCTTGCAGCACTTCTTATCGTTCCTATCGTTGTAGGATTTACAAGAACACTTGAACCAAGCGCACTTACAACAATTTATCAGGGACCAAACGGCGAAGAGTTTGAGTTTGTTGCAAACTTCTTCAACGCTTCATGGCAGGATATCCTTTCCGGTCTTGGTTGGGGACTTGGTTACTTCGGTATGCCACATATTATCGTAAGATTTATGGCTATAGAAAAGCCTTCTATGGTAAAGAAGAGCGCAACTGTTGCCATTATCTGGGTAATCCTTTCGCTTGGTGCGGCAATAATGATTGCATATCTTGGCAGAATGTTTGTATATTCCAACGGTACAGATCTTTCAGAAGTGCTTCTCGGTCAGGGAAAACAGTCATTGATATTTGTAGAACTTGCCCGTGATGTATTTCCTGCAATTATTGCAGGTCTTCTTCTTGCGGCTATCATTGCAGCATCAATGTCAACTGCAGATTCACAACTTCTTGTGGCAGCATCATCATTTGCATCTGATCTTTATAAGCCTATCATCAGAAAGAATGCTTCAAATAAGGAAATGCTCTGGGTAAGCCGTGCAATCGTTCTTGTTATCGCAGTTGTTGCATACTTTATTGCAAGCAGTAAGGGTGAAGCAGCACAGGCAATTATGGACCTTGTTTCAAATGCATGGGGTATATTCGGCGCTGCATTCGGACCAGTAGTTCTCCTTTCACTTTTCTGGAAGAGATTTACATACAAAGGTGCCGTGACAGGTATCCTTGTAGGTGCTATTGTAGATATGGTATGGCTATGGGCTCCTTTGTGTGCGGGTGCTACTCTTACAGCGACTACAGGCATATACGAAATCATTCCTGGATTTATCATCGGCGGAATAGCATCAGTAATTGTTACACTTATAGATAAGGCGCCAAGTGCTGAGGTGGAAGCAATATATGCAAAGGCAACGGACAATTCTATAGACGACTAATAAAGAAAAAAATCAGGAGATGCAAAATATGGTTGCATCTCCTTTTTTGTGTGCCTATAACTCGATTTTCTGTGAAACGGACTTTTCGTTTCAATCTCAAAAAGATTTTAAGGTTGATATTAAATCATTTGTAAAAAGTTGATTGTGTTGACTAAAAGCATTAAAATGATAATATAATCTACAAGAAAGCACTATGAAAAAGGCTCCCTTGCACAAGGGAGCCTTTTTTTAAAAGTGTCATTTATAGGTGTCGGTTTTTCCCGGAAGATTTTCCAAACCTGATTTTTTTATTGATTTTAACCCGTAAAAAGCATTGTTGTTTTAGTAAAATTAATGGGTAAATATATATAAGTGTCGGTTTTTCCTTCTTCAGGGATATCCACCAGAAGAAGATAACCAAAGAATTAAAATAAAAACTTTTAGTATAAATAATTTTACAAAACAAGGTAAAGCAATTTACTAAATGGAAAAAATATCTAAAAATCCTTGCAAATTGGTAAAAGATGTATTATAATAAAACCAACAAATAGAGAAAAGGGGGAGATACCAATGGTGAGCAATTTTTCAAAGAGGTTTGACTCGGTTATATTGCAGCTTTGGTTGTGTTCCTCTGATATTATAGAGATGTGAAAAATAAAGAAAGTTTGCAACGTAACGTATAAGTCAATCCTCTTTGAAGATAAGAATTGATTTATACGTTTTTTGTTATTCGGGAAAGGTGGAAACACAAAGACGTGGCATTAAAATTAGGTTGTAAATTATGTATTTATAAGAAAGGAAAAAATTATGAAAAGATTATTATCATGTTTATTATGCTTTGTGCTTTTGGCATCTTCAAGTATTTTAGTATCGGCGGAAGGATTTACCACTGCTTCAGGGGTAACCCCGCAACTTATAGATAGAGAGCAACAATTACTTGAACAAATAGAAAGTAATTTAGACTTGATACATGCACAGATTGAGGAATATCAAAAAAACTATATTCCTCAAACTCGTGGTGTTTCTTATGGTGGTTTTCAATATTTAGATGGGGATATTTTGGTTACTAAAAGCACTTCTTCAGCGGGACTAACAGGGCATGCTGGTATAATAGTAGGAACAAAAGTTTTGGAAATTACTCCAGCTTACAATGGTGGAGTTCCTGCAGCAATTTCTCTTTCAACTTGGTATACAAGGTATCCATCAACAATAGTTGTAAGATATAAAGTTAATAGAACCGTTCCTGTTAATGCAGCATGGTACGGACAAACATTTTATATTGATGGTGATGGAAATGATAATACATATTCATTGACCAGTTCTATGACTTCTTTGACCAAGGACTACTGCTCATCTTTAGTTTGGAAATGTTATCACTTTGGTGCTGGTTTTGATTATAAGATTTCAGATCTTGGTTCATGGTATGTTCCCTCGCCTTTTTTGCCGTATTACTTTATAACTGATTTATATATGATGTTCAATCAGTTTGAAGCTGTTCATAGCGTAAATTGGTAGATATGAAAAAAATAATACTATTGTTTTATTTTATACCACATGTATTTTTAGGGATGTTTTTATTATGGAATATTGATAATATATTTACTTTATTATTGATGATTTTATTATGTATAATCCCTATTTACTTGGAGTTTATATATATAAAGTGTGGCGGTAATATTGTCGGAGTATTGTTAGGAAATGTAGCTTCGTTCATATGTAATATTGTTCCCATACTATATTTTAATAGCATTGGAATAATGAAGAGTAATGGTTTGTTATGGCATGGCTATTTTAAACCTTTTTATACAGAGCAACTTTTTTTATCTGTATATATATTAATTTTAATAATACAACTAATGCATTATTTTTATTTAAAAAAATAGCAGAATATGTTGACATTTTTGGTTATGTCATAATGGGAAGTGGCAAATAGGCTTATCTAAGCCAATATAAAAAGTGTCAGAAGAAATTACAAACTGATCACACATAAGACCTTAAAAAGTGTATTTTGCTTAATGCAGGAAATTTAATTTTTGCAGAATAAAGTTGATAAGTTTCATAAAATATAGAACAGGCAAGTTTGAGAACTCTGCCTGTTTTTTCTTGTACTGAAATTTTTACGAAATTTCAACTAAAAAATTATTTTACACAAAATAAAGTTATAGATATTTTGTCCTATAACTCGATTTTCTGTGGAACAGACTTTTCGTTGAAATCCTAAAGAGAAATTGAATTGTAAAGGCATTTTTATATGAATAATTGATTGTGTTGCAAAGTTCCACACAATATAAACAATATTAGAGGTTTTATAAAAACTGTCAAAAGTTTTATAAAATCTCTTTTGTTTTTTATAAAACCGATTATAAAAAATCCTTATTCTTTTATAAAAGATTGCAGAAGATTTATAAAAGATATTTAGACTTTTATAAATCATTGACCGACTTTTTATAAAATCAAAGACGGATTTTTATAATTTTAGGGATAACCTTTTATAAAACTAATGCCGACATTTTATAAAAGTTGCTTGATTATTTTATAATTTCAGTATAAAGGTTTTATAATTCCTTCCGTAATCTTTTATAATTTCAGTTCCGGAGTTCTATAATTTATGTCCTACCCTTTTATAAACAGTTGCCGATGTTTTATAAAAGATGTCCATTCTTTTATAAAAACTGTTAGAAATGCTGATTTGACAATATTTGCATACTTTTATATAATATAAGTATCGAAAAAGGGGGTGTATAGGTATGCACTTGAGCAAATTAATGGAAAAATATCCTAAAATAGATAAAAGGTTAAAAGAATTAAAAAAAGAATTAAAATCCTTGTCAAAAGAAGACTTGGCGTGGGTGTTAAAGGGTTTTTTGCCACCCGAGAAAAAGCCAACCCGACCACCAACAGATTATGAAATCTTTATTGACAAATATGGGTTAAAACCTGCTTGTCCTTACTGCACAAGCCGATTATATCACCCACACGGGTTAGACGATTATGGAAAACCCCGATATAAGTGCAGAAAATGTGGGAAAACTTATACCATAATGACAGGTACATTTGCAGATAAATCTACATTCCCCCTACCTGTGCAGATTGCAGTAATTAACTATACTTTAATGGGTTTATCCTTATCCGCTTGTCGGCGTAATTTAGAGGTTGACTACGGGTGGCATACCTCAGAAGGCACAATTTTGTTATACAGACATAAGTTCTTAAAAGCCCTTTTAGAACACTACGGAATGCCGAAATTATCTGGTGTAGTTCAGGTTGACGAAACATATTTCAGGGAAAATCAAAAGGGTGCAATGGAATTAGTCAATGTTGCACCAACCGCAGTAAAAGAGAGAAAACCCCGACTTGAAAACACACATATCCCGTCCGAACTTGGGATTTTTGGACCAGAGTTTGCCTGTGTTGTTACGGGGATAGATAGTAATGGTTATGTTGTAGCAGTTCTGTCGGGTTTAGGGAAAAGCAGTTCTCAAATACTTGAAGATTATTTCAGTGATTATTTAGGGGATATAACCTTCTTATGTAGTGACGATTATGACGCCTACACTCGGTATTGTGATAATAATGCTATTCCGCATTACATACAACCTTCTGATATGAAGAATATAGTTAGAAAAGAGCAAAAGGACTGGGCAGAAAAGCATAATGGGAGAGAATTGGCAGAAGAAACAATCCTTAAAAGATATTATCATACACAAGGGCTTGACAGGGTGGAAAACTACGGAAGGTTAAGTTTTGCAGAGTTTGAGAGATTAAAAGCCGAAAAACACTTGACATTAGATATCATTGACAGTTTTCATATTCAATTAAAGCGACATATCAACAAAAACTTGACAGGTGTTGCTACTGTGTATTTGCCTTTATACCTTGCTTTATATGTATTCAAGCATAATTGGAGTATCAGCCACAACAAACAACACCCCACTTCCCGACATGACGCTGAAAAGATACTCATTGACTTACTGCTAAATAGAGGGACAGCATACCGTAGTGAGGATATAAAGGGTGGGAATATCCTTGATTATGTAAAGCCTACCACTCATTATATAAACAATCTGCAAGAACTGACAGAAGAAATGAGAAAGAAATCAAATGATATGGGCTTTACTTTTGACGAAAATGATAGGCTTTTAACATTTAACAAGAGAAAATATTTCAGGAATTGCGGAATAACAAAGTTAAAGCAGATATGCAAGGAATATCATATAAAAGGCTATACTGCTATTGACAGTAAAGAGAGATTAGCAAAATTAATCTGTGAACTACCACAAGTCAATGACATTTTTCTTGGACTTGTTGCCGCAGACCACTTGCACTCACAATTTATGGAAGATATACAACTAATGATACAACAAGCAAAAGAACTTGACTAGATCTCAAAAGTGTCATTTATAGGTGTCGGTTTTTCCCGGAAGATTTTCCGACCTTACTATTTTTATTGATTTTACCCGCTAAAAAGTATAGTTTTTTAGAAAAATTAATAGACATAAAGGGGTAAATGGTCAAAAGTGTCGGTTTTTTTCTTCTTCGGGGATATCCACCAGACGGAGATAACCATAACAGGGCACATTGCTGAAAATACAGTAAAGCCATTGACGGAATACAAGAAAATTGCTATACTGTAGTAGAAAATCATTGAAAGGGTGCAGTTCACTTATGACACCTTTTGAGTAATATATGATTAATCATTTATGTGCTATTTATATTTTGCAAGAGGTGATTATAATGAAGGTTCGTAATAATGCAAGAGCATTTATTATTAATGAAAATAATGAAATACTTTTACAAAAGTTCGAGTTTAGTTTTACAGGAGTTCTAAATATACTTTGGGTTACACCAGGCGGAGGTGTAGAAGAAAACGAAAGTTTTGAGCAAACATTAGAAAGAGAATTATTTGAAGAACTTGGACTAAGCATAAATGTTAAGAATAAAAGCATATTGACATTAGATATTCCATTTAATAGTAAAAACGGAAAGTTTATAAGTCATGAAGTGTATTATTTGGTACATATACCAAAAGATACAGTTTTTATGTTAGATAATATGCAAGAAAATGAAAAAAACACCTTTCATAATATTAAATGGTGGAGTTTGAATGAACTCGAAAAGACAGAAGATAACTTTGAACCAAGAGACCAAATATTAAATCTTTTGAAAAATATATAGTACAACATATAGTTTAAGAAAAATATATTATTCTTTTAACGACAATTTCTGGTTTGTGGGTAAAGTATTGGACTTTACCCATTTTTATTTGCCGAATAATCAGTTTTGTTGCGAAATCTCAACAAAAAAATTATTCCACAGAAAATAAAGTTATAGGTATTTTGTTCAAATCTTGATTAATACATATTATTATGGTAAAATAAAATGTATGTTAATAAGGCAAATTACAAACTGTAATGAAATAGAGTATCAAAGAAAGGACTTTTTATGGAAAAGACAAATGTAATGAGACTTCTTGACGGAAAGAAGATAAAATATACGCCTCATCAGTATGACAATACCATAACTGACGGCGAAACCATCACATCAATTCTCAATCAGGATGCAAACAGAGTATTCAAGACTCTTGTCACAAGAGCAAATACAAATGTGCATTATGTATTTGTAGTTCCTGTGTGCGAAAGTCTAAACCTTAAGAAAGCCGCTAAGGCAGTAGGGGTTAAATCCATCGAAATGATCAAGCAGAAAGAACTTCTGCCCCTTACAGGATACATCCACGGTGGATGCTCCCCCATCGGTATGAAAAAAGCATTCAAGACTGTGTTTCATTCCACATTTATTGATTTTGAAACAGTTATGTTTTCTGCGGGAAAGGTTGGGTATCAGGTAGAGATAAATCCCCATGATGCCATAAACTATATCGGTGCAGAAACTTCTGATCTTACAGATGAAAAGGAGATATAATATGAAAAGATTTTGTGAAATAATGGTAGTATTATACATCATTCTCTTTATACCGGTAAGCATTATAAGTTCATCTTATGATTTGTTTGCAGGCATTGGCGCAGAGTATGCAAATCAGTTTATTGTATCTACGGTAGGTTTCTTTGTGAGGCTTATGCCGCTTGTGGTATTTTGCGCGGCAGGGTTTGGCTATGCAATGAACAAAACCGAAAAGTACAATATATCCATATACATCCTTATGGTACCTGTGGTGATATTTATATACATATGGCTGGGTATTATGTTTGCATAATCTGATATTGCTATCATAAAATAAACAGAGGTGTCAAAATGTCAAAGAACGGAAATGATGCATTTGCAAAAGGTGCTCTCATACTTGTAATCGCAAATGTCCTTGTAAAAATCATCGGTGCGGTATTCAAAATTCCCCTTGCGAGGCTTCTGGGAGAAGAGGGAATGGGGCTTTTTTCCGCATCATATACAATGTATAGTTTTATGTTTATTATTGCTACTGCAGGGCTTCCTGTTGCCATTTCAAAACTTGTTAGTGAGGCAAAGGAAACAGGAAGAGGAAATCAGGCAAAGAAGATACTTAAGATAAGTATGATTATTCTCGGTGTGATAGGTGTCTTTGGTAGTTCGGCACTTTATTTCGGTGCAGATTTCTTCGCTGAGAAAATCGGTGCACAAAGGGCGGCACACGGCATAAGAGCCATTGCTCCCGCAATGTTTTTTGTATCGCTTATGAGTGCATACAGAGGATATTTTCAGGGGAGACAGAATATGTTTCCCACAGCAATATCTGAGGTAATCGAGGCACTTGGCAAACTTCTCATAGGATATGCTCTTGCCTCATACTTTATGAACACAATCACCGACGAAATATCAAGGCTCAATCTTGGCGCTGCAGGTGCGGTGTTGGGTGTGGCTATCGGTGCAGCGGTGGCATTTGTATTTCTTTTTATCTATTATGCAAAAAACAAAAAGAATATTTATGCAGAAAGTCTTATAGATGTACCGGATTCATCAAAAAGTATTGCAAAAAGCATTATAAAAATTGCAATCCCTGTAACCATTGGTGCAAGTGTGTTTTCTCTTACAAGCCTTATAGATATGGCAATGATTATGAGAAGACTTCAGGTGGCAGGATTCAACGAAGTTATGGCACTTAAGAAATATGGTTCATATACAGGCTTTGCCATTCCGATGTTTAATCTTCCGCCAACACTTATATCTTCAATCAGCATAAGTGTGGTACCTGCAATAGCGGCGGCTTTTGCAGTAAATAGAGTGGATGAAGCAGAGGATACAATAAGAATCGCTCTTAAAATCACCACACTTTTTGCACTTCCATGTGCGGTGGGAATGTCACTTCTTGCAGAACCGATTCTTAGTGTGGTGTATAGCAACACAGGTGCTACTGAGACTCTCTCGGTGCTTGGATATGCCATAGTATTTGTGTCATTGGTAATGGTGTCAAATGCCATTTTGCAGGCTATGGGAAAGGTGTATGTGCCTGTCATCCACATGATAATAGGTGGTGTGGCAAAGGTGATTGTCAACTATTTCCTTGTGGCAATACCTTCTATAAACATTACAGGTGCGCCAATCGGTACAAATGTGTGCTATATAATAATACTGGCATTGAACATTATTTCCATCAGAAAGTATTCATCGGTAAAACTTAAAATCAGCGAATTTATATTTAAGCCTATTGTGTGTGTTGTGACAATGGGGGCAGTTGTAGTGGCACTCTATGGTTCGCTTGCGACTTTGGGGATGACTTTATCCACGCTTATTTCAATATCCGTGGGAGCGGTTGTTTATTTTGTAATGATAATCATAACAAAATCTATAAGTTATAAGGATGTGCTTATGCTTCCCAAGGGAGAAAAGATAGCAGAAATTATGCTCAAGAAAAATCTTATAAAGAAATAGGAGAAATGTATGAGAATAGATAAATACCTTAAGGTATCCCGCCTTATAAAGAGAAGAACGATTGCACAGGAAGCCTGTACAAATGGAAAGATTCTTCTCAATTCCAAGGTGGCAAAGCCCGGTGCAGATGTGAAGGTAGGAGACAGAATAGAGATGACCTTCGGCGAAAGAGTTATAAAAGTGAAAGTGATAAAAATTGCCGAACATGCCCTTAAGGCAGATGCATCAGATATGTACGAAATAGAAATGTAAAAAAACTCCAGAACGTGAAAAGGTAAGAAATAACACAAATAGTGTGCATAAAATCAGTCTTAAACTATTAAATTATATTATTATGAGGGAAATATTACATTTTGATGTAATATTTCCTTCTTTTTGTGCACCTTTTTACTATGAGCAAATATTCACCTGCGTAGTATAAACATACAACTTTGGCTCTATTTGCTCATTCTGAAGTCTTTTTCCTATCTCCATCAAAAGGGGCTGTAAAAAATTATTTTTTTACAGCCCCTTTTTGAGCATTTCTTCCGTTTCCACCATCAAAAACTATACCAAAAGGGATAGTCCCTTTTGGTATAGTTTTTGGTTAATAATAGAAGTCGTGGTTTCCTATAGATGAATGGAATTCTCTGTTTTTTGATATCCAGTTATTTGTGGCTGTACGGGGGTTGAAGAAGTACAGACAATCGGATATATGCCAAACCCCTTCCAGGGCACTTATTGCGGCAAGAATACTGTCATTTGAGGGGGTGTTGTATATGGCACCGTTTGACGTGGGTTCATATTGTACCGCATATTTTCTGTCAAAGATAACCTTTACCACGTTGTTTGGAAATTCTCCGGACAACACTCTTGAAAGCACCGAATTTCCAACAGCAAGTTTGCCTTTGTATGGTTCGCCGCCTGCTTCCGCCTCTATAAGACGTGAAAGCCAGTACACATCCTCATCTGTGTAGGTTTTTAGTATGTCATAACCATAAAGCACTCCACGGGTTTTGGATCCTACAATTCCGTCGGGGGTCAGAGAATTGTCTGTCTGAAAAGATCTGAGTGCCGTATCTGTATCAGAACCGAAGTAACCTGTGTATGGTGCAGAAAGGTAACCGTTATTTATGAGGATTTTTTGGACTGCGGCAACCTCTTTGTCGGTGGAACCGATTTTTAATGTGGTCTCTTTTGCGAATGCACCAAAAGATGTGGCAAGAATCGTGATAATAAGTGTCAGTACAAATGCTTTTTTCATAAGAATTATCCTCCTTAGCCTTTGATTTCGGGGGTCAAGGATGGTTTTATTCTAACACACATAACTTAAAATTCCAAATATGCTTATATGTGCTTACAGGTGGTTATGGGGGCAGAGTAAGGGTCAAAGAAACTCAGGATATTCATTCGTATATATGCTAAGATATACTTATATTTGCACTATGGTGGGATTTTTTGGAAAGAGGGGATTTGTTTCTTGACCAACAATGATAATAAATGTATAATGATTATACATAGCAAAATTAAGGAGATATTATATGAAAAAGGCAGTTTCGGTTATTATTATACTGACGATGATGTTTTCTTTTGGTATAGAGACTTTTGCAAAAAAGGCTTCTGTGCCCATAACCTTTTATAAAGAAGGTAAGGGAAGATTTATATATGAAAATAACATCGAATCCATAAGACGTGAGGATTTGTCAGATAAGTCCAATCCCCAGCCAAAATATATTATGAAAAATGAAAGGCTCAAACCGGGCAAATTTTCTGTGTTCATCACAAATTTAAACGCCACGGGAATAAAGGAGGAAAATAACATCATCACAGAACCCGGCTTTGATATAGAAATGGATGCACTTTTTGAGACAGACAGTTATGCTAAGGTAAAGATAACTGCCCTTGGCTTTGAAGTGCCTGAAATAAACACAATCTATTCCAACTCACAACAGGAAGAATACGAAGAAACCTGGAGTTGTATGAATGCATGGGCGGATTATCTTGATATGCCCATATATCAGAAGGATAATTTCAGAAAGTACAATAATATAGGGTTTGAAGAAAAAGAATTCTCCATTACAAATGAATCAAAGCAATGGCTCAGCGAATTTATAGAAAACTACAGGTCTGTTCCGTACCTTAAGCCTGTAAATATCCTTCTTGATTTCGAAGTGGTATCGGGCGTTGTAGATTTTAATATCTGTGCGCTTAAATCAACAGGTAAACTTAAAGACCGCACAAATCACGACTATTCTGCACCTGAACAGCCTTTTACCCGTGACCGACAGTACAAGGGAATTGCAGATACATTGCCAAAGGTAACTGCAAACATAAAATACACAGTTGACCATACCGACAAAGATGGCGATCTTGTGGATATGATGGTATATAATCAGTACAGAAGAGGGGGCAAAAAAACTGAAAAATGGGTAACTAACTTAAACCCCCAGAATGATCCCTGGTCAAAGGAAATTTGCACAGAATCAGATATGATAGTTCTCAAACTCTATGATGACGAAAAACTCCATATGTACGGCGACGGAGTTGGGAAGCACGGAAAAGATAATGTGTGGTACTTCGATGTGTATCATGCAGACAACACATATATGGGAGACGAACTTGAAGGAAAAGAAGCCAAAAAGTACGAACCCAACGAAAAACTGGACAGATATAAAGATAATTACTTAAGAGCATGCAATCTCGGAAATTACGGGGTAAGAGTGTGCTATAATCTGACTGTTTCAAACGGAACATCACAAACAAAATATTTTGATTACATTCAGGAAACCGGTGCAAACAATATTGTTATCGTCTATGACAAGGACGGCAACCCTATGACAGATTATGCAATCTGCAAAGGAAACAAGGCATCGGGTGCTCTTGATGTGATGGCAAGTATAGAACTTCCTGCAGGAAAGAAGACAATGTTCACTATAGAAACCATACTTCCTGCCAACAATAACGGCGGAACTCTCAACAGTTTCCGTATATCAGACCAGAAGACTTATGCAGGTCCCGAATACCACAGTCCTTATGAAGTGGCAAAGAAAAATCTCAAGTGGACAGGAGAAGAGTTCTTTGAGTTTGAGAGAGATAAACTGTATTTCTCTCCTGACGGAAAAGACTATACAGAAAAGCCACTCTCAAAAAGTGCAAAGGATATCTTCGGTACTGAGGGTAATAATTACAAGATTGTAAAGACTGACAAGGGATATATGGCAAAATGGGGAGAATATGACGGTGCACCTGCATATTTCAGCGCCGCGCTGGACTTCTATTCCGCAATATATGTCTTTGACAACGAGTTTAACTTAAAAGACCAACTTGCATTTCCGAAATTCCCCACAAGGATGAGTTTTTGTGACGGAATATACTATGTAACCGCAGGGGATGAGTACTATTCTGAAGATGGCATCAAATGGCTGAAACTGAATACCTTAAATCCTCCTGTGAAGGCAAATGACTTAAGTCTTACTTCTACCAAGTATGGATATTATTTTGTGAAATCAGATGAAATGGACTTTACAAAACTTGATTTTGAGGGCAAAATGCCAAAGTATGTAATGGCATCTTCTGACATATTCTATTATACAGACAAAGAAAAAATCTACGTGTCAAAGACAGGGCAGTACTGGGACGAAATCGATGTGGGAGAAGACATATTCACAATAGACGCAGTGGGAGATGAATTTGTGATAAACGGATACAAAAATATCCCCATTCCCGAAAATATAAAGGAAGATGTGATTATAAAACTCAATCACGAAATCCCCGTATCCAAAGAAAGACCATATCTTAAAAACGGCAGACTTATGATAGATATAACCAAACTTTTTGAAAAGTCTGATATCGGATACAAGATAGAAGGGGATATGGGAATATTCGCCAGAATGTATGACGAAGTGAAGGTAAGTTTCAAGGAGAAAAAAGCATACAAAAACGGTGAAGAAATCAGCATAAATGAAGTGCCTGATATAAGAAATGACCGCATATGCCTGCCCTTTGACTTTGTGTGCGAAGCCTTCGGATATGATGTGAGATGGCAACAAAATAAAAAAATAGTTGAATTTAAAACAAATTAATGATATGATAAACCACAGTGAGTTCGAAACCATCCTCACTTAAATAAAAACTAAGGAGAACAAAAATGAAAAAAACAAAAAAACTGACTTTTGCGGCATTGACAGCGGGGCTTTATGTGATACTGACGCTTATTGCCTCTATGATGGGACTATCAAACGGTGTGATACAGATAAGATTTTCGGAAGGCTTAACCATACTTCCGGTATTTACATCATCTGCCATACCCGGTCTAACTCTTGGGTGTGTCATAGCAAACATTATTTCAGGTGCCCACATATATGACGTAATATTCGGAAGCCTTGCCACATTTATCGGTGCGGTGTTTACACGTATATTCAGAAAAAACAAATACCTTGCCATAATGAGTCCCATTATTTCAAATACTTTGATAATACCTTTGATTCTTTCTTATGTGTATCATTTCGAAGGAGCCTTGTGGTATTTCGCATTTACGGTGTTTATAGGAGAAGTGATTTCCTGCGGAGTTCTCGGGTTGTGGCTTCATAAGTTTATAACAAAACATAATATATTCTAAAAAACTATACCAAAAGGGACCGTCCCTTTTGGTATAGTTTTTTTAGAATGTGTTTTTTTGTATAAATTTTTAAAATTTGCTCACTATAATAACAATACTTAACTTAAATGGAGGCAACAAAATGGAAATTACGGATATCAGAATAAGACAAATGCCTGAAGAAGGCAAGATGAAAGCGGTGGTGTCGGTGACCTTTGACAATTCATTTGTAGTTCACGATATCAAGATTATAGAAGGTCAGGAAAAACTCTTCATCGCAATGCCAAGCAGAAAAACTCCCGAAAATGAGTTTAAGGATATTGCCCATCCCATCAATATGGAAATGAGAGAAAAACTTCAGGAAAGAATCATAGACAAGTATGAATCTACTCTTTTGCAGGAGCAGATTGCAACAACTGAAGCCTAGAGTGTATGACACAGGGATAGAAGACACATCCCCCTTATTGTAAATTTGTAACATATGTTACGGACAAACATACGCCGTAGATGCAGGGGAGCGAACGCTTCTTGTCAAAGGACAGAGTATCACTTTGGCGGCGAGGGGAAGGTGCGCATAGGGTTTTATGGGATATTCGCTAAAAAAGGATGGGAAAATTAGTATTTTTCACATCCTTTTTTCTTATGCCCTGTTAATATCTGTGGGAATAATTTCTATATATTTTTTAAATGTGGCTTTATAAGTATAAAACATTTCCAAAGCCACATTCTGATGTTGCATCTTGTACATTTTACTCACTTTCCGAAAGAAGTGTATGTGCATATTTTATCTTGTGCATTTTCTCATATGTTGAAAAGGTATATCCTGTGGCGGTGGTGAAATAGCAACGGGTTCGTTCATATTTCTTAATCCAGTTTGAGAACCGCCATAAATGCTTCCTGAGGTACTTCAACTGTTCCTACCTGACGCATTCTCTTTTTACCTTCCTTCTGTTTTTCGAGAAGTTTTTTCTTACGGGTGATGTCACCGCCATAACACTTGGCAAGTACGTCTTTTCTCATAGCCTTTACAGTTTCTCTTGCTATGATTTTGTTTCCGATACCCGCCTGAATAGGCACTTCGAAGAGTTGTCTCGGAATGGATTCCTTGAGTTTCTCTGCGATTCTTCTGCCTCTCGGGTATGCCTTTTCTGTATGAACTATAAACGAAAGTGCATCTACCATATCGCCGTTAAGAAGGATATCAAGTTTCACAAGGTCACTCTTTTCGTAGCCTTTCAGTTCATAGTCAAAGGATGCATATCCCTTGGTGCGGGATTTTAAGGCATCAAAGAAGTCATAGATGATTTCATTAAGGGGCAGGTCATAGTTTAAGGAAACTCTGGTATCGTCGATATATTTCATATCCTTATATACCCCTCGTCTGTCCTGACATAGTTCCATAATATTTCCTACAAATTCCGTAGGCACCATAATGGATGCTTCTACGATAGGTTCGTACATTTCTTCTATCTCCTGAGGCGATGGAAGATTTGCAGGGTTGTCGATATCCATCTTTGTTCCGTCGGTTTTTGTGATTTTGTAAATAACACTTGGTGCTGTGGTAACAAGATCAAGATTGTATTCTCTCTCTAACCTTTCCTGAATGATTTCCATGTGAAGAAGTCCCAGGAAACCGCATCTGAAACCGAATCCCAAAGCAAGTGATGTTTCAGGTTCGAAAGTAAGTGACGCATCGTTTAACTGAAGTTTCTCAAGAGCATCTCTTAAGTCAGGATACTTGGCACCGTCTGCAGGGTATATACCTGAATAAACCATAGGGTTTACTTTTTTGTATCCGGGGAGGGGTTCTTTTGCCCCGTTTTCTGCCAATGTTACTGTATCGCCCACACGTGCATCACGGACATTCTTGATACTTGCGGCAATATATCCTACTTCCCCTGCCTTAAGTTCGTTTGACTTGATAAGACCAAGGGGAGAAAGATATCCCACTTCCACCACATCAAATTCTGTGCCTGTTGCCATAAAGCGGATCCTCTGTCCCGCCTTAAGTTTTCCGTCACGGATTCTTACATATACGATAACACCTTTATATGAATCATAATATGAGTCAAATATGAGTGCTTTCAAAGGTTCTGTTTCGTCACCTTTTGGCGGGGGGACAAGATTTACAACTGCTTCAAGTACCTGATCGATATTTATTCCGTTTTTTGCAGAGATAAGAGGTGCATCTTCTGCTTCTATTCCGATGATATCCTCAATCTCTTTCTTCACTTCCTCAGGTCTTGCACTTGGAAGGTCGATTTTGTTGATAACAGGTACGATTTCAAGGTCGTGATCTACTGCAAGGTATGTGTTTGCCAGAGTCTGCGCTTCTATACCCTGAGCCGCATCTACGATAAGGATAGCACCTTCGCAGGCTGCAAGGCTTCTTGATACCTCGTAGTTGAAGTCCACGTGTCCCGGTGTGTCTATAAGGTTGAAAATATATTCTTTTCCGTCTTTGGCATTATATACAAGCTTGACTGCTCTTGCCTTGATGGTGATGCCCTTTTCTCTTTCAAGATCCATATTGTCAAGGATCTGATCCTGCATTTCTCTCTGTGTCAGCACGCCTGTAGTTTCAAGCATACGATCTGCCAGAGTGGATTTGCCATGGTCAATGTGGGCAATTATGCAAAAATTTCTTATATTGTCCTGATGATTGTTAGGCATAAAGCGGTTCTCCTTTTTGAAAATAATTTTCTACTCTATATTATACACCAAACCTTGCCGTATTTCAAGGAGTACATACAAAAAAACATTTACAAATTACACATACTGTGATATAATTTTTGTGTATAATGAAGTGACCTTCGAAGAGTCAACTGTACTTTATATGGTACAGCAAAAAATATATACTTTCATTATAAGGGGAAGAGGACTTCTCCACAAAATGATTGAAAGGATGATTTGAAATGGCAGTAAAAGGCGAAGAAAAGAAAATAAATACCGATACCACAATTGCGGGCAAAGAAAAGGCAATAGAAGAAGCATTCAAGCAGATTTATAAAACCTACGGCGAAGGCTCTGTTATGCGTCTTGGAGATGCTCCCAAGCAGACTGTGGATGTAGTGAGCACAGGTGCTATGAGTCTTGATATGGCGCTTGGTATAGGCGGCATACCAAGAGGCAGAATCACAGAAATCTACGGACCTGAATCATCAGGTAAAACAACAGTTGCCCTTCATATCATTGCAGAAGCACAGAAAAACGGCGGCGAAGTGGCATTTATCGATGCAGAACACGCCCTTGATCCTATTTATGCGAGAAACTTAGGTGTGGATATTGACAGACTTGTAGTTTCTCAGCCTGACGATGGCGAACAGGCTCTTGAAATCACCGAAGCACTTGCCAGAAGCGGTGCATTTGATGTAATCGTAATCGACTCTGTTGCGGCACTTGTACCAAAGGCGGAAATCGCAGGTGTTATGGGTGAATCCCATGTGGGACTTCACGCAAGACTTATGTCTCAGGCTTTGAGAAAACTTACAGGTGTGCTCAACAAATCCAACACAGCCGCAGTATTTATCAACCAGATCAGAGAAAAGGTAGGGGTTATCTACGGAAATCCTGAAGTTACCACAGGGGGACGTGCCCTTAAGTTCTATGCATCTATAAGAATTGACATAAGAAGAGTAGAGGCTATCAAGGACGGTACAACATTCCTTGGCAACCGTACAAAAGCAAAGATTGTAAAAAACAAAATGGCTCCTCCGTTCAAGGAAGCAGAATTTGACATTGTATTCGGAGAAGGTATTTCCAAAGAAGGCAATGTGCTTGATGCCGCAGTAGAACTTGATATTGTGGAAAAGAGCGGTTCATGGTTCTCATACCTTGGCGAAAGACTTGGTCAGGGCAGAGACAGAGTGAAGGAACTTTTCAAAGAAAAACCTGAACTTATGGAAGAAATCAGCAATAAAATCAGAGAGGTTTTGTCAGGAGACAAAAAATCTGAAGAATAATGAAAATAACTGATATTAAAGAACAAAAACACAACAAATCAAGAATGTCCGTTTTTGTAGATGGGGAATACTCCTTTTCCTTAGAGGATACCGACATTATATTCCTTGGGTTAAAGGTCGGAAAAGAGATTACAGAAGAAGAGATTGCAGAGTATAACTTAAGATGCAATTATACAAAGGCTTTTTCTCTTTCTCTAGATCTCATATCAAGAAAAGCCGCTACAAAAAAGCAAACCCAGGACAAACTCAGAAAGTCAGGATATGATGAAGAGATTGTGACTATGGTGTGCAATGAACTTAACTCTATGGGATATCTTGATGATGTGGAGTATGCAAAAGAATTTGCAAAAGATATGATATCTTACAAAAAACAGGGCAGGACAAAAATCATTATGGAACTTAAAGCCCGTGGTGTAAGTCAGTCTGATATAAATGAAGCCCTTACGGATATGGATTTTTGTGAAGAAGACAGTATATCAGAGCATCTTATAAGGAAGTTTTCACAGTCGGATCTTACCGATATGAAGGTAAAAGAGAAGGCTATGAGATATCTTTTGTACAGAGGATTTTCCCATTCGGATATTACCGATGGAATCACAGATTTTATTCGCAGACAAAGAGAGGAATAGTATAATGGCATTAAAAGTGGGACTTATTTCCCTTGGATGCGCAAAAAACTTAATAGATTCCGAAACAATGATAGGAATCCTTAGTGATAATGGCTATGAAATCACTCCCAATGAGAATGAAGCGGATGTAATAATTGTAAATACCTGTGCATTTATTGATTCTGCAAAGGAAGAGGCAATAAATACCATTCTCGATGTGGCAGACCTTAAGAATCATAATCTTAAGGCACTTATCGTTACAGGATGCTTAAGTCAGCGTTACGGCGAGGAAGTGCTTAAGGAATTTCCCGAAGTGGATGCGATTCTTGGCACCAATGACTATGACAAAATCCTTGTGGCTGCAGAAAAAGTCTTATCGGGAGAAAGATTTGTATCGGTAAGTGACAAGGATGATCACATTACAGAGACATATCCGAGAATATCCTCGATGCCATCTCATGTGGCATATCTTAAGATTGCAGACGGATGTGACAATCATTGCACATACTGTATCATCCCCACACTTCGTGGTAAATACCGCTCACGACCTATGGATGAGATAATATATGAGGCAAAATGTCTTGCAGATAATGGCGTGAAGGAAATAATACTTGTTGCTCAGGATACAGCATACTACGGACTTAGTGATCTTGGAGGATACAAACTTCACATTCTATTGAAAGAACTTTCAAAGATAGATAAAATCCAATGGATAAGACTTCAGTATTGTTATCCGGAAAATATTACCGATGACCTTATTGAAGAAATTGCAACAAACCCAAAAGTGGTACATTATCTTGATATGCCCCTTCAGCATATATCCGACAATGTGCTCAAACGTATGGGCAGAAAAAGCCGCGAAGAAGAGATATATGCTCTGATAAACAAACTTCGCGAAAGAATCCCCGACATAGTTCTCCGTACATCTCTTATCACCGGATTTCCGGGAGAGACAGAAGAGGATTATATAAAAATGGCAGAGTTTTTAAAAATTGCCCGTATTGACCGTGCAGGAATATTTAAGTATTCCAGAGAAGAAGGTACGGGAGCATACAACTTCTGTGATCAGATATCAGAGGAAACAAAAGAACAAAGGTATGATGCTCTGATGCTTATTCAACAGGATGTATCCAGAGAAAACAATCTTAACCTTGTTGGAAAAAGGCTTAAAGTGATTATCGAGGATTATGATTTCGACGAACTTTGCTATGTGGCAAGAACATACGGTGACACACCTGATGTGGATATGAGGGCATATGTGTTCTCACAGGTTGAACTAAATCAGGGTGACATTGTGGAAATGAAAGTACTTCAGGGTACAGAATATGATTTGACGGGAGAGGTTACAGATGAATTTACCAAATAAGATTACCTTATCAAGAATCGCACTTATACCGATTATTGTGGTGCTTTTGTCACTTAGAAATATGACAGGCATCTTCGGTGAAAACAGCGTGCTTATCATCAATATCGCATCAGCGGTGATATTTGCCATTGCATCACTTACTGATGGTATAGACGGTCATATTGCAAGAAAGTACAATCTGGTTACAGATCTTGGCAAATTTCTTGATCCTATTGCAGACAAACTTCTTGTTGCGGCGGCTATGATATGTCTTGTGGAACTTCAGGAGTTCCCTGCATGGATGGCAATCGTTATTATTGCAAGAGAATTTATTGTAACAGGCTTAAGAATTGTGGCTATCGGTCAGGGAATCGTTATGGCTGCAGAAATGACAGGCAAAATCAAGACGGTTGTGCAGATTATTGCAGTTCTTACAGTTCTTTTCTTCGGAAACAACGGACCTCTCAAACCACTTTTCGGTTTTTCACTTGGCTGGTGGTCTATGCTTGTAGCATCACTCTTTACTATCTATTCAGGATATGTATATCTTTCGAAAAACTGGAAACTTGTAGTAAATTCCAAATAAGGTGATAATATTGACAAAAGGTTTGTATCTGCACATTCCTTTTTGTAAATCCAAATGCCGCTATTGCAGTTTTAACTCTTATAGTGGCATTTCTTTTTTGCAAAAAGAATACTTCGATTCTATGATTCGGGGAATCAGAAAACTTAATAATGACAATATAAGTTCTGTATATATCGGTGGCGGTACACCTTCTTTTGTGGATGGGGAAAATATAGCAAGTGTTATGAAAGCGGTATATGACACTTTCAATGTGTCAGATGATGCAGAAATCACTATAGAGATAAATCCCAAAACCATCGACGAAAAGAAACTTTCTATATACAGAGAATCAGGGATAAACAGAGTAAGTATGGGTATGCAGTCGATGAATGATGATGAACTTAAACTTATCGGCAGAGCCCATACAGTATCGGAAGGAATTAAGTCCTATGAACTTATAAGGAAGATGGGATTTGACAATGTAAGCCTTGATCTTATGTATGCACTTCCCAATCAGACAGATGAGACTTTAAGAGATACCCTTGAGCAAATGATAAGCCTTAACCCTGAACATATCTCATGCTATGGGCTGTCAATAGATGAGGGCACACCTCTCTGGACAGATAAGCAAAAGGGCATCATTACTCAGAAAGATGATGAAGAATATTTCATAATGTATGAGATGATAAGAGATATACTTGCAAAAAGCGGATATCTTCATTATGAAATATCCAATTTTTTAAAGCCGGGATATCAGGCAAAGCACAATACTTCTTACTGGAGAGCAAAGGAGTATTATGCAATGGGTGCAGGAGCAAGGGGATTTATCGGTAATGAGAGATTTGTATATACAGAGGATGTAGAGGAGTTTATAAAAAATCCTCATATATATACTGTGGAAGAGATACTTACAAATGAGGACAAAATGAGTGAATTTGTCTTTCTTGGACTTCGTATGGTTATAGAGGGTATAGACAAAAGAGAATTTCACAAAAGGTTTCAAAAAGATATTTATGATGTGTTTGGCGACGTGATAAAAAAACACATATCATCAGGAATGATAGAAGACAAAGGAGACAGAATAATCCTTACACCAAAGGCATATTATATATCCAACAGTATAATGGCGGATTTTGTGTAAAAACAAAAAGGAAAATACCGATAATTGTGGTATTTTCCTTTTTTATTTGATATTAAATTATTGATAATATTTGTATTATTACAATCCCAGAGAATCCTTCATCTTTTCAAAGAAACTCTTGTTTTGTTTATAATTTTTATCACTTGTAAGTTCACCAAATTTAAGAAGAGCCTCTTTCTGCTCTGCAGACAGTTTGGTAGGAACTTCCACCTTCACAGTAATATACTGATCTGCTCTTACTCCTGATCTTACATTCGGGATACCCTTGCCCTTTAACTTAAATCGTGTACCGCTCTGAGTACCTTCAGGGATATCGTAGGAGATTTTTCCGTCAAGAGTAGGGACTTCGATAGTAGCACCAAGAGTAGCCTGAACAAATGTGACAGGAACTGTACAATGTACCTCGTATCCGTTTCTTTCAAAGATAGGATGTGCTTTGAGCACAACTGTCACAAGCAGATCACCGCTTGGACCGCCGTTTACACCCACATCGCCAAGACCTCTGAAGGAAACTGTCTCGCCGTTATTGATACCTGCAGGGATGTTTACATCTACTGTAGTGGCTTTTTTTACTTTGCCTCTGCCACGGCATTTGGTACATGGATTTTCTATCACAAATCCCTTACCACCGCAGGCGGTACAAGGAGTAGATGTCTGCATCTGACCGAACATGGTGTTCTGAACTCTTGTCACATTACCTGTTCCGTGACAAACTGAACAGGTCTTCTTGCCGTTTTTGTCGGCACTTCCTGTTCCGTGACAGTCATTACAGTCTTCTACACGGTAGATTTTCAGTTGCTTTTTCACACCGAAAGCCGCTTCTTCAAATGTGAGAAGTATTCTTTCGGTAATGTCGGCACCTTTTCTCGGGCCGTTTCGTCTTCTGGAAGATGAACCACCGAATCCGCCACCAAAGAATGAACCGAATATATCACCAAGATCGTCGAATCCGCCAAACCCGCCAAATCCTCCGCCATATCCGCCACCTCCCATATTGGGATCAAAGGCGGCATGGCCGAACTGATCATACTTTTGTCTTTTTTCTGCATCGCCAAGGACTTCATAAGCCTCTGCGGCTTCTTTGAACTTGGCTTCTGCTTCTTTATTTCCCGGGTTCATATCCGGATGATATTTCTTGGCAACTTTTCTGTATGCTTTTTTTATTTCGTCATCGGTAGCACCTTTCTGTACTCCCAGGACTTCGTAGTAATCTCTTTTATCTGCCATTTTTTAAATTCCTTTTTAGTTATCGTCAACTACAGTATAATCTCCGTCAAATGTATCTCCGTTATTTCCTGCATCAGCACCAGGATTTGCACCGCCCATATTCGGATCACCGTTTGGGTTAGCAGCCTGATACATCTTAGTGGAAATCTCATAGAATTTATTCTGCAATGCTTCTGTAGCGGTCTTGATTGCCTCTGTATCAGTACCTTCAAGGGCTTTTTTCACATCAGCGATTTTTGATTCGATTTCTCCCTTGTCGTTTGCATCAAGTTTGTCACCAAGGTCTGTCATAGCCTTTTCGCATTGATAACAAAGTGAGTCTGCATTGTTTCTTGTTTCGATTTCTTCTTTTTTCTTTTTATCTTCTTCAGCAAATTTCTCTGCTTCTTTTACAGCCTTATCGATGTCTTCATCAGAAAGGTTGGAACTTGCAGTAATTGTGATGTCCTGTTCGTTGCCTGTAGCCATATCCTTTGCAGATACGTGTACGATACCGTTGGCATCAATGTCAAATGCTACTTCGATCTGTGGAACACCTCTTGGTGCAGGAGCGATACCTGTGAGAGAAAATCTTCCAAGAGATTTGTTGTGAGCAGCCATTTCTCTTTCACCCTGAAGCACATTGATTTCAACACTTGTCTGATTGTCTGCAGCAGTAGAGAAGATCTGACTTTTCTTTGCAGGGATTGTTGTGTTCCTTTCGATGAGTTTTGTGCAGATGCCACCCATTGTTTCGATACCAAGTGACAATGGTGTAACGTCGAGAAGGAGAAGGTCTTTTACTTCGCCACCAAGTACACCTGCCTGAATAGCAGCACCCATAGCAACACATTCGTCAGGGTTGATACCCTTGTGAGGATCTTTGCCGATTAAGGACTTAACTGCATCAAATACTGCAGGGATTCTTGAAGAACCACCAACCATAAGAACTTTGTCGATTTCAGATGGGTTTAAGCCTGCATCAGAAAGGGCTCTTCTTGTAGGTTCCATTGTCTTTTCTACAAGGTCTGCTGTAAGTTCGTTGAATTTGCTTCTTGTGATTGTTACGTCAAGGTGTTTAGGGCCTGTAGCATCTGCTGTGATGTATGGAAGGTTTACATTTGTACTTGTAACACCTGAAAGTTCGATTTTTGCTTTTTCTGCAGCATCTTTAAGTCTCTGAAGAGCCATTTTGTCCTGACGGAGATCCATTCCGTTTTCTTTCTGGAATTCGTCTGCAAGATAGTTGATGAGTTTTTCGTCGAAGTCGTCACCACCGAGACGGTTGTTCCCGCTTGTAGCAAGAACTTCAAACACACCATCGCCAATTTCAAGGATAGATACGTCGAATGTACCGCCACCAAGGTCATATACCATGATTTTCTGTTCGTTGTCTTTGTCCATACCATATGCAAGGGCAGCGGCAGTAGGTTCGTTGATGATTCTTAAGACTTCAAGACCTGCAATCTTACCTGCATCTTTTGTAGCCTGACGCTGAGCATCAGAGAAGTATGCAGGAACTGTGATTACTGCCTGTGACACTGTTTCGCCAAGGTAACTTTCTGCATCTGATTTGAGTTTCTGCAAGAGCATAGCAGAGATTTCCTGTGGGGTGTAGTTTTTGCCGTTGATAGCAACTTTTCTGTCTGTACCCATATCTCTCTTTATAGAAATGATAGTGTTGTCAGGGTTTGTGATAGCCTGTCTTTTTGCAACAGAACCAACAAGTCTTTCGCCGTCTTTTGTAAAAGCAACAACAGAAGGTGTAGTTCTTGCTCCTTCGGGATTTGGGATAACTGTGCTTTCGCCGCCTTCCATAACGGCTACACAAGAGTTTGTTGTACCTAAGTCAATACCAATAATTTTTGCCATTTTTTATTTCTCCTTAATTTTAATTATTATTTTGTTTATTACTAAAAGTAAATTCTATTTTTGATTTCTATCGTCTTTACCTGTAGTGTGATTGAAACGAAGGATTGTGCTGAGGAAATGAATTTAAAAAGAGATATTTTTTCAAAAAGGAAGGCAAAACCGCAGTGAATACTTGGTGTATTCACGAGGATTTTAACGCATCTTTTTGGAGAAATAGCCTTTTTAAACGGCGCAATCCGAGTTGAAATTACACCCGTTTAATTTGCAACCTTTACCATAGAATAGCGGATTACCTTATCTTTGTAAGTGTATCCTTTCTGGAATTCTTCCACAATGATATTGTCAGCGACTTTGTCATCGTCAATATGCATTACCGCATTGTGAAGTTCAGGGTTAAATTCTTCTCCCAGGGCCTTTGTTTCTTCCACGCCCATTTTCAGGAAAATGTCTTTGGTCTGTTTATATACCATTTCCACACCTTTGTAGTGAGGGTTTTCTTTGTCCTCAAAACTCATAATCGCTCTTTCTAAGTTGTCGATTACTCCCAGAAGTTCGGTGATGGCATCTATAGTCGCATCACGGTATATGGCTTCCTTTTCTTTCTGAGTTCTCTTTTTGAAGTTGTCATATTCTGCCGCAAGACGAAGAAGTTGATCTTGAAGAGCCTCTATCTCTTTGTCTTTTTCTGCGATTATTTCAGCATTTTTGTCAGCCTTTTTTGTTGACTTTTTTTCCTTTTTGTCTTCAACTTTTGTTTCTTCAGTCTGTATTTCTTCTGCAGTCTGATTCTTATTTTCTTCCATCTGTGTCATCTCCTTTTCCGGTGCCAAGGTATTTGGTTGTATTTTTTTTCATATAATCAAGGGTTGCCACAACCTTTGAATAATCCATTCTTGTAGGGCCTATGATGGCGATACCGCCACGCTGACCATTGCCAAGGTCATAGTTTGAAATTACCATACTCAATCCCAGTTCTTTAAGTATGGGTTCTTCGTCACCGATGACTACTTCAATGGTGTCACGGTCTCCTGATACTCTTTTCAAAAAGAAATCCCTGTCAATATCTTTGATAAATCCGAAGAGTTTCTTGGTCTTTTCCACATTTGAAAACTCAGGGTAGTTAAGCATATTTGCAAGACCTGAGTTTATCACATCGAAGGAATTCTGTGCCTCTGATACTGTGCGGACAAAGTCAAATATGTCATTTATCAGAGCATCTTCCATAGGAATGTTGTCCCGTTGTGTCATAAGAAATTCATTTGTGATATCTTCGTAGCACATATTAGAAAAAATATTGTTAAGATAATCTTCAAGTCGGCTGAGCACATCGGGATTCAGTTCATAGGGTGCGCTTATGACTGTGTTTCTTACTGCACCATCATCGGATATGATAATCATAACCATACTGTAACTATCAATGGTCACAAACTTAATGCAACTTATCCTTGATGAACGTGCAATAGGGGTGGATACAAGTGCCGTGTAGTTTGTGAGATAGGATACAGTATTTGAAATATCCTTTATTATATTGGAAAGTTCTGAATATCTCTTGGAAAGGGCATCTTCCATACGGTCTATTTCGTTTACTGTGAACTGATACTTCTGCATAAGTTCATCTACGTAAAATCTGTATCCAAGGGAAGATGGGACTCTTCCTGCAGAAGTATGAGGCTTGTCGAGATAGCCTGTTTCTTCCAGATATGCCATTTCGTTTCGGATTGTGGCAGAACTTATACCCAGGTCATTGTTGTTAAGTACATAGGATGATCCTACAGGCTCTGCTGTGCGGATGTATCCGTCAACGATGGCACGGAGTATTTGCTTTTTTCTTTCGCTTAAATCCATATTTATCCTCCTTTCGATCGGGGATTTAATACGGGTCAAAAATGGTTAGCACTCATTTCATGTGAGTGTTAGCACTCAAAACTTATGAGTGCTAAACCATCATAACACTTATTTAACATTTTGTCAATAGATATTGGCAGTTTTCTTTGAAAAATAAGGAAGTTTTCATAAAAATAAACATAAAGTAAATGTTACAAATAATGTATGCAACAAAAAACTTACCAAAAGGGACGGTCCCTTTTGGTAAGTTTAAAAAAGAAGTCCCCTGAAAAAGAGGACTTCTCTTCATATTAAAAGGTTATTTGTAATTACATAAGGAATTCAATGGAAAGTAAAATATTTTACATTTCCTGAGGTTCAGTATTTGTTTTTCAGACACACATTAAGATCGTTCATATATTTCATACCATTTCCAAACTTTTTGCATTCGTTATAGGAATTGAATAGTTGCATAGCACCGATGAGTTTTTCCAGAGACATATTCTGCTTGGGGGAAAGAGAGCAACGTAATTCTTCAATACAATCATTAAGATAGTTATAACGTTTTGAATATTCTTTATCGAGCCATTTGTCTCTTTCTATAAGTTTCTTTTGCTTTGAATATATATCCGATACCATATCTTCATCAAATGAAAACATATCAAACCCTCCCCGAAAATTAAAAAAGGCGCCGGAAGAACCGACGCCAAAAAAACGTACGACTCTCTTTGCACGCAACAAATATGAGCAAAATCAGGGATTTGTTAAAAGAGTACGTACATTTTTTACAATGTACCTACCCTGATTATTGCCTATTTGATTGCGTGCATATACATTATACATCAAAGATAAAGTTTTAGCAACAGAAATTTAAACCTCATCTTTAATAAAACAAAAAACTCGCCAAAAGGGAACGTCGCCAACGATATATATCTTCATCAAATGAAAACATATCAAACCCTCCCTGAAAATTAAAAAAGGCGTCGGAAGAACCGACGCCAAAAAACGTACGACTCTCTTTGCATACAACAAATATAAACACAGTCCAGGGATTCGTTAAAAGAGTACGCACATTTTTTACAATGTACCTACCCTGAGACTGTATATATTAATTTGTTGTATGCAGATATATTATACACCAAAAATGTGATTTTAGCAACAAAATTTTAAACCTCATCTTTAATAAAACAAAAACTTACCGAAAGGGAACGTCGCTTTTGGTATAAGAGTGTGGGAAAGGACGAAGTAAGGCTTGGTGCCTTGCGAGGACGACAAATAAAGTGACAGAATGGGATGGGAAAAATTTCTCAGATTGGACAAACAGAGGCAAAGCTGTATGTGATACTGCGAAGACGAATGTTTGTCCAAAGCAAACCGGCACAAAAATAAAGGAAAGCATCATTTTTTGATGCTTTCCTACATTGGAAAATATAAATATCAATTTTAGATATATTTATTTTATTTTTTCCAGCCGGGTTGCGGTATGGGGAATTTTTACATTCCATTATACTCCGCTGTATGCTGAGAATCCCCCATCTACCGGGATAACAACACCATTTACAAAACTTGCTGCATCTGCTGACAAAAGAAACAGCAACGCTCCGATAAGTTCTTCCTTTTCGCCAAATCTTCCCATAGGAGTCTGAGAAAGGATTTTGTTTGAACGGTCTGTATAAGTGCCGTCTTCGTTTACAAGGAGTGCTTTGTTCTGATTTGTAAGAAGGAATCCCGGAGCAATAGCATTTACTCTGATGCCTGCCTTAGAGAAGTGAACTGCAAGCCATTGTGTGAAGTTTGAAATAGCAGCCTTTGCACCTGAGTATGCAGGGATCTTTGTAAGAGGTGTGTATGCATTCATAGAAGATACATTAAGTATTACAGGATCCTTTGCATCTATAAGGTCAAGAGCGAATACCTGTGTAGGAAGAAGAGTGCCGAGGAAGTTAAGATTAAACACAAATTCCACACCTTTTGGATCAAGGTTGAAGAAAGAAGTGATTCCTTCGAGATTTTCGTCACCTTTTTCGTAGTATTCCTTTGTTGTAGTGCCTCTTGGGTTGTTTCCGCCTGCACCGTTGATAAGGATACTAATAGGTCCGAATGCATCGTTTACTACTTTCTTTGCTTCTTCAAGGCTTTCTCTTTCCAGTACATTTGCAGCCACGCCTATTGCAATGCCGCCATCTGCCTTGATTTCTTCTGCCACCTGGTCTGCGGCTTCTTTTCTTAAGTCAAGAATTGCAACTTTTGCGCCACAAGCAGCAATAGCCTTTGCAAATTCTCCGCAAAGTACACCGCCACCGCCTGTAACTACTGCAACTTTATCTTTTAAATCAATCTGAAATGGTAATTTCATATTACATTGTTCCTTTCTTTATTTCTGTTTTTTCGTTATGGGCATTTTTTACATTCCCTACTACATACCAAAATATTCTTTTGCATTATTAAAGCAGATATCTTCAACAATTTTGCCGAGGATTTCTTCGTTGTTGTCAAACTGACCTTCTTCAACGAAATCACCGATGATATCACAGAGGATTCTTCTGAAGTATTCGTGTCTTGGGTAGGAAAGGAAACTTCTTGAGTCAGTAAGCATACCCACAAATGCTGCAAGAGCGCCAAGATTTCCGAGAGCCTTCATCTGTTCTGTCATACCGTCGATATGATCATTGAACCACCATGCAGAACCAAACTGAATCTTACCCTTGATTCCGCCCTGCTGGAAGTTACCGAGCATTGTTCCAAGCACGAAGTTGTCACATGGATTAAGTGAATAAAGGATAGTCTTTGGAAGTTGGTCATCTTTTTCAAGATTGCCGAGGAATTTTGAAAGTCCCTGAGCAATGTTGTTGTCATCGATTGAGTCAAATCCCTTGTCAGGACCGAGTTTTGCAAACATTCTTAAGTTGTTGTTACGGAGTGCACCGATGTGAAGTTGCATTACCCAGCCGCGTTTTGCATATTCTCTTCCGAAAAATGTGTTGAAGGATGTTCTGTATTTGATAGCATCTTCTCTTGAGATTGTTTCGCCTGCCATAACAGATTTAAAAATCTTATCTACTTCTTCGTCAGATGCTTCGATATATGGGCAATCCTGAAGAGCGTGGTCAGAAAGTTTGGAACCAAGAGTTTCAAAATAGTCAAGTCTTGATACCATTGCATCTTTAAGATCCTGATATGAAGTGATTTCCTTACCCCATACTTCTGAGAGTTTTTCTATGTATTCTTTGTAGCCTTCTTTTTCGATATTAACGGCAGTATCAGGACGGAATGCAGGGATAACCTTTGTCTTGAAATCCTTGATTTCTCTGATTTTTTTGTGCCATTCAAGGTTATCTACAGGATCATCTGTTGTGCCGATGTATGCTACATTTGACTTGGTAATAAGTTCTCTTGCAGAAAATCCGTCAGACTGGATGATTTTGTTTACTTTTTCCCAGATTCTCGGAGCACTCTTTTCGTTAAGAGGTTCGTAGATTCCGAAAAATCTCTGGAGTTCAAGGTGAGTCCAATGGTAGAGAGGGTTTCCGATAGCATATCCGATGCATTTTGCATACTGGAAGAACTTATCGTAATCAGAAGCATCGCCTGTGCAGTACTTTTCATCTACACCCATACTTCTCATAAATCTCCATTTGTAATGATCGCCGTAGAGCCAGATTTCTGTGATGTTGTTATATTTTTTGTCTTCTGCGATTTCCTGTGGGATAAGATGACAATGGTAGTCATAGATTGGCATCTTTGCCGCATAATTGTGAAAAAGTTTCTTTGCGGTTTTTGTTTTTAAGAGAAAATCTTTGTCCATAAATTTTTTCATTGTGCTGATCCTCCTTATTTAGTCCATTTAAGTTTGTCTTTTTTGATTTCGATTTTTTTGCCACCGCTTTTTGCACTTTCATACATTGCATAAAGAGCATATGTGGAACTTAAGCACTTGTCAATGCTTAAGTAATCGTCTCTTTTTCCTTCCAGAGTCAGGTAGAAGTCATTGATGATTGTCTGGTGACCGCTGCCCCAGTAGTCTTTGCCCGGGTGGTTTTTGTTATCCGAGCAGATTATCTTCGGAATTTCTCCCTTGTCTATACGATAGAGGAAGTTGTCTGCGTAGCGGAGGATAGAGTTTTCAAAACTAAGTTCCAACTCATATGGAAGGTTTGATGAATATGTATTGGTAGCGAAGAATGATGCCCTCAACCCGTTTTCGAAGAAAAACAGCGCATCTGCAGTATCTTCAACTTCGATTACGTCTTCAAGAATCTTTGTGGAGATAGACGCCTTTACTCCTTCAGGGCTTCCGCCGAAAAGAAGAATCATATCCACAAGATGGCTTGACTGATTTATGATGACACCACCGCCCTCATAATCCCATGTGCCTCTCCACTCTGCTCTGTCATAATATTCTCTCATACGGCACCATCTTAAGGTACCTGTGATGCCTTTAAGTGCACCGAGAGTTTCGTCATTGTGAAAGAGTTCTTTCATCATTCTTATACAGGGATTGGTTCTGTTCTGAAAGCAGATAAGAATCTTTCTGTGGTGATTAAGATAGAATTCATAAAGTCTCTCAAATTCTTCCTTAGTTATAGCGGCAGGCTTCTCCAGTACAACATCCTTGCCGTTTTCTATTGCATCCATTGCCATCTTAGCGTGAAGGAAGTGTGGTGTACATATATGTATCACATCAATGTCAGGGTCTTTCACCGCTTCCTCAAATGTATATATTGCTTTGGCATTGTGTTCTTTTGCACCCTTGTCCGCAGCTTCTTTGTCAATGTCACATACAGCATAAAGGGTAGCGTCTTCGCACAGTTCTATTGCGTGTGCATGTACGGGACCAATGGAGCCGTAGCCTACGATACAAGCGTTTTTCATATTAGTTAAATCCTTTCTTCAAAAGGTAGTCGCGGCTTATTTTAAGTGATTCAAAAGGATCTCCGTCGCATTTGTCCTGTTCGATAAATGCGGCGATTGTACCTGCTCTGTCACAAGCGGCTGTAATCTTTTCAAAGTCGATAAGACCATTGCCTACTTCGCAGAATGCAACAGAATTATCAAGGTTTGCCTTAAGGTCTTTGTAGTGGGCAATGATAGCCTTTTTGCCGATTCTGTCGATAAATTCTGCAGGATCTTTGCCAACAAATGCAAGCCAATATACATCAAGGATAAATGATACATCACATTCTTCGATGAAGTATTCAAATATTGGCTTTCCGTCAACCTTTGTCCAGTCAAAAGCATGGTTATGGTATGCGAAGATAATGTTTTCTTTTTTCATTTCTTCGCTGATTTTGTTTACATTTGATATAAATTTCTTGAGATTTTCAAGGTTCATATCTTCTCTGAGTTCCTTTGGCATAGCACCCATACCTGCTACAGGGCAACCAAGGTCTTTGTGGAACTTAATCATATTGTCGATGTCTTCTGTATATTCGTTGTACCCTCTGTGAGTTACAACAGGAGTGAGGGAATGTCTGTCATATATTTCTTTGAGCTCTGCACCTGAAAGAGTAGTACATACCCCTGATGACTGAACAAGTTCAAACCCCATATCGTGAAGTTTCTTACAAGATGCGTCAAGATCTTCTGCAGTTTTGCAGAAATCTCTTATTGTAAACATCTGTGCACCGATTCTTCTGTCCATCATAGTCTTATCCTCCAATTATATATTAATATGTACCTTCTGTGTTTGATACGATCTGTTTGTCTTCTTTTACAACTGTTGAAGAAGCAATTTTTTCCTGAAGGATTCTGTAGAAATCATCTGCAGGCATATTGTTTACATCTACAGTTTCGCCTGTCCATGCTGAGTAGTGGATAGCGTTTGATATTGTAAGACCGTTGATGCCTTCATATCCCGGTGCAAGAAGGTCTGAACCTGTAAGAACTGCATTTGCAAAGTTCTTAAGGATTCCCTTATGCTGTTCGCCTGCACCCTGGTTGTTTGGAATTTCGCAATCCCAGCATTCAGGTTTGCCGAATGGGATAGTATTGATCTTTTCAAATTCTCTTTCAGAGATTCTGTTGCGCTTGAATTCGATTTTGTTCTTTTCTACAACGATTCTTCCCATATCACATGCGATTTCAAGTCTGTTTGTTCCTGGGAATTCACCTGTAGATGTGATATATGTTCCTGTGAGACCGTTTTTGTATCTGAATACTGCTGTTACATCGTCATCAACTTCGATATCGTGGTATTTACCGAAACCTACAAATGCATCAATCTGGTCAGGCATACCGAACATCCATTGCCACAAGTCAAGCTGGTGAGGGTTCTGATTGATAAGAGCACCGCCGCCTTCAGTAGCCCAGGTTGAACGCCATGTGCTAGATTCATGATAAGCCTGTGGACGATACCAGTCTGTGATGATCCAGGAGATTCTCTTGATGGTGCCAAGTTCCCCTGACTGAACAAGATCTTTGATTTTCTGATAGCAAGGGTTAGTTCTCTGATTGTACATAATACCAAATACCTTGCCTGATTTCTTTGCAACATCGTTCATTTCTTCAACAGCCTTTGTATATACTCCTGCAGGTTTTTCCACAAGAACGTGAAGACCGTATCCGAAAGCTTCGATAGTAAGAGGACAATGGTCATAATGAGGAACAGCGATGACTACTGCATCTACAAGTCCTGATTTATAAAGATCTGTGGCATTTTCAAAAACCTTTATATCAGGATACTGTTTTTTAAGTTCTTCTCTTCTTTTCTCTGAAGTATCGCAAACAGCAACGCATTCCATATTTGGGACTTCGCCTGTTTGGATGTTTTTGAGATGAGCAGAACCCATATTTCCTATACCGATAATACCTACTTTTACTTTGTCCATAATCAAAAATCCTTTCTTAAAATAAGATTTAGTTTTTGAAGAATTATAATATAATTCTATACACAAATTCATTATAGCACAAAAATATGGAAAATTCCATTATAAATATTGATGAAAACATTGCAAATATTGATATGTGATGTTATAATGTAAAAAAGCGGAGGTGAAAGAATGGAAAGAAAATTTGTATCATGGATATCCAAAAACCGAAAGATTCATTATTCATACAAAACAGATATGACCACAGATGTGGATAATTGTCTTTTGCACAATCATGAAAGTTATGAGATCTATGTGTTTCTTGAAGGGGATGTAAACTTCTTTGTGGAAGGAAGTACCTATCACTTGAATCCCTATGATACACTTGTAATCCGCAACAACGAAATGCACCAGACAGTACACTTCAAAAAAGAAAAATACAAAAGAGTGGTTCTCAATGTGAACCCCGTCGTGTTTAAGGAACTTAACTGTGAGCAATATATGAAAACTTTTGCTGATAGAAAACTTGGTGAAGCAAACCTTATCAAAGGTGATTATGTAAGAAAATCAGGGCTTTGGGATGCTTTTGAGAGACTTCAGCAGTATGTCATCAGGTCGAAAGAAGAGGACAATGAAATTGTCATAAAAGCCACTCTTGTAGAAATGTTTTATATCCTTCACAAATCCGAAACCCATTCTCAGGATCCGAGCGCGATAAAAAGTGATATTATCAAGAGTATAATGCGATATATTGACAAAAATCTTTCCTGTATCGAAAACCTTGATCAGATAGCGGAAGAATTTTTCATTTCCAAATGTCATCTGTGCAGAATATTCAAGGCAGAAACAGGTATGACCGTAAACAGATATATCACAAACCGCCGTATTATCAGAGTAAGGGATATGTGCAGATTAGGAGAAAATATTTCTCTTGCCTGTATGAAGGCAGGATTCGGAAGTTATTCAAACTTCTATAAAATTTTTATGAGAGAAACGGGAGAATCTCCGAGAAAAGGACTTAAGACGGTAAGAGGAACTATGTAATGAATAAAACAACAGGGTGTAAATTTACTTTACACCCTGTTGTTTTATTCTGACAATTTAATTTTAATTCTCCATTTGTTATTTTTTCTGTTTCCGTCATTTGTGACAAACCCTTTGTTTTTAAGAACGGTTATTGTTCGCTGAACAGTTCTTAAGTTAATACCCAGTTCATTTGCAATAAGAAGAGTAGAGGAGAGAGGGTTTCCTTCCATATAGTTTATGATTTTTAATTCTGTATCCGAAAGAGTCCCTTTCCCGATGGCAGATGAGGCAGAGGAATCTTTGGGATTTGCCACAGAAAAAATGTTTTTAATCAGTATATTATTCTCAATGCCGGATCCGGACTGAACTGCATTTCTGTACTCTGTGGGGGTAATATTGAAGTGTTTTTTGAATATTTTTGAAAAGTACATATGATTGGAAAATCCCAGTTCATTTGCAATGACAACTATCTTGTCATCAGATTCACTTAAGAGTTCCAGACTTTTTTCAAGGACAATTTTGATACGGTATTTCTGAGGCGGCATTTCCACCAGTTCGGAAAACTTCCTGATGAAATGAAACTTACTCATACCGCACATATTGGCATATTCCTCATTGGAAAGAGCTTGGGTATAGTTTTCGCTCATATATATAATGGCAGGATTGATTGCCCTGAAGGTAGTATTTGATTGTGCTTTTTCTCCTGCAATCCTGTTTAACAAAAGAAGAAGTTCCGCCTCCACATAGCGATCTGTGGGAGGAGTGGGAGACAGGGAAGTTTTCACAGTATCTGTTACGAATTTTACTATGGACATCTGGTGTGTTGTGCGAAGGATTCCTGAATCACATCCGCCAAAGAATTCGTCTGCAAGATGCCCCGAAAAGTGAATCCAGTAGTAGGATGTTTCGGGGGCTGATGCGAAATAAAACTGCCTTTCGTGAGGCTTGAAGAGTATCACCGTGCCTTCCTTGTAGTCGGTATCTTCCATATGCATAGAGCCTTTCATTATATACAATATCTGATAGTCTGATCTTCCGAAAGGTCGGTTTGTAAGACCGCCGCCGCTTACTGTATCCAGCCATCCGCAACAGTTTATCTGTATGTAACTTGTGGAATAGATATTTGTGTTGAATACCACTTCGTGTCTTGCCATAAAGCACCTCTTTTATTGTGTAGTGTTTTTCCGGTGTATTCTTTGGGTGAAACACCTGTGGCCTTTTTGAATACGGAAGAAAAGTAGAATGGGTCCTTGAATCCTGAAAGATATGCCACGTTTTCCGCCGCAAGGTCGATGTTGTCTTTTGATGCACCGGACACACTTTCGTACCACATGGGAATAAGACCGTGGAAACCACGGAATACCATTATTTGTTTGTTTATGTCAAATCTCTGAAATAGCATATGAAATCTTTCGCCTGCAAAGGACATGTGGAAATATTCACACTCATCTTTCGGCTCAAAATATACGGTTTCATCGCCGATTACAAAATTGCATATATTCTTACTGTCCATAGTACACACCTAATATATATTTACACCTGTATTATACCCTTATGTAAAGGAAAAAGCAATGATTATCTAACTTTTCTATATGTATTTATAGAAAAAATCCATTGAAAAAAGATAATGTTGATATATATTAAACTTATCAGAGAAAGAAAGGGAACAGGATATGTAATATTCACTTATCATACTTTCCACCGTGATGTTCGGTGTGTGGTTTTTATAATTGTTGTACTTTTGCTATTGACAAACAGATGTATTGAAAGAATCCCTTTGACATTCATTAGCATTTGTGGTATTATGATATGTGAGTTTTTTACATATAATCCTAAGAAAGGAATTGATTATAAAATGAAATATCAGAGTACAAGAGACAGTAAGATATCCTTCTCATCAGCAGAGGCGATTAAAACAGGTATCGCTCCTGACGGGGGACTTTTTGTACCTAGTGAAATACCATCATTGTCTGCTAAGGAAATAGAAAACACAAAAAACTTAAGTTATGTAGAACTTGCAGACTTTGTACTGGGTAAATTTCTTACAGACTACACACCTGAAGAAGTTCACCATTGTACATCAAATGCTTATACCAAGGAAAAGTTTGAATCAGATATAATAGCACCGCTTCACAAACTTAATGACAATACACACATCCTTGAATTGTGGCACGGACCAACATGTGCATTTAAGGATATGGCGTTGCAGATTCTTCCCTATCTTCTTACCAAAGCCATGAAAAAGACAGGAGAAGAAAAGGAAGTAATCATCCTTGTTGCCACATCAGGCGACACAGGTAAGGCAGCACTTGAAGGATTTAAGGATGTGGAAGGTACAAACATTCAGGTCTTTTATCCTGTGGATGGTGTATCAAAGATTCAGAAACTCCAGATGGCAACACAACTTGGATGCAATGTAAATGTAACTGCAGTTAAGGGCAATTTTGATGATGCACAGACTGGTGTTAAGAAGATTTTTTCAAATGATGATATGAGACAGAAGGCAGATGAACTGGGATATGTATTTTCATCTGCAAACTCTATCAACTGGGGAAGACTTGTGCCGCAGATTGTATATTATTTCTACTCATATGCTACACTTCTTAAAAATAATGAAATCAAAATGGGCGACAAGATAAACATCGTTGTACCTACAGGAAACTTTGGAAACATCCTTGCGGCGTTTTATGCTAAATCTATGGGACTTCCTGTAAACAAACTTATCTGCGCATCAAATAAAAATAACGTGCTTACAGACTTCATAAATACAGGTGTCTATGACAGAAACCGTAAGTTCGAGACAACCATCTCTCCATCTATGGATATCCTTATTTCTTCAAATCTTGAGAGATTTATATATCATATGTCAGGAGAGAATGCTTCCTTTGTAGCAGAATGTATGAAGAAACTCAACGAAGAAGGCAGATATGACATCGGCAAAGAACTTACCGATAAGATAAGGGAAATATTTGTTGGCGGATATGCTTCTGACGAGGATACTGTGGAAACAATCAGAAGAACAAATGAAAAATACTCATATATCCCTGATACACACACTTCTGTTGCTATCAAAGTGTATGAAGATTATGTGAAAGAAACAGGAGATAATACAAAGACGGTTATCGCATCTACTGCAAATCCGTTTAAGTTCAATCAGAGTGTACTTTCAGCACTTGTGGATGAAAAGGAAACAGAAGGCAAGGATGAATTTGAACTTCTTGAAATGCTCTCAAAAGTCGGAAGCCTTAATATCCCTGCATCTCTTAATAACCTTAAGACAATGGATGTAAGATTTAAGGATGTATGTGATAAGGAAAATATGTGGGATATGACAGAAAGGTTTTTATCTGACAAATAGGAATGTAAAATTTGCCCGGATCGTAAAAAGGCAGAGAGAAGATTATTAGGTTATTCTTAAAATTTAATTGGAAATAATTTAAGGTTGGAAATATTGCAGATTTCTGCAATATTTCCTTTTTTCTTTGCCTTTTTACTACAAACAAGCCTCGCCTCTCGGCGTATCCCATACGCCTTCAGGAAAATCTCACTTCGTTCGATCTCGTGTTGTCCGTTCCAAACAAATTTTCCTATTCCTTACAGAGGTATAATTACTTATACAACTTCGGTTCAGTTTGTCCAATCTGAGAAATTTTTTATATTTTTTCCGAATTTCAATTAATTATAAAAGAGTCTGTGCCAAAATAAAAAACGGTTCGGCATGGAACCCGTCCCCTACAAATTGCATCATATGTAGGGGACGGGTTCCATCCCGTCCCAAAAATCATTTTGATACAACCCTTTGTACTATATTATAAAATTTTTATTTGCCTGATGTTTCTGGTGAAACAATGTATATATTCTTCTCTGCCAAAGGTGTTGCACCACTCCACAAATGTGCACAGATTTCATCGCTTTGTGAAAGGGATTCTGCATCTGGGGCAACATACGTCGAATATATTGTAAATTTGTTTTTTCCCGTGATGTCTTCTGATACGACAGATTTTATTTTGTCATCACTTTTAAGTACAAGTCTCATTTTAGCAGATGAGATATCCTTTTTGGAGAATAAATAGTATTTGGCTGACCCTGTTTCAATCATCGGACTGGATACATATGTATCATTTCCGTAAAGATTGTTTGTGATAAATTTCAGGGGATTTCCATTTGAATCCTTTGCACCTACAAGATCAAAGAAGATGTTATTATCATCACGGTCAAAGTCCATAAGATAGGATGCACCTGCATTACTTAAATTGAATGCCCATTTGTCACTTTCGTAAGTTTTGTCTGTGCAGGATGAAGGCGCATTATCAAAGAGCCTGTAATCGGCTTTTTTTCCATGGCCGTTTGTGGTAAATGTTTCTTCTGAGCAAAGAAAGAATATATGAAATGTGCCCTGGTCATTTTCGTCAGTATGTGTATTTTCATCAATGGATGCATTGTAATCATCCCAGGTCACATCCGTGTGATACCAGTTATCATTAAGTTTTATATAATTCCAGATGTGTGCCACTTCAGGGTTGCGGTTCAGACAGCATGATACTTCAAACCCCACTTTTTTGCCTATAACCATAAGTGCATTTGCATATCCCTGGCAGGTAGAAGTGCCGTTTACAAAGAAACTGTACATGGTATGTGATGCCATATTTGAACTGTAGTTATAATCGTAGTGGGACTCCCTTGTCATCTTTGAATGGATAAGAAGGTATTTCTTTAAGTCATCAGGTTCGTCTTTTACAAGATTATAATATTCTTCAAGTTTTGTATTGAGAACTTGGGTAAATGTTTCTCTGTTTGATTTGTCCACGTAATATACAGGGGAAACAGTTGATATGTATCCGCTGCTTTTTGTAACCGAAAATCCATTATCTACCAGAAATAATTCAGGATAAGTAAATGCAAATTCCAGAAACCAGTCATTAAATCCTGATGCAGGAATGTTGTATGAGGATATATCTATTGTAGATTGCTGATTATATACAGCATTATAAAAATACTTTTCGAATTCTGACATATCCCCAAGGTCATCAAGAACAATATTTCTATTATCCTCATATGATGGTGCATCCTCTGTGCAAATGCCCCCTGTTGGCAGGTGTATATCTGCAACGGCAAAAGGCGAGATATAAGGTTCTTGGTTATTTGCATATGCAAAAGAAAACACCATTGTCAATGAAAGAAGTAGTGAAACAATTTTTTTCATCATAATCTCCAAAAAAGTCTGTAAATTATTTTTTAAGCGCTGCAGTAAGGGTATTTTTCATAAGTGTTGCGATAGTCATAGGACCTACACCACCGGGAACAGGAGTGATGGCTCCTGCTACCTTTTCAGCAGATTCAAAGTTCACATCGCCCACAAGTCTGCCGTCTTCGAGGCGGTTGATGCCAACATCGATTACTACTGCGCCTTCTTTTACATAAGAAGCATCTACCATCTCTGGTCTTCCTACTGCCACTACAAGCACATCTGCTTCTTTTGATATTTCTTTAAGGTTCTTTGTCTTTGAATGACAGATTGTAACAGTTGCATTTTTGTGGAGAAGGAGCATACTCATAGGCTTTCCTACGATGTTGGATCTTCCGATGATTACACAATGCTTTCCTTCAAGGTCGATTTCGCTTTCCTTTATAAGTTCCATTATTCCTGCAGGTGTACATGGAAGGAAGTCGAAGTTTCCTATCATAATCTTACCTACATTTGCAGGGTGGAATGCATCCACATCTTTTTCGGGGATGATGGTGTTTATTACCATTTCCTCGTTGATGTGCTTTGGAAGTGGAAGTTGCACAAGGATACCGTGAATCTGATCGTCGTGATTAAGTTCTTCCACAAGATTTTTCAGTTCTTCTTCTGTTGTTTCTTCAGGCAAAGCATATTCTCTTGAGTAGTATCCTATAAGTTCACATGCTTTTTTCTTTGAATTTACATAAGATCTTGATGCAGGGTTGTTTCCTACAATGATAACCGCAAGACCTGGGATGATACCCTGTTCTTTAATTTTTGCGGTTTCTTCTTTGAGTTGATCCTTTATTCTTTGAGATACCATTTTTCCGTCCAGTATTTTTGCCATTGTTCTTTTCTCCTTTTTTGTTTTGTATTTTTTGTTTTGTATAGGATGATTTATTTCCTTTAAATCCTTTTTCTGATACCTGAGGCCTTATAAGACAGTCGGGAGAAAAGCCTATAAGGTCTTCTCTTCCTGCTATTTTAAGAGCCTTAAGCACCAGAGGATAGTTTTCTTTTTTTCTAAATTGCAAAAGTGCCCTCTGCATTCGTTTTTCTTCCATATCTTTTGGTACATACACCTCTTTTAAGGTAAATGGATCAAGACCTGTGTAAAACATGCTTGTAGATATTGTAAATGGTGTAGGGTAGAAATCCTGCACCTGTTCAGGATGAAGGTTGTTCTTTTTTATATAGAGAGCAAGTTCTATTGCATCGTGTATAGTGCTTCCCGGGTGGCTTGACATAAGGTAGGGTACAAGGTACTGTTCTTTGCCGATTTTCTCACAGATTGAGTAAAACTTTTTAGAAAATCTGTCATATACCGCTTTGCCCGGTTTGCCCATTTTAGAAAGCACATTGTCGGATATATGTTCAGGGGCGACTTTAAGTTGACCGCTTACGTGATGTTGGCAAAGTTCCTTAAAGAACTCATCGCTTTTGTCAAGGATAAGATAGTCATAGCGTATCCCCGAACGTATAAACACCTTTTTTACATTTGGAAGTGCTCTGAGTTTCTTAAGAAGAGCAAGGTAGTTTCTGTGAGATACTTTTAAGTTTTTGCAAGGGGTGGGGAATAGGCATTGCTTATTTTTGCATGCTCCCTGACTTCCCTGTTTATCGCAGGCAGGACCGTCGAAGTTTGCGGTAGGTCCTCCCACATCGTGGATATATCCTTTGAAATCAGGCTCCCATATCATTTTTTCTGCTTCTTTTATCAGGGATTTTTCACTTCTTGAAGTAACAATTCTTCCCTGATGTGCGGTGATTGCACAGAAAGAACAAGCCCCGAAGCATCCTCTGTTGTGAGTGAGACTGAATTTCACCTCTGTGATTGCAGGGATACCACCGTCTTTTTCATACATAGGATGATATGTCCTCATATAGGGAAGGGCATACACTTTGTCAAGTTCATTTGTGGCAAGAGGTTTCTGAGGTATATTCTGCACAAGGTATTTCCCCTGACACATCTGAACAACAGGTTTCCCCGAAAATGGATCCTGTTCTCTGTATTCTGTAGCAGCGGCTTTTGAGTATGCCACTTTGTCTTCTTTTACTTCTTCGAAGGAAGGGACCATTACATAATTATCTTTAAGGTAGTCTATATTTGTCCTTACATAACAGCATCCGTCGATATTGGTTTGCGAGATTTCTTTTCCGTCACGAAGTGCCTTTGCAAGTTCTGTGATGGACTTTTCTCCCATGCCAAAACTTAATACATCTGCTCTTGTATCGAAAAGTATGGACCTTCTCACAGAGTTTGACCAGTAGTCGTAATGTGCAAATCTTCTTAAAGATGCTTCCACACCGCCTATGATGATTTTTGCCTTCGGATAAGCCTCTCTTATTCTGTTGCAATATACAATGGTGGCTCTGTCGGGACGATATCCTGATTTTCCTCCCGGAGAATACATATCGTCGTGACGGAGACGCTTGTTCACAGTATAGTGGTTTACCATTGAGTCGATATTTCCTGCAGACACAAGGAAAGCATACTTTGGTTCGCCTAGAGTCATAAAAGCGTCCTTTGATTTCCAGTCGGGCTGTGGAATGATGCCCACAGAGAATCCTTCTGATTCAAGAACTCTTGTGATAATCGCATGACCGAAACTTGGATGATCTACATATGCATCACCTGAAATATAGACGAAATCAAACTGTGAAATATTAAGTTTTTTCATATCTTCCCTGCAAATCGGAAGGAAACCTCTGGACATTGTTATCTCTCTTTCGTTAGTTGTTTAGATTGTTGGTTGTGAGCATTTCGTTATACTCGTCTCTTGTAATAAGCACCTTTCTGGGTTTATTACCGTCAAGACCTGATATAATACCTCTCTGTTCCATCTGGTCAATGATGCTTCCTGCTCTGTTGTATCCTATTCTGAATCTTCTCTGCAAAAGAGAAGTGGATATTGTTCCGTTGTCTATAGCCATTTCTATAGCCTGTGGGAGAAATTCATCATTTTCCCCCGGGTCTTCCCCTTCAGGTCTGTAAACTTCTTCAGACTGGAGTCTTTCGATAATATCTGCCTGATAGTTTGGAGCGCAGTCCTTACTTACATACTGCACAACAGATTCAACTTCTTTGTCTGACACATATGAGCATTGAAGTCTTGTAGGGCTTGATGCACCCATTGGCATATAAAGCATATCGCCTTTACCAAGGAGTTTTTCGGCTCCGCCCATATCAAGGACAGTTCTTGAGTCAATCTGACTTGTAACGGCAAAGGATATTCTTGATGGAATATTTGCCTTGATTGTACCTGTGATGACATTTACAGAAGGTCTCTGTGTAGCGATTACAAGATGCATACCTGCGGCTCTTGCCATCTGTGCAAGACGGCAGATGTAGTTTTCCACATCGGCAGGGGATACCATCATAAGGTCAGCCAACTCGTCGATAATAATTACAATATGAGGCAGTTTCATCTCAGGAGTTTCGTTAAGGTCCATAAGTTCATTATATCCCTTGATATCACGCACATTGTTGTCGGCAAACTTGCCGTATCTGTCTGTCATTTCTGCCACAGCCCAGTTAAGGGCACCTGCTGCTTTTTTCGGGTCTGTTACAACAGGAATGAGAAGGTGAGGAATGCCGTTATATACGCCAAGTTCCACCACTTTCGGGTCGATCATTACAAGTTTTACTTCATTTGGGTCTGCTTTGTAAAGAAGACTCACTACAAGTGTGTTTATACATACACTCTTACCTGAGCCTGTAGCACCTGCGATAAGTAGGTGAGGCATTTTTGTGATATCCATTATAATAGGCTTACCGCTTATATCTTTACCCAATGCAACAGAGAGTTTTGATTTTGCTTTCTGAAAAATATCTGCTTCCAGTACTTCTCTCAAAGTAACTGCATTTGTTGTGTCGTTTGGTATTTCTATACCTACTGCACTTTTTCCCGGGATAGGCGCTTCTATTCTCACATTTTTTGCGGCAAGGTTAAGTGCGATATCCTTTGAAAGACCTGTGATTTTGCTTACCTTTACACCCGGTTCGGGAGTAAGTTCAAATCTTGTTACTGTAGGTCCCATACTGATTTCTGTTACCTTTGCACTTACACCGAAACTTTTTAAGGTTTCTTCAAGTTTGCGGGACTTCTGATTGAGGCTTTCTTCGATATCATCGCTGTTTTCTGCTATTTCGGGAGCAGAGAGGAGAGAAGTGTCAGGGTATTCATAATGCATAAATACGGTTTCTTCACTTGCTTTGTCAAGGTCGTTCTTTATTTCTTCATCTTCTACAGGTTCTTCTTTCTTTTCTATATCTTTGCCCTCTTCTGTAAGTACACCTGCAAGACCTGTCTGATCCTGGTTGTATATTTTGATTTCAGGGCCTTCATATTCCTGAGATTCTGATGGATTTTCTGCTTCGGTTTCTTTCTGTGCTTTTTTATCTACTACTACTTCTGCCACAGGTTTGTCTTTTTGCTTAGGTCCTTTTGTTTCTTCAGGTTTCTTCTTGTTGAGAGAGTTTTTTATACCATCTGCACCTTTTCTTAAGAAACCGAAAAATGAAAAATCAAATATGTAAATTGAAAGTATGAGAAGGATTGCAACGTAGAATACTCCTGCACCAAGTTGTCCCATAAAGAGTGCCGCAGGACGGAAAAATATTTCTCCCATTACACCTGCCCCCCAGATGTTCAGTCCCATATTCCAGTATTTCTGCCAGTATTCAAAAAATCCCGGGACTTTTTCGTTGCCGTTTATATCAAGACCAACGCCTATTTCTGTGCCATCTACACCGCAGAAGATATGTATTGCCGCCAGTATGCATACAAAAAGCACAATGGATGCAATGTATTTTCCTTTGTATTCTTCAAAGTTCTTTTTGATAAGCAGTATGGCTACTGTTATCAATGCATATACAGGAAGTATATATCCTCCTATACCAAACATACCTGTCATAAATGACTTGGTGATTTTTCCTGCCATACCCATTTTCGGACTTAAGTAAAGGCATAGTGCAATTAATGCAAGAACCACAATGATGGCAATATAGGAGATTTCCTTTTTCATAGCCTTGTTTTTGGGGTTGTTATTTGTCTTTTTCGGCTGTTTCTTCATATCTTTTTTTGCTTTTTTTGGCATTTTATAACCTCTTTTCACACAATGTTTTTAATTCTTCCTGATTGTCAGTTCTTTTTAAATACAGTAAGGATTTGTTCTACAAGGACTTTGTTGTCAGGGGTTTTCTCTATCTGGGAGATAAGGTTTTCTGTTACTTCCTGAGTGGAATCCTTGTGCATTGCCTTTCTTACCGACCACACAGCATCCTTTTCCCTTGGGGAAAGGAGAAGATCTTCTCTTCGGGTGCCTGATTTGTATATATCGATACTTGGAAATACTCTTCTTTCAGACAGCCGTCTGTCCAAATGGATTTCCATATTGCCTGTTCCTTTGAATTCTTCAAATATCACATCGTCCATACGGCTTCCTGTTTCTATAAGTGCTGTTGCAAGTATTGTAAGGCTTCCGCCTTTTTCGATATTTCTTGCTGCACCGAAAAACTTCTTGGGACGATGAAGAGAACCGGGATCAAGACCGCCCGAAAGGGTCTTTCCCGTAGATGGTATGGTAAGATTGTATGCTCTTGAAAGTCTCGTGATACTGTCAAGAAGAATCACAACATCCTTGCCGTGCTCCACCATTCTTTTGGCTCTTTCAAGCACCATTTCCGCAACTCTTATATGATGCTCAGGCAGTTCATCAAATGTGGAAAATATTACTTCTCCTTCTATGGAGCGTTTCATATCGGTTACTTCTTCAGGACGTTCATCGATCAAAAGTACGATAAGGGAAACATCAGGATGGTTGGTTGTGATAGAGTTTGCGATGTTTTTTAGAAGAGTTGTTTTTCCCGTTTTTGGAGGTGCGACGATTATACCTCTCTGACCTTTGCCTATAGGGGATATAAGGTCGATAAGTCTTGTTGCACATTCGGAGCCGTCATATTCAAGAGTGAGACGACTGTCAGGATAGACAGGGATAAGAGTATCAAAGGGCTTTCTTCTGATAGATACACTTACATCGTCATCGTTTACGGTTTTTACATATATAAGCGCCTTGAATCTTTCGCCTTCGTTTGGCTTTCTTGCAATGCAATGTACAAGGTCGCCTGTTTTCAAATTAAATCTTTTTATCTGCACAGGGGATACATACACATCTTCCGAACCTGAAAGATAGTTGTCGCATCTTAAGAATCCGAATCCGTCGGCAAGTACTTCAAGTACGCCTGTCGCTTCGCATTTGTTTCCTTCGTTGTTGTCAGATTCACGGGAAGGTGTTTTCTCTTCAGACAAAACGGGTTCTTCCTGTGATTCTTTTTTGCTATCTTCTATTAAATTTATCAGATCGTCTTTTTTTATAGACGAAGGGAATTTCAATCCCTTTTCTTTTGCAATTTCTTTTAAATTTGCAAGTGTCATAGATTTCAATGGATTTTCAGTCATTTTATTCTCCTTGCGAGTATAATAATTCACTATATATTATACATAAAATTCTTTTAAATTCAAACATTTTAATAAAAAATATAAAAAAATGTTAGTAATTTGTAACATTATAATGTATAATATATATAATGGGCAGTGTGTGCCATTATGAAATACAAAATTCATACTGAAATGGTGATAATATGAAAATAGTATCAATGGTGTATGATAAACTAAAAAAATACGGAATGTTTATAAAGGATCTGGTGCTCAAATCCATAGAGGATGATGTGCCTGGATTGTCTGCACAACTTGCATTTTTTCTTGTGCTGTCATTCTTTCCTTTTCTCACCTTGTTGTTTTCGCTTATATCCTTATCTCCATTCCTTACAGAAGATATGCTTTTTGATGTGCTTAAGGCACTTCCTGATGAGTCGGTTTCTCTGGTGTGGGACATCATCACCGGCGTGGCAAAAAGTAAGGGGATTATCATCACTTCTGCATTGGTTGCCATATGGTCTGTATCTGCGGCCATAGGGACTGTAGCCAAAGCAATAAACAGATTTTATCATATAAAAGAAAAAAGAAATATTTTTGTGGTAAGGCTCAAGGGTATGTTTTATGTGGCGGTGACGGTGTTTCTTATTATCGCAGGATTCAGCGCTGTGGTATTCGGTTCTCTCATAGGACAGGGTATTGCGTGGCTCTTCCCTTGGTTCACACATTGGTGGAATGTTATCAGACTTGTGTTGCTTCTTTTGTGTGCATTAAGCATTTTTATAGTGATTTTCAAAAAAATGCCTGCAAAAGATGTAAAAGTCACATATCTGTGGCAAGGAGCACTATTTACATCGGTAGGATGGGGTGTAGGTTCATATCTGTTTTCGTTTTATGTGAATCACTTCTCCAACTATCATGTTCTTTATGGCGGTCTTGCAGGGGTGATAGCCCTGGTATTCTGGCTTTATATGTCGGCATATATCATACTTATAGGTGCAGAGATAAATTCCATTATTTACAAAAGATATATCGAAAGAGAGAAATAATATGACAAGAGAAGTATATATGGATAATTCCGCCGCCACAAGACCCTATGATGAGGTCATAAAGGTTATGGCGGATGCTATGACAGAATATTATGCAAATCCTTCCTCACTTCACCGTCTTGGCAAAAAGGCGGAAGACAGAATGGAGCAGGCGAGAAAGACCATTGCTCAGTCAATGGGAGCAAAGCCTGACGAGATTTATTTTACAAGCGGCGGCACAGAAGGGGATAACATCGGCATAATCGGAAGCGCTATGGCACAAAGACGAAGAGGAAACAAAGTCATCACCACTTCCATAGAGCACCCTGCAGTAAGCGAGAGTTTTAAGTTTCTTGAAAAAGAGGGATTCAATGTGGTATATATCCCTGTGGATAAAAAGGGTGTCACAGATCTTAAAATTCTTGAAGAAGAACTTGACGAAAATACCATTCTTTTTTCGGGAATGCTTGTAAATAACGAGGTAGGCTCTGTTCTTCCCATACAAAAAGTAAGAGAACTTATAGACAAAAAGGCTCCCGGATGTGTATTTATGGCAGACGGTGTACAAGCCTACGGCAAAATAAATATAGACGTGAAAAGACAGGGAATAGATATCCTTTCGGTATCATCCCACAAGATTCACGGGCCAAATGGTGTGGGAGCGATTTATATATCAAAGGACACAAGGATAAAGCCCACCGTCTTTGGCGGCGGTCAGGAAGCGGGCATAAGGTCCGGCACAGAAAATGTGGCGGGGATTGTGGGCTTTGAAGAAGCGGTGAAGAAAACTTTCCAAGACTTTGATAGTGTAAAAGAAAAATTGACTCTTCTTAAAAGAAGACTTACAGATGGAATAAAGGGAATCGAAGGTGCCATGATCAATTCGCCTGAAGAGAGCGTGGAAAATATTCTTAATGTATCTTTTGTGGGAGTTAAGTCGGAAGTGCTTTTGCACGTGCTTGAGTCAAAGGGAATTTATGTATCGTCAGGCTCTGCCTGTTCTTCACACAAAAAGACTGCATCACACGTACTTACATCTATGGGGCTTGATTCCAAACGGTCAGACAGTGCAGTAAGAATAAGTCTTTCTGCATTCAATGATGAAGAAGATATTGAATATGCGATTTCGGTGCTGAAAAAGGAAGTGCCGATTCTTAAGAAAATTATGAGATAGAGGTGTAATATGGCAAAAATACTTATGGCGAGATACGGCGAACTTGTGCTTAAAGGCTTAAACCGTTCAAAGTTTGAAAACGTGCTTGTAAAAAACATCCACGGTATATTAAAAAATGAAGGAAAATACAATCTTTACAAAGCACAGGCGATCACCTACATAGAACCCCTTGAGGGGGATGAGCAGGCAGACAGAATCCTTGAGAAACTTGGATATGTGTTCGGTATTGTATCAATCACCGTTGCATACAAATGCGAAAAAAACCTTCAGAGCGTGAAGGAAATAATCCTTAATAACTTCTCGGATTCCTTAAGAAAGGCAGATACATTCAAAGTGGAATCCAAAAGAGCAGACAAGAAATTTCCAATGAAATCTCCTGAAATCTGTATGGAGACAGGCGGATTTATACTTGAGCATTTTCCACACCTTAAGGTGGATGTGCACAACCCTGAACTTCAGGTAACAGTAGAAATAAGAGACGAGCACGCATATGTACACACCGACAGAATAAAAGCCGCAGGAGGTATGCCCACAGGAACCAATGGTAAGGCGATGCTTCTTTTGTCGGGAGGGATTGACAGTCCTGCCGCTGGCTATATGATAGCAAAACGAGGTGTGAAACTTGAGGCGGTACATTTCTTCAGTTATCCCTACACATCTGACCGTGCCAAGGACAAGGTATTGAAACTTGCATCAATCATTGCAAGATATTCAGGTGCGGTTAAGGTTCATATTGTACCTTTTACCGATATTCAGCTTGAAATCAGGGATAAATGCCCTGAAGAGCATCTTACATTGGTTATGAGAAGATTTATGATGCAGATTTCCGAGATAATCGCAAAGAAAAATGACTGCAATGCTCTTATTACAGGAGAAAGCATCGGTCAGGTGGCAAGTCAGACCATAGAAGCGTTGAATGTTACCAATGATGCGGTAAACACAGTTGTTTTAAGACCCCTTATCGGTATGGATAAGGAAGAAATTGTGGAAGTATCACGAAAAATGGATGCTTTTGACACATCCATCCTTCCTTACGAAGACTGTTGTACAGTATTTACTCCAAGACATCCTACCACCAAGCCAAAGGTGGAGGATATCATCAGATCTCAGTCGCTTCTTGAGGTGGAAAGACTTATAAAAGAGGCTGTAGGAGGAGTAGAATCCGTTCTTATAGAAAGCGAATTCTGATAATACACGGGGAATATTATTATGAAGAAAGTTTTTGGTTGGTTGTTGGCAGTACTGATGATAATAAGCGTCAATACAGGTGTGGTTTTTGTAGATGAAAGTCTGCTTACGTAACAGAAGAGTATGCAGACTATACAACATCAGTTGTTTCAGGTTACAGAACAAGCGAAAAGGATTATACCGATAGTTCAAAGACCGTTAATCTTACCTGGGAAGAACTTCCGGGGATGATACATATTTTCTCCTTATTGCAGAAGATGGGTGCTTTTACCAGAGTTTATAAGTTCTATACATCAGATACACCACGTTTCCTTACTGTAACAGGCGGTACAAGAAATATGAGAGATGCAGGCGGATGTGTACAGAAACTTGAGATAAAGGATTTTAGAATTATTAACTTCGGAAATGAACCTGGTCTTAAACTGCCATCTACAATAGAATAGATAGAATTACAATAAAATAAATAAAATTAAATCAGGGGATGATTTTATGTATAAAGAAGAAAATTTTGTAAATAATATTAAACGAGAGGAACTTCTTAAAAGGCTTTACAGTCTTCTCAAAGAAAAAAACATAACATTATCTTCTGCAGAATCCTGCACCGGCGGTCTTATCGCCGGTGCAGTAACATCTGTGCCGGGTATCTCTTCCTATTATAAAGAAGGATTTATAACTTATGCCAATGAAGCCAAGAAAAAGCATCTTGATGTGCCACAACGTACTCTTCGTGAGCATGGTGCGGTAAGCCATCAGGTTGCATTTTATATGGTGCATGGACTCATTAAGAATACAGGGGCAGATGTGGGTGTTGCGGTGACAGGTATTGCAGGTCCGGGAGGCGGAAGCAAAGAAAAACCCGTGGGGCTAGTATATATCTCAACCTGTGCAAAAGGAGATGTCACAGTTACAAAAAATATTTTTAAAGGTGACAGAGAAGAAGTAAGAAATAAGGCTGTAGATGCTGCACTTAAGTTCCTTATCGAAAAAATAGAAGAAAAATTCTGAAAAATTTTTTCTTTTATTATTACTAGTTATGCACACAAAAATCATATGTGAATACAATATATTGTGGATGATTTTTCCTTTGTAAAAATATGGCATTTTTCATGCAAAAAAATTGTAAAAAAAGTGTTGACAAAGGGGGTTTTTGTGTGGTATATTATTCAAGCACCACAAAATGAACGTTATTTTAATTTAATTTTTTTAAAAAAGTTCTTGACAAATGATGTTCGGGGTGTTAGAATGTTAAAGTTCGCTGCGAAATGCAGCAAACCTTGGTCTTTGAAAATTAAATAGCAAAGAGAGGTTCTCGTTAAATTGAGAATTTGAGTTTAAAGCATATATGCTTTTAAGTCAGTAAAGTTTAGTAATGAGCTAAAAAACTTCAT
>JAZSCT010000028.1:0-128109 GCA_045530725.1 Clostridia bacterium
AATTCTATTCGTTTGATGATTTTTCAAAACAACTAAAAGTGCATAACTATAACTACAACAAGTTTCCTATGCGCCCTCTCAACTGGAAAGCTCCTATTGATTATATCAAGGCTTTCCTTGAAGATGGTGAAATTTTTAATTAATTTTGTAACACATCATTGACAAACCTACATAATATTTTACCCTATAACTTTATTTTCTGTGGAATAATTTTTTTGTTGATATTTCGCATAGAAATTGATTTTATATATTGAAAAATGTTCAAAATTACAACTTTAACCATTTAGGTTTAGATCAAATTTTTAGCCACCTCTATTTTATAATTTTTTATACCATAACCGAAAATGTTTGTCAACATATTCATAAAAACTATAACATAACGGTTTACCCGTACACAATATACGCATACGGGTAAACCGTTATAATTGCAAATCCACCAACGCAAAAACACCCTCCACGCTCATGAAAAATCTGTGTTTCTGCTGCATATAAAAACAAGGCTTTTGACACGCAAGCCTTGTTTTTATAAAATCATCCTCTTATTTATTTTTTTTCAATAGTAATATATTCATAAAATTTTATATAAAGGTCTCTTTCGCTAACATCGAAAATTGATGTTAACTCATTTTCTTTATTTCTCACTTCCCACTTTCCGTTCTTTCTTAATAATAAAGACCCAACTATGTTATTGTTTTCAACGGCACAAATTAAATATTCTAAATCAACATTTGTACTAATGGACAATTTTAAAAAGACCATATTATCATTATTTCCAACCGGAATAACGGATTTTTCAAAATCCGGCTTGAATCGACCTTCTTTCACAACATTTCTACACTGCTCCACCAAACTATCCAATGTACCAGAATCTCCGTTTTCTATATCGCAATAGCCTAAACTATTATAACTTTGAAAATAAAAAATATTTTCAACAAGTACAGAATTAAATATTGTAGGCATTGCACCTCCATTAGTTTCTATCTTTTCACTTAGCTCTATCGTTTTCTTATTTATGTTTTCTTTTTCATTCAAATTCATCTTAAATACATATATTTCTTTAAGATGTTCTGATGTATAATCCAACGCTATGCTTGTAATAATGTTTCTTTTTTCATCGTATTTTATATAAGATGGATAAACTCCAATTTTTTTATTTTCTTTTTCTAAAACAAAATCTGAACTTTTAATTATTTCTGTTTTTCCATCACTTTTATAAATCGTTATTTCATGCTCTTTAAATTTTTGGTTTTCATCATATTGTGCAAATATCTTTATATTTTTTCCGAAAACTGCATTACTTACATTTTTTATTTTTTCTATATTTATTTTTAAATCTTCATAAAATGAAGTTTCTTGATATTCATTGATGAATATATTACCATCATCATACCATATTGGCTCTACATAATCTTTAGAAATTTCTTTTTTCCCCATTTTATATAAAGGCTCTTCTTCTCCTATATATGAATTTTCTACGTCCCACACTAACCGGTTGGCTATAATTCCATCAGATTCCTTATCATATTCATACATTAAAAAAGAAATATCTTTACCAACATTTGATTCTGATGAGTGGTTAGAACAGCCACACAAAAAAAGAGAAAAAAGCGTTGCAAAAATTAACAATCTTACTGATTTTCTCATATTTATCCTCCAATTTAGTGAAAAGAGGGGAGTACAACTCCCCTCTTTTCGCATTTTTATAGCATATAATAAACAAAGCTTGAGCTATTTGAAAATTGTACGTGATATCTATCGTTTGTATGACCTGTATATCTATGCGTAACCGTATCATTCAAAGTTATTAAAACAACATGACTTGATGCTGTATACAAAACAGCCCCAGCATTTGCATTTGCATAATTTGAAGAATACCAATATCCTTTCGTGTTGAGCATATGATTTTTTAATCCTTGTGTATTTATCCAAGCATATGAATCTGGATACCAAACACTATCATGCCATACATCTCCAGCATTTAAACACTGCGAAACAAAATTTGCACAATCATTATGTTTATAATAGGTAAAATTGGGATTATACTCTGAAGGATCTTGTAATACACCACAAGTTGAACCACATGAATAACAGGTTGTTACCTCTTCTCCAACATATGCCAATGCGTAATCTCTGGCTGCTGTTCTTCTATAATCTGAATAAGCAGCAGGAACAGCAATACTTCCCAAATTCTCCGCTACCGCAACAACAGGAGCGTCTATAACAGCCTCCATTGTTGCTATCCCCTGTGCTTTTTGTTCTTCTGCACTATTTGGCAATATATCTTCAATAGGAATCAAATGGTCTATATTTTCTGCCATTATATTTAAAGTTTCTGTATCAATCTCGCCATTTACTATATCCGCATCAACATATATCCAAAAATTATGTTCCGAAGATTGTCCTATATATTCCTGCAGTTCATCAAATTTATTAACAATCGTTTCAGCAACCGCTGTCTTTGTTGAACTCGAAATATTTCCACTAACTGCTGCAATATTTACATTACCATTTTCTGCTGTCAATAGTGAAATATTTTCTACTCCACCCGCTTCTAACATACCCTTAACAAACGGAAGATCTTCCACATCTTCTGCTTTCAACGTCGCATCAAATCTTACATGAATAACACTTGTTATATAATCGTCCTCTACCTCTGTTCTCGTAACAACTGAATCCATATTTTCAATATTATAAAACTCTTTATGTCCATCATATAATATATCTTCAACCGACAATATTGCTAAATTTTCAAATTCTGCAATATCGTTATCCGACACTGTGGATACAGCATATACATTTGTCATCGAAACTAACAATGCCAATGAACATAACAAAGCAATTATTTTATTCTTTTTCATAATTTTCTCCTTTCCTATACACACGCTGCCTAAATCATCTGTTTTTTATTTCCACATCTTCCTAATCCCACCTTCCCCGGATAACAAAAAAACGCGTAAATCAACACCCCTGTTCAAAGAGGATTGACTTACACGTTACGCTGCCAACTTTCTTTATTTTTTACATCTCTATACTATCAGAGGAACACAACCAAAGCTGCAATATAACCGAGTCAAACCTCTTTGAAAAATTACTTACCATTGGTATCTCCCCCTTTTCTCTATTTGTTGGCTTTATTATAACACATCTTTTCCCAAATTGCAAGTATTTTTAGATGTTTTTTCCATTTTGTAAATTCCTCTAACTTATTTTGCAAAATTATTTATAATAAAGTTTGTATTTTTCACTCTTTGGTTATCTCCTTCTGGTGGATATCCCTGAAGGAGGAAAAAACCAACACTTTTATATATTTACCTATTAATTTTTCTAAAAAACAATGCTTTTTAGGGGGTAAAATCAACAAAAAAAGTGCGGTCGGAAAAACTTCCACATTTTTGCGACACTTATAAAAAAGGCTCCCTTGTGTAAAGGGAGCTGTCAACGGAGTTGACGGAGGGATTGTTTAACTGCATTATCAATAAATATACATACTCCCTCAAAGTTTTTGTTTATATCAAGATTTGATATTCTTATAACTTTTAATCCATATTGTTCTAAAAACTCTGTCCTCAAAGCATCTTTTTCTATTTCTTTATCATTATAATGCCCAGAGCCATCCAATTCAATAACCAGCTTTGCTTTGGCACAGTAAAAATTAACAATATATTTCCCTATAACTTTTTGCCTTATAAATCTAATAGGGTATTCTCTTAAGTAATCATACTAAAGGTGCTTTTCTTCTTTTGTCATATTCTTTCTCAATGCTTTTGCAAGTGGTACATTTTCTTTGTTATGTTTATAGTCCATTACAATCCCTCCGAGTTGCTTCGCAACCCACCTCCCTTTACACAAGGGAGGCTTTTTGATAGTGCTTTCTTGTATATTATATTATCATTTTTAATGCTTTTAGTCAACACAATCAACTTTTCGCAAATAATTACATATCAACATTAAAATCTTTTTGAGATTTCAACAGAAAGTCAGTTTCACAGAAAATCGAGTTATAGGTATTTTACCCTTTTATATATTCCGAACCGCACCACTTACGGCGACGAAAGCAACTGCTCTCTGGTAAAGTGGGATATCCCTAAAACTGAAAATGATATCAGCGACGATCTGGAACTTATACCATTCGGAATTGATGATATATCCGCTATAGTGAAATAATCAATTTCAACCCTAATAAAATCAAGAAAGGAGTGTGACGTATCACACTCCTTTCTTGCTAATCTGTAATATAAATCTTTGTATTCATCGGAACTTCTTTCACAAGATATTCCATTACATTTTTCTTTACTCTTATACATCCCAAGGACAATCTCATACCCACTCTGCCGTCATATTCTGTTCCGTCATTTTTTAAAAGTACCGAATGAATGGCATATCCGTTATAAAATCTCATAACAGGACCCACATAATACTTGGGATAGTACCATTTGGGGATTTTTTCGATATAATCAAACTGTCCTGTAATGGTAGGCGTACTGTATGCACCTATTGTACACGGAAAAGAATCAACAAGTCTCCAGTTGCCCATTGTACCTTTGAAAAGATGAAGTTTGTAATCTTTCTTTGATATCCATATCATATAATCGGTTTTGCTTTCGATACCGTTTTTCATAACGAATTCTTCTGTCTCATTTATCCCCTTTGGATATATGTCCATATCAAGAGCAAAATCAGACCTGATTTCTTTGTAATCATCACAGAATGCTTTTACAAAAGGAACAACAGGAATATATGTGTTTCCGTTGGCATACCAGACCTTGGCACCTATATTCTCTGTGCGTCCGTCGGAATATGTAATCTTATCATCTCCTACTGTAACAGACAAAGACACATCTTCCTTTGTCACAGTAACAGTATCTTTTGAAACTGTAAGGGCATCTTTATCAAGATACATATAATCAAGAAGTCTGTGCATTTCACAGAACATAACTCCCGACATACTCCTGATTGCATTTTTGTCATCACTAAGACGTCCTTTTACATACATATCCATAGGGATATCGTCATTGGACTTAAGATTTATACCGAATCTGTTTCCTATCACTACTTCCTGTTCTTCACTTAGCATAGCGTATGTTTCTATAACAGTATTGTGATAAAGAGGGATTTCCTTATCATATACCACGAAAGATTTCGATCCTTTTGTAAGTTCCAGCAAAAACTTGTCCCCTGTCACAAATTCCACATCGAAATAAAGCACGTAGGTTCTGTCATCAGAGAAAAGAAAGAAGGTATTCTCTCCAAGTTTCTCCCCCTCTTGGCTATACAGACTGAAAGTAACGTCTTCTGAAAGAAAGTCGGGATTTTTCTCTGCATATACTTCCACATACAAGCCTTTGCTTTCTATCCCGTCACTAGCAGAAGCAAGAACAAATGATATTGACAGAGTAATCAGAATCAACGCACAGATGATTTTTTTCATTGTTTATTCCCCCATATGAATAATTCCTTACATAATCTTTTCAAGTATCTGCGAACTTCTCTGAAGGAAAGCATTCATCTCATCACCTGTAAGGTTTTTGTAAGAAAGTTTCGCCATATCATAGATATGACTCAATACCATATTCTGAACATCTTTGTCTTCAAGTTCAAGTGCCTTTTTTACTATTGGTGATGTACTGTTTACTACAAATGCTTCTTCGGGATTTGGCATATTCATTGTGTTTCCGAACATATTCGCCATTTCCTGCATTCTTCTGCCCTCTTCCGAGAGAACAAACAAAGCAGGAATCTTGTCTGACTTAAGGGATTCCACCCTAAATACCACACCATCTTCAAGAATACCCTCAAAGGAGGCTTTTACCTCTTCGGTGAGTTTTTCGTCAGTTTTTTCTTCGCCTTTAAGTGAGTCTGAAATATACGAATCAACTCTCTTAAACTTCACGCCCTGTACTTTGTATTCAAGAAGACTTACAAAGTGATTGTCAAGAACCTGTGTAAGAAGTACAGGCTGGATATTTTCTGCAGAGAGAAGTTCTATATACTGTGCCTGTTTTTCCTGATCGGTCACATAATATATTTCTTTTTCTTCTATATCTTTTAAGGTAATATATTTTCCGTCAAGTTTTTTGAATATCAGGCTGTCTTTGATTCTGTCGTAGAATTTATCATCTCTTAAGCAACCATACTTCACAAAAGGATTTATATCTTCCCAGTAACCTTCATATTTCTCTCTTTCGGTTTTGAAAAGGCCGTTGAGTTTGTCCGATACTTTCTTTGTGATATGTGCACTTACCTTGGATATATATCCGTCATTCTGAAGGAAACTTCTAGACACATTAAGAGGAAGATCAGGACAATCTATAACACCTTTCAGAAGCATAAGGTATTCAGGAATTACTTCCTTTATATTGTCTGCGATAAACACCTGATTGTTGTAAAGTTTGATTTGTCCTTCAATGCTCTGAAGTTCGTGGTTAAGTTTCGGGAAATAAAGGATTCCCTTAAGATTGAATGGATAATCCACATTGAGATGAATCCAGAACAATGGTTCATTGAAATCCATAAACACTTTGCGATAGAAATCCTTGTAATCATCATCGCTGCATTCAGAAGGATTCTTAAGCCACAATGGATTTGTATCGTTTACAGGTTTTATTTCTTCATCTTCTTTTTTCTCCTGTTCTTCATCTGTAAGATATATTTCTACAGGAAGAAATCCGCAGTATTTCTCAAGGATTCTTCTTGTCTCCCACACATCAAGAAACTCTTCGCTGTCTTCTGCTATATGAAGGGTGATTTCTGTTCCTCTTGTATCTTTATTTCCCTCTCCGATTTCATATTCTGTGCCGCCGTCACTTTGCCAATGCACACTTTTTTCTCCTGTCTTATAGGAAAGGGTCTCTATCTCCACAGAATCAGACACCATAAATGCAGAATAAAATCCAAGACCGAAGTGACCTATTATTGTACCATCCTCGTCCATTGCCTTCTCATATTTCTCCGCGAAATCTTCTGCACCCGAAAAAGCCACCTGAGTAATATATTTCTCCACTTCATCTTCTGTCATTCCGATACCGTTGTCGGTAATTCTGAGGGTTTTCTCAGTTTTGTTTACAAATACTTCTATCTTAAATTCATCATCTGAATCTGTCTCTCCCAATGACACAAGTTTCTTATACTTTGTGATTGCATCCTGTGCATTGGATACAAGTTCTCTTAAGAATATATCCTTGTCGGAATAAAGCCACTTCTTTATAATCGGCAATAAATTTTCTGTGTGTACTGAAATCTGACCTTTGTTCATTTTGTCTGCTCCTTTATTGTTCGTAATATTTCTGTATGCCCGAGTATATTCCCCAGGCAAGTCCTGACTGATATTCATCAGTATTTAACTTCTTTTCTTCTTCTTTATTCGAAAGAAACCCACATTCCACAATTACTGCAGGAATTGTACTGTCCTTCAGTATATAGATACTTTTGTCCGCCACTTTTGCAAGGCGGGTATTTGAGGGGTCACAGATGTTCTTAAGTTCACTCTGTATGCACTCGCCCAGAATCCTTGAATTTTCGGGGGTGGCGGAATAAAACACCTGGGCACCGTGAGGCTTTTCACTTTCAAATTTGTTCATATGGATGCTTACAAATATATCTGCACCATACTGATCTCTGTAGTTACGCCGCATCTTCATATCGGATTTCTTGATATCACGGATTGTCTTGTAATCCTTGTCATTGATAGCATTGTCATCACTTCTTGTAATGATTACCTTAGAGCCGCTCCTTTCAAGAATCGACTGAAGTTTTGTTGCGATTTTTAAATTTATGTCCTTTTCCACAGTACCTGATATCCCCACAGCACCACCATCGGGGCTTCCGTGGCCTGCATCAATCACAATCACTTTTTCTCCTGCCGGCACGCCTGACACAGGGACTGACGAATAGGATTCCTTTATACTTACAAGAGATATAACTGCAAGAATCGTACAAAGGAAACTCATAAGTTTCCGTTTTTCCAATATCATTATCATAACCACAATACACCTCAATAAACTTTATGTAAGTTAAGGGTATATTATGTTTTGTGCGATATGGTTATTTCTGCTTATAAAAGACCTTATCTTTGATAATCTCTGCCACATCAATCTTCTTAAATCCCAGGATATATGTGATCATACACCACAAAGGCTCGATAATCATTACCAAAAGGCAGGATATTGCATTTCCGTTACCTATAGCAATAAATCCCCAGAAGGTGAACTGATAAAACTTATAAAGGGTTGCTACAATACCGCCCGGGAACAGAAGAGAGAGCAAAAAAAGAATCGCTGCAGGAACAGTTGTCAAAAGCCCAAGCACAAGACCTTTCATAATGTATGGCTTTTCCCCCTCGTTATTGTCCTTCTTCCCTATATCCCACATAATGGAATGAACTGCCGCAAGATAAAAAAATGTGGTTATGAGAGAATATATAACCAGTCTTGAAATAATCAGTTCATAGTTGTCATCTGCAAGAAGCCAATGAAAGGATTTGGAAAACAGAAATGATGCTATTGCAAAGATGATATGCATCCCCAGAATCCTTGTTGTAGCCTGAAAATGTTTCTTCAAAATATATGCACTTCCTTAATATATAGTATTATATTTATTATAAGAAAATAGTCATTCATTGTCAATGCAAAAAATATTTTTGGAAATGATAAACGAGAAAACAAGAGTATTTCAAAGAAAAAAAGAATATAAAAGAGTTTGAAAATAATATATTAAAAATTTTCAAAAAAAGTATTGACAAAGAATAGGTTTTGTATTACAATACATAAGGCTTAATAAAAAGGGCAAAAATGCCCGATATATCAATAAAAAATACGGAGGTAAGAAAAATGAGTACATTTATGGCAAAGCCTAATGAGCTTGAAAGAAAATGGTACATTATAGATGCTACAGACAAGCCACTCGGTAGAGTTGCAAGTGCTGCTGCTTCTATTCTCAGAGGTAAAATCAAACCTACATTTACACCACATGTTGATTGCGGAGATTTCGTAATCATCATCAATGCTGAAAAAGCAATCCTTACAGGTAAGAAACTTGACCAGAAGTATTACAGATACCACACTGGTTACGTTGGCGGTCTTAAGGAAATCCAGTACAGAAAATTGATGGCAGAAAAACCTGAAAAGGCAATGACACTTGCTATCAAGGGTATGCTCCCACACAACACAATCGGTGCTAACTCTCTTACACGTCTCAGAGTATATAAGGGCGCAGAGCATAAGCACGAAGCACAGAAGCCTGAAATCTATACAGGCGAAATCAAATAAGGGAGGAGAATGAATAATGGCTAACGCACAGTTTTACGGCACAGGCAGAAGAAAGAAATCAATCGCTAGAGTAAGATTGGTTCCCGGCACAGGTGCTATCACAATAAACTCAAGAAACATTGACGATTACTTTGGTCTTGAAACACTTAAGGTTATCGTAAGACAGCCATTGGTTGCTACAGACAACCTTGGTAAATTTGATGTAATCTGTAAGGTACAGGGCGGTGGATTCACAGGTCAGGCCGGTGCTATCCGTCACGGTATCGCAAGAGCACTTCTTACAGTAGATGCAGAAAACAGACCTGCACTCAAAGAAGCAGGCTTCCTTACAAGAGACCCAAGAATGAAACAAACAAAGAAATACGTTCTCAAAGCTGCTCGTCGTGCTCCACAGTTCTCAAAAAGATAATCACGACCTTCGGTCGGATTCAAAAATACTCTGCTTCGGCAGAGTATTTTTTTATTTCTTTGAGAACATTTTTAATATAGACATAACAATGATTTAATGCTACAATACTTACAAAGAATACCAAGGAGGACATTGCAATGAACGAAAAGGTAAAAGAATTTCTTGACACAAAAAAAGAAGAAGCAAACAAACTACAGCAAGAAAAGAAACAAAAAACTCTTATAGAACTTAATTTATATGAAAAGGTATATGCTCCTGTCACAGGATATGGTCATACCGAAGAAGAAAACAAGACAGTTAAATTCCCCATATCAAACAAAGATGTCAAAGTGGGTGACAAAATCAAACTTGCAAAAAACGGTGAAAAGATAGATGTGATAGTAGATAAAATCGAAACCGAATATAATTCCGAATATCCATATACCGAATGGGATCAGAGCACATCTTCATCTAGATATTACAAAAAAGTGCCTGTGGATGTGACAGATGAAGAATATGAAGAAATCCTGAAGTATTCTTCATTAAGCAACAAAAACCCGGTATCATTAACTCTCACTATATGTTCTGTCATTGTATATATAATCGGATTTATATCAGGTATTATATTGGGGGATACGCTTTCTCCTTATGACTTTTCCTTTGGAATAGCCCTTGCAGTATGGATGACAGCATTTATCAACGGAACCGTTCTTCTTGCAATAAGCGAACTCATAAATCTTCTTAAAAAAGTATCCGACAAATAAATTATCTCTCTGTTCTATTATGCAAAATACCTAAAATTTATATAATTTTTTTAGAAATAAAGTACATTGATTTTTGGTTTGCCATAAATTATAATATAATGAAGATGTAGTCTCTAAATCAAGAAACGGAGAATTTTTTATGGATAATTGTATAAACAATAATACATTCAATAAAATTGAATCCATTTCCTCTTTGAAGAACACCCTTGAATTACTTAACAAAACGACAGAGGATTACCTTTTCATGTGCAGTTTAAGTGCAGACAAAATCTGGTTTTTCAGCGATTTTTATCAGATTTTCAATATAGAAGCAGAAGAAGACGGAGGCTATTCTCTAAAGGAATTGACAAGTATCATTCATCCTCACGACAGAGATGCACTGACTTTTGATCTGGATAATATTCGTACAGGAAAGACTGATTTATACAATACCGAATGTAGGCTGATAAGCAATGACAACCAGTATGTATGGGTAAACTGCAAAGGTGTCCTTGCCAATATTGATGACAGTATGTATCTGATCGGAAGGGTATTTCATCAGGAACTTTCCCATATGTACAACCCTATGACAGGTCTGTTTAATCAATTCAGACTTATGTCTGACTTAAAGGCAATGTATAATGGCGAAATATCCGGATATCTTATGATGTTTAACATCGATGATTTATCTGCCATAAATCTTAACCACGGAAAAAACTACGGAGTTTCACTTCTTAAGTCAATCGCTTCCTTCACCGAAGATATTCCGAAAGTAAGTGCAGTTTATCACACCGAACGAAGTTACTTCACAGCAATTCTGGATACAAACAACAAGGATGATGTAACCCAAATATATATGTCTATAAGAAATGCAGTAAAAGATAAGTGTACTATTTCTGCAGGGGTAGTCCCTATGAATAAGGACTTCTTCCCGGACGAAAATTCCCTTTATGATTCTGTCAAACTTGTGGCATATAAAACAAAAGAAGACGACAGAAACAGTCTTAGATTTTTTGAAGAAGAAGAATTTTATAAGGCTATATCTTCTGCATCGCTTCTCGACGAACTGCAACAAAGTGTTTCCAATAACTTTGCAGGATTCAGCCTTGTGTATCAGCCTCAGCTCATATCAAATATATACTCTCTTTTCGGAGCGGAAACACTCTTAAGATACACATCCAGATCAGGCAAAAGGATTTTTCCTGATGAATTCATACCTATTCTTGAAAATTCAAAACTTATTGTTCCTGTTGGTATGTGGGTATTAAAAACTGCCCTTAATCAATGCAAGATCTGGCAGAAATTCCTTCCGAATATGCACATTAGTGTAAACTTCTCCATGGTACAATTAAGAGATGAGTCAATAGTTGAAAGTATCATCGAAACTATCCGCAAATTAGGTCTGTCGGGAGAATGTCTTACAATAGAAATTACCGAATCAATCCCTGCCCACGAAATGGACTTGATTACTTCAATCATAAATCAACTGAAAGCACACGGAATACAGTTTGCCATTGATGATTTCGGCACAGGGTATTCAAATCTTGGATATATTAATCAGATGAATGTTGATGAAATAAAAATCGACAGAATGTTTGTAAAAGATATTGACAAATCCCTGCATAACTGCGGTGTTATTTCTCAGACAATAGAACTTGCAAAACAGAATTCTATGAGAGTCTGCTGTGAAGGTGTGGAAACTTCAAAAGAATTATCGGTTCTGGAGATGTATTCACCTCATCTTCTGCAAGGATATCTTTTTGACAAGCCGTTGACAGCCGAAGAATTCACTTCCAGATATTTCTCTTCTGACTCGGTTGATTTTTCAAACAGAGAATCATTTATAAAAGAACTTACTCTCTCAAGGAGTAATTCAAGCAACATTAAGTTTAATCACAAGGATATCTTAAGAGATACCAATATGGGATTGTGGGTAATGCACAAAACCAACAATAATCAGAATACGGAATTGTTTTTTGATGAGACTATGGAACGTATCATGGGTCTTGAAGAGAAACTCACTCCTGATAAATATTATGAATTCTGGCATAACAGGATAAGAAGTGACTATGTAAAATATGTAGATGAAAACTTCGACCTGATGACAACACTTGACAAAGTTGTTCAGCTTGAATATCCATGGGAGCATCCTAAACTTGGCGAAGTGATTGTAAGAAGTAATGGCAAAGTGACAAGTAAGACCGATGAAGCCCTTGTGATAGAAGGATATCATAGGATTATGAGTAACATCAAAGAAGTGTAAGAAATGTAAAAATAATCTGGAACGCAAAAGTTACATTTTATTATAATATTTTTCTTATAATGTAAGGAACCAAATTACATAAGTTTGGTTCCTTTTGTTTCTTCAACTTTTGCTTTGAACAAACTTTCTCTCTCGGCGTATCACATACGCCTTCGGTTCAGTTTGTCCAATCCAAATCATTTTTCCTATTTCTTACCTGATGGTTGTAAAAATAATCCAGAACGCAAAAGTTACTTATTTCTATTCTTTATTCTTTAAAATATAAGGAACCAAATTATATAAATTTGGTTCCTTTTGTTTTAAATGCTATGCAATAATTGTCAACAATGAATACAAAAGCGGAATTGTTATAATACACAACGTATGTGATATCATTGCCATAGATGCACCGACAGAAGCATCTCCGCCGTATGCCGCAGGGAACACAACTGTGTTGAGTCCCAATGGCGTACCAAATGCAAAAAATGCCAGATAAAGCGTAACAATATCTGCTCCAAGAAAGTACAGTACTGCCACAAATATCGTCGGAAAGACTATAAGTCTTAGTGCAGTTGCAATATAGACTCTTCTCTTTTTCAGAAGTTTTATCACATCGAAATCCGCCACTACAAATCCCGTAAGAACCATTGCCAAAGGTCCCATACATACCGCAAATCCTGATACCGCTGATGTAACAAACTTTGGTACATAAACTGTTAAGCCGCTGAGTCCCAGAACGGCTCCCACTATAATCGAAATAAAAATAGGATTCAAAAGAGCCTTTATGGGGGGGTTTTTGCTTTTTGACTTAGGTGTAAGCATAAGCACTGCCCAGGTATATACTGCCACATTCAGAGACAGAGTAAAAAGCATATAATTGTACAGATACTCCTCCCCCATGATCGCAGGAACAATGGCATTTCCCATAAAAGAGAAGTTGCCGAAGGCGAGAGCGTATTTATATATATTTCTGTCATAATGTCTCTTAGCAAAAAGTTTTGACAAAGGAACGGCTATAAGTATTGCCATAAAAAGAACTATAAGAGAATAAATAATAAGGCTGAAATTCTCCGTTACGGAATCTACAGTACAATACTTTGTAAATGTATTTATAATAAGTGATGGAACCAGAATATAGTTTTCAAGTTTCGACAAAACTGTTGCGGTATCTCTTGGAATCAATTCCTTTTTGTTAAGTACAAATCCTATCACCATACATACAAACAGTACCAGCATAGGTGAAAGTGTGGCACTGAATACTGAAAAAATCTCTTTCAAAATCACACGTCCTTCAAATGTATTATCTCCGAATATCTGTAAAATATATCACAAAAGATATATAGAATTAAGATTTTTCTCAAAAAGAAGAGAAAGCCGGGGGGACGGCTTTCTCTTCCTTTTTTGCTATTATTTGGAAATCATACGCATAAAATATGTTTCTATGCGTTAAGCAAACAACATTATATACTACTATCATCCAACAACAGGTGTCTCTTCTCCAAGGACAAGTTTCACAGTTGTAGTGGCACCGCTTCTCCATACGGTAATATCTATCACGTCATTTGGTTTGTACTTATTCTTGATAGTATTGATTTCATCAACAGTCTTTACCTGCTGACCTTCTACCTGAATGATAATGTCACCTATCTTAAGGCCTGACATATATGCAGGTGAACTTGATGATATTGAATATACATACACACCTTCCACAAGTCCGTATGCTTTAGCCTGCTGACTTGTAATTGCCTGACCTGAGATACCGATTACAGGCCTACCCTTTACATATCCTGCAGACATAAGATCCTCGATGATAGGACGTGCTTCTGCAGTTGGAATAGCAAATCCAAGTCCCTCAAGTTGGTTCGATGAAATCTTGGCTGTATTGATTCCGATTACTTCACCATATGCATTAACAAGTGCACCGCCAGAATTCCCCGGGTTAATTGCCGCATCTGTCTGAATAAGAGTAAGGGTCTTATTGTCGATTGTTATCGAACGGTTAAGTGCACTTATATATCCTACAGTTACTGTACCTGCAAGTTCCTGTCCCAATGGGTTTCCGATTGCAACTGCAAGATCACCTACTCGAAGTGATGTACTGTCACCAAGTGTTGCAAAAGGAAGGTCTGTGGCCTCTACCTTAAGAAGAGCAAGGTCTGTCCTTGCGTCTCCGCCTTTGAGGCTTGCAGCAAGTTCTTTGCCTGTATTAAGGATAACAGTTATCTCTTCTGCACCTTCTATAACGTGATAGTTTGTAATGATATATCCGTCACTTGAAATGATAATTCCCGAGCCGCTGCCCTGTTCAATAGTTTCAGGCTGAGCATAATAGAAATAATTCTTGGCAGTTGCCTTATTTATAATGCCCACAACTGCGGGTCCGACTTTTTCTGCAATATCGGGGATTTCAAGTTTTTCTCTGTTTGAGTTTGCAGTAATTGCCTTGGCAGTTTTGCCCTGAGCCTTATCAACCAAAGGAGTCTGACTCTGGTTCTTAAGTGAGTATTCATAAAACTTAAGTGCCACAAATGATGTGCCGAATACTGAAACAACCATTGTAAGTATAATGGCAGTTGTCAAAGCAAGAATACCAAATTTCTTTTTGTTCTTTTTCTTAGGCTCATTATATGTTGTCACATAAAATTCATTAGAATCTGTCCCCTTCGGGCTCTCTTCGTTTCTGTCATAGAAATCAATAGAAAAATCATTTTCCTTATCTGTTTCTTCTACGATTTCTTCTACTTCTTCACATTCAATGATTTCATTACTTTCTTTCTCTTCATCATTGTCAAATAAATCTTTTTTGAATTCATCCATAATAATACCTCCCTACGAAATGGATTTCTTCCTTATCCGCACTATAATGATACTGTAGATTTTTTAAAAAATTATAAACAAATTGTAAACAATTCCACCTGATTACCACGTGGTTTCAAAAATTCTCCTGTCTGTCTCTTTTTTGTCACTTACTTATCACACTTTGTCAAGAGTAAAGGTGAATTTTGCATATTCTCCTTCTTTGCTCTCTGCCTTTATCTCTTCTCCGTGCTTGGATATAATACTGTGGACTATGAACAGTCCAAGTCCTACACCATTGGGATTGTCTCCTCTTGATGTATCCGCCTTGAAGAATCTGTCCCAGATAAATGGAAGATTTTCTTTTTTGATACCTTCCCCTGAATTTTTGATTTCCACCTGAACTTTGTGTCCGACCTTTGATATTTTTACATTTATATCTCCGCCTTTTGGAGTAAACTTAATGGCATTGTGCATAATATTTGTGACCACCTGGTTTATGCCGTCGCTGTCTGCCATTACGTTTTGTTTATCTGATTCCAGTTCAAGGCTTAAATTAATATTCTTCTGAGTGATATCGTTTTCAAATTTGATAAGCACTATCCTTACAAGTTCATTGATGTCAAATTCACTTTTGTTCACTTTATAATATCCGCCGTCAAGTCTGGAAATATTCAGAAGGTCTGCCACAAGTCTCGAAAGTCTTTTTGACTCAGACAACACAACATTGAGATACTCTTCTTCCTTTTCCTTAGGAATTGTCCCGTCAAGAATTCCCTCTACAAAACCTGTAATGGATGTCATAGGAGTTCTTAATTCGTGAGATACATCCGACACAAATGTGGATCTCATCTTCTCCAGATTTTCTATACTGTCTGCCATTCGGTTTATATTATCCGAAAGAGATCCCAATTCATTCTTTTCTATACATTCTACTCTTTTGTCAAATTTACCTTTGGAAAACTCCGTTACCGCATTGTTGATTTCCTTGATAGGATCGGTAATCTTTTTGGATATAAAGTAAAAGAGCAAAAATGAAATCAGAAGTATTATAACAATGGATACTGCCATACCCGGAATAATCTCATTGTAATTATTCACTATTTCAACTGTGGGAGAACTTATGATTACACCGCCATAAATAAACCCGTTATATTCAATAGGTCTTCCTATGGTAAGTGTATTCTCATCACCAAGATCCTTCACCACCGTTGAATCGGAAATATTCTTGCCGCTTAAGATATCATCCACATATTTTCCGCTGACAGAGCCGTGATTGAATGTTTGCGCTTCTTTTCCGCTTGCAGCCACAATATCTTTTTCAGTATCGAATACAAGAATAGTGGAATTGGTTGCATCGCTGATAATATCAAGAGTAGTTCTTCCCATCATAAGTCTGTATTCTCTTTCTGCAATAGAACCTACACCTATAAAGAACTCGTCGAAATAATCCGATACTTTGTCTGCATTATTCTCAAGCATTTGCTTTTTGTCCTGAAGGGCAACTCTTTTTTGCCTTTCAAATGTACCTCCCGCAATGGATAAAAAGCAAATCGCAACCACCACGAAACTGAATATAACTACTGCAAAGCCACCTATAAGAAGACTCTTTAATATGCTTTTGCGTTTGTCCATTTTGGATTCACCTCAAACTTATATCCTACTCTCCAGACTGTTTTTACCTGCCACATTTCTTCATAACCCGAGAGTTTTTCTCTCAGTCTGTTTATATGAACATCTACTGTTCTCGAATCACCGTAGAAATCATACCCCCACACCTGATCCAGAAGTTGATCACGGGTAAATACCTTGTTTGGATTGGATGAAAGAAAATACAGCAGTTCAAGTTCTTTTGGAGGAATATCAATGGTATTTCCGCCCACCTTAAGTTCGTAGGTATTAAGGTTTACACTTAAGTTAGGGAACACTACTTCTTTTTTGTTGGAAGTTTTCACTTCATATCTTCTCATCACCGCTTTTACCCTGGCAACAAGTTCTTTTGGTTCGAAGGGTTTCACAATATAATCATCTGCACCAAGTTCAAGTCCCAGTACCTTATCAAAGGTTTCTCCCTTTGCGGTAAGCATAATAACGGGAATATTACCCATTCTTCTTATTTCTTTCAGCACTTCTATACCGTCAATGACAGGAAGCATTATATCAAGCACCACAGCCATAGGTGGATTCTGTGCAAACTTATCAAGAGCCGATCTTCCCTCATAGGCTATATCTGTCACATAACCTTCTTTTTCTAGATAAAGTCTCACAAGTTCACATATGTTCTTATCATCATCCACTATGAGAATTCTGTTTTCCAGATTCATAATATCAGTCCTTTCTTCCCTTTTCGTAGTATTTGCAAAGTGCCTTCACAGGGCAATCAACACAGTTGGGTTTTCTTGCCACACAGTACTTCCTTCCGTGAAACACCAACTGATGACAAAATCTCATTTTGTAATCATCAGGAACAATTTTTTTAAGATCCATTTCTATCTTGTAGGGATCTTTGTACTTTGTAAGTCCGAAGCGGTTTGTAAGTCTTATGGCGTGGGTGTCTATCACAAGTCCCGGCACTCCAAACAAGTCACCTAATACAAGATTTGCGGTTTTTCTTCCTACTCCCGCAAGAGAAAGCATTTCTTCCATAGTCTGAGGAAGTTTTCCGTCAAATTTCTCTACAATATCCTTAGATGATGCAATAATATTTTTTGCTTTGTTTTTGTAAAATCCGCAGGGACGTATATCTTCCTGAAGTTCATCTAAATCAGCACTCGCGAAATCATACACCGAGGTGTATTTTTTAAACAAATCCTTTGTTACGATATTCACTCTTTTGTCTGTGCATTGTGCAGACAACTGAACTGCTACCAGAAGTTGATGGGGCGTCTCAAAATCAAGAGAACATCCTGCATCATAATACTCTATATCAAAAATTTCCTTTATTCTAAGAACTTTTTCGCTTCTTCTCACAAAAATCCCTCCCATAAAATTCATTATACTATATTTATTCAGATTTGAACAGATATTTTGAAAATAATTAAAAAAATATTATAAATAAGCAAATATTCCTCTTGAATAGTATCTGATAAAATGATATAATATTGTATTAATATAAACTTTTTGAATAGAGAAATAATAAGATGAATAACAAATTTATTAAAAGAAAAAACTGGGTGGAATATCCCGGAGATGAAGCACTTATCAGAAAAGTGGCTGAAAAATATAGTCTGTCTTCATCTGTTGCTAAAACCGTGATAAATAGATGCGGTGAGGAATATGAACAATATCTTAATACTGATTCTTCTCTTGAGAATGATCCGTTCCTTTTAAACGATATGCAAAAGGCGGTATCAAGAATCAAAACTGCAGTTGAAAAAAGGCAAAAAATAACTGTCTATGGCGACTATGATGTTGACGGCATAACAAGTACTTATATGCTGTATGATTACCTTATAAAAGAAGGTGCTGCGGCAGATTATTTCATTCCCGACAGGATGGACTCAGGCTATGGTCTTTCCGAAAGTGCCATAATTTCACTTAAACAAAAGGGTACAGAACTTATAGTTACTGTGGATCTGGGAATATCTGCAATCAACGAAGCGAAACTCTGCTCTGAGGTGGGCATCGACCTGATTGTCACAGACCATCACTCTCTTCAGGGGGACAGTATTCCTGAATGTATCGCTGTAATCAATCCGAAAATACCCTCTGACTATCCCTTCTGCCACCTTGCAGGTGCGGGAGTGGCGTACAAACTCATATGTGCATTAAGCGATAATAATCCTGATATATCAGAAAGGTATCTTCCTTTTGCAGCAATAGGAACTATCGCAGATCTTGTGGAACTTACAGGAGAAAACAGATATATAGCAAAAAAAGGACTTGAACTGTTAAAGGTCACCGACAACATCGGAATAAGGGCTCTCTTTGATGTATCAAAAACCAATATAGAAAAGGTCAACGCTTCAAATATCGGCTATGCAATAGGTCCCAGACTCAATGCCGCAGGAAGAATAGCATCTGCATCCACATCTGTGTCTCTTCTTGCTTGTGATAATATGGAAGAAGGCATCGAAACAGCACGCGAACTTGAATCAGAAAACGAAAAGAGAAAAGCCACCGAACTGGAAATCTTCAACGAAGCACTCGAAATCATAAACCGTGACAAATCCTACAACGATAATGTAATTATTGTTGCAAATCCGGGATGGCATCACGGTGTAATAGGCATTGTGGCATCAAGGCTTACCGACGCTTTTTATAAACCGTCTATCGTGATGAGTATAGATGAATCTACTGCCAAAGCATCAGGCAGAAGTATCAAGGGATTCAATCTCTTTGATGCTCTGGACTACCACAAAGACTATCTTGTTAAATACGGTGGCCATGAACTTGCGGCAGGGCTTACAATAGAGAATTCAAAAATAGATGAATTCAAAGAGGCTATCAACAGATACGCCGGAAATATCATCACAGATGATATTTCCACACCTACCATATATATTGATGATACAATATCACTTGAGGATATCTCTCTTGATACCCTCCGCCAACTTAAAGCCCTCGAACCCTGCGGAATGGGAAACAGGTCCCCGCTCTATTGTGTGAAGGAACTTACTATCACATCCTTAAAGCATCTTAAGGACAGTTCTCATTCTTTCCTTACTTTGTCAGACAGATACGGGAACTCCACCATTATGCCCGCATTCGGTATGCAAAAAATAATGAGAAGATACAAAGAGGGAAATGTGGTGGATGTTGCAGGGATACTTTCTGAAAACACATACAACTCTCGTACCATGTCCCAGTTTATTATCAAGGATATCCGACCATCCTCTCATCGTTTCGTAACGAGAGACGATGTAGGAAATATCTACAGAGCAGTTAAAAACTTTGTATCCGACGGTGTAATAGAAAGCACAAACGAAAAGTTCGAAGAAACAGTTTATACCACCTGCCATATCCATCACGGAATCATAAAAGTAACTGTTTGTCTTGATATACTTAAAGAACTTGGTATGATTGATTATCGTCAAAACGATGATAGCCTTAAGATACAGGAATTAAACGGATTTTTCAAGCAGACCAACCTTGAAAAATCCGCCACTTATAACGAATATTCTTTTAAAAACAAATCTATGTAACACACCGCACTCTTATATAAAGGAGAATGTCTATGATTCAGAAATTCAACCAACTTCTGGAAACTGTAAAAAAGAATAACCCCAATGCAAACCTTGATCTCATTACAAAAGCATATGAGTTAGCAAGCAGCGCACACAAAGATCAGAAAAGGATCTCAGGCTATCCATATATAATGCATCCTATCGAGGTTGCACAGACTGTTGCGGAATTGAAACTTGATTCCGAGTCTATCTGTGCTGCCCTTTTGCATGATGTTGTTGAAGATACAGAATATACCCTCGATGATGTGAAAGAACGCTTCGGTGATAATGTTGCAGAACTGGTTGACGGTCTTACCAAACTTGACAAACTGGCATTCACTTCTCAGGAAGAAAGACATATGGAAAATATGCGTAAGATGTTTCTTGCCATGACAAAGGACATCCGTGTTATTATGATCAAATTTGCAGACAGACTGCATAATCTCTCTACTCTTATCAGTATGAGAGAAGAAAAACAGAGAGAGATAGCAAGAGAAACTCTCAATATTTATTCTCCTATCGCACACCGTCTCGGTATGTACAAAATCAAATGGGAACTTGAAGACATAAGTCTCAAATACATCGACCCTGTTGCATATCAGGAAATCGTGGAAGGCATCAATCAGAAAAGACACGAAAGAGAAGCATTTATCATAGAAGTTAAATCGGAACTGAAATCCAAACTGGAAGAAATGGGTATAAATTGCCGTATTGACGGAAGACCCAAACATCTCTACAGTATTTACCGTAAGATGTACACACAGAACAAAACCCTTGATCAGATATATGACCTTTTCGCTGTAAGAATCATTACCGATAACTTAAGCGACTGCTACACCGCACTTGGTCTTGCTCACGAACTATATACTCCTATGCCGGGAAGGTTCAAGGACTATATTGCAATGCCAAAACCTAATATGTATCAGTCACTTCATACAACTGTCATAGGTCCACAGGGTAAGCCTTTTGAAATACAGATAAGAACAAAGGAAATGCACGAAATCGCAGAAAACGGTATTGCTGCACATTGGAAATACAAAGGCATTCAGGCAAATGATGACAGTATAGAATCCAAACTCTCGTGGATAAGACAACTTATTGAAATACAATCAAACACAGATGACGAAGAAGAATTCTTAAAAGCCATCAAGATAGATTTGTTTACAGACCAGGTGTTTGTATTTACACCTAAAGGGGATGTAATAAGTTTTCCTGCAGGTGCTACTCCCATCGACTTTGCATTTACCATTCACTCTGCCATCGGTTACAAAATGCAGGGTGCAAGAGCCAATGGAAAAATCGTTCCTCTTGATTATCAGATGGAAAACGGCGATATCATGGAAGTAATCACATCTTCTTCTGTCCATGGTCCAAGCCGCGACTGGCTGAAAATCGTAAAGACCAGCGTGGCAAAAAACAAAATCAACCAATGGTTCAAGAAGGAAAAGCGTGAAGAAAATATTATCGCAGGAAAAGAAGCAGTAGAAAGAGAACTGAAACACAACAACTTAAATATCGCCGATCACTTAAAGGGTGATGCTATTAAGGCAATGTTTAAGCGATATGGTTTCGGTACTATAGATGATCTCTATGCAAGTGTAGGCTACGGCGGACTTCCCGTATCAAAAGTTGCTGCAAAGATCAAAGAAGAGGCAAAGAAACTTGCAGAGATAAACGAGCCTGTTATACCCACCATTGTCACACCTGCATCTAATGATAATCAGAAGACAAAACTACAGACATCCTCAAGCGGCGTAATCGTATCAGGTCTCAACAACTGCCTCATAAGATATGCAGGATGTTGTAATCCTGTACCCGGTGACAGTATCATAGGATACATCACAAGGGGAAGAGGTGTATCTGTACACAGACAGGATTGTCCGAATATTGCCAATGCATATACAGACCCGGAAGAAAAGTCACGTCTTATAGAAGTGGCATGGGCTAAATCCAAGGATACTGTATTTACCGTTACACTCAAAATCGAATGTAACGAAAGAGCAGGACTTCTCCTTGATATTGCACAGGTTATGGCAGATATGAAAACTACAATCCGTTCACTTAATGCAAGAAACAAAGGTGCTGTCAGTATCATAGATATGACTATGGATATATCTGATCTTGAACAGGTGAATAAGATTATGAATAAGATAAAAGTCATAAAAGATGTAATAGATGTAGTAAGAAGCACACAGTGAAGGAGATGTAAAAATACTCCATGTCGTGAAAAGGCAGGAATATAATAATCTTGAAATTATAATAAATCAGCAATTTTACCACTTTTTATATATGATGAAAATATTACTTTGTAATATTTTCTCTGATTTATATGCCTTTTCACTACGAACAAACATTCGCCTGTGTAGTATAAACATACAACTTTGGCTCTGTTTGTCCGTCCTGAAGCATTTTTCCTATCTCCTCTTTTGAATTACTCCAGATCGTGAAAAGATAGAAGAGAAAAAATATTAATAGTTTACTATGTATTTCTATACCTGTTTTATTCGGTTGAAAATATTACATTTTCCAATGCAATATTTTCCTTTTTCTGTATCTTTTCACTAGTGACAAACATTTGCCTCCGATGTAGGGGTCGATGCCCTCATCGACCCGTCATAAAACAACCACCAACGGACAAAGGACTGATATTAATGAAAGTTGACACTCTCCCTTTGGGCAATCTTCAGACCAACTGCTATTTCCTTATATCAGAAGACACAAGGGAAGCGGTAATAATAGATCCTGCAGACCAGGATAATATTATAATCAACAAAATAAAAACTGAAGATCTTATTGTGAAATATATCATCCTCACCCATGCTCATTTTGATCATACAGGTGCTCTGGATTCTGTAAAGGAATTTACAAATGCTCCCATTGTGATACATTCTGAAGAAAGTGAGGCATTGTCTGACGAAAATATAAACCTTGCATTTGCTTTTGGTGCGTCAAGTCAGAAATCCAAGGCAGATATTCTGGTAATTCATAATGACACTCTCCCCTTTGAGGACGATACACTCACCTTTATCCACACCCCAGGTCACACCAAGGGAAGTATGTGTATAAAAATAAAGAACATTCTTTTTTCAGGAGATACACTCTTTTATCTTTCTATGGGCAGGGTGGACTTCCCCGGCGGAAATATGAAGGAAATGTCCTCTTCGTTGCATCTTCTTATGGAACTTGAGGACGACACCATTGTGCATCCCGGTCACGGAGACAGTACAACCATAGGATACGAAAGAACAAACAATCCCTACATAAGATAAGGACTGATTTAAAAATGCAGATTATTCTTAATGGAAATAATGAAGAATATGCCGTACGAGATATTGTACGGCTTTTTTTGCCCGGAGTGGATATTGAATTCGGCAAAAAATATGACAACTTAACTGAATATATAATTGTAAATGCAAAAGAGACTCTGGACGGATATGAGTATTCTTCAGAATTTATGTATAAAGGGAAAAAATATTCTCACTCAATAAAGAAACCTGACTATTCAAAAAACCATATAAAAAGGGTGCTCTACGAACTTCTAAGTGACACACTTAATATAAATCCCCCCTGGGGGATACTTACGGGAATCCGCCCTTCAAAAAAGGTGATAGAACTTTGGAATGACGGCCACACAAAGCCTGAATCTGCAAAAATACTTAAGGAAGATTTCCTTGTTTCTCACAAAAAGACTATCCTTGCTATAGAAACTGCATCATACGAAAAGGATGTCATCGATAAAATGGACAAAAATTCCATAAGTCTCTATGTGGGTATCCCCTTCTGCCCTACAAGATGTGCATACTGCTCATTTATTTCACAGTCTGTAAAGTTTTCTTCAAAACTTATAAGACCATATCTTGATGCATTAAAAACCGAATTTCATCATACTGCCGAACTTATAAAGAAACTAGGCTACAATATAGAGACGGTATATATAGGAGGTGGCACTCCTACATCTCTTGATGAGGGGGATCTTTATACACTTCTTGACAATCTTAATTCTACATTTGATTTGTCAGGCATAAAAGAATTTACTGTAGAGGCAGGTCGCCCTGATACTATCACAAGAGAAAAACTCCGCATTATAAAAGAGTCAGGAGCAGAAAGAATAAGTATAAACCCTCAGACTATGAATGACAAAACACTAAAAATCATCGGAAGATGTCACACATCAGATGATATAAGAGAGAAGTTTCATATGGCAAGAGAGGAAGGCTTTCATCATATAAATACCGACCTTATAGCAGGCCTTCCCGGTGAAGATGAAAAAGATTTTGAATACACCCTCTCGGAAATAGAAACCTTAAATCCCGACAGCGTGACAGTACATTCATTAAGTCTTAAAAAAGGTGCATACCTTGACAGACAATATAACTGTCTGTCTTCTGAGGCATCAGTTACCGCAAACAATATGATAGATATGGCTTGTGACAGACTCTACAATATGGGCAAACGCCCCTACTATATGTACAGACAGAAGAATACTGCAGGAAACCTTGAAAACATCGGTTTCTGTGATCCATACAAAGAATCCCTCTATAATATCTACATTATGCAGGAAATACAGACAATAATCGCTATGGGTTCAGGAGGCAGTACAAAGAGAGTAATGGGCGACAGGATAGAAAGATGCTTCAATGTAAAGGAAGTATCCGAATACATCAACCGCATTGACGGAATGATAGACAGAAAGTATAAACTTTTTGAAATGTAATAAAACCCTCCCCACATAAAGTAAACGAACTTTTGTGGGGAGGGTTTTGTTTGCAGGGCAAGGGTATTTTTTAAACATTCAGACGATTTTACCCATTACATAATTTAGATTAATAGGGAGGAAAAATTATCCGGAACGAACAACACGAAACCAAACGCAGTAAGGTCCTCCCGAAGGCGTATGTGATACGCCGAGAGGTGAGGCTTGTTCGTAGTAAAAAGGAACAGATAAAAAGAAACTATTGCATTTTTGTGCAATAGTTTCTACATTATGATATATTAATATTTCCTTACTATATAAAAATATTTTTTATCACCCTCTGCCTTTTACGCTCCGGGCAATTTTTACCCCTATTCATTGTGGAGTTTATATGACAACATCATTATACTGTCTGAAAGATGAACATTCTCTATTATCATCTTGTCACTTTCAAACTCTGTGTAAGAGAAATTCCACACAGCCTTTATACCGATTTCTTCAAGATGCTTTACTACTTCCTTTACATTCTTCTGTGATACGGTAAGGATGGCGATGTCAGGATTATTCTCCTTTACAAAAGTTTCCATTTCTGAATAATCCATAATGGTGATGTCTTTGATCTTTTTGCCAACTATTTCGGGAGAAACATCAAATGCACCTATCATATGGAAACCGCGCTTTTCAAACTTTGCGTGGTTTGCCAATGCTTTGCCAAGGTTTCCTGCACCTACAAGGATAGTTTTGAGTCCCTTGTTAAGTCCGAGAATCTCCCCTATTTCATTGTGAAGCATCTGCACACTATATCCGAATCCCTGCTGACCAAATCCACCGAAGTAGTTGAAATCCTGCCTTATCTGGGATGCAGTCACATTCATCTTTTTGCTCAGTTCTGCAGATGATATTCTATATACTTTATTTTTGAGAAGGTCGTCTAAATATCTGTAATATCTTGGGAGTCTTTTTACAACAACCTCCGGTACCTTCTTTTCATTCAAAACCATTTCCTCCAAAATTACTGATTTTTTTCTCTGGTATAATTGAGAAGTCCACCTGCAAGCATCATTTCTCTCTGTCTTTCAGAAAGAACAATTTCTACCTGATATTCTTTGCCTTTGGTTACATTCTTAACAGAGAATCTGTTTTGAGTTTTCACCATTTCAGTAGCATTTTCTATTACAAGTTCGTCATTTAAGTCGATATCGTCATAGTCGCTTTCATTTACAAAAGTCATAGGAAGGATACCTGAGTTCACAAGGTTTGCCATATGAATTCTTGCAAATGATTTGGCTATAACACCCTTTACTCCAAGATAAAGCGGGGCAAGAGCAGCGTGTTCTCGGGAAGATCCCTGACCGTAGTTTGATCCTGCAATGATGAATCCCCCATTAGTTTTCTTTGCACGTGTTGCGAAGTTTTCGTCGCAAGGTGCAAGGCAGAATTCTGCAAGGTATGGAATGTTTGAACGGTAAGGAAGAAGTTTTGCATTGGATGGCATAATGTGATCCGTGGTGATATTGTCTTCCACCTTGATAAGAGATACTCCTGATACCTTTTCGGGAAGTTTCACATTTGTAGGGAAAGGCTTGATGTTTGGTCCTCTTACTACCTCTATGTCATTTCCTTCTTCGGAAGGGCTTACTACCATATTGTCATTTATAAGGAACTTTTCAGGCATTGTGATTTCGTTTGAAATCTCAAGTTCTGTAGGATCTGAAAGATATCCGTTGATAGCACTTAATGCTGCCACTTCAGGGCTTACAAGATAAATCTTTGCAGATTTTGTTCCTGATCTTCCTTCGAAATTTCTGTTGAATGTACGAAGTGATACTGCATCTGTCTTAGGTGACTGTCCCATACCGATACATGGACCGCATGCAGACTCAAGTATTCTTGCACCTGCGGATATCATATCTGCCAATGCACCGTTGGCACTTAACATATTAAGCACCTGCTTTGATCCCGGGCTTATTACAAGGCTCACATCTTCGTGAACAGTTTTGCCTTTGAGAATCTTCGCTACTTTCATCATATCCATATATGATGAGTTTGTACAACTTCCGATTGCTACCTGATCCACTTTTATCTTTCCGATATTCTTTACTGTATCAACAAGATCAGGCATATGAGGTTTCGCTGCCATAGGAGAAAGAGATGACAAATCAATTGTGATTTCTTCATCATATGTTGCATCATCATCTGCTTTGATTTCTGTGAAGTCTTCCACTCTGCCCTGCGCCTCAAGAAACGCCTTTGTGATTTCGTCACTTGGGAATACACTTGTTGTGGCACCAAGTTCTGCACCCATATTTGTAATGGTTGCTCTTTCAGGAACAGAAAGTGTCTTTACACCTTCACCGGCATATTCGATTACTTTGCCTACGCCGCCTTTGACAGTCATAATTCTTAACACTTCAAGGATGATATCTTTTGCAGCAACCCAAGGTTTGAGTTTGCCCACAAGGTTTACCTTAACAACTTTTGGCATAGTGATATAATACTCACCGCCACCCATAGCAACTGCCACATCCATACCGCCTGCACCGATTGCAAGCATACCGATACCGCCGCCTGTAGGTGTGTGGCTGTCAGATCCTAGAAGAGTCTGTCCCGGAATGCCGAATCTCTCAAGATGCACCTGATGGCAGATACCGTTACCCGGTCTTGAGAAATATATACCATGCTTTTTGGTTACAGTCTGGATGTATTTGTGGTCATCTGCATTTTCAAATCCTGACTGCAGGGTGTTGTGGTCAATATATGCCACAGATTTCTTTGTCTTTACTCTGTCGATGCCGATTGCTTCAAACTCAAGATATGCCATTGTGCCTGTTGAATCCTGAGTAAGTGTCTGATCTATTCTTAATGCGATTTCACTTCCCGGTGTCATTTCACCTGAAACAAGATGTGATTTGATAAGTTTCTGTGTAATGTTCATAATCTATATTCTCCTTTGCTGGTCTAAATGACAGATATTTTTGTTGTATAATCTTATAACCAAAAGAATACTTACAAGAAGTGCTGCTCCTTCTGCAATAGGATATGCCCACCATACTGCATTTGGATCTTTGTATATTGCCGCAAGCACATATGCCACCGGCAGAATGATTACAAGTTGTCTAAGTGTGGAAACAATGAGACTGTATGAACCCTTACCTGTCGCCTGAAACAGAGTGGATGATATGATTCCAAGGGCTGCAGGGAGAAAGTTGATAGCAAGAATCCTCATAGCAGTAACGCCCATATAAAGCATTTCTCCGTCTGCATCAAATATGCTCATAAGTTGCTTTGGAAATACCATAAACAAAATAACACCTATCCCCATTATCACAGAGGCAATAAGACATCCGTATCTGAATGCGGTCATAAGCCTTTTTCTGTTGCAGGCACCGAAGTTGTATCCCATTACAGGCATAAGTCCCTGATTTAAGCCGAATACAGGCATAAATACAAATGACTGAAGTTTGAAATACACGCCCAGTACTGCTACTGCAGTAGTGGAAAGTGCTGCAAGAATCATATTAAGACAAGTAGTCAGCACACTTGCTATACTCTGCATAAGGATAGACGGAAGTCCTACCACATATATATCTTTCACAATCTTTTTGTCAAATTTAAAGCCCTTCAGAGTGATATCTACATTAAGCGTCTTTCGCTTAAGAATATATATCACATACAGAAATGAGCAGAACTGCCCGAATACTGTGGCAACTGCCGCACCAAGAACTCCCATATCAAGTAAGAATATGCAGATGGGATCAAATATGATATTTACTATTGCACCGATAAGTTGAGTTATCATAGGATATATCATATTGCCGGTAGCCTGAATGGTCTTTTCGGATACTGCGACTATAAACATAAATATACTGAATACCTGAACGGTAAAAAGATACTCTGTTCCAAGACGGATAATCTCCGGTGCATTTGCCTCGTTTCCTGCAGAAGCGGAGATATATACCTCAGAAAAGAATATTCCCACTATGGCAAAAAGAACCCATGTAATAACCGAAAGCACAAGACCGTGTGCCGCTGCAGAAGTGGCTTCTTTGTGTTTCTTCTCCCCAAGTCGCCTTGACATAAGTGAATTGACACCCACACCTGTGCCTACAGAAAATGCAACTATAAGCATCTGCATAGGATAGGCTATGGATACTGCAGTAAGGGCATCCTGACTTATCTTGGACACAAACACGCTATCTACTACGTTGTACAAAGACTGTATCAGCATAGAAAACATTGCAGGTAGTGCCATTGTCATTATTAATCTGAATAAAGGGGCTGTGCCCATCTTGTTTTCTTTTATTTCGCTCAAAATATCTTCCTCATTAACTTTCTCTTTTCTCATAACGCCTCATTATAACACAAAACCCGGAACATTACAACATTTTTTGTAAAATTCCGAGTTTTTATTCTGTCTATAAACTTTTTACCTCATTATTCACAAAGGTACAAAAGGCAAATTCTATTCCCTCGTCTGTTACCTTTGTTTCTGACTTAGATTTAAGTTGCCAGGTGTCTTTTTCATCAAGGTTCACCATAAACTTATCAGGGTTTCCGTCTTTATAAACCTTCGTAACATATGCCATGTCACAATAATCATAAAGCATCTCATACACACTTGCACCGCCAATTACATACACATCATCGGTATTGAATTCAGCGATTTTTTCTTTGATTTCTTCTACAGAATGAACAATCACAGCACCTTCTTTTGAATATGATTTATCATTTGTAAGGACGATGTTTATTCTGTTTTTCAGAGGGTTTCCGTTTGGGAAGGACTCAAGGGTCTTTCTTCCCATAAGGACAACTTTATTAAGTGTGGTGGAGCGGAAAAATTTCATATCTTCAGGGATAGAAAAAAGAAGGTCGTTATTTCTTCCAATCCCCCAGTTTTTATCTACTGCTACTATCAGTTTCATTTATTTTCATCCTTTACAGATTATGCTTATGGCAATTTTTTGCTTGCACAAATGAAATAGGAAAAATTGTTTTGAATGGACAAACTGAGTCAAGCATCGCTTGATTTCCCGAAGGCGTATGCGATACGCCGAGAGGCGAAGTTTGTTCATAGCAAAAAGGCGTATAATTTGGAAAATCTTTTATTTGAGATTTTCGTCCTTAAAAAATGCTTTGTTTTTTTAATTCATTTTTTATCTTTTTTCTTCTAATCTTCTTTTGCCTTTTTTGCGTTCAGGGCAATTTTTACATTTCATTTATACGGCAACGGGTATTTTCACCTTAAATTCGTTGTACTGATAATTTTCAAAAGTGAAACTATCCTTTGTAAACTTATAGAAATCATCTATTGATGTATCCATCTTAAATACAGGTGCATCAAAAGTAGGCTTGGATATAAGTTCTTCTACCAATGGAATATGTCTGTCATAAATATGAGCATCAGCGATGATATGCACAAGTTCTCCTGCTTCAAAGCCTGATACCTGAGCCATCATATGAACTAATACCGCATACTGGCATACATTCCAGTTGTTTGCAGTAAGGAAATCCTGAGATCGCTGATTAAGAATTGCATTGAGTTTGTTTCCCGATACGTTGAATGTCATACTGTATGCACAGGGAGCAAGTCCCATTTCATGAAGGTCGTGATGATTATATATATTTGTCATTATTCTTCTTGAAGTAGGGTTATTCTTAAGATCATACAGCACTCTGTCAACCTGATCGAACTCCCCTTCAGGATAAATATGCTTAACTCCAAGTTGATAACCGTAGGCTTTGCCTATACTTCCCGATTCATCTGCCCAACTGTCCCAAATATGGCTTGAAAGATTGTTTACATTATTGTCCTTCTTCTGCCATATCCACAAAAGTTCGTCAATGGCACTTTTGTAAGCAGTTCTTCTTAAGGTCATAATAGGAAATTCCTTTGAAAGATCATATCTGTTCACAATACAGAATTTCTTTACTGTGTGAGCTTTAGTTCCGTCTTCCCACTTTGGGCGCACGTCAAAGTCAGTATCCCACACACCGTTTTCAAGGATGTCTTTGCAATTTTTGATAAACAATTCATCAGCATAACTCATTTCATTTTACCCCTTAAATAAATACCCTGTGACCGCCGTCACCAATATCTGTCACATAGAAATCCGCCTTAAGTCCGCAAATTTCCGTATATGCTTTGCCGACTTCCTCTATAAATTCTTCTACACAACTTTCTTCAACAACGCTTACCGTACTTCCGCCAAAGCCTGCACCTGTCATACGTGATCCAAGCACACCTTTGATCTTTCTTGCTTCAAATACAAGAGTGTCAAGTTCCTTGCAACTTACTTCATAAAGATTCATCAGAGAATCGTGGGACTGATTCATATATCTGCCGAACTGTTCAATATCCCCTCTTTTTAGTGCTTCTACAGATTTCACAGTTCTGTCTATTTCATATATTACGTGTTCTGCTCTGTTACGGACAATATCATTTTCTATCAAACCCTTATGGGCTTCAAACTCTTCAGGCGATATCTCTGCAAGGCAGGTTTTGTCAGGCATTGCTTTTTTCATAGATTCAAGTGCGCTGTCACATTCGCCTCGTCTTTCGTTGTATTTGGAGTCACCCAGTTTGTGTTTTTTGTTTGTATTTGATATTACAATCTTTTTGCCCTTTAAGTCAAGGTGGGCATATTCATATGAAAGATCGATACAGTTAAGAAGGATTGCACAGTCTTTCTTTCCCATTGCAGAAGTGAACTGATCCATTATACCGCATTTTACTCCGATATAGTGATGCTCTGCCATCTGACTGATCTTTGCCATTTCCACCATATCGATTTCTTCTCGGATACCATTCTTTTCATTATGAAATGTGGCAAACATAAGTGCTGTGGATACTTCAATTGCTGCACTTGATGAAAGGCCGCTTCCGTGAGGAACTGTGTCATCATAAAGCACATCAGCGCCCACAATGTCATATCCGTTATTCTGCATCTCATATGCAACACCTATCTGATAGTTTCCCCACCAGAGGTCTTTGTATTTGGAAAGATCTGAAATATCCGCTTCTACAACTTCTTCAAGGTCAGTTGCACGAAGGATGATTTTTCCATCAGTTCTCTTTCTTGCGACGATGGTTGTCTTCATAGTAAGTGCCGCAGGGAAAACATATCCCCCGTTGTAGTCGGTATGCTCACCGATAAGATTTACTCTTCCCGGTGATTCAAATATATAAAGGTCATCTTTTGTACCGCCGTAGATTTCTAAAAAACGGTCTATTATAGCATTAAGTTCCATAATATTATTCCCCTTTTATCTTATTTAAGAATTTGCTGTACGCCTGTCTCAGTTCCTCTGCCTTTTCTTCAGGTGCAGTAGGATTACAATGAGCCCATGCCCCTGTTTCAGAAGATGCATTATATTTTATCTTATCCTCAGAACGCATCGGAGGATAGAATGCTATATGGAAGTGTGATATATCTGACAAATCCCCGCTGTTTACAGGATTCTGATACATACACATCATATATGGGAACTCATAGTCAAAGAGACTGTCAAGTGTTCCTGTAGCAAGTTTAAGAGTCTGGGCAAGTGAATACTTTTCTTCTTCAGTAAATTCTGTAAGGTTCTGCTTATGGTTTTTGGCTGCGATATAGATGCCGTAAGGATATTCTGAGAAGAAAGGAAGAAACACAATGAAATGCTCGTTCTCAAAAATAATTCTTGATTTGGCTTCCGCTTCATCCTTAAGCATATCGCAGAAAAGACAGTTGCCTGTTTTTTCTTTGTGTTCTCTGAATGCTTCCAGCTCAAGAGCAGGTTTCTTAGGTATGAAAGGATACCCGTAAATCTGTCCGTGTGGATGTGGCATTGTGGTTCCTACTGCCGCACCTCTGTTTTCGAATATAAATATGTATTTTACGTGTTCGTCTTTCTGGATTTCCACAAATCTTTCTGTCCACAAATCCACAAGTTTCTTGATGTGATCAACACTTAACTGAGGTACTGTGGTAGTATGCTCAGGTGAATAGAGCACTACCTCACATTTGCCAAAAGATGGCATAGTCTTATAGATGTTTGTTTCCACATCGTCAGGTGTGGGGGGATTCTTTGAAAGTGCAGGAAAATCATTGTCATATTCATAAACTTCGTAATCATCAGGCACCTTTCCTGATCCGGGACAAAACGGACACCAGTCCTTAGGCATCTGCGGTCTGTTCTGTCTGTTTGATGCTACCATTACCCAGTCCTTTGTAAGTGGGTTGTATCTTATCTCTGCCATATCATTCAATCTCCTTTTCGGGGATGCAAAACAGTCTTTCCCCTTATCATTTATATACTGTATTCATTATAACTTTTTTTATCATTCACGTCAATCCAAAATAACAAAATAAGCAAAAAAATATACACGAAAAACTTATCTGGAATTTCAGTTTTTCGTGTGGTTAAGCCTGAATGTTTATCTTTTGCTTATTTTTTGCGACAAATTTTTGTCTATCTGCCAGCACGAATTATCTGTCACAGGCTTTCTTTTACCCCTGATATATCTCATAAGTCTGAACATATTCGGAAGTATGCTCATCCAGAGTGGTAATTTCCTTTATATAAGAAAGATCTTTCAGCACATCCATAAGTACATTAAGGACTTTGTTTCCATGTTGAGGATATGCCTTAATAAGCATAAGAAGAAATGATACCGCTGACGAAAGGGTTCTGTAATAGCAAGGATTGTATCCATCCTCATAAGGATAAACCGTCAGGCATTCTTAAACACTTCTCATCTGTCGTATTTTCCGTGCCTTACAAAAGCAAAGAAATCCCTTATAAAAGATGACAAACTAAAATCTCTTATTTGTGACATTGAAAAAGAACACACATCAAAGCACGATGGTTATATGGAAATGATAAGTGCAAAAATCACAGAATTTTTTATAACCCTTGAGAGAAAGATTCACCTTGACAATATGACTTATACAAAAATGGACAAAAATATGATAAAAGTCCTTGATTATATAGAAAACAACATTACAGAAAAAATCACCCTGTCCCATATGGCACACCTTTACGGAATGACGGACAGAATATCTTCTGTGATATAATCATTTTAAAAACAGACCCCCTGCCATCCTTATAGGGATTGCAGGGGGTAATATTATTATCTGATTCCAAAAAGTTCTCTGGCATTCTCCATTGTAAGTTGTGCGATTTCCTCAACACTTACTCCTCTTAGTTCAGCCAGTTTCTCAGCAATATGGTGTATATGAAGTGACGAATTTCTCTTACCTCTTACAGGCTCGGGAGAAAGATAGGGTGAGTCTGTCTCAATAAGGATTCTGTCATCAGGCACATATTTTGCCACATCAAGAATTCCCTTGGCATTCTTAAATGTCAAAGGTCCTGCAAAGGAAATATAATAGCCCAGATCAAGGGCAATCTTTGCAGTTTCCACACTTCCCGAGAAGCAATGGAGTACACCTTTCGGTACAGGATTTTCTCTTAAGATATTTACTGTATCCTCTGTAGCATCCCTCATATGGATGATAACAGGCATATTGATTTCATTTGCAAGTACAAGTTGACGTTCAAACCATTTTTTCTGTATATCTTTGGGAGAATAGTTGTAGTAGTAATCAAGTCCGATTTCTCCTATTGCAACTACTTTTTCGTGCTCACAGAGTTTCTTCAGAGTATCTATATCTGATTCTGTCATATCCTTTACTTCGTGAGGATGCACACCCACAGAACAGTATGCAAAATCATACTTTTCTGCAATATCTATGCATTTGTAACAGGAACGGATACTGTCTGCCACATTGACAAAGTTTGAAACATTGTTTTCCTTAAAGGAAGAGATAAGTTCATCTCTGTCGTACGCAAACTTCTCATCGTTGTAATGAGCGTGTGAGTCAAAAAACACCTTTATCTCACCTCTGCTCCTGATTCTATCCCCAGATCATCGGGAGTAACAAGACTTATCTTGTCCCCTTCTCCTGCAGCAAGAATCATTCCTTCAGAAAGAACACCTCTAAGTTTGCAAGGCTTAAGGTTTGTAATAACCACTACCTTTTTGCCAACCATTTCTTCAGGTGTATATGCCATAGCGATGCCTGATACAATCTGTCTTATTTCATCGCCTATTTTAATCTGTGACACAAGAAGTTTCTTTGCACCTTCTACAGGCTTACATTCAAGGACTTCTCCCACTTTCATCTGCACTTTACAGAAGTCGTCTATGGTGATTTCCTCTACTGTCTCTTCTTTACTTTCTTCCTTCTTTGCATTCTTTTGTGCTTCTTTTTTAGCCTGTTCCACTTCGGCTGTAATTTCTTTGAGTTTCTTTTCTTCGTCTATTCTTGCAAAGAGCGGTGTAGCCTGGCCTACCTTTGAACCTGAAGAGGTCTTTCCGAATTCATCAAGGGATTCGATAGTTTTGTATTCAGCATTTATCTGTGCAAAAATCTTGTCGGATGTTTCAGGCATAAATGATGAAAGAAGTACACCAAGATATCTGATACCTTCTGTAAGATTGTAGAGGACAGTCTTAAGTCTTGGAAGTTTGTCCTCTTCTTTTGCAAGTGCCCATGGCATTGTTTCGTCAATGTATTTGTTGAGTCTTCTTGCAAGGTTTATGATAAGTTCAAGAGAATCTGCTACCTTGAATTCTTCCATCTTTGAGATTACCTGATTTTTGGTCTCTATTGCACAATCAATAACTTCTTTATCAAGTTCATCAGTTACCCCTGCGTTTTCCACAACACCGTCAAAGTACTTATTACTCATTGCAACTGTACGGTTCACAAGGTTGCCGAGGGTGTTGGCAAGGTCTGCATTGAATCTTGAGATAAGTGTTTCATATGTGATGGTGCCGTCCTGAGCAAAAGGCATTTCACGAAGCACATAATATCTTACTGCATCCACACCGAAATGACGCGCAAGGTCATCTGCATAGATAACATTGCCCAATGACTTACTCATCTTTGAATCACCGTTTAGAAGCCATGGATGACCGAATATCTTCTTTGGAAGAGGTTCACCCAGAGCCATAAGGATGATAGGCCAGTAAATGGTATGGAATCTAAGGATATCCTTACCTATAATATGCACATCTGCAGGCCAGTACTTCTTGTAAAGGTCTGATGAATTCTCTGTATCAAATCCAAGTGCTGTGATATAGTTTGAAAGCGCATCTATCCACACATACACAATGTGCTTTTCGTCGAACTCAACAGGAACGCCCCACTTGAATGTAGAACGGGACACACAAAGGTCCTGAAGTCCGGGTTTTAAGAAATTATTTACCATTTCTTTTCTTCTTGATTCAGGGCTTATGAAATCGGGATTTTCTTCGATATGCTTCATAAGTCTGTCCTGATATTTGCTCATTTTGAAGAAATATGCTTCTTCCTTTGCATTCTTAACTTCTCTTCCGCAGTCGGGGCATTTGCCATCTACAAGTTGCGAAGGAGTAAAGAATGATTCACAAGGCACACAGTAAGCACCTTCGTACTCACTTTTGTATATATCTCCCTGATCATAAAGTTTCTTGAATATCTTCTGAACCTGTTTTTCGTGATAGTCGTCGGTTGTTCTTATAAACTTGTCATAACTTGTGTTCATAAGATTCCAGATATCTTTTATCTGTCCTGATACACCATCAACATACGCCTTCGGTTCAATACCGGCTTCTTTTGCAAGTTCTTCGATTTTCTGTCCGTGTTCGTCAGTACCTGTAAGGAAAAATACATCATCCCCCATAAGTCTTCTGAATCTTGCAATAGCATCGGTAAGAATAATCTCATAGGTATTGCCTATATGAGGTTTTCTCGAAGTATATGCGATAGCAGTTGTAATATAAAATTTACCCATAGTTATCATTTCCTTTTATATATTATATACAGAGTGTATTTTACCATTTTTATGTATATTTTGTCAAGAAAAAAACATACTCACCACCACCGCACTTACCATTATCCCCACAAAGTCTGCAATAAGGGCACATTTTAAGGAATGGGAGATGTTTTTTATTCCCACACTTCCGAAATATACGGCTATTGTATAGAATGTGGTCTCGGTACTGCCCATTATCACCGATACCAGTCTTCCAATGTAAGAATCAGGACCGTAACGTGTGAACAAGTCCGTACAAAGTGCCAGAGATCCCCCGCCCGACACAGGCCGCATAATGGCAAAGGGCACTATCTCGTCAGGAATCCTTAAGAATTTTGCAACGGGGTTTAAAAGACCTGTCAGAATATCCATTGCTCCCGACACCCGAAACATACTTATACCTATCATAATGGAAAGCATAGGTCCGAATACATTTATAATGGTTTTGAGCCCTTCTGCCACTCCCTGAGAGAAGGCATTATAGATATTCACTCTTTTTATAAGTCCCGAAATAATTATACCTGCTATCATCAATGGAATCGCATAGTCAGATATACGATTTATCATATTATTCCTCATTTCCCTTTTTTGATTACATTATTCCGCCTTCCGAAGTATGCGGTCACCGTTATGGCAATAATTGCGGTAATAACAGAAGAAATCCACACAGGAAGGATGATTTCCGAAGGATTTTCGGATCCGAAAGAAGACCTTAAGGCAATAAGAGTGGATGGGATAAGTTGTATGGAGGCAGTATTGAGCACCACAAGCATACACATTTCGTTGGTGGCGGTTTTTGGGTGAGGATTGGACTTATCGAGCATTTCCATCGCCTTTATCCCCAGAGGCGTTGCCGCATTTCCAAGGCCCAGGATATTTGCAACTATATTCATAGATATTGCCTTCTGTGCAGGCGAGTCCTTCTTAACTTTCGGAAAAATAATTCTTGTAACGGGAGATATAAATCTTGAAAATATGCTGATAAGCCCCGACATTTCCGCAATCTTTATAAGTCCCATCCACATACACATCACACCGAGAAATCCAACTATTGTTTCCACCGCCTGATTTGCCCCAAGGAAGGCGGCATTCACCGTCTGCTCCACATTACCTTTAAACACAGACACAATCACAGATGAAATTATCATAAACGCCCATATGTATCCTATCAACTTTTTCACTCCTTAAATTCTCATAAAATAATTACATATTGTTTACAAAACATTTATTTATATTGACTTTAAACGAATTATAGTATATCGTTGTGATGAGCAATATCAAACAAAATATATACATTATACACTATGCTTAAAGGAGAAGAAAATGCTTAAATCTACGGGAATAGTACGAAAACTTGACGAACTGGGAAGAATAACCCTCCCTATTGAACTCAGAAAAAACCTTAACATCAAAGAAAAAGACGGTCTTGAAATATTTGTGGAAGCAGACACAATTATTCTGAAAAAATACGAACCGTCATGTATTTTCTGCGGAAATGCCCGTAATGTAACTACTTACAAAGAAAAAAATATCTGTCCAGACTGCTTAAGTCAACTTAAGGATATGCAGTAAATCACAAGAGATTCACCGGTTTTTAAGGTGCATACATGAAGAGAAAAAAATACTTGCAAATTTTTCCTGTTTTGTGATATAATAACTAACAGTACATTATTAATATGGAGGTAACCAAAATGGGTCAGTATTATCCGATAGTTATGATGATCGTTCTTTTTGCGGTGATGTATTTCATGATGATCCGTCCCCAGAAGAAGAAAGAAAAACTTGTTCAGGAAATGCTCGCAGCATTGGTTGTAGGTGACAAAATTCTTACAATCGGCGGTATCTGCGGAAAGATCGTTTCCATCAAAGATGACGACCTCGTTATCGAAACAGGTTCTCTCGGTGAACCATCTCAGATAAAAATCAAAAGATGGGCAATCAGAGAAGTTACAAAGCCTGCTGACGAATAATATTTGTAATCAAATGCCTTCTTTCGGAATAGTCTTTATTAAGATTATTTTTGGAGGAAGGCATTATGATTTGTAAGGAAAGAAATCCATACGAAAAAACTGAAACAAATGTTTTTTTAAGGCTTATCAGATCACTTTGTTTCACTATGGTAATATCAATATTATTTATATTTGCGATTTCTATGATTGTTACATATACCAATATATCCGACAGTATAGTCAGCTCATCGGTAAACATACTGCGGCTTATATCCATCCTTCTCTGTTCGGTTATATTTACCTTCGGTCAGAAAACAAGAGGATGGCTGAAGGGTCTTATATCAGGAGGATTGTTCTGTGTGGTGCTTTATCTTGCGGGTTTTGTATTTATCGATGAGTATTCTCACCTTTCAAACCCCATAAGGCTCTTTACGGAAGGGATACTTCTTGGAATGACAGGCGGAATTATAGGTATAAACCTTAAATCCCCGCATAAAACTAAGTAAATCAGGATGGAAAATTCATATACGAATTTTCCATCTTTTTAATTTAAAAACAGGTACATAAGATATAAATATTTTTTCAAAAAAATAATGACAAATTTCTTATTTTTTGTTGACTTAAAGGGGATTTGGATATATAATACACTTATGTATGTCTTACAAGGAGGAAAAAGCAAATGAAATCAAAAAGCATAGCAAAATTTTTAATTGCTATCATCGTCATCGCTGCATTGGCAATATGTGCATTCGGTGTTGATCTTGGCAGTTATCGAATTGCAGGTGTTATGGATGAAGAGTCCGGCATCAGAAAGGGTATGGACCTTGCAGGCGGTTCTGCAATCGTGTTCGAACCTGTTGATGATAACGGCAATCCAGTAACAGATGTTTCAAGCGAAGACTTGAGCACTATCGAAAGCGTATTAAGAGCAAGACTTGACAGTCAGAATCTTACAGAAGCAACCACCCAGAAACAGGGTGACAACAGAGTGAGAGTTGAGATGCCGTCAGTACTTAACCCTCAGGATGCTATTGAACTCTTGGGCACAACTGCAAAACTTACATTCCGTGCTCCAAACGGTGCAATCATCATGGAAGGTGCTACAGATGTGAAGACTGCAGATGCATTGTTCGGTCAGGTATCTGAACAGGGCGGTCAGCAGCACTATGTATCTCTGGAACTCACAAAAGAAGGTCAGGGCAAATTTGCAGAAGCAACAGGTCAGCTTTGCACAATGCCTGAAGGAGAAAACTTCATCTCTATTTTCCTTGATGAAATCGAAATCTCAAGACCAAGAGTACAGGAAAGAATCGACAGCGAAACTTGTGTTATCACAGGCGACTTCGATGCAACTTCAGCAGGTACATTGGCAAGCCAGATCAAATCAGGTCAACTTCCATACAAACTTAATGTAATCGAATCAAGAACTGTTGGTGCTACTCTCGGTGACGAAGCACTCAACAAGAGTTTGCAGGCTGCACTTATCGCACTTATCCTCGTAATGCTCTTTATGATCATCATCTACAGAATGTGCGGACTTATGGCAAGTGTTGCATTGGTAGCATATACTGCACTCGTTGCATGGGTACTTGCAATCTTCAGAGTAAACCTTACTCTCCCCGGTATCGCAGGTATCATCCTTACAATCGGTACTGCAGTTGACGCAAACGTAGTTATATTTGAAAGAATCAAAGATGAATTAAGAATCGGAAAGACACTTCGTGCTTCCGTTGATGCAGGCTTTAACAAAGCCCTCACAGCAATCATCGATGCAAACGTTACCACATTGATTGCTGCAGCAGTTCTCTTCTTCTTCGGTACAGGTTCAATCGTTGGTTTTGCAATCACATTGTTTATCGGTACTGTAGTAAGTATGTTTACTGCAATCTTCGTAACCAAATTCCTTTTGAAACAACTTGCTGGATTTGGTATCAGAAATCCAAAATTATATTGTGCAATGTGTAAAGGAGGTCAGCAATAATGTTTAGTTATACAAATAAGAAGAAAATATTCTTCACTATCCCAGCAATCATAATTATCGTGGGCATTATCTGCTTCTCCATTTTTGGCGGATTTAACACAGACATCGACTTCACAGGCGGTTACACTATGGCTGTAGATGTAATTGTTGAAGCAGACAAAATAGACGACGGCACAGTAGTGAAAGAAGAAGTAAAAGACGAAACAGAAAACTCTGAAGAAACAACAGAAGAAACTGAAGAAGAAGTAATTGATGTACAACAGGCTATTCCTCAGACACAAAATGCTTTTGAAACAGGTTCTGAGGCAGAAGGCGTTGTTACATCAGAAAAGACTCCACTTCTCAAATCTTATACATTTAACGAAAATGAAGTAAGAGAAGTTTTGAGCACAGTTGAAGGCGTGAAGGTTTCAGGTGTACAGAGCAGTGAAGGCGGATTCCTTCTTAAGATGAACGAACTTGACCGTGAAACTGCGGACAAAGTAAAAACTGCTCTTGCAGACAAATTCGGTCAGATCAGAATCACAAGTGAAGAAAAGGTTGCAGCATCTATGGGTTCTGAACTCTGGGGCAAATCCCTTATCGCAATCATCATCGCTATCATCCTTATGCTTGTGTATATCACAATAAGATTTGAACTTTTGTCAGGTTTGTCAGCAATCGTGGCATTGGCTCACGATGTGCTTATCATCCTTTCAATCTATGCTATATTCCAGCTTCCGGTAAATACTTCATTTATCGCTGCTGTTCTTACAATTCTCGGTTATTCTATCAACGCTACAATCGTTATCTTTGACAGAGTAAGAGAAAACAGAAAGTTTGATAAGAAACTTACATTCGCAGAAACTGTTGATAAGAGTATCGCACAGTCTATGACAAGAAGTATCAACACTTCCCTTACAACACTTATCACAATCGGTATGGTTTATATCCTGGGTGTAGAAAGTGTTAAACAGTTCGCACTTCCAATCATCATTGGTATAGTTTGCGGAACATATTCTTCTATCTTCGTTGCAGGTCCATTCTGGGCTATGATCAAAGGCGATAAATAAGAATATAACGAATAAAGTTAAATCCCTCTGTGAGTGTCACAGAGGGATTTTTGTATGTATATTATAAGTATATATGATATCCAGAAGAAAAGACTGCAGAAATATTTCTGCAGTCTTTTTAAAAATTTACTTTTAATTATTGTTCATCAGGATTCTTAAGAGTTTTCATTGTAGGGAACAACAATACGTCTCTGATAGCCTGAGCATCTGTGAGAAGCATACACATACGGTCAATACCGAATCCGATACCGCCTGTAGGTGGCATACCGATTTCAAGAGCGTTCATAAAGTCTTCATCTGTTGTATTTGCTTCTTCGTTACCAAGGGAGAGGAGTTCTTCCTGTGCTTTGAATCTTTCTCTCTGATCGATTGGGTCATTAAGTTCGGAATAAGCATTTGCCATTTCCCAACCGTTCATAAAGAATTCAAATCTTTCTACATAATCAGTATTTCCCGGTTTTTTCTTGGTAAGTGGTGAAATCTCAATAGGATGATCCATAACAAATGTAGGCTGGATAAGGTGTTCTTCAACATATTCTTCGAAGAATGCATTGAGGATATCGCCTTTCTTGTAATGGTCTTCATACTCTACGTGATGTTCGTCAGCAACTTTCTTTGCTTCTTCTATGGAATTGATTTCGTTGAAGTCAACTTCAGCATACTTCTTCACGGCATCAAGCATTGTGATTCTTTCAAAAGGTTTGCCAAGATCCATTTCTATACCGTTATATACAATCTTAGTTGTGCCAAGCACTTCCTGCGCAACATGACGGTAGAGATTTTCTGTAAGATCCATCATACCGTGATAATCTGTGTATGCCTGATAAAGTTCCATAAGTGTAAACTCAGGATTGTGCCGTGTGTCAAGTCCTTCATTACGGAATACTCTTCCGATTTCATATACTCTTTCAAGTCCGCCTACGATGAGACGTTTCAGGTAAAGTTCGAGAGAAATACGGAGTTTGAAATCTTCGTCCAATGCATTGAAATGTGTTTCAAAAGGTCTTGCTGCTGCACCACCTGCATTTGAAACAAGCATTGGTGTTTCTACTTCAAGAAATCCTTCTCCGTCAAGATACTTTCTGATAGTGGAGATAATCTTTGAACGTTTGATAAAAGTATCCTTTACTTCTGCATTCATAATAAGATCCACATATCTCTGACGGTATCTTAAGTCTGTATTTGTCATTCCGTGGAATTTCTCAGGAAGTGGCATAAGGGATTTGGAAAGCAAAACTATCTTATTTACTCTTACAGAGATTTCTCCTGTCTGTGTGGTAAATACTTCCCCTTCTGCGCCGATGATATCACCGATATCAAGTTTTTTGAAACGGTTATATTCTTCTTCGCCCAGGATATCCTTCTTTACAAATATCTGAATCTGTCCTTCCATATCTGCAAGATGGATAAATCCTACCTTACCCATTCCACGCTTGGACATAATTCTTCCTGCTACAACTACATTCTGGCCGTCAAGTGAGGAGATCTTCGCTTTGATGATTTCTGTTTCTTCAGAGCCTCTCTTTGTAATTTCACGGTCTTCTTCTGTGTAGTTATCCTTGATCTGGGATGAAGTGTGAGTTCTTTCATACTTTGTCACTTCAAATGGGTCTAAGCCCTGACTTTTAAGTTCGGCAAGTTTGTCGTGACGCACCTGAATAATCTCGCTGCGTTCCATTTCTGTGCCGTTTGGCATATTGTTTTCTGCCATGTGTATCAATCCTTTCGCCGCATCTTAATATGTAATGATACGGTATTTTGTCTTAGTTATTTAGATTATTTTTTAAGTTCTAGCACTTTGAGTTTTACGATTTCGCCCGGGCATTCAACTTCGATTTCATCTCCCGGTTTTGTACCGAGAAGGGCTTTGCCTACAGGTGATTCATCAGAAATCTTAAACTCTGCAGGGTTTGATTCCATACTGCCCACGATTGTATATGTTACATCTTCATCAAAAGCATAGTCATGAACAACAACTGTTGAACCGATGGAAACAACCTTTTTCTTACCTTTTTTCTTTTCGTCGATAACAACAACATTTTCGAGAATTTTCTTAATTTCTGCGATTCTTGATTCCATCTTTGCCTGTTCTTCTTTTGCTGCTGTGTATTCGGCATTTTCGGAAAGGTCACCAAAGTCTCTTGCTATTTTGATTCTTTCGGCAATTTCCTTTCTCTTTTCTACTCTGAGAATCTCAAGTTCGTCTTCAAGTTTCTTAAGACCTTCAGCGGTAAGTTTCACTTCTTTTTCTGCCATTTATAAACACTCCTTTTGGTTTGTTTTGCATAATTACACATTTTATTATTATATACAAAAGCCGTAGTTTTGTCAACCGTCAATGCTACAGGCTTTGTTTACTACTGAATTTCCCTTCTGCCTTCAAGTGCCTTTGTGATGGTGACCTCGTCTGCATACTCAAGGTCGCCGCCTATAGGAAGACCGAATGCTATCCTTGTGACCTTTATACCAAAGGGCTTTATAAGTCTGGAGAGATACATTGCTGTTGCCTCTCCTTCTATACTTGGGTTACTGGCAAGGATTACTTCTTTTATCTCATCAGAAGAAGAAATACGTGAAATAAGTTCCTTTATCTTAAGTTCTTCGGGACCTATATTGTCCATTGGAGAAATAGCGCCGTGAAGTACATGATACTGACCGAAATATTCTCTTGTCTTCTCCAATGCGATTACATCTTTTGGTGTCTCCATAACACAGATAACCGACTTATCTCTTTTGTGATTGGAACAGATTTCACAAGGATCTGTCTCGGTCAGATTCTGACATACCGAGCAGTATGATATCTTTTCCTTGGCATTACGGATAGTATTTACAATGTCATCTATCTGAGAATTGTCAAGGGAAAGAATATTGAATGCAAGTCTTACTGCAGACTTATGTCCGATGCCGGGCATTTTCTTAAACATATCTATAAGTTTTGAGAGAGATTCTGTATAAAGCATACCTTTTCACCTCCGTTATTTATCCACATTTATAAATGACGTGGATTTAAGTGAAAATTCCTTTCCGTTAAGGTATGAAAGGTAATTTTCGTCACAAAATTCGAATCTTAATTTGTATGAACAAAGTGCCTGATACTTCATCCCAAGCATTTTGTTGAACTGGTTTATTCCATACTTTCCGTCTCCCAGAAGCGGATGCCCTATGTGTGCAAGATGGGCTCTTATCTGATGGGTTCTTCCTGTGATAAGTTCCACTTCTAAAAGTGAAGTGTTTTTTCTTTTTTCTATCAATGTATATCGGGTGACTATCTTTCTTGCGCCGTTTCTTTCTGAGTCATATACATATACCTGATTTTTCTTGGAATCTTTAAAAAGATACCCTTCCAGAGTTGCTTTGTCTTTTTTCGGAAAACCTTTTACCAGGCAAAGGTAGATTTTTTTGATTTCTCTGGATTTGATTTTTTCGTTAAGAACCTTAAGGCTTTCTGCATTTTTGGCAGCGATTACTATGCCTTCGGTGTTTCTGTCTATACGGTTACAGAGGCTTGGTGCAAAGGAATGTTCGTCCTTGGGGTTGTATTCCCCATTCTGATAGAGATACGCCTTGATGTGATTAATAAGAGTATCTGTTTTCTCATCTATATCTTCGTGTACAATCACACCCTGAGGTTTGTTTACAAGAAGGATATTTTCATCCTCATAGACTATCTGAAGATTTGGTTTCATAGTAAGAAATGAGGTGGGCTTGTCTTGGCCGAAACACTCATCATTTATATACATATCGAGCACATCACCCTCACAGAGTTTGTAGGATATTTCTGCCCTTTTGCCGTTTACTTTTATTCTTTTTTTGCGGATATATTTGTAGATATTACCCCAGGTGGTATTCTTAAGATACTTGGTAAGAAACTTATCAAGTCTCTGTCCGCTGTCGTTTTTATTAATTGTAACGGTTTTCATCAATCAATCTTTCCTTTGTTTGAATATGTGAAATTTGAAACAAATTCGGATTTAAAATCCAGCGATGCCTCAAACACATCTGCAACATCCTTGTCTCTCACAGACAATATCACAAGCCTTAATGCATCTGATACATCACATCTGTCATATCCGAGACCATAGCCGATTTTCACAATGTCGCCATCAGGAATACTGCCGCATTCTTCCACTATGTGAGAAAGAATAATCGCTCCCGATCTTTCGGATACAAAATATTGTGAATCGGTAATTATCATATCTATGCCGCATCTCTCCATACAGGATATGATTTCCTTGTCAGGTGTATTATGGATTGTGCCGTCTCCCATACCGTCATATACAGGGGATGTGACAGCATTATCATACTCTGTCTTTGAAAGTATGTACAATACAGAAAACAATGTATAGAATTCTTTTTGGGTAGGAGATTCTGTCATAAACAGAATCTCCTTTGAAAGTTCGTATCCTCTTTTGTATTCTGTATCTATTTCTTCATCAGAAAACATATACTCCCCCTCAGAGCATAGAATTTCTGCTCTTACTCCTGGGATTCCTCCGCATATGGTCTTTGTTAGATGAAGTTCCGCCTTGCCATGAGACACACTGTATAATGCATCTTCCAGATCGAAACTTCCCACGCAGTCTATAAGTGCACCGAGGATTTTTTCTCCCGACACACCGAAAAAGCAGTCAAAATAGAGAGTTATCATTTAATCACCCAACAAATCAAGTCTTTGTCTGATTTCATCATGGCTTACGGTGGATAAGAACTTTTCTCTGTAGGTAAGGGCTTTTTTATAATATTCCCTTGCCCCGTCCTTATCTCCTCTTTTTTCAAGAAGTGTGCCGTAGTTGTAGTATGGCTCAATGAAATCAGGGTTCCTTTCAAGCAAAGAATGATAGAGTTCTTCTGACTTATCCATATCTCCAAGATACAGGAAATTCAGAGCGTAGTTGTCCATAATGATGTTGTCATCACTATTGTATTCCACCGCTTCTTTGTTTATCTCCATTGCCTTTTCATATTCGCCCTTTTCCATATAAAGGTATCCAAGCACTCCATAAACGGCAGTTGTCCTGAAATTTTCCTCATATATTTCTCTTACCATTTCGATAGCGGTATCGATATCAGATGCTTTCCATCTGATAAGGGCACGGTTGAGTTTTGCGTTAAGATAATCCTGTCGGCTAAGATCCGCTCTTCTTTCTGTAAGAATATCATTGATCATCTTTTCGCTTTGTTGAAGTTTTCCGTCACGAAGAAGGAGATATGCATAAAACAGAGCAGAATGAGTCTTCATCTTACCTGTTCTGTATGCTCTCTCAAACCACATAAAGCCCTTTTGGTGATCTTTGTCAAATGTCATCTGGGCAATTACTACACGGATGGAATTTCTGTACAGAAAGACTATGAGGCACATCACAATGACAAATGCACCTACACCGCCCAAAATGCCAAACTTAAGTGCGGCATTTATAATGGCAACCACAAGTATTATTACCCAGAGTAGAAATAAAAAACATCCCTGTTTCATTGACTTACCTCTTTAAAACTTAAAATTCTGCGTTGTTTACTGTTCTTGGGAAACTCTGTGCATCACGGATATTGGACATACCTGTGATATACATAATTGCTCTTTCAAATCCAAGACCGAAACCTGCATGATTTGCAGTACCGTATTTTCTAAGGTCAAGATACCATTCATAATCCTTGATATCCATACCAAGTTCTTTCATTCTCTGAGTAAGTTTGCCGTAGTCTTCTTCTCTCTGGCTTCCGCCGATAATTTCGCCTACACCTGGAACGAGACAGTCCATAGCGGCAACAGTCTTTCCGTCAGGATTCTGTTTCATATAGAATGCCTTGATATCCTTAGGATAATCTGTAACAAATACAGGTTTTTTGAAAATCTGTTCTGTAAGATATCTTTCGTGCTCTGTCTGAAGATCAATACCCCACTCAACAGGATAGTCAAACTTTTCTCCGCTGTTTTTGAGAAGTTCGATTGCTTCTGTATATGTTACGTGACCGAATTCGCTGTTTACGATATTATTGAGTCTTTCGAGAAGTCCTTTGTCAACAAAGTTATTGAAGAATTCCATTTCTTCGGGAGCATTTTCAAGACAATACGAGATGATGTATTTGAGCATATCCTCTGCAAGGCGCATATCATCCTTAAGGTCTGCAAATGCGATTTCAGGTTCTATCATCCAGAATTCTGATGCATGACGAGGTGTGTTTGAGTTTTCTGCTCTGAATGTAGGTCCGAAAGTATATACCTTTCTGAATGCCATAGCGTGTGTTTCACACTCCAACTGGCCTGACACGGTAAGGTTTGTGGATTTGCCGAAGAAATCCTCTGTATAATCAATCTTGCCTTCATCATTTCTTGGAAGGTTTTCCATATCAAGAGTTGTTACTCTGAACATTTCACCTGCACCTTCTGCATCAGAAGATGTGATGATTGGTGTATGCACATATACAAATCCTCTTTCCTGGAAGAATCTGTGGATTGCATAGGCTGCAATAGAACGGATACGAAGTACTGCTGCAAAGGTATTTGTACGTGGTCTTAAATGTGCGATTGTTCTTAAGTATTCAAATGAATGTCTCTTTTTCTGCAACGGATAGTCAGGGGTGGATTCACCTGCGATAACTATTTCTGTAGCAGAGATTTCGAATGGCTGTTTTGCATCGGGGGTAAGGTTTAATACACCCTTTACATACACACTTGAGCCAACATTGAGTTTTGCAATTTCGTCATAGTTTGAAACTTTTTCTTTTTCAAACACTACCTGAAGATTTTTTAAGAATGTACCATCGTTCAAGTCGATAAAGCCGAACACATTGGATGCTCTGATGCTTCTTACCCAACCTGCAACGGTGATTTCTTTTTTGTCGAAACTTTCTTTACTTCTGTAAAGTTCTTTTACTTCTCTTATATTTTCCATAATATGTTCCTCCATATTTTGATTACTGTTTATTGAACCAGAATTTTCTGTCCAGACTTCTGTATCTTATTGCTTCTGCAATATGTGTTGCATCTATTCTGTCCTTGCCCTCAAGATCGGCAATGGTCCTTGATACCTTCACAATCCTTGAATGTGCTCTGGCACTAAGCCCCATCCTTTCAAACACCTGTCTCAAAAGTTCCTTACAGGCGGAATCAAGTTGACAGAAGTTTTCAAGATCTGCCTGATTAAGTTGTGAGTTGGAAAAGATTTCCTTACCCTTAAATCTTTCAAGTTGAATCTCTCTTGCTTTGTTTACTCTTTCTCTGACAGTCTTTGAACTTTCTGAATGAATGTCTGATGATAGTGAATCAAAGTCAACTGTTGGCACCTGAATATGAATGTCAAATCTGTCAAGCATAGGCCCTGAGATTCGTCCCAGATACCTTTGTATCTCATTTGGCGAGCAATTACACTTACCGCTTGGGTCGCCGAAATATCCGCATTTACAGGGGTTCATACTTGCCACAAGCATTGTCTCTGACGGGAATGTAAATGTGCCTGCAACCCTTCCTACCGTAAAGCACCCGTCCTCCAGGGGCTGACGCATTGCATCTATGGTAGATTTCGGAAATTCGGGAAACTCATCAAGAAAAAGTACCCCTCTGTGTGCAAGGCTTATTTCTCCCGGCTTTGGAACAGAGCCGCCTCCCGTAATCGCCGCCGCAGAAATTGTGTGGTGGGGATTTCTGAAAGGTCTTTCGTCTATAAGTGCCTTTCCCGACGGAAGTTTGCCTGCGATTGAATATATCTTTGTAATTTCCAATGCTTCTTCAAATGTAAGATCAGGAAGAATGGACGGAAGACACTTGGCAAGCATAGTCTTTCCCGAACCGGGAGATCCTATCATAAGACAGTTATGGCTTCCTGCCGCCGCAATCTCCAATGCTCGTTTCACATTTTCCTGTCCTTTTACGTAGCAAAGGTCGTTTGCATATTCCTTGCTTTGTGAAAACACACCAGAAATATCTGACTTATGGACCATAATGGGCTTTTTGCCGTTAAGGTGGTCGCAGACTTCCTTAAGTGTTTTTGCAGGATAAATCTCCACTCCCGACACAACTGCCGCTTCCTCTGCATTTTCCATAGGAAGGATAATCTTCTTTATCCCGTTGTCCCTTGCAGTAACAGTCATTGGAAGGACTCCGTGAGCCTTCCTGATTTCGCCGTCAAGGGATAATTCTCCCAGAAATAAGTATTCATTTTTATCATCACATCTTATCTGCCCTGTAGATGACAAAATCCCAATCGATATTGGCAAATCAAGATAAGCGCCTTCTTTTTTTGTATCGGCAGGTGCAAGGTTTATCACAATTCTCTTTACAGGAAAGGAAAATCCCGAATTACGTATTGCAGATCTTACTCTTTCCTTGGATTCCTTTACTGCCGCATCAGGCAGTCCCACAATATCGAAGGCAACTGCGCCATTTGACACATCTGTTTCCACGCTCACGATATATCCGTCAATGCCCCATGGTGCGGCGCTGTTTACTTTTGATAACATAAAATCACCTTTTATTTAATAAGCATTTGTGATATGAACTGTGCATACATAATTAACCTATTATAATATTACAATGATAACACAAAAAGAAAAAAATTTCCACATTTTTTTATAAATAATTGCGAAATTACAGCAAGTTTTGAAAAAAGAATTCTGCCCCGATGCATTTTGGAGGAAATATTTTAAAAAAACACACTTGACAAATTAAAAAAAGTGTATTATACTTTGATTAAGGTCAAAGAAAGTCAAAGTCAAATTTGATTATTGACTTTTATACAAAGGAGGTCCTCATAAAATGAAAATAAGCGATTTGATAGAAAGTTTCATCATCAACAGTCTTGGTGAAGAAGAAGCAATAGAACTTAAGAGAAACGAACTTGCAAATACCCTTGGTTGTGTGCCAAGTCAGATCAACTACGTTATTTCGACAAGATTTACAAACGAAAGAGGTTATATTGTAGAGAGTAAGAGAGGCGGAGGCGGTTATATCAAAATCTCAAAGGTGACTGTACCTGAGGGCGATATATTTATGCACATTGTAAACACCATCGGACAAACTATCGATGCAGAAACAATATGCGCAATCCTAAATAATCTTATCTCTGACAGAATCATTACAAAGGAAACGGGAAGAATCATTATGGCTGCCTGCTCGGATTCTGCTCTGGGTATAGTTCAGAATATGCATGCAAGAAACACATTAAGAGCAAATATATTCAAAAAAGTTATTATGTGTTTAATCTGAAGGAGGAATTAATATGTTATGTTCAAATTGTAAAAAAAGACCCGCAACACTTCACTATAAAGAAATCATAAACGGTGTTACCCATGAAGCCCACCTTTGTCAGGAATGTGCAATGGCTTCAGGATATGCGGAAGGATTTCACGATCCCCTTGATTTCGGCTCAATTCTTAATGAATTTCTTGGAATAGGCGCATCAAAAGGCTCACTTAATTCAAGCCATGTCTGCCCCAACTGCGGAACAGACTTTGAAACCTTCAGAACAACGGGTCTTATGGGATGTGAGCATTGCTATGAGAAGTTTGAACCAAGACTTGATTCTATGCTGTCTTCCATTCAGACAGGAACTACCCACAAGGGCAAAACATCTTCCAAAGAAGATAACTTGAAAAAAGAAATGGAATCAAAAATCGAAAGTCTCAAACTTGAACTGAAAAAGAAGATTCAGGAAGAAAAGTATGAAGAGGCAGCGAAGATAAGAGATCAGATCAAAGAACTGGAGGGAAAGGATAATGAATAAATGGTATTTGGAATCAGGATATCAGGATGATATCGTCATAAGCACCAGAATCCGACTTGCAAGAAACATAAAAAATATCCCCTTCCCTTCCAAAATGTCAGAAGAGGACGGAAAAAAAGTCATAGAAACAGTTGAAAGTTCTCTTTCAAGAGTAAGTTACGGATTTGAAAAAGTCCAAATCTCTGATCTTTCCGATACAGAAAAAAACGTGTATATCGAAGAATACTACTTAAGCCCGAAAATGCTCAAAGGCTTAAAGGAAAAAGCAATGTTTATAAGTCAGGACGGAAGGGTTTCCATAATGGCAAATGAAGAAGACCACTTAAGAATCCAATGTATGTATCCCGGGTTCGAACCTGAAAAGGCATATGATGTGATAACTAAAACCGACGACTGCATATCTGAAAATACTCAGTATGCCTATAGTGAAAAATACGGATTCTTAACCAGTTGCCTTACAAACCTGGGGACAGGAATGAGGGTTTCCTTTATGGTGCATCTGCCTGCTCTGGTAAAAACCGGTATGGCAAAAAGGCTCTTCGGCGCCCTTTCAAAAATGGGTATTGCCGTAAGGGGAATATACGGAGAAGGTACTGACTCAAAGGGCGATATCTTCCAGATATCCAATCAGAAAACCCTTGGTGAATCAGAAGAAGAAATCATAAAGAAAATGTCTGATATTATGACAGAAATCATCTCCAAAGAAAGAGAACTGAGAAACTCAATTCTTCACGAAGACAAACTTTCATTGGAAAATAAAATCTTAAGGTCTCTCGGCACATTAAAATATGCAACACTTATTGATTCAACCGAAATGATGGAGTGTCTGTCTTATGTAAGACTGGGAGCATCTCTGGGTATAATCGAAAATACAGACAATAAATTACTTACAAAGATATTTATAGAATTAAGACCATATCACATTGAAAACACATCAGACAAGACTATGAGCATCCGTGAACGTGATGCAAAAAGAGCAAAACTTATCAAAGAATATCTGAAATAATTGAAAGGATGATTGACTATGGAATCGAGATTTAATCAGAATGCAAGAGATGCACTTAATCTTTCTCACGAAACAGCCGCTTCCATGGGACACGGATATGTGGGAACAGAGCACATCCTTGCAGGAATACTGAAAGAAGAGAAGACAACAGCATTTACTGCTCTAAATAATCAGGGCATCACATATGAAAAAGTGTGTGAAAAAATCGAAGAATACACCCCTGCCAATGAAACAAATGGAGATTTTCAGGAGAAAAATCTTGCCCTTACTCCAAGAAGTAAGAGAATCCTTGAACTGAGTTTCGGCGAATCAAGAAGAATGGGCGAAACACACATCGGATGTGAGCATATCCTTCTTGCAATACTGAAAGAAGGCGAAAGTGTGGCACTAAGAATCCTTCTTGAACTTGGGCTTGATATGAACCTTCTTGCAAATGATATGTTTGCAAGAAACAACCCTTCAGAAAGAAAGGAAACTCCCTCATCAGGAAACATCAAGAGTCTTGAAGGATTTGGTACAGATCTTACAAAAGTGGCAAAAGAGGGGAAATTTGACCCTATTATCGGAAGGGATTCAGAGATAGAAAGAGTAATACAAATTCTTTCCAGAAGAACCAAAAACAACCCCTGCCTCATAGGTGAACCAGGTGTGGGAAAAACCGCAGTTGCAGAAGGTCTTGCACAAAGGATTGTTTCAGGACAGGTGCCTGAAACACTTAAGGGCAAGAAGGTGTTTTCACTTGATCTTTCTTCTATGATTGCAGGTACCAAATACAGAGGCGAATTTGAAGAAAGAATCAAAAAAGCCCTTGATGATGTGAAAAAGGACAAGTCTGTAATCCTCTTTATCGACGAGGTACACACCATCGTGGGTGCAGGTGCCGCAGAAGGTGCTATGGATGCGGCAAATATCTTAAAACCTCTCCTTGCAAGAGGAGAACTGCAGATTATCGGTGCCACCACACTTAATGAGTACAGAAAAAATATCGAAAAAGACTCTGCACTTGAGAGAAGATTTCAGCCTATCATCGTAGGCGAACCTACTGTGGAAGAAACTATGGAAATCCTTAAAGGTATCAGACCGAAATATGAAGAACACCATCAGGTGATGATTTCTGATAAGGCGATAGAAGCCGCCGCAAAACTATCATCAAGATATATCACCGAAAGATATCTTCCTGACAAAGCCATCGACCTTATCGATGAAGCAGGCTCAAAAATGAGAATGCAAAACTTCACTCCTCCATCTGATATAAGACTTCTCGAAGAAGAAATAGAAGGGGTAGAAAAGAAGAAAAAAGAAGCAATCGACAATCAGGAATTTGAAACTGCGGCGAAACTCCGTGACAAAGAAGAAATCTTAAAAAAGGAACTTGCCGAAAAGAAGGAAGGATGGCAGGATAGCAATACAAAAGAAAAGAAGATAATCGGAGAAGAAGAAATCTGCGATATCATCACTCAATGGACAGGAATCCCTGTGAAGAAACTTGCCGACGAGGACAAGGAAAGACTCCTTGATATGGAAAACATCCTTCACAAAAGAGTCATCGGTCAGGATGAGGCAATTACTGCTGTTTCAAAGGCTATAAGAAGAGGCAGAGTGGGACTTAAAGACCCTAAGAGACCTACAGGTTCATTCATTTTCTTAGGTCCTACAGGTGTAGGTAAGACCGAACTTTGCAAAGCATTGGCAGAGGCAGTATTCGGCGACGAAAATGCCATTATCCGTATCGATATGAGTGAATATATGGATAAACACAATGTGTCAAAACTCATCGGCTCACCTCCGGGATTTGTAGGATATGAAGAAGGTGGTCAACTTACAGAAAAAGTAAGAAGAAAGCCATATTCCGTAATACTCTTTGACGAAATAGAAAAGGCACATCCCGATGTGTTTAATATACTTCTTCAGATACTTGAAGACGGCATTCTTACAGACAGTCAGGGAAGAAGGGTTGACTTTAAAAATACCGTTGTAATAATGACATCTAATGTAGGCGCAAGAAAAATCACTCAGCCTGAAAAGAAAGCAATGGGATTCGGAAACAATGATGAGACAAAAACCAACGAAACCATCAAAACCGAAGTCCTTGGTGAACTTAAGGAAATGTTCCGCCCTGAACTTATCAACAGAATTGATGAAATCATTGTATTCCACAAACTTGAAACAGAACACATAGAAGAAATCACAAGACTTATGCTTAAGAATCTTTCACAGAGACTTGAGAGCATGGAAATCTATGTGGAATTTACTCCTGATACAGTAAGTTACCTTGCAAAGGCAGGTTACGATCCTGTATATGGTGCGAGACCTTTGAGAAGAGCGATACAGACAGAAATCGAAGATATGATTTCTGATGAGATTCTCTCAGGCAAAATCCAGAAGGGCAAAAAAGCAATAGTTGATATATCAAATGACAAGCCCTGTGTGAAACTTAAAGGCGGAAGACCGAAGAAGGAAGAAACAGAAGTATAAAAATAGAAAGGACACACCGATTGTATAGGTGTGTCCTTTCTATTTTGCCACAAATTATTCTGAAACTGAAATTTTTGCGGTGTATGCACCCGTACAGGTGCAAGGAAAACATAAAATAAACCTATAATAAAACTAAGCGTTTTGCTCTAATTTAAGTGCAAAGGATTGGTTTTATGATCAGAAACAAGGAAAAAGAAATTGGAAACAACATCAGAAAATTAAGAGAAAAATCAGGAATGACACAGGAAATGCTCTCTGCGAAACTGCAACTTGCTGGATGTGATATTACAAGGAGTGCCATTGCAAAAATAGAAGTAGGTCAAAGGCATCTCTACCCTGACGAAATCATTCTGATAAAAGAAATATTAAACACGGATTTTGACACAATATTCTACGGAACAAAATAACAGATTTGTCCAAAGATATTTTTACATGGCAAAGTCCGACCTTTTCTGATTGACACAAACAGAAATTAATAGTATAATTACACGGTAAAAAGGAGACTCTTATGCAATCATCAATAGGCGAAAGAATAAAGGAACTAAGAGATGAAAATGGCTGGTCACAGGAGCATCTTGCGAAACTTCTTAATGTGACATCTAAGGGCACAATCTGTAACTATGAGAAAAACTGGAACTGCCCTCCGGGAAAAATGATTGAAAAAATGGCAATCGTTTTTGACGTGACTGTGGATTATCTTATAGGGATTTCCGACTTAAGGGAAAGATATGTCCAGTTTATGAAAGGCAGACAGATGCCTGTATTCAAAACATGCGATACTGATGCCCTTATAAACAAGGAATACTCAAAGATAGAAACCTATATGGAAATTCCCGATTGTGTAAACATAAGAAGAGGAGATTTCTTCGGCATAATAATTGATGACAACAGTATTGATAAGTATCACATAAACAAAAACGACATAGTAGTCATCGAAAAGCAACAACTTCCCGAAGCAGGCTCTCTCTGTGCCATTATGGCAAAGAACAAACTTATGGTAAGAAAATATTATCCGGAAGATGATGTAATCACTCTTGTACCTGATAGTTTTGACGAAAATTATAAAAGTGTCAAATACAATAAAGAAGATGTAAAAGTCCTTGGTGTAGTCACAAAAGCCGTGATAAACATCCCTGGCATTGCATAGAATAAGTGCCTGTAGCTCACTTGGATAGAGTGTCAGACTCCGACTCTGAAGGTAGTGCGTTCGAATCGCATCAGGCGCGCCAAAAAATCCGCACACGAAAAGTGTACGGATTTTTTACTTATCACCTATTCCCTCTTCACTATTCCCTAAAAAACATTCCAAGTGCAGATTTTTGAAGTAATAAGTAATAGTGAATATGGAAAAGGATTATGTTTTACTTATATAAAAATAACACACCAAATAATTGTAAATGTCTTTTACTAAAACATCTTCCTCAGTCTGTCTGCAGATTCATACAGATTTTTTACACCTTCAAAGGCATTTTCTTCTGTGAAATCTGCCATATATCTGTCTGCTTCCAGAGTAAGATATCCTTTGTAGTCTATATCCTTTAGTGCCTTTACGATTTCTTCGAAATCTATTTTCATAGAAAATGGAATCGCGTGTGAATCCTTCCATTGGTCATTGTCGTGGATATGAAGTGCCTGAAGCCTGTTGCCAAGGGCTCTGATGGTATTTGCCGCTCCATCAGATGAACCTCTCATTTCCGCATGGCCTATATCGAGACAGGCGACGAAGAAATCATCATTTACAATATCTATATGTCGGCAGAAATCTTCCGCAAGAGAACACGCCGCAGGAAGAGACTCATCCTTTTCCTTATCCCAACTCCACATATTTTCTGTGGCGATTTTTACTCCGTATTTGTGTGCATCAACGAGGAATCCCTTAAACATTTCTGCATTTTCTTCAGCAGAAAGCCTGTTTTGAGGATGCACAACACAAATCTCTGCACCTGCAATGGCTGCACATTCAAGCGCTCTCTCTATATAAGAACGAACTGATTCATTGTTTGTTGGAAATGGTGCGTGAGCCTGATTGCATATAATACCGTTGTCTTCACCGATTTTTCTTAGTTTCTTTGCGAAATCTATATAGTTTTTCCCTGCAAGAGGATGATCGTTTTCAGGGATAAATTCGCCTTTTCGTACAATGCACATACGAAACATAGAAAAGTCCCATGCATCAAACCCTGCCTTTGCCACATATTCTACCGCTTTTTCTTCCCCAATTACCTTTGCAATAGATCCGATTTCTGTAGATACTTTCATTTTCTCACACTTCCTTACTATTGATAATTAGAATATAACATAAACTTCAATATAATTCAAGTCAGTAAACGAGTATATATTGATTCTGATATCCTGATACAATTTAAATCCTTACCAAAAGGGACCGTCCCTTTTGGTAGTCCCTTTTGGTATGTCCCTTTTGGTAAGTCCCTAAATCGATTCAAAAATGCCCGTCTATTTTGTATAGACGAGCATTTCTCCTATTTTGTTTTTTCTGCCTCTGAGAGCATATTCTCAATAAATATGCCATATCCTCTTGTTGGATCATTCACAAAAACGTGTGTTACTGCACCGATAAGCCGTCCGTCCTGCACGATTGGGCTACCACTCATCCCCTGAACAATACCGCCGGTTTTCTGAAGGAGTTTTTTGTCGGTGATGCGTATTATCATTCCTTTGGATGTGTGACTGAAGTCAGAATTGATTTTTTCTATTTCTATAGTAAATGTTTCTGTCTTCTGATCATCTACATCACATATTATATATGCTTCTCCTTCTCTCACTTCATTTTTCAGTCCAATGGGTATTGGATTTCCTGATGTAAATTCTCGTATGTCATCTACTTTTCCAAAAATCCCCACAGGAGTGTTACAAAGTATCTCTCCCTTTTTCCCTTCTCCTGTGAGAAACACCCCCTGAAGTTCTCCCGGTTCTCCCCTTCTGCCCTTTTTTACTGAAAAAACCGTTGCATCATTTATAACGCCTTTTCCCGACGGAATAAGTTTGCCTGTGTCAGAATCTGTTATACCGTGACCTAATGATGCAAAAGATTTGTCATTGGGATCTATATAAGTCATAGTGCCGATACCTGCAGTAGAATCTCTGAGCCACAGTCCTATCTTGTATGCACCTTCCAGTTTGTCAAGTTGCGCTCTCACATTTACCTTATGATATTTCTCATTTCTTAGTATTTCAAGTTCTATCTTTTCGCCACGTAAATTCTCTATCATTTCTTTTAGTTCATTTGTAGATGTAAGTATTTTTCCATTTGCTTTCTTTACTACATCCCCTGTACGGATATTCACATTTTTACAGGGTGACACCTTCACCCCGTCTATCCTCTCAAAGTCTGATATCCCTACCACTAAAAGACCGTCTGTCTTAAGATTGATACCGATGCACCTTCCTGATGGGATAAGTTCTTTTGTGTTGATCACATTTAGTCTGACGCTTTTCACATTTATACCAAAGAGGTTCAGATTTGCATCATATTCGCCTTTTTTTAAAGGAAGTTTCTGTTGGGTTATTTTGTCATCTGACAAAACTCCTGTTTTATTTACCAGTTTGATTGAATATAATTTATTTAAATTAAGTTTTTGATTTTCATATATTGTAATTCTTTCGGGAACAGATATTATTGAAAATATTGCATATACTAATGAAGAAAATATCAGAATTGCCGAAAGATAAGACAGATATTTTTTGAAATTTTTTCTTATCATTTTCTTCATTCATCCTTAAAGTTATTTTGATTTTTACTCTATTTAAGTTAACCGCAAAGAACCTTTCATATGCTGACAAAATAATTCATAATTCGTTTCTTTTTCTTAAAATGTCAAATGTTTTGCCTTGACACACAAATACCTTTTGGAATATACTTAGATTAATGTTTAATGGAAATTTTTTCATAAAGGATTGATATAAAATGAACTTACAATGGTTCCCGGGACATATGGCGAAAACCCGCAGACTTATAGAAGAAAATCTCAAACTTGTAGATATTGTCATAGAACTTCTTGATGCAAGAATCCCCCGAAGTTCCAAAAACCCCGAGATAGATTCTCTCATAAAGGATAAACCACGACTAGTGCTTCTTAATAAATCTGACATAGCAGATGAAAAAGTAACTGATACCTGGATAGACAATTATCGAAAATCCGGCATAAGAGCCCTGGCTATAAGCACATCAAAGCAAAAGAACTTTAACTTCATATTTTCTCAGATTACAGATATTCTCAAAGAAAAGATCGAAAAGCAGAAAGAAAAAGGAATGGTGAACCGTTCCATAAAAATAATGGTGGTAGGAATCCCCAACGTGGGCAAATCTTCATTTATAAATAAACTTGCAAACAGAAAAAGTGCAATCACAGGTGACCGCCCGGGTGTAACCAAAGGTAAACAATGGATAAGACTCAAAACAGGATTTGAACTTCTTGATACTCCGGGGATACTCTGGCCAAAGTTTGAAGATGAAGAAACAGGACTTAACCTTGCATTCACAGGGGCAATAAAAGATGAAATAATGGATATGGAATTATTAAGTATGAAACTTCTGGAAAAACTTAAAGTCCTCTACCCTGAGTCCCTTACCCAAAGATACAAAATGACCGACTTTGAAGATATGAACGGATGGGAAATGCTGAATCTTCTCGGCAAAAAGAGAGGTTTTGTAATCTCAGGGGGAGAAATTGACACTTTAAGAGCGGCAAATATACTTCTTGATGAATTCAGAGGAGCGAAACTCGGGAATCTGACACTTGAAAGAGTACAGGGGGAATAGAAATGGCACTTTTGGAATATGAAACAAAATACTGGGAAGAAGGAATAGAATTTGTCTGCGGTGCTGACGAAGCAGGCAGAGGTCCTCTGGCAGGACCTGTATATGCTGCGGCAGTTATATTTGAAAAAGGCACAGTAATAGAAGGTCTTGACGATTCAAAGAAACTCACCGAGAAAAAGCGTGAATACTATTTCGATATTATCAAAGAAAAGGCATTAGCCTACAGCATAGCATCAGTTGATAATGAAACCATAGACAAAATGAACATTCTTCAGGCTACATATCTTGCATTCCGCACCGCTGTTGAAGGGCTTAGTATCAAACCACAGATAGCACTTATCGACGGAAACAGAATAGGCGAACTTCCCTGTGACTATGAACTTATTGTAAAAGGAGACGCAAAGAGTCAGTCCATTGCGGCAGCATCTATCCTTGCAAAAGTATCAAGAGACAGATATATGATGGAAATGGATGCAAAATATCCTGAATATAACTTCAAAAAACACAAGGCTTACGGCACAAAAGAGCATTACGAAGCCCTTGCAAAACACGGTGCAAGCCCTATTCACAGAAAATCATTCAGGCTTTTTAAAGAGGACTAATATGGATAAAAAAACCTTCGGAAACAAGGGAGAAGTGCTTGCTTCTCTCTTTCTTATACTCAAAGGATACAAAATAATAAAGAGAAACTACCGCACAAGAACTTCCGAGATAGATATCATTGCAAAAAAAGGTGACACATATGTATTTGCAGAGGTAAAAAGCCGCAGTTCTGATGCTTTTTCAAAAGCAGTAGAAGCGGTGGATATTTTTAAAAAGCATAAAATCATAAAAGGTGCCACTTCATTTATGTCACATTTCGATGAAGATGTATGCATAAGATTTGACATAATAGAAGTATATAGAAACAAAGATTCTTTTTTTCGTCGTTACAGAATAAATCATATAATAAATGCATTTGATGCATACTAAAGGAACGTGATGAAAATCAAACCGAGATTTTTTGACGCTCATAGTGACACAATACTGAAAATAAAAAAACAAAAGAAAAGTTTAAGAAAGAATCCATTTCATATGGATTTCGAAAGACTTTCGGAATATGACTCCCCCATAATCACCCTTGCGGTTTTCAATGAGGGAGATTTTTTTGTGAAAGATATCAAAGAGCATATCCGTCTTATAAAAGATGAATGTGAAAAAAATTCCCCCATTGCATCCTATGGCCTTGATAACTATGGAAAGAAAATATCTGTACTGTCATCCATTGAAGGTCTTGGAAACACAATGGATATTGAACCATATCACATAAAGGAATTCAAAGATATGGGTGTATCTTTTATATCGCTTACCTGGAATCAGGATAATTCATTGTGCGGCGGAATAGAAGAAAACAAATCAGGCATAACAAATAAAGGCAAAGAGATACTTTGTGAAATGGGAAAAAATAAGATCATACTGGATGTGTCTCACATATCCGATAAGGGATTTTATGATTGTTTTGAAAACTTCAGTTACAGAATCTGTGCTACCCATTCAAACTCGAGACACATCTGCAACGAGCCAAGAAACCTTACCGACGAACAATTCAGAATGATTGTTGCAAATAAGGGAATATGCGGTATGAATTTCTATCCCATATTCTTAAATTCAACCGAAAATGCAACTTCGGATGACATCATCCGTCATATTGAACACTTTTTGTCTCTTGGCGGAGAGGACCATATAACACTTGGTACAGACTTTGACGGAATAGGATACACACCTATAGATATTGCCGATTGTAGTGAGATTTATTTACTTTTTGAAAAAATGAAGAAACTTAGTTATTCTGATTCTGTCATTGAAAAAATTGCATACAAAAATTTTCTTAAATTTATAAATTTTGAAATTTTTTAAGAAAAAACTTGCATTTTTTGGATTTTTGTAGTATTATATTAAACAATATAGTAAAAATAAGAGTAAATATAGTCTGAACTTACGGAAAACCCGTTCAGACACAGGAGGATTTTAACATTGTATATCTCAAACAAATATGCAAGTATCTCAGCATCTCCGACACTTGCAATCGACTCAAAATTTAAACAGATGAAAGCCGACGGTATGGACGTGGTAGGCTTTGGCGCAGGAGAACCTGACTTTGATACACCGCAGTTTATAAAAGATGCGGCAATCAAAGCAATTAACGATGGTATGACAAAATACACCCCTGCATCAGGTACCCTGGCACTCAAAAAAGCCGTATGTGATAAACTTAAAAGACACAACAACCTTGAATACACCCCCGATCAGATAGTAATATCAAACGGAGCAAAGCATTCTCTTGTAAATGTTCTCGGTGCAATACTTAATCCCGGCGATGAAGTTATCATCCCTGCCCCATTCTGGGTAAGTTATATAGAAATGGTCAAACTCCGTGACGGTGTACCTGTAATTGTCAAGACAACAGAAGAAGAAAACTTCCTCTGTTCTCCCGAAAAAATCGAAAACGCAATTACAGACAAGACAAGAGCAATCATCATAAACAGTCCTTCAAACCCTACTGGCATGGTGTATGATGAAGAAACTTTAAGAAAAATCGCAGATATCGCTGTAAAACACAATATATATATTATCTCCGACGAAATATATGAACACATTATATACGACGGCAAAAAACACGTTAGCATCGCATCATTCAATGATGAAATTAAAAATCTTACCATCACCATTAACGGTGTTTCAAAAACCTATGCAATGACAGGATGGAGAATCGGTTTTACCGCATCCAACAAAGAAATCGCAAAGGCTATGAGCAATGTGCAGAGCCACGAAACTTCCAACCCTAACTCAATCGCTCAGGAAGCATCAAGAGCGGCACTTGAGGGAAGCGAAGAAGAACTTCACAAAATGGTGGATGAATTCTCAAAAAGAAGACTTCATATGGTAGAGAGAATCTCGAAGATTGACGGTGTAAGTTGTCTTAAACCTGAGGGTGCATTCTATATAATGATGAATATCAAAGATCTTTACGGTAAGAAATGCAAGGACACCGTGATCACCAGCGCAGACGATTTCGCTCAGTGTTTCCTTGATGAAAAACTTGTTGCGGTAGTTCCCGGAACAGGATTTTATGCCGAAGGATATGTAAGATGGTCATATGCTACAAGCCTGGAAAATATCAATGAGGGTATGGACAGACTTGAAGAGTTTATAAAATCTCTTAAATAAAAATAAAGTGGATGTAAAAATCTTTACATCCACTTTATTTTTTATTTGTATTGTCTCAATCTGTCAATTTCTTCTTCCAACGCCTGCATATCCCTACCATACTTTTCCCAGTTACCCGACTTATTGGAATTCATCGCAGAATCGTATGCATCTATAACGCTATTTATTATATCTTCTTTTGTGACAGTTTCCGTTTGTTCATTATTGTCTGAATCATCAACCGCCACCTGCTCATTTGAAAACTCGGTATTGAATATTCTTTCCAGAGCATCTTCCAGAGTTCTTTCCATTACTATCTTGTCCCCGTAGCAGGCTATTACCTGTTTGAGTTCAGGTATGGCACCTGCCGAATCAGATGCGGTGATATACAACGGTTCAATGTATATAAGAGATGATTTCACAGGAACAACAAGGGTATTGCCTCTTATTACATTTGATCCGCTCTGATCCCAGAGGGTAATCTTCTGAGAGATGTTTGCATCATTGTCGATTCTTGATTCTATCTGTTGTGTGCCATACACATTCTTCCCTTTAGGGAACTGATATGATACCATCTGTCCGTAGTTTTCATAATCACAACTTGCCGCAAACCAGGACTGCATATTTTCCTTTCCCTGAAGTGTATATGGGACCATTATGACAAAATTCTCATCAGTAAGAGGCATTTCGTCAATTTTGAGCATATTATAATATGGCTCTATATCCTGAATTTCTGTATAGTATTTTTCCTTTGCAAATATCCAGGAATCAGATTTATTGTAGAAAGTATTCACATCACTCACATGATACTTACCATACATTTCTGCCTGAATCTTAAAAAGTGTCTCAGGATATACAATATGCTCTCTTATATCCGCAGGTAGTTCCTCCTTCCTAAATGCCGAGGGGTAAATCTTCATATAACTCTGTACAACAGGATCCTCTTTATCTACCACATAAAGTCTGATATCGCCGTTATACGCATCTACAACTGCCTTGACTGAATTTCTGATATAGTTTATACCGTCTCTTCTCTGTGAATACGGATAGTAACTGCTGGTAGTATATCCATCTACAATCCACTTGAGCCTACCACCACCGTCTATCACAAGATATGGATCTTTGTCAAATGATATAAAGGGAATTGCTTTCTGGACTCTTTCTGCAACATTTCTGTTTATAAGAATTCGGCTGTCAGATTTGATATAACTTGATATAAGCATCTGAAAATCCGAATTCTTAATAGCAAACACAAGTTTGTTAAATGGTGTCAACTGAATACCGCCTGAACCTTTGTAGGAATACTCCTGTGCGGTGGAGCCGTCTATATAGTCAATCTCCTTGATTGCAGAATTTACTATAGAGTACTGATTGTTGGGTATTTCACCATAATATATTCTCGGCTCTGTAATCTCAGGTGCATTGCCATATGATTTCGGTGGAATGTTATTTATAAGAAACTCAGGCTGACCTTCAGGAGTCACACGGTTAAGAGGGCTCATTACCGTACCGAATCCGTGGGTATATCTGTATATACTGTTGGTATAATTCTTGGCACCTCTGTCAAGCCCCTGAAGATTCAGTTCTCTTGCAGATACCATAGTGAGAGTCTTTTTTCCGTCGATAGTATATTTGGATACGTCTGCATCGTTGAATCTATAGAAATTTCGTATGCCCTGCAGAGAATTGTAGGCAGTTACTGTAGAAGTGTAATCTGTGATTCTCACATTATCGAGGACTGACTTGTAGTCATGGATGTCAGTTTCCGTAAGATTTGTATCTGCAGGAAACTCGGTTTCTGTAACATTGTCTATATTGTATGCTTTCTTGGTGTATTCGATATTATAGCCGATGTATTCTGCTTCCTTCACAGATTCATTCGGTACTACAATGAGACTCTGCACACCAAAAGCCACAACAGATACTGCCACAAAGAGCAAAGGATACACCGCCGCAGTATAAAGTACATTTCTGTATTTGCCTTTCATGGCGAACACAATAGATACCACTACAAGCAACATAAGAATATATGGTATGACCTTATAGAACCCAAGCCATATTGTCACATCTGTATATCCTGCACCGGTTACTCCGGCAACTGATGAATAGAGGATTTCTTCTGATATAAATCTGTAGGTAAATGCCTTGAATACAAAAAACACCACAATATTTATCATTATATGAAGCATAGGTTTTTTGTCTGAAATAAGATATTTCAGTCCAAGTTCTTCGTCACCTATATATATCAGGGCATATGCTATAATCGTATATATTGATACAAAAAAACAGATATTTGCACCACTTTTTACAATTCCATCAAGAAAAGGTCTTACAAATATATAATATCCTATATCATTTCCGAATACGGGGTCATTGATGCCAAAGGATACGCTGTTTAAAAATGGCAGAAAAGTATTATATACATCCATACTTATCTTTGTACTTGCAAATACAGATACAATCACAGATATAAGAAGTACCATACCCCGCCGTTGAAGATAATTCACAGGGAGACTTATCATATCAGAACACAATCTTTTTATGATACTTGTATTTATAAAAAATACTGCAAATACAATGAGAAAACTTACTACAACCGAGGATGTCTTCACCACAATGTTTTTTAGAAAAACACTTAAGTATTCATCTCCCAGTTCCTTGATGGAAATATACTCTCCATAAAACGAAAGTACCGCACCAACCATTACAATCAATAATACAATGCCGATTATAATCCATTTAAACCCGAACTTTTTTAATTTCGGATTCATATCAATAACAGTTCCATCCATATTTATTTCATCCTTTCTTACAACTTCATTATGCATATAATATGCACAAAAAACCAATACTACACTCACAAACAGTTAAGTAAGGTGTGATATAATGAACAAATCATTTTTTTATACACTATGTACTTTTTTTCTGGGTGCATTTATCATAGTGTGGCTTTATATAATCGCAGGAATCACCTCGCCAAAAACAAGTCGCCCCGTCCCTGAAACAAATATTTCTCATAGGGATAATCCCGCACCCACTAACTATCAAAAAGCAGTCACTCCTACCTTGAGCCACTATCTCATCAAAAACTCCCATGGAAAAATCAGCATATATTCTGTTTATTCTGACGGGCTGACAAAACTTGATAAAATCATTGATGTCAATCCGGATACATTGAGAAAGATTGACAAAATCAAGTTCGATGAGGGAGTAATTATAAAAGATCCGGAAGAACTGGCACATATAATAGAAGACTACACAAGTTAAATAAGGTAAGTAAGGTAAAAAAAGTCTGTATCGCAAAAATGCAAACAAATATAAAAATATAAATACACTTCTTTCCTCAAATTAACAAACAAGGTCTGTAAAATCACTTTTACAGACCTTGAACATTTAAAACAGTATTAATTATTCTTCACAACCGCAATCGCATTCACAGTCGTCATCACAGTCGCAACCATATGCGAACATTTCTTCAAGATCTTCTTCATCATTGAAGTAGATTGCAAAACATTTGAGCAATCCGAAGAGACCAAGGATAACTGCAGTATATACAAGTACATTTACGCTGTCTTTAACGAGAGCCTTGATTGCTGGGATAACAACAGTATTTTTCTGTTCAACTTCGAACTGTGCTTTTGATTTAGCGAAGTCTTCACCTGCTTTGAATTCTTCAATAGCCTGTTCGAGGCTCTTGCCGCCTGTGAGTTCTTCTACAGTAGCACCATACTGTTCTGCCTGTTTAACCAATGAGTCTTTAAGCATTTCTTCATAAGGCTTAACATCTTTCATTGTAGAAGTGAAATCTGTCACTGTAAAGAATGCGCCTACAACAAAGTTAAGAATTGCTGCTACAAGCAAAACAATTGACAAAACTTTTGGAAGTTTTGACTTCTTGCTGATTTCGATAAGATCTTCTGTTTCGTATCCAGGAATGTCAAGTTCTTCAGATATAGCACCGTAAGAATCTTCTGCAGTTTCTTCTTTAATTTCTTCTGTTTCCACTACTTCTTCCTGAGTTTCTAATGTCTCATTTTTGATTTCTTCCATAATTTACACCTCAAATTTCTTGTTTTTTAGAATGAATTTCTATGTATAATACTTTATCACAACCCGTGGCTTTTGTCAACAAAATACCACTCTTTAAAGGTAAATGTTTACATTTGGTTCACAATTAAGCCTTATACAGAAAAGCCCTGAAAACAGACGATATTTTTTCAGAGAAATAAAAGGTGTAAATTGTTGATTTTTATAATAAAAAGTGATATGATAGGATTCGCAGTATTATATATACAACTAATTTAGATTTACACAGGAGAAGAATATAGAAATGGTATTTTCCGGAACAACTTTTCTGTTTTATTTCTTGCCGATAACAAGCCTTTTGTACTTTTTGTCGCCAAAGAAATTTAAAAATTTCATACTGTTCATATCCAGTCTTATATTCTACGCATGGGGAGAACCGATACACGTATTCCTGATGCTTTTTTCTCTATGGGTAAACTTCGGTCTGGGAAAACTGATAACAGACGATGATGAGTATTTTGTTCCGAAGAAACTTAAGTTATTTAAATATGAAATTTCATTCTCAAGAAGAAGTCTTCTTATCATCGCAGTAAGTTTCAACCTTTTGTTGTTGTTTTTCTTCAAATATACAAACTTCGCCCTGTCAGCAATCAACAAATTACCTTTTGTAAAAATACCTTATTTAAATATTTCCCTGCCAATAGGCATATCATTTTATACATTTCAAATTATTTCCTATATAGTGGATATATACAGACAGGATGCGAAAGTACAGAAAAACTTTATAAAATTCGGAACTTACATCGCACTTTTCCCTCAACTTATCGCAGGTCCTATAGTAAAATACAACGAAATCGAAGCACAACTTGAAGAAAGGACAACCTCCTTTTCTCATCTGAGTTCAGGTGTGCCCAAATTCATATGCGGCCTTATGAAAAAGGTAATACTTGCAAATTCATGCGGTGCTGTATTTGAAGGTATTACCGTAATGGGAATAACAGAACTTTCAGTAATTGATGCATGGATCGGAATATTTGCATTTACTATGCAGATATACTTTGACTTCTCGGGATACTCGGATATGGCAATAGGTCTCGGAAGAATATTCGGATTTGAATTTTCGAAAAACTTCGACTATCCCTACACATCAAAATCTGTAACCGAATTCTGGAGAAAGTGGCATATATCTCTTGGCACATGGTTTAAGGAGTATGTATATATTCCTCTTGGCGGAAGCAGAGTAGGCAAAAGAAGACTGTATTTCAATCTTTTTGCAGTATGGTTTCTCACAGGGCTGTGGCACGGAGCAAGTTTCAACTTCATTGTATGGGGACTGTTTTACTGGGCACTTTTGTCATTGGAAAAAACTATCCTCAAAGAACCTCTTAAGAAACTCCCCTCTCCCATAAGTCATATTTATCTTATGCTTTGTGTAATGGCAGGATGGGTATTTTTCTCAATGCCGAATCTTTCTGATGCAATAAGATATCTGGGAGTTATGCTTGGAATTGGCGCAGATTCATTCATAAGCCAGAATGCTCTGTTTGTACTTACTTCAAACCTTGTACTGTTTGCAATATGTATCATAGCATCAACAAAGGTGTGTCACAATCTCTATGAGAATATCCTGCTCAAAAAATGTGCCCATATGGCAATAGTTTTTGCGTCAGCGGGATTTGTATTAAGCATCGCATACATTGTGGCATCAAGTTACAACCCGTTTTTGTATTTTAGATTTTAGGAGTATATAAAAAATGGAATCATTCCTTAACAAATTGAAAAATCTTAAAATAAAACACATTTTAATAATCATACTTCTTGCCTCATTCTTCATTCTTTGCATAGCAAACCTCATAACACCCGACAAGATTTTTTCGGAAAATGAAAACAGAACTCTTGCACAGTTTCCCGAAATATCCCTTTCAGATGTGACAAGCGGAAAATATACAGAAAATTTCGACTTATATGCAAATGATCAGTTTATCGGAAGGGATTTCTTTGTTTCGCTTAAGACCTTTGCGGAAAAACTCCTTTTGAAAAAAGAAAACAACGGCATACTCTTTGCCGATGATGCCTACCTTATAGAAAGACCCGACACAACCAAAAAAGAAATTGTATCAGAAAATCTTCAGGCAATAATTGATTTTGACAATCTTGACAACTTCGATATAACAACCTGCATTGTCCCTACTGCCTTTGAAATACTGAAAGACAAACTGCCCTTATTTTCGTACAATGATTCTGTAACGAACCTTCAGAAAAGAATAGAATCAGAACTTAATGGCACAAGGATAAAAATATCAGATGTATCAGAAAATCTTCGCGAAAGAAAAGACGACTATATCTACTACCGTACAGATCACCACCAGACTGCTCTGGGAAGTTACCTTGTGTATAAAGGTCTTGGAGAAAATCTCGGCTATGAACCCTACAGCGAGGATTCATTCGAAATAAAGACACTTGCAGATGATTTCTTTGGCACTACCTGGTCAAAAACCATGCTTTCTTCTGCAACTCCTGACAAAATATCATCCTACAAACTTTTAAACTCGGACACTACCTGTGTCATTGAGTATCCCGTGGGAAATGAAAAAAATCTTGAGTCTTTTTATGATGAAACGAAACTTAATACAAAAGATAAATACTCTGTATATCTTGGGGGAGTTCATCCCGTGCAGATAGTCACCTCAAAGGCTCCAAACAACAGAAAACTCGCCATTATAAAGGATTCATACGCTCACTCATTGGTGCCGTTTCTTGCAAATCATTTCAAGGAAATCCACCTTATAGATATGAGATACTACAATGGTGACGTGGTGGAATACCTTAACTCAAATATACTTGGGGAAGTGTTGATTCTGTATAATTCAGCCACATTTATGACAGACCCCTCCATTGCCAAACTAAGCACATATTCTGAGAAACTTATGAAAAAATACAGTCTGTACGGTCCTGTGGGAGAATGTGAAAAGATAGGAGACAGTTACTTTGACGACGCTCTGTTTCTTGGAGATTCCCTTACAGACGGGCTGAAACTTTATTCTTCACTTAAAGGGCCTGTATTTGTATCAGCAACCGGAGTAACCGTAAAGGGAGTCCTTTCGGCAAAACTCAATGATGGCAGTTATATCATCGACCGATTAAGAAATACTCCATTCAAAAAAGTATATATTATGCTTGGTATAAACGAAAAACTCGGCGAAGAAAATGTGAAATCATTTAAGGAAGACTATAAGCAGTTGATCAGAACCATCAGAGAAATAAACCCTGATTCATACATCTATCTTCAGTCACTTCTTCCCGTGACAGAGGAGAAATCTTCTTCCCACAAATATGTAACCAACCACAATATCACACTATATAACAGAGCCATAAAGGATATAGCAACAAAGAATCAATGCTACTATCTGTGTGTAAATGAATCAATGATGAATGAAAAAGGCGTACTTCCCGAACACGCTTCACCTGACGGTGTGCATCTTACAAAAGAGTATTATGAAAAATGGGTATATTACCTTAAAACTCACGCCGTTTCCGACGGCAAGGCGACCTTCGACAGAAAGAAGGCTACTCTTTCGGAAGAAGGACAAAAACTCCTGGAAATCGCGGGCATAATCGAAGAAAAGGTGTCTTTTGATGAAGACCTTACAATGATTGATATTGACTCATCCAAGGCAATATATCCGTTGGAAAATATTGGAATAAAGGATATGGTAGTTCTGTCCGGAAGCGGTGCTACGGCAGATGAGATTGCAATATTCAAAATTTCTTCCAAAAACTTAAAACAGGCAATCGAAACTGTAAAATCACGTATTGAATCAAGAATAAAGGACTTCGGGACTTATATCCCCAAGGAAGTGCCCAAACTTAAAAATCCTGTAATCAGATACAGCGATGATTTACTTATTATGGTTATAACAAATGACTATAAAAATGCAGAAAAAATTGCAGATGATGTTCTTAAATAATAGAATTAACATTGAACCCCCGGCTATTATACAATTAGATAAAGTAGTTGATATGCATGTATGCTTCCATAAGACCGGTCAAGGAATGGCTCGATACAAATGACAAAAGAATTCAGGCACATTTGATGATATACACGGCAAATGGGAGATAGAAGACTTAACATAAAAACAGAAGGCTGACATAAAGTCAGCCTTCTGTTTTTATGTTATTTATTTCGTTTCTGACAATAATTGTAGTATTCCTGAGGAGTCATAAATGCATAGTCCTCTGCTACAAGCACCTTTGTGATTTTGTCAATGATTTCAAGGTCCTTATCGTCCCATCCCCACGGATGTGACTGAAGGATGATGCCATCTCTTCCTTTTTTGGATTTGAAGGATAATTCAAATTTTTCAAAATCCTCATCTCCTGCTTTTGATTCAATACTAACAGAATTGTCGATATTGAAATGTCCGCTTTCTTCAACTTCAGAATCATCAAAGAACATAACAGTATTTATATCCGGGCAAACGTTTTTGAGTGCTTGGGCAGTAGTTTTGCATACTGAATTGTAAGGTGCACCAAATGACTTCATAGTATAATTCGGGAATACCCTCTTAAATGTATCAATACCCATCTTAAGGTTCTTTTCCTGTTTTTCAAGAGAGTCAGATGCGAAGTTTTCTATTCTTTCTCCATTTTTATCGATTTTTTTGTTGTGCCAGTATCCGTGGTACCAGATCTCAAAGCCACCGTCTATCCATGAATTGATCTTGTCGATTTTTGCTTTGTTCTTTTCTGTAGTAAGATCGCCATACTCATCGAATGAATGCATTATGATTCCAAATCCAGTTTTGATTCCATACTGTGAGAAATAGTTGTATGCCTTTTCAAATCCACGTATTGCAGAGTCAGACATCTGCAGGTCGTCCAGTTTCCATACAGCGACCTTTCTTTCCTGAACCTTTGGTATATTTACATTTTCGCCAACGGCATAAAGTCTTACATACTTGATATTTTCATCATTCATTTCTTTTATCTTCACGCTTAATGATGATGAAAACTCGAGAGGCTCTGATGATATCTTGATTCTTACCTTGTCGGCAGATTTAAGATATACATTTCTGCCATATGAATATTCATCGAAAAATGCTTTGAATTTTTCAATGATTTTGCTTTTTGTTTCTTCATTATTTTCGAATGGTTCTTCTATGTAATAAAGATCCTTTGCAGTAACACTCTCCAAAGATGAAGTCACATCTTCACCATCAAGAGTTGCATACACACGACGGTTGCACTGACCGATTTTGTCAAAGGTAATATCATTGCATCTGAATTTGAAATCAACTAATCCTGTTTCGTCAAGTTTATATGAAAGCGATTCATATGTTGTCTTGGGAACAATATCTGCATCATATTCATTTGCCATAAACTTAATACTAAGCATTTTCCCGGTGTGCTTTCCGTCAGAATTGTCAATTTTGCCTTTCACATACACTTCTGTACCGTGTTTAACGGGATTCTCTTCAGACTTGACTTCTTCTGCATAAGATGGACAAACAAAAATGCTCATCATAATGCACATTGTAAGTATGAAGCAAAGAATTTTTTTCATAGTTATCAGTCCTTATATAGAATTTTTGTAATTCGATTATATCACAAAAAAAATTGATTGTAAATAGATTATGCTATCAATGAATTCAGTATCAATTAATAGCATCTGATTACTTTTATTGATTTATTATCTTTGCTTTGAAAAATCCTCTCCACCCTAATTTCTGCCCGCATTGTGAACAAAAAGGAACATATTCTATATCAATAAGGCAAGTACATCGGGGACATACGGCATAGGACGAACCGTCATAATCAAGAAACATTTCATTAACCTGCATTTTGTCCCGATAGGATAACTGTTCCTCCACTTCTGCATCCTTTGATGTGGTTTTCATTGTGTGTACCTCTCAAAATATCTGTTTATACAATATAATTCAGCCATACCATAACAATTGACCGAAACACTATATGTCTCGGTCAATTACCATAATAACAAATTTATCAGTATGAATAAATATTACTATAATCTGTTATCATTTCGACTAAGTTTCCGTTACTGTTATATGCAAGATGTGTAAGTCTTAACTGGTATGAATTACCTCTGGTAGCATCGTAATCTTCATCAACACCTGCAATTGTTCCGCCGGCGTCACTCCAGGTGGCAACTGTTTCCCAGCCACCATCAAGGACCTGAAGCTCTACAATAACCTTGGCAGTATATCCTAATTTTACTGTTGTACCGCCTGTACAGTTAAGAACTCCGGGCGTATCCATAGTGAGAGAATTGATGCAATTATTTATTGCAGTATTTCTTGTTTCTCCCATTGCAAATGCAGGCACAGAAGCAAATTGCACACATACTGCCAACACAAGTACTAAGATACCAAGTCTTTTTAATGTTGTCCTGATCATAATAATCCTCCTTTCCTTTTTAGTTGCTTCACTTGTATTACTAAAAAAGTAAGGATTATGGGACAACTTTTTTCAAAATTTTACAATTTATTCGATTTTTATACTTCTACATATTTTTAAAATTTCTTCTTCAGATATATTACCAATTATGTTGATATAGTATTCATTAATATTCCAAGTTACAGATATATCATCCTCTCCTCTTACACACTTACCCATAGTACCGTTTATATAAATATCTGTGGCAACGGCATTTTCACTATCTACTCTGCCTTTCATATTTTCATTTCCTATGATTAATTGAAAATAATTAAAAGTTTGATTACTGAAGGTATATGCATGCCATTGAGTTGCCTTTTTTTCATCAATCAGATTAAAATCTGCTGGTATATACTCAATAGCAATTTCATCTCCAAATGCGACAGTCATATACTTTTCATTTGTATTATATACACTATTGGGTTTATCCGACTGAAATACAAATTTTATAGTTCTTTCTATCCAGTCCTTTGCTATACCTGTGGAACTTAACATGATAAGGCTGCAAACCACAACAATCCAGACGATATTTTTCCCGGATTTAAGAAACATAACTATTCGTGTTGTTCTTTTCTCTTTTATTTCCCGTTCAAAGAGAGCATTCATTTTCTCCCGATGTTCATCAGAAAAACAAATCGGTTCTTTTCCATCCTCATAGTGGGATTCTTTACAAAGTTCTTTTGCAGCCTCGGAAATCAACATATCCATCGCTTGTTCAAGAGCATCATATTCTTTCATAATCTGCCTCCTTTTCAAAAGCAATTTTTACCTTTTCCTGTGCACGAAAAACACGTTTCCTTATAGTTTCTTCCTTTTCGCCTGTTATCCCCGCAATTTGAGATATAGTCATATCATAAACCCTCTTCATAAGGAAAGAATCTCTGTATATCTCAGGAAGCATATTTATTATTTCTTTAATTTTGTCCTTTGTTTCATTTCCGATTGCAATATTTTCCGGGTTCAGATATTCTGAACCAAGTTTTTCAAACTCATCATCCTCAATGGCAAACATATTTATCTTTTTTGATTGTTTCAGATAGTCTTTTGCTACATTTGAACATATCATCCCAAGCAAGTTTCTGGTATATGCGAAATTTTTCTCATCGATTTTATGTAGATAATTATATTTAAGTATTCTTTCAAAGGAATCATGCACTGCATCTTCTGCATCTCTTTCATTATGAACAATTTTGTATGCTCTGCGATACATAGCATCCTTGTGTGCCATATACAATCTGGCACATTTGGAACTTTCCTCATAATTGTTTGCCATAATAAAGAACATTTATTTTTCTCCTTATCATACGTGCAATGTAAAGTTGGAATTTTATAATCCGACTTTCTTTAAATGATTTTTGTATTCATCTATTTTTTGTGCTGAATTTGATTTGATAATACCAAATACATTAAGTTCTTTTTCCTTTTTAAAAAACACCCTTCTGATCAACCTTTTTACTCTGAAGAAAAAAATCAGATAAGGTCTTTCTTTCAGGACAGGATATATGTATTCTATTTTTTCTCTTGGAAGGATTATTTTTTCAAACATTGTCTTAAGCCAGGCTTTGGATTGGCTTTTTCTTTCATTTTTTATAACAACTGCCGCCTGATGAGTTTCCCTTGTTCCGTATGAACCGCTATTTACAACGAATTCTACCATTTCAGAAACTATAGCATCTTCTTGCCCATTACCAAACAAACACCCTGTCATTCTGAGGGTGTTGTCATAAAAAGTCTTTAATCCAAATTGCTCTATTTTTGAATTGATATAATCTTCATCCAGATGCGGAGACATTTTTTTGTAAATCCATAAATCCACTATGTGATTAATGCCGATCCCACCGCCACGATAATGCTTCATAAAATGAAGAAACAAATATATATACATTTCTTCCTCATTTAGTGTATGAACAATAGCCTTTTCATCTTTTTTGCACAATCTCCAAGGATTTTGATAATAATCATAGAATTCACTCTCTCTGGATACTATGCTTGTATGAATTTCTATCAATATGTCATTGGCATTCTTGAATTTATAATCATAATCGGTTCGTCCGCAAGGCTCAAACTGCAATTCTGACATTATATGCTCTACTGTTTCGATATTTTTTTCATCCACATATATATCTATATCTCCCATTCGTCTGAGTTCCGGTTTGGGATATAGATTTTTCATACAGATTCCCTTAAGGGGAATGTATGGGATATCGTGCTTTTCAAATAATGATATTATGGATTTGTAGCATAATATCTGACTTTCGGATTTGACACATTCGAATATTACTCTCTGCTTGAAAAGTTTGTCCAATTCTTCGTCTATGGAAATATTGCTGTTTATAATGCCTTCGTATATCAGGCTTGTTATATTGTGATCAAGAGATAGTTTCAGAATTTCAAAAAAGTCACAGTTATCATACAGTTTAGCGTCTATAGTATAATTCTTGTCAATGGCAGAACATATCAATTGTGTTGTATATAAATGCAAAGTAGTGTTGTGCATAGTTACTCCTTAGTTAAATAATTTACTATTAATTATTTTGCATTAAAATAACTTTTTTAAGTCAATTCATTTCTATATAAGTTCCGCACACTTTTTTTGAGTTAATAAGTTTTACTAAATCTATATATGATGAATACTTTATTGTATCATTTAACACTTCTTCACCAAAAGCATCTTTAAGTCGTACTGCACACGCTATATTAGTCTCACAGTTTCGTGATACGAAACAAATCTTTTTTCTCAAGTCAAGTCTATCAAATTGTCTCAACTGTTCCTCTGTGCACCCATTCATTTGACTGAATTTAAAAATAAGATTATCATAATTTATACGTTTTGCTCTACGATACCACTTCTCAGCCGCTTCCTCTGGAGTATGATAATGCAAAAATACAATCTCTATATCTCCCAGCTTAGCTATAGGAACATGTGTGTGTTTTTTCACTTCAATTTCATCTCTGTACTTGCTATCGGTATATGATATAAACTCCAACTTTTTTGACATATATCCCTTCACATCTGAACAAAGCTTAATAAAATCATCTGGAAAAAAGTATACTCCTACTGTAGGAGTACGATATGATAATCCAAATCTCCTATATACACTGCCCGCCCAACAGTTATTGCAAATAATTGAAAAGTCTGTGCTGTTAAGTTGTTTTTTTCTTTTATTAACCAAAATTTTATCGGCAATTTTATTTATCCTTATATATAACGATATCCATGCTTTTTTTAACATTTTAGTATTCTTCCTTTTTATTAGTGCTAAAAACTATAATTTTTAAAAATTTTATTATAAAGAGCAATAATTAATTCTTTATTATTAACAAAAAAGATTATTACTCCAAGCAATATAATCAAGTATGTTGTAACCAATGATATCACAAAATAGTATTCAATAATGCATACAGCCAACATCCCTATTAAAATCATCAACTTTTTATAATATATTTTCACTTTAAAGCACTCCTTCATTTGCTTTATTCTTATTATCCACTGGATACAAAATGCACATGCTGTTCCGATTGCAGGAGCAAACAACCCGATTTTATTTATTAATCCGATGCTTATAGTTAAATTTATAAATGCAGCTACAATTGATGTAGAAAAAGCTTTTTGTGTCTTTTGAAAAACCATATAGGCAGTACCATAAAACTGAGAAAACGCCGTCATTACACTAGAAATCATAAGCACAGGAATATAACGCATTCCGTCCAAATATGTGTCTGCTATCATCACTGGAACTACAATTTTTAAAACCGGAATTATTATAACTGTAGCACTTAATAAAACATTCATATACTGATTAAATACATTGGTATAAAATTCATCCCTTTTTTCACTATCTGCTTCCATAACAGCAGACTCCTGCCATGCTGTCTGAAATATAGATACAACAAATGTTACCAACTGTGGAAATTTTCCAGCAACTGAATAAATTCCGTTTGCACCCACACCAATAAAAAATGCTATTATATACCTATTACATGCAGATATAAACCACCAGCTTATACTATTAGGCACCAGAGGAAGGGAATACTTAAGTATTTTCAAAAGATAACCCTTACTCAACTTTTTTATATCAAAAATTTTAGTAGATTGCGTGTGTATTTCAAGATACACTATGCACACTATATTCGATACAATATTTGCCCATAGAAGACCGTCAACTCTCATTTTTAATATTATGAGAAGAATACATTCAACACCTAAAAGGACAAAAGTATGTATTACACCTGACACTGCAAAAACAACATTTTTTTGAAGGCATCGACAAAGTTTCTGATAATATGTATATATAGTAAATGTTATAAAGTATAGTAAAACTAAACCTGAAAAATCCATTAACTTAGTGACACATTGAAATATTGAAAAAATCAACGAAAAAATTGCCATACTCACTAAGAGAAAGATGCTCACAGACGAAATTATAACACTTCTTTCATTCGGATTTGCGTTGAAAACAAACCTGAAAAGCCCTTCTGTACTTTGCATAGTAATTATAGGAATTATTATTCCGCTAGCTGAAATTATCAAATCATAATATCCATACTCATTGGTCATAAGTATAGCAGTTACAATTGGTAAAATAAAAAATTGCAACAATTTACTTGTCATTGTACCAATCATATATATAAATGTATTTTTTAATAACTTCTTTTCTGATGATTGAATCTTAGTTTCCACTTTTATTCCTCATTTATAAACATTTCTTGATATATTCCAATGATTTTCCTCTTAAATCTTCCAAAATACTATTGCATACCTCAAACTTGCAGTTTATTATCTTCTCAGACAGGCTTTCTTTGTTGTTTTCTACAATCCTGTCTTCCATTTTCAACTGCTGTAATAGGTACCTCACCTTAAATCCATTTTCCCTTATATAAGATATAAATGGTTTATTCAAAATAATAGAAAATACTGTTCCGTGAAAAGTATCTGTTATCACACATTCAGCATTTAAAAGAAGAGAAAAAAATTCTTTCGGTCCAGCATTTATACATCTATCCACCCAGGAGTGATAATATCCTACAGATATAATCTCATAACCATTAGATTTCGCATAGGCTTTTATATATTTATATTCTTCCGGATTATTCATCGTGGAATGATATGCATATAGTGCAATATACTTCTTTTTTGGTCTGATTGTATTCCAGGTTTCTTTTTCTTTTTCAAATCCATACAAGAGCACTGGGTCAATATTCATAGTCATATCTTCTCTACCGGTAAGGGCTCGAACGATTTCATATGTATTCTCGTCTCTACATCCTATGTTTTTCATATCTAAAAGAAGTTTTGTAATCTCTTCTGAATGCTCTGATTCTGACACTTCCTGAGGAGAATGCTTTCCAAAACTCGCTGCATAAGAAAATATATTATTACAGTTAACATCTTTTCCATACATAAAAGGATTATACCCTTGAATATATTCAAATACCATGTCGCTTCCAACAATTACACTATCTAAATTAGATTCCTTATCGTAAAAATCACCCACAATAAGATAATCTCTTATAAAATTATTAAATAACACATTTTTCTTTTTGTTAAACACCTTAACTATAAAATGATCTATGAAATTTTTTAATGTTATTTTTCTTCTGGATGATGATACCCTTTTCACATTTCTTGTATAATCAAGCATTATCGGATTGCAAGAAATGGATTTTAACACATTAAGTGTAGAATATGCCTGTAACACTGCTCCATGATTAACCGTTTTATACCATGTTAATATTCCAACTTTCTTCAAACTAACTCTCTCCTTTTTATGGAACCCATACGTTATAGTCAATTAGCCGACAACTATATTGAACAAAATATAATAATGGATTTATTCGAAATATAATGATCTACTTCTTTTTTAATAACGAGTTCACCCTTTGTATATATATCATCTTAATAAAAACATAATAAACACATACATTGTATACTAGGCTTCTGACAACAGCGCTAAATGATGACCTTACCATTGGTTTTAACAATAAAAGCATTACAAGAAAAACCATTACGGCAGAAAGTGGATTTGTACTTATACTATCTTTATTTAACGAACCTAAAATTCTGGCAACAATGTACCCGACAATAATTGCAACTAAAACTCCATACCATCCAAAATTTATATAAAACTCAGCAATAGCTGTATATCCGGGACCATAATCAATATCCAGCATATTCTGAAGCCAATCTCCCAGATTGGAATGTATTTTTGCAGGATGAACCTGCCATATACCAACATTGGGAATTGCTGCAGTAAGTCCGTATAAATACGACTTGCCATATCTAAATGATTGTATAGATGGAACAAATTCCATTGTATGCATAAGGCTTGACATACTCCATCCCAGTTCTCCAAAAAACTCACCAAATACATTTGCAAAAGAACCACCTATGACTTCTAAAACCATAGAAATACTTTTGTTTGATTCTACTCTTACAACAGCAATTGCATTCAGCACCGCCATTCCAACATAACCCAATATACCTACAATAAAACTCTGCCAAAATTTAAACCTTTTAACACAATAATGATACATCAACACAATAACAAGCAGTACCATTACTGCACCACTACGTCCCCCTATATAAAGTGTCTTAATAACATCTATAAGCAGAATAATTAAAATGAAATTCTTTTTTCTCTTATGATTTCTGTATACTACAAACAGACAAATAAGCGCAGGAATAAAAAAATTTGATATCATAGCAATTAGTGTACCTATTTGTCCTAAGGAAACCGCCAAAGTATTGTAAGCGCCAATATAACCCTTACCTATCACGTTGTACAATGTATATAATGTATCTATAACATAAAACGGTACTGATGCCCATGCAAAAAGTTTTCCTACTTTCTCTATCGAATAAATCATATTTTCAGGGTCAATTACATTTTTACATGATGCTCGTTTTTCTCTTATAGAAAAAAGAGCACCAATATGAATCGCTATCATACATAATAACGAATATATCATTGAATTTATTATTGTGTATATGCTGATTCTATAATACAAATCCTTTGAACCCATATCGAGACCAAAATACCATCCTACACTCTGCCCATAACAAAAAGCAAAAAGGACAACGCAAAAAACCGTATATGCACAAAATCCTTCTCCGCCAGCTATTTTCCACGTAATTATAACAACTACCATATTAATAATTCCAATAAACGAAAGAAACCTGACATTTTCTAATGTATATACTTTGGAAACCGGGTCAATAATACAATATACTACAAGCGACCATATTAATATAAGCCATATCCCACTAAATTTCCTCATATTTTATCTTTCTCCGATTTGTAAGCCTGATTATAAATTTTTAATATTTTTTCAACTATTGCATTGCTATCAAATAGATTATCCGCTATAACTAAACTATTATCGAATCTTGTAGTATTTTTTAATTCTTTTTGTATTATATCCACCCATTCTTCATCATCGGAATCAAGAGAAACATATTTTATCTTTCCCTCAAAATCAACCTGTCTGGTAATTGTATCTGATACAATACAAGGAATATTTGATGCTTGTGCCTCCACCAAAGTAACAGGCAGACCTTCATATAATGAGGGCATAACAAGCACATCAAAAGCCGAATAAAACCTAAAACAATCTTTTCTCACTCCTGCGAATACAACCGCATTTTCTAGGTTATGCACAGTTACTCTTTCTTCAATCTGTTCCCTTAAATCACCATCTCCTACCAACAGCAATCTGGATTCCTTATCTTTTTTATGGAAAGCTGAAAATATATCGATCATTTTCATATGATTCTTTGGGTGTGAAAACCTACCCACACAACCTAAAACCACAGATGAATTGCTTATCCCAAATTCTCTCCTTATTTCTGCACGGTTTCCCTCGTCATAAATGAACAATTTAGAATCCACTGCATTAGAAAACATCTCCACACCAGAAGTCGTACCAAACATCCACTCTGATGCTTCTTTGGAGCAAGCGATTTTTTTATTACAATATCTATTAATTGTTACCTTATTAATTTTATGAAAAATTTTATGTATACAAGCAAATTTACCCATTATATTTGAACTATGAGCATGTAATATTCTCAATTCAACACTATGTTTTTTTGCAATCCGCAATGGTTCAACATTAGTAAGCGAACTTGTATGCATGTGGACTATCTTATATTCATCATGCTCGCTAAAAAAATCTTTTAACCTCTTAATATATTTTGAATATCCTTCTCTTCTTGAAGAAATACAGTAAATATGTCCCCCCATTTTTTTGATTTCATCACTAAAATAAGGATCTTCTTTCTCCACTAAAAAGTCAAATTGAATTTTGGTACGGTCTACCTTTCTATACATAGCCATAATAAATGTTTGTATCCCACCCAATCCCATTATAGCTACACAATGCAATACTCTTATCATACTTATCTCTTATAATTAACCCTCTTCCTAAACAGAGCAGGTTTATTACATCTCCTTTTTCGCATAATATTATATAAAATTCCTTTAAATATGTAATAAAATTATATCATTCTAATTCAGTTTTTACCTTACCAAAATACTTATTTCTTCTCTCATCCAGCACATCACTTTTATATTTTTTTGCTTCTTCAAAATTTCTTTTTGCATAATATGTAAGATCTTTTTTCACAATTTCAGAGATACATTTCACAATAGATGATACACTTTTTCGTTTAAAAATACATTCAGCATCAACCAATTCAGGAATCCCTGCGGTTTTTGCTCCCAGACAAACACACCCTCTGCTCATCGCTTCAATCATTGCTCGCGGAAGCCCCTCCTGAAGGCTTGGCTGGATATAAATATCTGATTTGTCAAGATGTTCAAAAACTTCTTCCAGAGTTAGGAGCCCGGTAAAAAACACATTATCTAACACCCCACAATTTTCAGCAATCTTCCTGAGATATGTTTGATCTCCGCCACCTACTATATAATATGTAACATTTATTCCGTGTTCTTTTAGTTTAGGAATGGCTTTAATAACATATTCGTGCCCTTTATATCTTACATCTACTGCAGCACTTGTCATAAGTGATATGTTGTTTTTATCCATTTTTAATATTTTTTCTACTCTCTTATCAAACACCTCATCTGATACATCAGTTATTTTTACATTTGAAGCAGAAACTGTTTCATTCTTGCATGGGTATCTTTTTTGCAGGAACTTTTCTGTTACATACAGCCCATAATCAGCATTTTTGACCACTCTCTTCATCTTTAAATACATATATGGCGCTATAATCTTTCCTGCTATTCCATGATTCCAATATGCATCCCATGCGCACCCCATAAGTTCAGAGAAAAATGGTTTGCGAAGCTTTTTTGCGCAATCAAACAATCTGTAGGCGATAATACATGGAACTCTGCCAACTACCAGATCGCACTCTTCCATATTTTGAATAATCCTCTTATCCTCCATGTGCAATAATGGTTTGAGAAGACCTCCCATATTTACCACTTTTTCAATCAGCTCAGTTACATCACACATTTTCTCCGGCACTTCAGATACTGTTTTTACTCGCGTGCATAATATTACCTTCCCAAATTTGTTATAATATCTTTTCAGTACCATTCCGAAAACGTTTGACAAATATAATTTCTCATCATATCGCAACACTACAACATCTGTTCCGATCATTATTTTCATAATACCTTATCTCCTGTTTTCAAATTTCTCATCGAAATTTTCTTTTCACATACAGCAATCGTATTATTTGGAATATTTCCCTTGATAAGACTTGACGCTCCTATTACAGAATTGTTTCCAATTGTTGTTCCCCTCAAAATAACACTATTTATAGCAATCCATACATTTTCCCCTATAAAAATAGGCGAAGTTTTATACTCTCTTCTTTTAAATCCGTCATAATCAACCTTGTGATCATGATCATAAATATATACATTCGGTGCTATATTTACACCTTGTTTTATAACAATAGAATCATGGGAAATTATCCTTGAATTTCCTCCAATTCCAACATTACCCTCTATGATAATCTCTCCGCCATTTAGGGCTGAAATATGTGAACCGCTTTCTATTACTACGTTGTCACCTATACTGATTCTTCCTGATTTTCTTGCAGATATAACACAATGCGGCATAACGCGAACACCTTTTCCTATTCTGCATCCTTTATTAAACATAATCATTCTTACTCTCAATAACGCTCCTCTTATAAGAGCAAATACATTTTTAGCAATACGCATTATGCATTCCACCTTTTACTTGACAATTCAAATAATCTCCCCAATTCAAAGTCAAACTCATCCGGATCAAACTTGATATATCCTGTCCACGGATAAAATGTGATTTCTCCAAAATACACTCTGCCGTTTAGCCAATAGAGATCAACTCTCGCACAAGGAAAATCCTCTGAAAGTTTTTTTGCAATCTCTTTCATTTGTTCAAAACCATCAGGTATTGGAATATTATCAGGCTGTTTATCACAATCTGTACCTACATCAACATATTTCCATTCTGATGTATATATAGCTCGCTTGTGACCTACAAATCTATCACAATCAAATACCACATATTCCGGATTTCCACTAAAGCACAAAAACTTATAATCATTAATCCCCTCAAACGGATTTGTTTCATCCTCAAGATACTCTTCAATGATTATTTTGGGAACGATATTTTTGTAAGCCCATTCTCTACCAAGAATATAGCAAGGTCTCTTCACCCATCTGTTAAGTTCCTGTATCGTTTTTTCAACATCTAATTCCGACTTATTCTTACAAATTATATTTGTACCGCTTCCGTTAGTAGTTTTGATCACAAACCTTTCGGGCAGTTTGTCAAAATTAATATCTTCTGCTCTGTCATACACGCCATATAGTTTGCAGGCAATATCGGATAGTCCCTTTCTTTCAAGGTATTCTCTGACACGATATTTATCAGCACAAATTGTCATATCATCAGTTCGGTAATTAAGCTTATACCATTGAAGTTTTTCAGTATATCTTTCAGGAGTATTTAAATTTGGAAAAAAACCCATTTTTATTCTGTATTGAAGTTTTATCATTTGTTTATCAGGAATAAATCTTAAAAAACTCATTATACTATGCCTTAACGAAGCACTTTTAAATAATTTTTTATATCCGTTCATTTTCTTCTCCTAATAATCCTACTTCATTTAAATATTTATCAATTACTATTTGCCTGTCAAAAAGTCTTTCCATTCGTTCTCTCCCTTTAAGTCCCATGTTCTTTTTTTCTTCAAAAGAGAGATTTATAAATTTTTCAACTTTTGCAATCAGGTCATCGGCATTCCCTTTTTCAAATAAGTATCCTGTAACTCCATCGTCAATGACCTGTTCTGTACCAGGAATATTTGAACCTATGCATACTCTTCCTGTAGCAGCAGATTCAAGAAGTACATTCGGTACACCTTCACCACCTATAGATGGAAGAATAGTACAATGGCATATTTCTATCCATTCGGAAATGTTGTTTTGAAAACCCAAATAATTAATTATCTTTTGGTTATGATATTCATCGATTATATGACTATATTTTTCATCATCTATAAAGCCTGCTATATAAAACTCAGTTTGGGGATATATTCCTTTTATATGCTTTGCACACTCAAGGTATTGTTCGATTCCTTTTATCCCCATTACTCTTCCTATAAAAATAAACCGAATTATTTTGTCTTCAGGATATTCAATCAAACAGTGCTCTTCAAGATTGACTCCGGACCCAGGCAACAGTTCGTAATTTTCCTTAATCATTTTATTTCTTTTGAAATACCCCAGATCTCCTTTGTTTTGAAAAAAAACTTTGTATGTATTTTTTATCGATATTTTGTATAAAAATTTACTGATATAATTTGTCAGACTTGGCTTAATGAACGTTCCGCCAGTACCGGTTATATTCGCCACCTGCTTATATTGCAATGAATTTGCAGCAATTGCGCCGTAAATATTTGGTTTTATAGTGTACGAAAATATAATATCGGGATTTATTTCTTTCATTATTTTTTTGTAATCAGAAATTATCTTAAGATCCTTCAATGGATTTGTTCCGTGACGTTCTATAGGTGTATCTATCATCTTGCATCCCAGATTTTCAAAATAAGTATTTTTATCATCATTGGGTGCGGAAATATAAACCTCATGATCTTTGACAAGACAATTTATAAGTTCTTTCCTGAATGCGAATAGAGTTATAAAATGATTTGACAAAAAAAGTATTTTCATAATGAAACCTCTTCTTCCTTTTCCTTCTCTATCTCACCTGTGCCGCCTTCTACCACACCATCACTCTTAAGAACGCTGAATATAGTACCGAAAAAGCACTTAACATCAAACCAGAAACTTAATTTCTCTACGTATTCACCGTCAAGTCTTGCCTTTACGTCGATAGGAAGTTCATCACGACCATTAATCTGTGCCCACCCTGTGAGACCGGGTTTGATGTCATTTGCTCCGTATTTGTCTCTTTCTGCAATAAGATCATCCTGATTCCAGAGTGCAGGGCGAGGACCTATTATAGACATCTGTCCTACAAAGATATTAAATATCTGCGGAAGCTCGTCCAGAGAAAGTTTTCTTAATACTGCTCCCACCTTAGTAATATGGCTTGTAGCATTGCCGAGCATATGTGTAGGCATATCTTTTGGTGTATCTGTTCTCATAGAACGAAACTTAAGAATATTAAAATGTTTTTTATGTACGCCAACTCTTTTTTGCTTAAAAAGTACAGGCCCTTTTGAATCAATCTTGATTAAAAGGGCAATAATAACCATAGGTATAGCAAGGACAACTATCCCGCAAAAAGACAACACTATGTCTAAAAATCTTTTAAAAAATCCTTTATACATAATAATCCCCCCATTTATTTTTTAAAAATAACCTCGCCATACATCACCTTTGTACCGCAAGGAACATATGCATCTGCACCAACAACAGCATTACAATCTATCTGACAAAAATCTTCTATCAATGCATTATGATTAACCACGCTCCCTGCACAGACTAAACATCCTGTACCAAGAGTGGAGTTTGAATGAACAACTGCCATTGGCTCAATCACACATCCCACACCCAGATTTGCAGATTGAGATACATAAGCCTTTGGATGTATAAGTGTGGGGATTTCATAGCCACTATCCTTAAGTAATAAACTCGCTTTTTTTCTTAATTCCGGATTACCAATTGCTACAATCCCATATCTGTATTTCTTACGGAGTTCCGGTATCATTTCAGTAGTTGCCACTACATCATCTCTTTTGCAAAAATCATCCACAAAGGAGATTTCATTGTACTTGTTCAGAGATTCAGAAACCTCTTTCACAACATATCCATACATTCCCGCTCCGATTATCAACAGGTTTTCCTTGCAATCAATACTTTTCATCATCCGTCACGCCACCGTTTCGTCTGCATTTACCAACCACTTAACACCCAGTTTTTTCAGTCTTTCAATCTTATCAACAGGCAAATGTCCGTTTTTGTATTTTTTGTACTGAGTTCTCAGCCATTCATATAAATCCGTCCCGGATGAAGCGATATATTTCTTGGGAATATTTGTGTGTCCGTTTTTCTGATAATAATCTCTAAGTGCATCATATGTTTCTTCCCAGAATTCTTCCCTTATGTCCCAAACCATTCCTATTTTTTCAAGAAGTTGCTTTCTTTCCGAACTAAGATCGCCTTTTTTGTATGCGGTTCTTTGATTGGATATCCAACTTCCCAATCTGAAGCCTTCCTCTGTTGTGTACATACTGCTTACACGTAAGTTCCCAAATGATTTATAATAAGACAGAGCATATCCATAGCCATCTTCCCATCTGTCATTAGTTGTGGTGATGATATTTGCATTGATAAGCCTTTTTGCTTTATCTTCAGACAGTTTGCCACTCTTATACTGTCTTTTTTGAGCGTCTATCCATTGTGAAACTCTCTTTCCGTCAGGAAGAATATGGTCTTTGTCCGCCTTCTTTTCTGCCACTAATTCAAAACAAATCTCCCACATTTCTTCCTTTTTGGAATTCCAGCTTATCTTTATGGAGTTTAGTTTCTCAATCTGAATTTTGGTAAGTGATTTTCCCTTTCTTTTACCAAGATATGTTTGTTTCTGTTCGTTCAGCCACTTTCCAAGCCACACTCCGTCTGTTACATAATCATATGGAATATCAAGTGACAAGTGCTCTTCATAATAGGCTTTTGCCAGTTGAAATTTTTCGTCCCAGGAATGACACTTTTTGCCGGTAATTCCCATTGATTTCAGTAACTCTTGTTTTTGGATATCCAGCGAACTAAACTTCTGCTTTTGTCTCGAGATCCAACTTCCAAGTTCATATCCCGTTTCAGTCACAAATTCACTATTTACATTTAAGTGTCCATATTTTTCATATACATTTCTTGCCTCTGTATATCCATTAACCCACGCTACTTCATATTTTGTATCCCATCTCATACCGATTTTTGATAATTTATCTATTCTTTCGCTATTGAGCATCTCTGTTTCCGGTGTTTTTCTGCGCATTCTTCGTATTTTGTCAATCCAGAATCCAAGTCGTATTCCATCAGAAGCCACATATTCATATGGCACTTCAAGGTGTCCGTACTGCCTAAAATATCTCTCCGCTGCAGAAAAATTCTTGTCCCACACATAGTCATCGATATCCCATATCATTCCCAGCTCATCAAGCTGCTTTATCCGTTCTTTAAGCAGATAGACAGACTGTATGCCGTTTTTTCTATAATTTCTTAACTGATATATCCTTTTGCCCAAAGCATATCCTGAGTCTGTCATATATTCGATATTCATATCCAGATTGCCGTGTTTTTCGCTGTATTGTTTGCACTCTTCGTAGAAATTTTCCCAGGAGGCGTCAAATTTACTTTCCCATCGCATGCCAATGAGATTTAATCTCCTTATTTTTTCATCATCCAATGCTCCATAAGTCCTTCCGGAATATACAGCACGTTGTGTGGCAATCCAGTTTCCAAGTGAATATCCTTCTTTTGTTCTGTAACGCCTTGTAACATTCAGATTTCCATGCTCTTTGAAATATCTTTCTGCCAGGACATACATATCATCCCATGACAAAGTGAAACTTCTTTCAAGTTCTTCAAATAGTTCTCTGCAGTCACGAATTTCATCTATTATGTCAAACCTGTCATTGACAATATGTTTTTCATCTCCTATGTATCTGAAATGAGACATCACAGAAGTCATCTCTTCTTCTATCGCATTTATACTGCTGAGATTTTCAAAATTATTTACAATATCAAAAATAATTGTGTCCTTTTTTCCGCTGGCAGACAACGCACGCCCTATTTGTTGTTTGTATATAATCGGGGAGATTGTAGGTCTTAAGAGTATAACCCCGGATACATCATCCACATGAATTCCTTCGTTAAGCATATCGATACAATACAGAAGTTTTAAATGTTCACTATTATCATTTTTGAACTTTGCAAAGGCCCTGGAAGTCTCGGCATTGTTTGAATATGCAACGTATATATGGGGATTTTCATCCACATTTGCAAACCATTTTTCCGATACAGATACCATTTCCTTAAGATGTTTGTAATCAGAGCAAAAAACTATATATTTTCCGTCTCTATTCTTGATATGCCTGCCAAACACCTCCGGCATCCCGTCTGCCATATCCATAGAGCGTCTTATATCATCAATTATCTTTTGTGCTCTTGCACGATTGGAGTTGTATTTTGAGGATTTTAAACGTTGCTCATACTTTCTCAGTTCCTCCTCATATGCATACATAGAAATCACATATTTCGGTGGATTCAGAATGCCCCTGACAATCGCTTCGCCAAGCGTCATTTGTGATGCTACATTCCCCTCAAAAAGTTCATCAGCCATATCTCGTTGCTCATCCAAATAACGAATATTAGTTGCAGACATTCCCAGCAAGGGGACATTTTTGTACAAAGATAAAAGTCTCAAAACTCCCCTTCCCCATTCCATCGCTCCTGCACGATGAAACTCGTCTAAAATAATATAGGAGGGATTTATTTTTTTGATTTCATCATCGCTCATCAGGGAAAGTTTAGAATATGTGAAAAAAGAAATGTTTTCCGATGAGAAGTCCTTATAGATTTGTTTTACATTTTCTATCTGGGTCTTAAAGATATAACTGCTTGGGGATATCCAGCATACAATCTTGTCCCTGTTATCATCACAAAGTTTAAATGCTATAAATGACTTTCCTGTTCCGGTAGGATGAACAATCGCTGCTTTGTTGGTTTTATTCATCATTGTGACAACTTTTTCATAAGCAATCTGATTATGTTCAAATAGTTCAATGCTCACAAATTCACCCCACAAAAACAAAATAACCTACATAATTACAATTATGTAGGTTATTTGGGTATGCAATATTCTCCACCTTTGTGATTTTTTCAGTTTATTTGTTATCACAGGCACCAAAACCAGACCAAAGGATATTTTCTAGTTTCTTTGGTCTGGTTTTTATGTATATAATCATATTTTTGTATGTTTTATTTGAAATTCGTGTTGTTGACTTTTAATTTTAAATATGTTAACATATTTATGAATAGATAGAATATGATAGTTTTTTCCACATAATTGTAATTATGTGGTTTTTTAGCATTGAAGTAATCCCAACCTCTGAATCTGCATCTTATGCACTTCTCCGCTTTCGATCGTATATATTCTTGTAGTTTCAATACTTGAGTGCCCCAAAACATCCGCCAATCTCACAATATCCTTTTGTACAGAATAAAAAGTTTTTGCAAATAAGTGCCGAAAATTATGAGGAAAGACTTTTTTTCTTGCTACATTAGCACTCTCACATAATTTTTTAAGCATCTTCCATACTGTGCTGCGATCAAGAGGAACTCCATTTCTCGTTACAAAAATTGCACCATTTTTGATGTTATGTTGTCTGATATATCCTTTGAGCATCTTGCATAACTGTTTCGGCAAAAAAACTTGTCTTATCTTTCCCTTACAGTTTATTGTGGCTTGTCCCTCATTGACAGCGGCAACTGTCACATATTTCAATTCAGAAATTCTTACGCCTGTACTTCCGATAGTCTGCATAAGATAATAGAGTCTGTCATTTTTTCTGTTTTTTGCTACTGTAAGCAACCTATCGTATTCAGACTTTGTCAGTTCCTTTTCTTTGTCGGCAAATATACGGCGTTGTATTTTCAGAGTTTTTACTTTCAAATCATGCCATGTCATATACGAAAATAATGCATTTAGTGATGATAAGATTGAATTTACACTGGTTGGCATATATCTGTCACAAAGCAACTTTTTATATTCAAGCACTTTATACTTATCGACACCTTTACAACCAAGCCACTCCAAAAAGAAACGTACATCACGCATGTACTTTTCTATGGTGTTTTCGCTTTTTTCATTTTCAATCAGGTATTGCTTAAATTGTAATACGCTTTTAACGTCTATTTTTCTCATTATCTCTTCTCCATATATAAAATTTATTTGTTTCTATCATAATCACCCTATTCTGTCAAAAATATTCTTTCTCACAATCATCGAATAATATATTTTTTGTTGATTTGTCAATTTACACTTGTTTCTGTTGGATACATTATAGCATAAATCATTATCACAAACCTATAAACATGCATACTGTTGATTTATGATTTTGTGTGTGATACAATTCAGTTGAAAATAACATATTTATGAAGGGAGTTTTACATATGAAAATCGGCGGTATCAGTTTTACCAAAAGGGATGGTCCCTTTTGGTAAGTTTTGTTAGGATATCACGAAAAATCCGTCAATAATATTATTATTTTGTATAAGTAAATATTGATAATGAATCCACATTGTGTTAAAATCTCTATATACTCTACTTTTGGAGGAAAATATGACAACTGAAGAAAAACTCCGAAAATATAATACAGATAAGAACAAGGATTTACGAAATGAAATAGTAAGTGACAACCTGAACTTATGCGAACTTATTTCAAAAAAGTATTCAGGGAAAGGCGTTGATTATGAGGATTTATATCAGGTGGCATGCATAGGACTTATGAATGCCATAGAGCGTTTCGACCCTGACAAAGGATACAAATTTGTCACATTTGCCACTCCTACCATTATGGGAGAAATCAAGAAATATTTCAGGGACAAGGGTTTCCTTATAAAAATCCCCCGCAAAATCTATGAAGTATTTCAGATGGCAAACAGAATCAGGCTTTCACGTATGGAATACGACGGATACATCCCCACCCTTGATGAAATCGCAGGGGTAATGAAAATGTCAAAAAAAGAACTTAACAACTGTATGGTATTTGAAAGTGTGGTAAATCTCGTACTTCTTGATCAGCCTGTATATGATGAAGAATCTCTCCCCGTAGGACAACTTATCGGCGTGGAGGATGAAAACTTCCTTGTAATAGAAAACCGCGACTTTATAAAATCTGCATTGAAAATCCTTACATATGAAGAAAAAAGATTTGTGATTTCAAGATACTACCGCAATATGACACAAAAAGAAATCGCCACAAAAAACGGTGTTTCACAGATGTATATATCAAGGCTTGAAAGAAAAGTACTGGAAAAACTTAAGAAACTTTATTTCCAATAAAAAATGGTCTGCATATGCAGACCATTTTTTGTATAACTTATTCTCTTACTGTAATTATTCTTATTCTTCCGCCTGATGTATCTCTCTTGTCAAAGTATGCATACACAGTAGCGGTATCTGAAACCTTCATAAGGTCATCAAGAGGCATCATTGTATATACGTAATATGCTCCGCCTGTTGATGGTGTCATCTTATAAACCTGAACATCATCAGCGTATGTATATGTTGTTCCGTCTCCAGATATTATATTTGAACGATTGATACTTGCAATATTCCCCGGTGTAAGACTAAACATTGAGATTATTCTGTAAATGCCGTTTCCGTTCTGATTTGTTATTATCTTTGCTCCATCAGCCGCAGAAGGTACATTTACACCCTTTCCCGAACTGCTCATTTCCTTACCGTTTACCATACACGTATAGGATATAACACCTGAATTCTTGTCAGTATTTACCTTTGTAACTATGCCGTATTCATACATATCGCCTGTTAAATTGTCAAGAATAAGGGTATCGATTTCCTTCTTGTCATTATATCCTGCATATATCACACTATTTGCAGTAATATTTATTCCGTCCAGTCTCTGCAAAAACAGGGATTTGTATTTCATAGGTTCGTTCATACTATCCTGATATGCTGATAAATCAAGGATTTTAACGTCACTTGCTACGGAATACTTTCCGATTTTGTTGTTTTTTGCATTCACTTTGCCATAAACTTCCGCTCCGGTAATACGTGTCTTTATCTTTGCATGTGTTCCATCAAATGATACTGAGCATATATCACCTATATTCTTTTTGAAATCTGTCTGTGTCTTATATTCGGATATTGTTCCGTCAGGAAGAAGCAAAGATACATAATAGGAAGAATATTCATTATTATTCGCATCAACGTATGTCTTCTGCCCTGTAGATACAAGATAGCCCACTATAGATGTGTTTGCAGTCACATCTCCTGCCTTCATGGCGTCTGCAACTGCCCCTTCCTTTCCGATAAGAAGGGTAACGGTATCTCCGTAACTTAAATCCCCTACAGAAGACAAGGCATTGAAAGCATTCACACCTTCAAGATCATATGTCACTCCCGACACAGTAACAGATGAGGGCATATCTCTGTTTGGTGTTGCCTTTTCGTATATACCTGTTACTTTCTTTGAATAAGCCATAACCATATTGAGTTCTGTGGATGAGTATATTACATCATCAATAGCAATACTGTCCGATGTGACTTTTTCTCCGTTTCTTGTAACAGTAGCCTTATCAGGATTGATTCCAAGTTCTGCATACCAGTTTTTGCTCTTTACTGTAACAGGGCCCTCAAGATTGCCCGGCTTATATATCATATAATCCACATTTGAATTCACATCATATTTTACAAACACCGCATCTCCCATTTCCATCTTTGAGATAACAGAATTTGAGTTTGAAAGTTTGTCATCATCATAAATAACTGTTGATGAGTCAAGCTTGATTCCTGAAAGCAGACCATCCTTATATGTAACAACTTCATTTTGCAAAGCGTTATATACTGTGTGCTTTACAAGTTCCCCTTCATCGGGGACAAAACTTACCATTTTGTTGGTTTTTGAATCTATACAGATGTCTCCTTCATATCCGATGTATGAAAAATCAAAGTCATCTCCCACTTTATATGTTCCGTTACTCGTCACAACACGGTCACTTTTTCCCTTTGACTGTGATTTATTTGTATCAAGAAGCACTACATCTTCAATGATTGCATGATTGAGTATGGAAATATAATCTGAGTTTGTTCCTTTGACCTTTGTGGATAAAAGGTTGTATGAAAGTCTCAGGACTTCTTCTCTTGTGGCAATTTTTCCTATGACAATATCCACATCGTCACAAAGCCCGATATCCTTTGCTGCAGACACCTGTCCGTAGGGCCACGATACACCGAATTCTTCATCTGTATATCCTAAAAGTCTCAGATATACTGTGATGATTTCTTCTATGGTAACATTTTTGTCAGGTCTGAAACTTCCATCCTCATATCCTGCCATAATGCCGTTGTCAAGTGCCACCTTTACGTAGGGTGCCGCCCAATGGGTGTATTTCACATCCTTAAAAGGTGAGATATATGCATTTGGTGCCACGTAGTCTTTGTATTTCGATGCGGCAACACTTACTTTTGTAAATTCTGCTCTTGTAATATTGTCAGAAAGTCTGAAGTTTCCGTCAGGATCGCCTTTCATGATGTTGAAGTAGGAAACAATCTCTTTCATTGCCTCCAGATTTCCTTTGTGTTCTTCCTGTGCCATTGTCAAAGTAAAAGATGACATTATCATACACAACACAAGAAACAGTGAAATGATTCTTTTATTCACTTTTGTTGCCTCCTTTAATCGTACCTTAAAGCATCAATAGGATTCAGAGATGCGGCTTTTTTCGCAGGGAAATATCCGAACGCTACTCCTATAAACGCCGAAATGGTAAATGAAATAAGTATTGCCGTAAGGGATACTGCCGAGGGAATACCCAGAAACTTCGACCCCACAATGGACCCGGCTATGCCAAACAGTATCCCTATCACCCCTCCGATACAACTTGTAGTCATGGCTTCCACCACAAATTGAGAAAGTATATCCCAGGGGGCAGCACCAAGGGATTTTCTTACACCTATTTCCCTGGTTCTCTCTGTAACGGATACAAGCATAATATTCATAATGCCGATACCGCCTACAAGAAGAGATACCCCTGCCACACATGCACCAAGAAGGGACATGGTGTCTGTCATTGTGCTGACAGTATCTATAAGACTAGCCATATTGATAACTGTATATGCATTTGAATTTGAAAATGTCTTAAATAGATAATTTTCTATAAGCACCTGTGCAGCTTCTGCCACGTCTTTGTTTTCTGCACAGAATATAAAAGTTGAGAGTCTTCCCTGACCCGAAAGTTTCTGTGCTACCGTATATGGGACAATAATCGCATCATCCCCTGTAGATTCCTTGGAATCATTCTTTTCTTCCATTACACCTACAATGGTAAAATTTCTTCCGTTGATTTTTACTGACTGACCAAGAGCCCTCTCCGCTCCCCCGTAGAATTCACTTGCAACATATGTTCCTACCACGCAATTTAGAAGTCTTGCTTCGCAGTCGATATAGGAAATATCTCTGCCGTATTCCGCTTTTTTGTCGGAAATTTCCGCATAGAATTCATTTCCACCAGTAACAGTTGTTGTATCAAGGGTTTCGTTTTCAGACTTTATACTTGCTCCCGAAACGGTTACTGTAGGAGTGACACTTTTGATGTACTTGGGATTCTCTTCACACAATTCGTACATATCATCAAGGTTTACACTTCTGTTGCCGCCTCTTCCGCGGACCATAACCTGAATATTTGTAGCACCCATACTTTCGAAGGTATTGAGCATATCCTGTGTCATACCCTCAATAAGACTTACTATAATAATAACCGCGCCAACACCGATGATGATACCCAGCATTGTAAGAAAGGATCTCATCTTACTGGACATAAGGCTCTTTAAGGCAAGTACAAATGATTGTTTTATATTCATTGTTTACTCTCCTCCTTATTGTCCTTTTTCTTTGTGTTATCCTCGTCAGATATTATCTTACCATCCTGGATACGGATAATTCTGTTTGTTGATTCGGCAATGGAATTATCGTGAGTGATAAGTATTACCGATGTTCCATCTGAGTGAAGTTCTCTTAAGAAATTTATCACATCTCTTCCTGTCTTTGAGTCAAGGGCGCCTGTAGGCTCATCTGCAAGAATAACAGGTGGTCTTCCTGCAAGTGCTCTTGCAATGGAAACTCTCTGTTGCTGCCCGCCCGAAAGTTGCGACGGAAACTTCTTACATCTGTCAAGAAGCCCTACTCTGTCAAGAGCCTCCTCTGCCATTCTTCTTCTCTCTGTGGCACTTACTCTTCTGTATATAAGAGGAAGTTCTACGTTTTCAACCAGATTAAGTTTCGCTATAAGATTGTATTGCTGAAATATAAACCCCAGTTCCCTGTTTCTTATTGCTGCAAGTTGTTTTTCTGTCATGGTACTTACATCGGTGCCGTTTAAGTAATACTTCCCTGATGTGGGTATATCAAGACATCCGATGATATTCATACAGGTGGATTTACCTGAACCTGAGGAACCTACAATCGCTGTAAATTCCCCCTTATCCACAAATAGAGAAACACCGTCAAGGGCTCTTATTTCACTATCGCCGTCAGAGTATATTTTATATACATCTTCAAGTTGAATCATTGGTGATCCTCCTTTTATTATCTTGAATTTGTTCTTGATGCGTTGCCACCTGTACGGTTGCCGCCCATATTTCCACCCGGACGGTTACCTCCCATGCCACCCATACCGGGCATACCGCCGCTTATTCCCGGGATACCGAAGTTTGATGTGCCCTCTGTTGCATCAGGGATTACCACTTCATCTCCCTCGTCAAGACCTGACTTGATTTCGATGAAGTCATCACTGCTTATACCTGTTTCTACTCTCACTACCTTAAATCCCTGAGGAACAGTAAGCCTGCTCTTTGTTCTTTCTGCATTTTCACCGCTTATTTCAGGCTGTGAGGTCTTTGCAATAACAATATTCCCTCTGTTTACAGAAGATACGGGTACTCTTAATACATTTTCTACACTTTCGATAATAATGTCACCCGTTACATTCATTCCAGGAGTAAGCATATCTCTCTTTTCATCAGTAATAAGAACTGTTACAGGATATGAAGTAACCCCCTGTGATGATGTACCTTCTACGCTTATTTTGTCAACTACGCCTACAAATCTTTCATTTTCGTATGCATCTGCCACTACCTGAACTGATTGTCCCACGCTGATCTTGCCGATATCAAGTTCATCTATACTCATATCAAAGGTTCTTCCTGAAAGATCAGCAATAATTGCCATCGCTGTATTTGAGTTTGTATTGTCCAGTTTTTCGCCTACTTTAATATTTTTGGTTGTGACAGTACCTGAGATTGGTGCTTTTATCACATAGTCATCAAGTTTTTCCCTTGCATCCTTGAGGGATGTTTTTGCATCATCAAGAGAAAGCCTTGCAGATTTTAAGTTTCTTTCATTTGCCTTGCTTTCGAGTTTCACAAGGATTTCGCCTTTTTCTATTCTGTCATCCTTTTCGCATCCGAGAAATGATACTTCGCCTGATGTCTCAAGAAGGACTGTCTGTTCATCTAAATATGTAAAGGTTCCTTCCCCTGTACCTGCAAAGGTTTCTCCCTCTGCATACACAACTGCTGTGGCTGTGTCTCCGTCTTTGATTGCGCCCGGATTATCAACCACAATCTCTATTCTTCTCTCCTTAAATCCACCCGAAGTAACATAAGAAACTCTGCCTGATATTTCTGTATCAGAACCTGAAAGTTTTACAGATGCATTCATACCTTCTGTGATTTTTTCTGCATCTTCTTTGAGAAACTTTATATCAAGTTTCATCTGATCTTCATTTCTTATAACGGCGATTTTTCCCTGACCTACATCATCGCCAATATTTGCGTTAAGTTCTATTACAGTTCCTGATATAGGAGCATATACTGTCTGATATCCGATTTTTTCGAGAGCGTCATTGTAGTTGTCCTGTGCTTTTTCAAGAGCATTTACTGCTTTGTCAATAGATGCAGTTACATCAGAGGAATCTATGGTATAAAGTATCTGATCCTTTTCCACCTTGTCCCCTTCCTCAAATGTACAGGAAAGCACTTCTCCTCTTACGCCAATGGCTGTGACTTCGTAACGGTCCATTGCTTCCACAGATCCTGTACCTTCAATTATCTTGTCAATATTACCTCTTGTGACTTTTCCCGTAAGTGTTTTGCCGCTTGTTGCCTTATCTTCCTTTTTGCCGCCAAAAAATAACACCGCTGCAACTATAAGGGCAATTATTACTACGAAAATAATGATTTTTTTTGCATTTAGATTTTTAAAAAAGTTTTTCATTGTTCTCTCCTTTCGGGATTATCCATATTCAGCTCAAACCAGAACACAGAACCTTCTCCGACTTTACTTTCCACACCATATTCTGCATTATGTACTTTGAGTATATTTTTTACAATAGAAAGTCCAAGTCCGGAACCTTTGACCTCTCTGGTGTGGGTTTTGCTTGATTTGTAATACCTGTCCCACACAAACTCTTTTTCCTTGTCATCTATTCCTTTGCCGGTATCCTTTACTTGGAATCTGACTTTTCCATCCGGAGTATCACAAACCGACACAGAAATCTTCTTGTCTTCTCCTGTATAGTTTATGGCATTACTTACCAGATTATATACAGCCTGATTTATCATTCTTTCATCAGCCAATACTCTTAAATCCGGTTTGATATCCGTTTCTATAGTATATCCGTCTGTTTCCGATACAATCTGAAAACTTGCCATAATGGATTCCACCATATCAGATATGCATACGCTTTTTATATCTTTATTATGGAAATCTGCATCAAACTTAGTAAGATCAAGCATATCCGTAACAAGATTTGAAAGTCTGTCTGCTTCTTTTATGATAACGTTTGTATGCTGTTCTCTTTTCTTAGGATTGTCCCCTGACAAATCCCGTATCATTTCCGCATAAGATCTGATAATGGTAAGTGGTGTCCTTAAATCGTGGCTTACATTTGCCATAAGGTCATTGCGCATATTTTCCGTTTTTTCTATTTCCTTTGTGGCAAAGTTCAGCACATTACTAAGACGGTTCAGTTCGAAATATTCACTCTCTTCAAACTTTGTATTATAATTTCCCTCTGCAAGTTGCTCCGCAGACCTGGTAATATTCTCTATAGGTCTTGTAAGCCTTTTTGAGAAGAAATAAGAAAGGATAAATGCCACGGCAAGAGAGAGTATTGTTACCATTATAAGTTGTGTTCTTAAGATATCTATTGTATAGTTTGAAGGCGGAAGTGCCGCTCTTACATATACATACACATATCCCGAATCCACATTTTTTCTCACAGCATAGGTAATCATTTTTCCGAATCTGAGGTGCTTTTCTGTATGTTTCACAGAATTTCCCTTTGTGTTTTCAAAAAGTTCCAGCACTCTTCTTGCATCCACCTTCTTGATTTCCATATGCCCTTTGAATATTTCATCACTTTTTTTGCCGCCATCCTCATTTCGGTCTTTGATATATCCATCTGTTGCTTCAGGTCTTTTAAACCCTCCGTCAAATCTTTTCGGCACGGGAGAATCTCCCTTAAAATTATATGTATCTGTATAATGGATGATGTTTATATCCTCATCAAACACACCAATGGATACACCCTGGACGAATGCGATTCTTTCTGTGTTTTCCTCGAAATCCTCGCTTCCGTAATCCGAAAGAACTTCATTGCCTATAGACGTAAGTTCTTTTATTTTCATAGTCTCATAGTATGTAGAAAAAAGTATTATCTGCAAGACCCACAAAGTGACCATTATGATTATGGAAAACACGGTGAAGTATTTCCATATATGTAGTGACATTTTCTTTTTATTCTTTTTCATACTCTGCATCCTACACCTCAAATTTATATCCGAATCCTCTTAAGGTAACAATCATATCACGATATGCTCCAAGATTGTTTCTCAGCATCTTGATATGTGTATCTACTGTTCTGTCATCTCCGTAGAAGTCATACCCCCACACATCGCAGAGAAGTTTTTCTCTTGACAGGGCGATATTTTTGTTCTTTACAAGATAAAAAAGAAGGTCATATTCCTTAGGTGTAAGTTCGGCTCTGTTACCATCCACTGTAACCATTCTTCCCGTTATATCAATACAAAGTCCCGAAAATTCATATTTTTCTTCCTTACTGAATGAGTCTTCTTTCTTTTTGTGTCTGGAAATAACCACGTTGAGCCTTGCCATAATTTCCTTTGGCGAAAAGGGTTTTGTAACATAATCGTCTATCCCCAATTCAAACCCAAAAAGTTTGTCATATTCCTCTCCCCTTGCAGAAAGCATTATGACAGGAATGTCTTTGTCTTTTTTTATTTCTTTACAAGCGGAATACCCGTCAAGTCTGGGCATCATAATGTCCATAATTATGGCATCGAAATCTTCCGTCCTTGCGATGCCGACGGCTTCCATACCGTCTTTTGCTTCCACTACGGTATATCCTTCGAATTCTGCATATTCTCTTATAACTTCTCTTATTCTTGCTTCATCATCTGCTATAAGGATTTTGCTCATAAATATCACCTCCGCTAATATATAAGTCGTTTATGACATATGGGAAATTCGCAAAAATTCATATTGATCTGGTACATATCTCCGCATAATAGGATTGTATTATACTATTGTGACAATTACGTGAAATTATAAAAAAAAGGAGTGTAAAAAACTCTGTTAGTTTTTAACACCCCAAATTTTTTGAAATTATTTGTCCATGCCAAATCTTTTTCTGAATTTTTCTACTCTACCGCCGGTATCAACCAATTTCTGCTTTCCGGTGTAGAAAGGATGACACTGTGAGCAAATTTCAACGTTGATGTTTTCCTTTGTTGATCTTGTCACGAATGTAGCGCCACAAGCACATTTAACTGTTGTTTCTTTGTACTCAGGATGAATTCCTTCTCTCATTTATTTCACCTCTTTCAATAATACTCAATAAATCAATCTTAAATAAGCATTAATGAGTATAACACAAAAGAAATAAAAAAGCAAGTATATTTTAAAAAATTTTTCCATTAGTTGCAAAATTATAAGAAAATTTACTTAATTGCACTCTTTTTTTGTAAAATACCCTTGATTCTTCTTACATACAGGGCATATTTCAGGGGCACTTTTGCCTTTGATTATTGCACCGCAATTTGAACAAATCCACTCAGTTTCTTCATTATTTATATATAAAGAAGAATTATTCATTTCATCAAGATACTTTTCAAATGTGTCTCCGTGGACTTTTTCTATCTCAGCAATCATCTCAAAAGCAGCAGAAATCGCACTAAATCCCTCTTCTTTTGCAATACGGGCAAATTCCTTATAGACTTCATCCCATTCTTCGTACTCATTTTTCTTAGCACTTGCAAGGTGTTCTTTTGTTGTGTCATAACTATTCACAGGATATGCGGTGTCAAGCATTATTACTTCCCCGTTTGATGCCTTTAAGAAATCATAAAACACTTTTGCATGTGCCTTTTCCTGATTTGCAGTATATTCAAAGACTTTTGCTATTGCTTCATGACCTTCTTTCCTTGCAACAGATGCTGCCATATCATAACGTGTTCTTGCCTGACATTCCCCTGCAAATGCTCTCATGAGATTTACTCTTGTTTTAGAATCTTTAAGTTCCATTTTCAAAATTCCTTCCTTATATATAATGATAGAAATATTTTTTCTTTAAAAGGATATATTATACATAAAATAAAAAATTTTTCAAAAAACTATTGCATTATTAAAAATTATGTGATATTATAAATCGGTAAAACGGATGGTCCTCTGTAATATTTGGCCTGTATAAGGCACCATTTGCAAGAACATCTACGAGAGAGAGGAGGATAATACAATGGATATTATTAAAAGTTTGACTGCTGATCAGATCAGAACAGATCTTCCTGAATTGTGCATCGGTGATACTGTTAAAGTTCACGTAAAAGTTAAAGAAGGAAAGAGCGAAAGAATCCAGATTTTTGAAGGTACTATTATCTACAAAAAGCATGGCGGTATTTCTGAAACATTCACAGTAAGAAAGATTTCCTACGGTGTAGGTGTTGAAAGAACTTTCCCTGTTAACTCACCTAAGATTGCCAAGATCGAAGTTACAAGAAAAGGTAAAGTTAGAAGATCTAAACTTTATTACATCAGAGAGAAAGTCGGCAAGGCTGCAAAGGTAAAAGAATTAATCAAATAATTATGATTGCATAAAACACTTATTGGTATGGAAAATTTTTTCCATACCAATTTATGCATTTTGGAGAAATTTTAGTTCAAAATACTTCTATATTATATAATAATGAAAGGAATGGTTTAAAAATGGATAATTCCAACAGAGATGAATTTGAAGTTATTCAGAATGAAACTGAACAGACCGTCAGCGATTCTGCGGATGAAGGCTTTGACAATGGGGATAACATTGATACAAGCGACTTGCCCGAAACCGAAGTTAAACCGAAAAAAAGTATGCAAAGAGAAATTCTCGAATGGATATTATGTATAGTTTCTGCTGTACTTATTGCTCTTATAGTAAGAACTTATGTATTTACATTTGTAAATGTAGTAGGAAGTTCTATGGAACCTACCATCCAGAACGGAGACATATTCTTCACAAGAAGGATAATGTATGAGCCACAGGCAGGCGATGTAATCATTCTTACTCCATATCCCGGCGGTGATCCTTTTATAAAGAGAATAATAGCTCTGGAAAATCAGGTAGTCAATATTGACAGATTTACAGGAGAAGTATCAGTTGACGGCAAAGTACTTGAGGAAAAGTATATTGACGAAAATACAATCACCCAACCCGGCGGCGTAATAGGATATCCTTATACAGTACCTGAAGGACATGTATTTGTGCTGGGAGACAACCGTCACCCCGGCGGAAGCACTGATTCACGTTCTATCGGACCTATCCCCCACGAATCCATTATAGGCAAAGCATCCTTCAGGCTGTGGCCACTTAAGTCTATAGGCACATTATCGGTTGAGGATGAATAAATATAATATATAATGAAGAAACTCCGTAAAGGTTAAACATTTACGGAGTTTTTGTTTTGACAACAAAATGCTGAGCACAAAGACACAATATATAGTGGTGAAAAATTGTGCTTTTTGGCTTAAAAACGGGCAAAAATCCGATGTTTTTGCCCGTTTTTTCTTTTTGAAAAACTACTCAAAAACGGAATTGTCCCCTTTTTAGGACAGTTATTTTTCTGTTTTTTAGTAATATTTTTTGAAGTTTCTATAATTTTTTATATAATTTTAAAGATTTTTTAAGTTCCAACCTTCCGAATCCCCTCACTATTGTGAATTTTGTTTTTTTGGTGATTTTTCCCTTATTTTTTTAGATTTTTTTAAAACCGCCCAAACCCTATTGGTTGAGCGGTTTTTGACCCGGTTATTTTTGTCAGGATTCTTTTTGATGTGTCTTTTGGGGTCATATATGCAAAATATCCAAAAAATACTTCAAAAATGCCGCTTTTGAAAAATTTTTTGTTAAAATTGCACTAAAAACTACTTGGACCATTTTTTGACTAATAATTAAAAAAGTGTTACATATACTGTAACAATGAGGGTTTGAGGCTTTTTTGGTAAAAATTGTAAATATCGTCTTTGGCAGTCATTTTTTCAAAAAAATTTGGTGAATCTGCCTATTAATTTTTTACTTTTTTTGGAAATTATTTGACAAAAAAGAAATCTGACGATAAAATTAGCAACGGCGAATCGGGGAAAGGGTTTTCTCTTTCCGTATAAATCGTTTGCGAATACTACTTGTTGTGCAACCCGGCAATCGAAATATATCGATTCAAAAAATAGGAGGAATGTATGGTACGTAAATTATTCTCCAACAAGCGAATGTTTGCAATGCTTGTTATGCTTGCAACATTGACTTTGGCGTTTACCGTTTACGCATCCACAGGATTTAAGCAAGTGAAGTTGCTGGTTGGCAGTCAGCCTGTCATCTATGCATATACTTCTCAGAACACTGTTGATGATTTGCTTGTTGAATTTGAAATGAATCAGACTGAAGATGTTCAGACATCTTCAATGAATAAGGATTCATTGCCCGAAAATCATGTAAATGATATTAAAACTTCAAAGAAAATAACTGTAAAAGATGCCAATGAACAATATGAAATCTACTCTACACAGTCAACTGTAGGTGATCTTATGGATCAGGGTATCATTACACTTGATGTTAAATACGACTACATGAACGTTACAGCACAGGATGAACTCTTCGACGGAATGACAATCAATATTACAAGAGTAACTTTTGAAACTGTCACAGAAGAAGTTGAAGTGCCATTTGAAACAAAAAGGGTTTACACAACAAATATCGAAAAAGATAATGAACTTGTTGTAAACACCGGTATCAATGGAAAGAGTAAGAATACTGTTCTTGTAACATATGAAAACGGTACTGAAAAGAAAAGAGAAATCACAGATACTGTTGTCATCGAAAAGCCGGTGACAGAAGTTATCGAAGTAGGTATTGATCCATTTGAAAGACCTAAGAACTACAAAAAGGTCATTACTGCTTCTGCAACTGCCTATTGTGCATGTGCAAGATGCTGTGGAGTATGCACAGGTATTACCGCTTCAGGTATGAGAGCGGAATACGGTTGTGTTGCTGTTGACCCGAGAGTGATTCCACTTGGCACAAAACTCTATATAGAATGTGCTGACGGAAGTTTCATCTACGGTCACTCAATTGCAGCAGATACAGGCGGTGCAATCAAGGGAAACAAAGTTGATTTGTTCTTCCCGTCACATTATGAAGCATTGCAGTTTGGAAGAAGACCTGTTAATGTATATGTTCTCGACTAAAAATAAAGACGGTGAAAAATTCACCGTCTTATTTTTTTCTGCATCTTCAGTCCAGAGCCTGTATATATTCCATATCCGAAAGCCTTAGCCCCATTCTGCAGGGATATGTCTTATCAAAGGTGACAGCCTCTGTTGTACCTTTTTGTGTATATGTCCCCCATCCGTTTGCAGGTTCATTGAAAAGTATCTCTCCATCTGCATATCCTACTGCCACCATTGTATGAGGGTATTTCTCAAATCTTACCATCACCCCTTCGGGGTGTTTTTTTAATGCTTCTCTGAGTGCCTCATATATAACCTGATCCGACTTTTCGGGGTTATTAATATATGTTGCACCGTAATCAAAATCAAATCTGTCAAAATAAGGGCTTGCCTCATCAATGGCATTTACAAACTCAAGTCCGTATTCCTGTGCTATGAAATAATGATAGCACAAAGCACCGTCATCCATATACTTTTCGTTGACTGCTTTAATATCTGACGGAGTTACATTTCCCACAATATCATTTATTACCATTGCATATGAACACACCCAGCAATATCCTGAACCGAATCCCGGAAGCATCCACCTTTCATCATTCTGAAAATAATATGTATGTGTCTTTGACAAAAATTCCCTTGTGGGATTTTTTGATAAATAAACTGTCTGTGTTTCATCTTCCCACAAAACCATCATATGAAATATCTCCCCAATCTTTCTCAAAGGAAGATATGTTCTGTCATTTATTATCATTGCCGGTACATCCAGTTGATAGGTCTTTATTTCATTATCAGTATATCCCGTCACCCAATTTTTTCCGATTTGTATTTCCAATGTGATATCTTCTCCCTTTGCTTTCACACCGGAAACACCTTCATCCCATACCACCTCACAACCAAATGCTTCAAGCATTGCCCTCAAGGGTACAAGAGTCCTTCCGTGGGCTATTACAGGGATTGTATCAAAAGTTAACAATTTGTCATCAAAAACCACCAAAATCTCTTTCTCGCTGTAATAATTATCGTCATCGTCCGCAAGTGCATAAAAGCAATAGAAACTGTTAAAAAGCAAAAATAAGGCTGATACAAATGCCCTGATACGTATTCATTTATTCATAAAATTCTCCTTTTTTATGGGTTTTTCGTCATTTTTTATGTGTCTTTTCATATGATACCACAATATGTAGTGCTTTGGCGAGGAGTTTTTTGAAAGTGTAATTTTGATGTAACAAAACCTGTCGAAAAATTCGTAATATTTTTTTAACATTTTTTTAAAATTCTATTGACATTATTGTTTTTTACAAGTATAATGAAGTACGATAATTTATACATATGGGGTGTTAAGAGTTGAGAGTTATTTCAGGAAGTGCAAGAGGGCTTAGGCTCTCCACCATAGACTCATTGGACACAAGACCCACTCTTGACAGAGTTAAGGAAGCCATCTTCAGCATTCTTATTCCGTATATGCCGTCAGAATCCTGTCTGGATTTGTTTGCAGGAAGCGGCGGTCTGGGCATAGAGGCTATGAGCCGCGGAGTGGAAAGGGCTGTTTTTGTAGATGCAAACCCTAAATGCATAAAGGTCATTGAGCAAAATGTGGAAAAGGCTCGTTTCAAAGACAGAAGCAGTATCATTAACTGTGATTTCGTATCATATCTTAACCGCTGCAAAGAAGCCTTCGACATCATTTTTCTTGATCCGCCTTACAAAATGGACAGACTTAACGAAATATTGACTTTGATAAGTGACAATTCTGTTTTAAATAAATCAGGTGTTATTATCATCGAGGCAGACGAGGGAACAGAAGTTTCTCACCCCTCATTTACTGTGATAAAACAGAAAAAATACGGCAGAGTCAATGTTTATGTATTGGAAGGAGCAGACATATCATGAATGACATCAATGGTAACATAGCAGTTTATCCCGGAAGTTTTGACCCTATTACAAACGGTCATCTGGACATCATATCCCGTTCGGCAAGACTGTTTGATACTGTGTATGTGGCTATCCTTATCAACAGTTCAAAAACCCCTATGTTTTCATTACAAGAGAGAACAGAATTTATTGAGCAAGCCACCAAGGACATGCCCAATGTGAAGGTTGTTTCCTTCTCAGGACTGTTGGTGGACTTACTTCAGCAGTTGGGCGCAAATGTAATTATAAAAGGGTTGAGAGCAGTTTCCGACTTCGAATATGAAATGCAGATGGCTCTTATGAACAACAAATTATCCAAAGACATCGAAACTTTGTTTATGATGACAAGCCAGGAATATTCTTTCTTGAGTTCAAGTCTCGCAAAAGAGGTTGCACGGCACCAGGGCAATCTTGAAGGACTTGTTCCTGATTTTTTGGTTGACAAAATTGTCAAGAGAGCCTCACAGGCAAAAAACGGTGCAAATTAAAATTGAGAAAAATATGGCGCTTATTATCCGCGCTTAAATTAACGGAGGAGAAAAATGGATATTATTGAATTGATTGCAGAATTGGAAGAAACTATTAACAAAAGTTACGAATTTCCCTTCATCAAGAAGGCTTTCGTAAACAAGGAAGAACTCCTTAACATTATCGGAGATATCAGTCTCCAGCTTCCTGACGAACTCAGAATGGCTAAATCTGTTGCAGAAGACAGATCAAGAATTCTTGCTGATGCTCAGAAGCAGGCAGACCTTATCATAAAGAATGCAGAGCAGAAAATCATCTCTATGATTGACGAACACGAAATCACAAAGAGAGCAACAGAACAGGCTAATGAAATCGTGATGAAGGCTCAGAAGAATGCAAGAGATATAAGACTGGGCACACTTGAATATGCTGACAATGTATTGCAGAGAGTGGACAGCACATTAAAGACAATGAGCGAAACTCTTCAGAAATCAAGAAGCGAACTTAGAAAATAATATAAAACAATTAAAAAATCATCGCAATATGCGATGATTTTTTTGTTTTCAGTTAATATCACTTTATCTGTGTTGCACTATGTTCACTATAACTTTCTGTAAATATATGACTTCCGTCCTTCTTCTTTTCATCAGTATGATAATAAAGGTACGAATGCTTTTCGGGATTTAATACTGCTTCTATGGCAGCCTTACCCGGATTACATATAGGACCTATTGGAAGACCTGAATTTTTGTAAGTGTTATAGGGAGATTTTACTTCAAGGTCTGAAAACAGAACTTCCTCCATATCATATACACCTTCAGACTTTGCATAGATAACTGTAGCACATGCCTGAAGAGGCATATTTATGTCAAGTCTGTTCATAAACACACCTGCGATTTTTGCACGCTCACTATCAATCTTCGCTTCCCTTTCCACAATAGATGCAAGGGTAAGGATTTCATAATAAGTGAGGTTTCCATTCTCAGGTATTGCCACATTTTTTTCATAAGTCTCAAGCATATTATTTATAATATCTTTTGCCGTGGTGGTAGCATTGTACTCATATGTGTCAGGAAAAAGGAATCCCTGTAGTCTGTGTTTAAGTTCAGGATTGGAAGGGATAAACTTCAAAAATTCGAAATCAAACACCTCATTGTCCAGCGTATAAAGGAACTCTTCCTTTGTGCATATCCCCTTTTCTTCACAAAGTTGCCCGATCATTTCTGCAGAGTACCCTTCTGGAATTGTAATAGGCATTCCTATCTGATGACCTTTGGACAATTCTTCTATTATTTCAGACAGAGTCATAGATGTATTGAGACTATATTGTCCGTATTTAAGTTCATTGCCTTTTTCGTGGAATTTAAGTTTGAGTCTGAATGCAAGTTTACTTTCTATGACGTTTTTTTCTATAAGGATATCTGCAATTCCGTCTGCAGAAGCACCCTGAGGGATTTCTACAGAAACTGTTGTCCCCTCGCCTTCTTTCAGTTCAAAAAATTCTCTCACAACAGGAAGTCTCAGGGCGATTGCCCCCAGAATAATCACAAGTATCACAAATGCAAATACACGCTTTTTGCCTGACTTCTTTTTTCTTTTTTTCAAAATATCAGGTTCTTTCATAACAGTTGAATCTGTTAAATTTTCTGTTGATTCAAGTATTGTATCAACAGAATTTTTTATTTCATTATTCATTTGTATATCTCCTTGATATGGGATTTATTACCTTTGATTATACAAAAGGCGGTATATTTTGTCAAATCAGCATGTCTTTTCTTCGATTCCCATCAAAAAGATTATTCCCAGAATGATAAGTAATATGTAGTCATCCACCCCATCATACAAAAGGAAAATAATTACTCCTATAAGGACAATATCATCTGCATTAAGGTTTGAAAATATATCATTTATGGGGTTTGTCTTTTTTGTGCAGTCATTTATTTTTTCACAAACTTCTTCTTTTTTCTTTGGCGGGCATTTATTGACAGGATAAGAAAAGTCACTTCCGTCACTTAACTTAAAATGCTCTCCGTATCCGTCATAAAACTGTCTTATCAATTCTTCTCACCTCAATTATAATCCTTGAAAAATCCTGTAAGTTTTGTCATACGAAGCATCTTTATGGCATTGTCTATCTGGCGGCCTCTTACCGCACTCATATAGGGTTTGAGTGCATAGAGAAGGTTTATCTTGGGATCGGAATTATCCGTCATAAGTTGTGATATCCTCTGAATATTTTCGGGAGAAAAAGCGTCTATGGTACTCTTCTGTCCCTGAGATACACCCATCATCTCCTGAATACTTTCTTTTGCCTTGGGATCAGAAAGGATGTCATTTATTTTGCTCATAATATTATTACTGTCCATAAAACCCTCCTGTTATTTTATAATTTTTCTATCATATCCAATAGTCCGGGATTGTTTCTCAATGCATTTATGATTTCTTTGTCAGACATACTTTTAAGTCCTGTTGCCAAAGGCTGAAGATTCATACTTTCAAGTTTTGATATTATCTTGTTTTTGTCAAGGTTCATAAGTTTCTTTTCTATTTCTTTCATATCCATATTCTTCAACTGTTCTTTCGCCTGCTTTCCCGCAGAAGTATTCAGAAGTTCCATAAGTTTCAGTCTTAGATTATTATCCATACAATCCTCCAAAAAAATTCTTTTTTGTATATTATATGTAAGAAACATAAGAATTGTTATTAAATTTTGTAACAGATAATCTTATCCTTTAATAAAATATCATATAACTTATTTTTGGAGGGAATATGATGCAAAACGGAAAGCATTTTTATCTTGGTGCAAATACACCGGGAGGATTTTTTTCATATTATAACTACCTTGCTGATTACAGCACCATAAACAGACTCTATTGTATAAAAGGCGGCCCCGGATCAGGCAAATCCACATTTATGAAAACCATTGCTTCTATTATGGAAAAGGAAGGCATCGTTACCGACTATATACATTGTTCCTCTGACGACTCATCCCTTGATGCCATATACATAAAAGACCTTAAAGTTGCATTTACAGACGGCACCTCACCCCACATCACAGATCCTAAATATCCCGGTGCAACAGATGAAATCATAAACCTGGGAGTATTCTGGAACAGCGACAGAATCACACAAAAAAGGCAGGAGATAATCTCTTCTTCCGATATAATATCCCGTCATTTCCAACGGGCTTACAGTTATCTCGGGGCTATAAGAAATCTGTATGACGACACCGAAAAAATATACAAAAGAAACTGCACAAGATATCTTCAGAATGCATTTGTTGACGACATTCTCTTTGAAGAACTGGCAGAATTTCCCCTTACGGATTATATAGGCAAAAAGAAAAAATACTTTGCGTCCGCCATAACACCCACAGGGTTTATAAACCGTCTGGACACCATTCTTTCTTCATACAAGGTATATACCATAAAAGGATATGCCGACGACCTTCTTATAAGACTGTCCGACTTCATATGCGAAAGAGGAATTGATGTAGAGATGTATTTCTGCCCTCTTGCCCCCGAAACAAAATGCGAACACCTTACAGTTCCCGACCTTAAACTGGGATTTACTTTGTCAAATGAGTTTCACAGTTATAAAGGATCTGAAAAGATAGATCTGTCTATTGACGATTCAATTTCCGATGAAGACAAAAGACATATCGGATTTAATAAAACCACTTCGGACCATATCTTCAAAGAAGTATTCAGGGAACTTAAACAAGCAAAAGACAATCACGATATTCTCGAAAGTTATTACACGGAAAGTATGGACTTTGAGGGTGTGAAGGATTCAGCACTTGCAACTGCCAAAGAAATACTTGAAAAATACCGATAATTGTGGTATTATATAGGATGTATGTGTATGTAAACAATAAACTTTAGATAAAAGGGGTACTTAAAATGAGCAACGTATATGACGTATTGGAAGAAAGAGGTCTTATAGCACAGACCACTCATGCAGATGAGATAAGAGAACTTCTCGGAAAAGAGAAAGTTACATTCTATATCGGCTTCGACCCTACTGCAGACAGCCTTCACGTGGGACACTTTTTGCAGATGGTAGTTATGAAGCATATGCAGGACCACGGACATCGTCCTATCGCACTTGTTGGCGGCGGGACAGGTCACATCGGCGACCCTTCAGGAAGAACCGATATGCGTCAGATGATGACACTTGAAACAATCAACCACAACTGTGAATGTTTCAAAAAGCAACTTTCAAGCATTGTTGACTTTTCTGAAGGAAAGGCTATCATGGTAAACAATGCAGACTGGCTTTTAGACCTTAACTATGTGGAATTCTTAAGAGATATCGGTGCACACTTCTCAGTAAATAAAATGCTTACTGCAGAGTGCTTCAAGCAGAGACTTGAAAAAGGTCTTTCATTCCTTGAATTCAACTATATGCTCATGCAGAGTTATGACTTTTTGATGCTTGAGAGAAAATATGACTGCAAACTTGAACTTGGCGGAGACGACCAATGGAGCAATATCCTTGGCGGTATCGAACTTTGCCGTAAGAAAGACCAGAAGCAGACATACGGTATGACATTTACTCTCCTTCAGAACTCTGAAGGTAAGAAAATGGGCAAAACCCAGAAAGGCGCTCTCTGGCTTGACCCTAACAAAACAACTCCCCACGAATTCTATCAGTACTGGAGAAACGTGGGTGATGATGATGTTATCAACTGCTTAAAACTCATCACATTTGTTCCTATGGACAAAATCAACGAACTTGCTAAGTTGGAAGGTGCAGAACTTAACGAAGCAAAGAAACTTCTTGCTTATGAAGTAACCAAACTTGTTCACGGCGAAGAAGAAGCAAATAAGGCAAAAGAAACTGCAGAAGCAGTATTCGGCGGCTCGGGAATATCAGAAAATATGCCTACAACAGAAATCACATCTGACGAACTTGGCGACGGAATGGGAATTCTTACACTTCTTGTAAAAGCAAAACTTGCTCAGTCAAACGGCGAAGGAAGAAGACTTGTAACACAGGGCGGAATTTCTGTAAATGACAATAAGATTTCTGATCCTCAGTTTGTTGTGACAAAAGATATGTTTGAGGGAGATTTCATCATCAAAAAAGGCAAGAAAATCTACCACAGAGTTATTTTAAAGTAGCCTTGGAATAAATATAAAATCCCCATTTACAATAAACAGTTACCCCTTGCTGTTATGTTTGGCACGGTCGAAACATCCGCAAGGGGGTTTTTATAAATTTGTTACCAAAAAATTACAGGAGATTATTATGGCAGACTATATAGTAAGAGGAAATACAAAAGACGGTTATATACGTTTCTTCGGTGCAGATACAAAAGAAACCGTAAACACCGCACACAATATGCACAAGACCTACCCTGTGGCAACTGCGGCAATAGGAAGATTACTTACTGCAGCATCTATGATGGGTGCAATGCTTAAGTCCGAAGATGATATTATTACACTTCAGATGTCAGGAGGAGGTCCTCTGGGCAAAGTAGTTGCCGTGGCAGACTGCAATGCAAATGTGAAGGGCTACGTGGGAAATCCATTCCTTGACATACCATTAAATTCAAATGGCAAACTTGATGTAGGCGGTGCCATAGGTACAGACGGATCCCTTATTGTAATAAGAGATTTCGGTCTTAAAGAGCCTTATATCGGAAAGACTCCCCTTGTATCAGGAGAAATCGGGGACGATCTTACAAGTTATTTTGCAGTATCAGAGCAGGTGCCAAGTGTTGTAGGACTTGGGGTGCTTGTAGATAGAGATTATTCCGCCAGATGTGCAGGGGGATTTATCATTCAGGTAATGCCCGGTGCCACAGATGAAGTAATCACAAAACTGGAAGAAAATATTAAAAAAGTTAAATCAGTAACAGATCTTCTTGATGCAGGAAAGACTATAGAAAATGTAATAGAAGAGGTTCTTTGCGGATTTGAACTTGAATTTTCCGAAAAGAAGGAAACTAAATACTACTGCAACTGTTCAAAGGATAGAGTGGAAAAAGTACTTATCACTCTGGGAGAAAAGGAACTTACAGACATTATAGAACAGGACAAAAAAGCAGAACTAAGTTGTCACTTCTGCGACAAAGTGTATAACTTCAATGAAGAAGAATTAAGACTTCTTCTTAAATCGGCAAAAGAGGGAAACTGAAATTAAAACCATAAGGCAATAAGCGGACTTTGTATATTGTTTGCTTATTGCCTTTTTTATTGTAATAAACTACAAAAATTCAACAACAGTTGATAAATTGCCATCAACAATTAAATAAATAAAACAAAGGAAATGTAAAAAAATAACCTTTTTTCACATTCCCTTTTTGATAAGTTCTTTAATGATTTCTGATTTCTTGAGTTTTTCCATCGTTGTATATTCACATACCACTCCTGTCCCGTCAGGAACAATCCTTCTGTCAAGTCTCTCCCATTTTTCCACATCAAATCTGTAGTATAGGTCATTGGAGTATTTGGGGATTTCCTTTATCTTATATCTTGGTACAATGCTTTTCTTCTTTATTTTGCCATAGAATTCTATACCCGACATCCTTCCGAAAAGATTTCTCGACTGATATATGGCAACATACTCTGCCTTATATCCCTCATCCCCTGCGACTACCTTTGGCATATAATAGAAATTGTTTCTTATGCATACCGAAAGTTGACGTGGATTTTTTAGTGCACCGATTATCACACAAGCCTTATCGGTGATATCTTTATCCGTCGTTTCTACTGAGAAGTCTCCCGAAAGTACATATGAAGTTTTTTCTCTTGGAATAATCACTATCCTTAAGAATCTTTCGATTATACTTTTGAGTAAATTCATAAAACACCTTTAAATCAGATAATATTTCCATCCTTTGTTTCAAGGATAATGGTAACGGGTCCGTCGTTTAGCAGTTCCACCTTCATATCAGCACCGAATATGCCCTTTTGTATTTTTGCAAACTTTCCATCAAGCATAGATACAAAATATTCGTAAAGTCTCTCTGCTTCCTTTGGCTCCATGGCATTCATAAAGTTGGGACGGTTGCCCTTTCTTGAATCTGCATAAAGGGTAAACTGTGATATAACGAGAATTTCTCCGCAAACATCCCCTGCACTAAGATTCATCTTGCCTTCTTCATCTTCGAAAAGACGGATTTTTGAAATCTTGTCGGCAAGTTTCTCGCAGTCGGCTTCTGTATCGTCACATCCTGCACCCAAGAGCACAAGAAACCCTTTTCCTATTTCTCCAACTATCTTTCCATCTACTTTTACCGATGCATTTGCCACTCTCTGTAATAATGCTTTCATTTGTTTCTCCTATTCAAATACTTTGCTTATTTTCTCCATAAGTAATGATGACTCAATATGCTGAGGACACACCGATTCACATTTTTTGCATTTTACACATTTGTCCGCTTTTATATCCAAAATGTCATATTCCTTTTCTTTGATATTTTTTACCCTTCCAAGGGCAGTTTTGTTGTATATATCATATATCTTGGGAATATCAAGCCCTGCAGGACAAGGCATACAGTACCCACACCCCGTACAGGAAACATATGCACTTTTTCTATACACATCCTTTGCATATTCCAGGATACTTTTCGTGTTGTGGCACATCATACCCACTGTGGCACGGCTGGCATATGTTATATTGTCTTTTACCTGTTCGGGACTACTCATTCCGCTTAAGATGACAGATACTTCCTTTCTATCCCAGAGAAAGTCAAGGGCAGTTTCTACCACAGATGTATCCTTGGGAAGAATCTCTCTGATTCTTTCAGGTACATTTGCAAGCCGTCCGCCTCTTAGTGGCTCCATTATCACCACGCCGAGCCCTTTGGAATGGGCATATTCAAGTCCCTTTATCCCTGCCTGATGGGTAGTATCCACATAATTTAACTGTATCTGACAGAATTCCCACTCATCAAAGGAATCCACAATCATCTTAAATGTATCGAAATCGTCGTGGAATGAAAATCCTATATGCTTTATAAGGCCTTTATTTTTTAGTTCTTTGATTTTTGTAAGGAAGTCGTACTTTATGACGATATTCTCCCAATATTCCCTATCAAGAGCGTGAAGAAGATAAAAATCCACATAGTCTGTATTAAGTCTTTTTAACTGTTCATTAAAGAATATGTCGAAATCTTCTTCTTTTTTCACTATAGCAACAGGCATCTTTGTGGCGATGAAAACCTTCTTTCTCAAATCTCCTTTTAATACCTTGCCGAGAAATTCTTCGCTTTTGCCATTATGATAAAAATATGCTGTATCAAAGTAATTCACGCCATTTTCTACGGCATAATGAATCATCTCTGTTGCTTCTTTTTCTATAATATTTCCTTCTGTATCCACAGGAAATCTCATACAACCGAATCCCAGAGAGGATACCCTCTCGCCTGTACGGCCAAGCAATCTGTATTCCATACAAATACCTCCGATTTATCTATGATGATATTCTATCACATAATGATGAAAATGTATATATTTTTTGACAAATATAAAATATAATGATAAAATACCAGTATATAAATACAAGGGGTGGTATTGTGAACTCATCTCTCAGAAGAACATGGGCAGAAATAAATACTGACAATCTTAAATACAATTACAGAAAAATCAAAGAATACATCGGACCCGATGTGAAATTTCTCGCTGTGGTAAAGGCAGACGCATACGGTCACGGAGCAATAGAAATATCAAGGATAATGGAAGAAGTAAAAGCAGACTATCTTGCAGTATCAAGCCTTGATGAAGCAAGGGAATTACGAAGTGCAGGAATCAGACTTCCCATACTTATATTTGGCCACACTCCCAAGGAAGAAGTGCCTCTGATTATAGAATATGACATCACACAGGCAGTAACCTGTGAGGCAAAAGCAATAGAATACAACGAAGAGGCAAAAAAACTTAACAAAAAACTCAAAGTCCATATAAAACTTGACACAGGTATGTCAAGACTGGGATTTCTTTGTGAAGGAGCACACTTTGATGGTTGCATTGACGGAATAGAAAACTCGGTGAAACTTCCAAACCTTGAGGCAGAGGGTATATTTACTCATTTCGCAGTTTCGGACGAATACGGAAAAGAAAATGATGATTATACTATAAAGCAACTTGATCTATTTAAAAAAGTAGTATCTTCTCTTGAAAAAAGAGGCATCACTTTCCCGATTAAACATACTGCAAACACAGGCGCAACGGTAAGATTTAAGGAAAGTCATCTGGATATGGTACGCCCTGGGCTTCTTCTCTACGGATATGGAGAAGAAGCGAAGAAACTTAACTTAAAGCCCGTAATGACTCTTAAATCCGTGATTAATACCATCAAGATATATGATGAAGGCACATCTGTAAGTTATGGTGGCATATATAAGACTGATTCCCAAAGAAGAATCGGCGTAATCCCCATAGGATATGCAGACGGATTTCCGAGGATTCTTTCAAACCACTATTCTGTGGATTTGTCAGGGGAAAAATCCCCCGTAAGAGGCAAAATCTGTATGGATATGTGTATGATAGACCTTACAGACATTCCTCAGGTAAAGGTGGGAGATGAAGCAGAAATATTCGGCGAGAATAATCCCATAGAAAATATGGCAGAAATGGCTCATACCATTCCCTACGAAATCACCTGTGCCCTGTCAAAAAGAGTACCAAGAATATTCATAAAAGAAGGCATAGAATATGCAAGAGAACTGAGACTTATGGACTAGAAATTACAGAGAAAAGTTTTTTCAAAAATTGTTTGCATTTTCATAAACTTTGTGATATAATACCAATGTTCGAAAAAAATCGAATACAATGCGCTTTTAGCTCAGCTGGATAGAGCGTTTGGCTACGGACCAAAAGGCCGGGGGTTCGAATCCCTCAAAGCGCGCCAAAAAAGCACCCTTGTAGGGTGTCTTTTTTTTGGCGCGCTTTGAGGGATTCAGTTATATTTGTTCTTTGAACAAGTTATATTTGCTTCGCAAGTTATATTCCATTTGGAGTGATATTTGCCTTCGGAAAGTTCTTGAACAAATATAATATAACTGAAACCGCAGGTTTCTATATCACTCCATCGAAGATGGAATATCACTTGATATAACATGAAATTTGTAATATAATCATAATGAGGTGATTTTTATGTCTGCCAGCATTATGAGAGACAAATCAAAATTATTCGCTATAGATGTTATCAATCTGTGTAAGGATATTAAAATAAAGTCAAAGGAATCAGTATTAACAAATCAACTTCTTCGCTCTGCTACAAGCATAGGTGCCAACATATACGAAGCACAATATGCTCAAGGAAAAAAGGATTTTATATCAAAATTGGAAATTGCACTTAAAGAATGTCACGAAACTGAATACTGGATTGACATTATGTACGAAACCAATTACATACCCGAAGATGTTTATAAGACAATCTCAAACTCATGTGGCTCATTAAGGCGTATGCTTATAGCATCTGTTACAACCATCAAAAATTCTTGAAATACCCCATCATTTACTATATAATATACATATGACAATTTATTGGAGGATAATATGTTACTTTATATCATAAGGCACGGTGAACCTGACTACACCACAGACACCCTTACAGAAAGAGGATGGACTCAGGCGGAAGCCGTAGGAAAAAGAATGTATGATTCAAAAATAGACAGGATTTTTTCGTCCCCTATGGGCAGAGCACAGCAAACTGCAGAGCCAAGTTGCCGTCTTCTTGGGCTTAGCAAGACAATAGAGGAATGGGCTCACGAAATAGGCGACGAAAGGCTTACTCCTTTTCCCGACGGAAAGATGAAGAGTATTTCCTTTGTACAAAACACCCACTACCGTGAGAATGGTAATATGAATCTTTCTTACGAAGATGCATTTACCTGTACAGGCATCAACCAGTCAAGGATGAATGAAGCAGTAGAATACATCGCAAAAAACGGAGATGCATTCTTGGAAAAACTTGGCTACAAAGAAGAAAACGGTGTATATAAAATACTTCGCAACAATGAAGAAAAGGTGGCTCTTTTCTGCCATACTGCATTTGCAAGAGCATGGCTCAGTCATCTTCTCCACATTCCGCTAAATATATTGTGGTCGGGATTTCAGATTACACATACAGGTGTAACTGTGCTTGAATTCAAAAATAACCCTGATGGCTACACGGCACCATGTTGTCTGTGTCTTTCTGATATGAGCCATCTTTATAAAGAAAATCTTGATATGATATACGACAATCAATCTATTACACTTTGAGGTGACACAATGATAAAATCTTTAAATAAGCCTGTAGATATGACTTCAGGCACTCCCTGGAGGGGAATACTTCAGTTTACTCTTCCTATGCTTATAGGAAACATCGCACAACAACTCTATGCAACGGTTGACAGTATCGTTGTAGGAAAGTATATCGGTGACAATGCCCTTGCATCGGTAGGAAGTTCCGCACCTATCCTTAATATGATACTTGCACTTTTTATCGGTGTATCAGGTGGTGCAGGGATAATGGTTTCTCAGTATTTCGGTGCAAAAAACAGAGAGGGTCTCTCTTATTCGGTAGGAAACAGTATCGTCGCAACCCTTGTTTGCAGTTTGTTTCTTATGGTTTTTGCAACACCGTTTATACACCCTGTGCTGAAACTCTTAAACACTCCCGAATCCATTATCGGCGAATGCACAAACTACCTTACCATATCGGTAGTAGGCATAGCAGGTCTTGCATTCTACAATATCTTAAGCGGTATTATAAGGGCTCTTGGGGATTCAATCTCTACCCTTGTATATCTTCTTGTGGCAACTGTCATAAACATCGTACTTGACATATATTTCGTGGCAAGTCTTAATATGGGCGTCGGCGGTGTGGCACTTGCTACCGTTATCGCACAGTTTGTATCGGCTATCCTTTGTTTTATGAAACTCAGAAAGATGAGCGGATATTTCGATATGAAGAAAAAATATTTCAGACCTATGAAAAAATACATCCTTACCATTATCCGTCTTGGTCTTCCATCAGGACTTACTCAGGCTATAATGTCATCTGCCATGATAGTGGTGCAGTCACTTACCAACTGTTTCGGGGAACTATTCATCGCTGCAAACGTGGTTATTATGAGAGTAGATGGCTTCGCTATGATGCCAAATTTCTCTTTCGGAATGTCTCTTACCACATATTCAGGACAGAATGTGGGTGCGGGGCTATATGACAGAGTGACAAAAGGAGCAAAACAGGGTACTCTTATGGCAGTACTTTGTTCTACCACAATCACAGCTGTCATTCTTCTCTTCGGCAAAGGTCTTATGGGAGTATTTACCGAAACACAGGAACTTGTGGATATGAGTTACCGTCTTATGATGATACTTGCAGCAGGATACATTGCCGTGGCTGTATCTCAGTCTCTTTCGGGCATTATGAGAGGCGCAGGAGACACTATGACTCCTATGTGGATTTCTCTTATCACAACGGTATTTTTGCGTGTGCCTATTGCATACGGCATATCATTCCTCACAAGATCAGAAGCACTTCCTTACGGTATGAAAGAATGCATACAGATAAGCCTTCTTGCCTCCTGGGTAATCGGGGCATTGCTTACAGTAGTATTCTATCTTAAGGGTAACTGGAAACGAAAAAGACTATCTTAAAATGAGGAGTAAAAATTGCCCGGATCGTAAAAAGGCAGGGTTAATAATAAAAAACTTCTTAATTCTGCTATTAATATTTTTTGTAGGAACTACTGCATTTCTTTGCAGTAGTTCCTTTTTTCTGTGCCTTTTTACTACGAACAAGCCTCACCTCTCGGCGTATCTCATACGCCTTCGGGAGGACCTCGCTCCGCTCGGTTTCGTATTGTCCGTTCCGAACAATTTTTCCTTCCTCCTCTCATACGAATATTGCCCGGATCGCATAAAAAAACTATACCATTGGGGACAACCCCATTCGGTATAGTTTTTATTTTTTCATTTACTTTTTAAGGATTTTATCTTCCCTCTTTTAACAGGTTTTCTCCTACTTTGTATATATTCCCTGCTCCCATAGTAATGACCACATCGCCCTTTCTGGCATTTGAAAGAACATATTCTTCTATCTTATTAAAACTCTCAAGATATATTGCTCCCTTTGTGGCTTCAGCAAGTTCTTTCGATGATACAATCCCTGTATCCTTTTCTCTTGCAGCATATATATCTGCAACAATCGTTATATCTGCCAGAGTAAGAACATCTCTGAAATCATCGAAGAGAGTCTTTGTCCTTGTATATGTGTGTGGCTGGAAGATACACCATACTCTGTCATGCTCCATCTCTTTTGCAGTAGTAAGGGTGGCTCTTATCTCTGTGGGATGATGAGCATAGTCGTCTATCACCTTAAAGCCATTCACTTCGCCTTTGTATTCAAATCTTCTCTTGACGCCTGTATATGATTCTATACCGTCAATGATATCTTCCCTTTTGAGACCCAGGAAATCCCCTGTAGCAAATGCCGCAAGCGAGTTAAGTACATTATGCTCTCCGCCAACTCCCAAGTGTATTGTGGCAATTCTTTCGCCCTGAGATATTATTTCATAAGTTGCTCTGCCATCTTTGTCATAGGAGATATTTACTGCATTATAGTCTGCATCATTATATCCTACGCTTATCACTTTGCATGTGGCTTTTTTTGAGGCTTTGATTGTATTATCGTTCTCTTTATTTACTATAAGTGCTCCGTTTTCCGGCAAAAGTGCACCGAAATCAGAAAAAGCCTCTATAATATCATCAAGGTCCTTAAAATAATCAAGATGATCCTCTTCCACATTTAAGATTATACCCACTGTGGGGAAAAATTCAAGAAAACTTCTGTGGTATTCGCAGGCTTCGAGTATCATATAGTCATTCTTTCCGCATCTTAAGTTGCCGCCGATGGCATTAAGTTCACCGCCTACCATTATAGTAGGGTCTGTATCTGCAGAAATGAAAATGTGAGAAAGCATAGATGTGGTGGTAGTCTTTCCGTGAGTACCTGCTACTGCTACAGAAGTCTTGTATGACTTCATAATCTCCCCTACAAATACTGATCTTTCTATAGTGCGGATTCCCTTTTGTCTCGCACATATAAGTTCGGGATTATCCTCCGAAATCGCAGCAGTATATACCACAAGGTCGGGATTTTCTATATTATTTTCTGACTGACCGATGGTTATCTTTGCACCGTTATCTTCCAGAAGTTGTGTAAGGTTTGATGCTGATACATCAGAACCTGATACCTTTATATTGTTGTGAAGTAAAATCTGTGCCAGTCCACTCATGCTGATACCGCCGATGCCAATGAAATGAACATGGTTATAAGTCATATATTTCTTCCTTCCGGTAAAAATTTTCAATAAAAATAAGCAATATTTTGCATACTAAAATATTATACTACAAAATGAATAAAAATCAACAGTAATTTAAAAAAATTATTGAAAAATATCTCATAAATGGTATAATTAACCTTGATAAACAAAAAGCATTTTTGGAAAGGAGAGATATGTATGCCTGACTTTAAACTAGTATCAAAATTTCAGCCTATGGCAGACCAGAAAACTGCAATAGAACAACTTACAAATTCCATAAAATCAGGAAACCGCGGACAAACTCTCCTTGGTGTTACCGGCTCAGGAAAGACTTTTACAGTCGCAAATGTGATATCAAAACTCAACAAACCCACCCTTGTACTGGCACACAACAAAATCCTTGCGGCACAACTTTGCAGCGAATTCAAGGAATTCTTCCCCGAAAATGCGGTGGAATACTTCGTATCATACTATGATTATTATCAACCTGAGGCATATATTCCCGGTTCTGATACTTATATAGAAAAAGATGCATCCATCAATGACGAAATAGACAAACTCCGTCACTCTGCCACAGCGGCACTCTTTGAAAGAAGGGACGTAATCATCGTTGCAAGTGTGTCCTGTATATACGGTCTCGGTGATCCTGAAGACTACAAAGACCTTATCATAAGCCTCCGCACAGGCACAGAAATGCCCATCCGCGAACTTCTTCGCCGTCTTGTGAACATCCAGTACACAAGAAACGAAATGAGTTTTGAGAGAGGGACATTCCGTGTAAGAGGCGACGTGGTGGAAATCATCCCCTCCGCATCAAGTGAAAAGGCATTGAGGATAGAGTTTTTCGGCGATGAAATAGACAGAATATGTGAGATAGATGTGCTTACGGGAGAGATACTTTCTTTCCGCTCTTATGTTGCCATATTCCCCGCCTCTCACTATGCCACCACACCTGAAAAAATGGAATCGGCTATCAAAAGCATACAGAAAGAACTTGACGAAAGAGTAAAAGAACTTAAAGACCAGGACAAAATCCTTGAGATGCAAAGACTTCTGCAAAGGACAAACTACGATATAGAAATGATGCAGGAGATAGGATTCTGTCAGGGTATAGAAAATTACTCAAGACACATAAGCGGAAGGAAACCCGGCACAAGACCATACACACTTATGGACTATTTCCCCGATGATTTCCTTCTTGTAATAGATGAATCCCACGTAACTGTTCCTCAGGTAAGAGGGATGTATTTCGGAGACCGTTCAAGAAAAGAAACCCTTGTGGAATACGGATTCAGACTTCCATCTGCATTTGACAACAGACCACTTAATTTCAAGGAATTTGAAAATATGATAAATCAGGTGGTATTTGTAAGTGCAACCCCGGGTGAATACGAAAAGGAACACTCTGAAATTATCGCCGAACAGGTAATAAGACCTACAGGGCTTCTTGACCCGAAGGTTGAGGTACGTCCTATCAAGGGGCAGATAGATGACCTTATAGAAGAACTTAAAATTACCACATCAAAGGATCAGCGTGTGCTTATTACCACCCTTACCAAAAAAATGGCAGAAAGCCTTACCGACTATATACGGGATGCAGGGCTTAAGGTAAGATATCTTCATTCGGACATAGACACTCTCGAAAGAATGGAAATAGTAAGGGATTTAAGACTTGGTGTGTTTGACATACTTGTGGGTATAAACCTCTTAAGAGAAGGTCTTGATATACCTGAAGTAAGCCTTGTGGCAATACTTGATGCAGACAAGGAAGGTTTCTTAAGAAGTGAGACAAGCCTTATTCAGACCATAGGACGAGCCGCAAGACACTCGGAAGGAAGAGTAATAATGTATGCGGACAACATCACCCAGTCTATGGATAGGGCAATCTCAGAAACAAACCGCAGAAGAGAAATACAGACTAAATACAATACAGAAAACAACATCACTCCACAGAGTATTCAGAAGGATATAAGAGGTGTCATAAACACCATTACAGAAGATACCAAAAAGGAAAAACCAACCGAAAATACAAAAGAAATGTCTGTGGAAGAAAGAATCGCACATCTTACAAGAGAAATGCTCAAATGTGCAGAACTTCTTAAGTTTGAAGAGGCGGCAAGGCTGCGAGACGAAATAGACAAGTTGAGAAAGGCAACAAAATGAGAAAGAATAACGAAATAGTAATACGAGGTGCCAAAGAGCACAACTTAAAAAATGTAAATATAACCATACCCAAAGAGAAATTCGTGGTATTCACAGGTCTGTCTGGCTCAGGCAAGTCTTCCCTTGCATTTGACACGATATATGCAGAAGGACAGAGAAGATATGTGGAGTCCCTTTCTTCCTATGCAAGAATGTTCTTGGGACAGATGGATAAGCCTGACGTGGAATTCATAGAAGGGTTGTCCCCTGCCATCAGTATCGATCAGAAAACCACAAGCAGAAACCCACGTTCAACTGTGGGAACCGTTACAGAAATCTATGACTACTTAAGACTACTTTATGCAAGAGTGGGCGTACCTCATTGCCCTGAGTGTCACAAGGAAATCAAACAGCAGTCCATAGATGAGATGGTAGATAGAATTCTGTCACTTCCCCAGGGAACAAAATTTCAGATACTCGCTCCCATTGTAAGAGGCAAAAAGGGAGAACATACAAAGATATTTGAAAATGCAAAGAAATCAGGCTTTGTCCGTGCAAGAGTTGACGGCGAGGTGGTGGATCTATATGAAGAAATCAAACTGGAAAAAAACAAAAAGCATACTATAGAAATAGTAATAGACAGACTTGTAATCAAAGAAGACCTTGAACAGAGACTTACAGATTCTCTTGAAACTGCCCTTGATCTTGGAGAAGGTCTTGTATATATTGACGTAATCGGCAAAGAAATGCTCACTTTCAGCAAAAACTTTGCCTGCCCTGACTGTGGCATAAGTATCGAAGAACTCAGCCCCAGAATGTTTTCTTTCAACTCCCCATTTGGTGCCTGCCCACATTGCAGCGGTATAGGAAATATGATGGAAATAGATCCCGATATGGTAATCCCTGACAAAAGTATATCATTTAATGAGGGAGCCATTGCCACAATGGGGTTCAATATAAAAGATCCCAAAACCATTGCCCATCAGCAGTTCGGTGCTATGGCAAAGATGTTTGGCTTTGACCTTAAGAAACCTGTGTCAGAGATACCTTCCGATGCATACAAAGAGATACTTTACGGCACAAAAGAGCCTATAGAATTTACCTTCAAGGGAAGAAAGTTTTTCACTCCATTTGAAGGTATCATTCCCTGTATGGAGAGACGCTACAAAGAAAGCCTCTCCCCTGCAATGAAAGCAGAATACGAAGAATTTATGGGTACACAGCCCTGTCCTGAATGTAGAGGTGACAGACTGAAAAAAGAAGCCCTTGCAGTAACTGTAGGAGGCAAAAACCTTGCAGAAATCACAAACCTTTCTGTGAAAAAATGTAAGGAATTCTTCGAAAATCTCACTCTTTCCCAAAAGGATACCATTATCGCAAATCAGATACTAAAAGAAATCAATGCACGACTTGACTTTCTCATAAATGTAGGTCTCGAATACCTGACGCTATCCAGAAGTGCAGGCACACTTTCAGGTGGCGAAGCACAGAGAATCAGACTTGCAACACAGATAGGCTCAGGTCTTACAGGGGTGCTGTATATCCTTGACGAACCAAGTATCGGTCTTCATCAAAGAGACAACAACAAACTCCTATCTGCCTTAAAGAACCTTCGTGACCTTGGCAACACTCTCATAGTGGTAGAACACGACGAGGATACAATGTTTGCCGCAGACCATATAGTAGATATCGGACCAGGTGCAGGGGTGCACGGCGGTGAGATAGTGGCTCAGGGTACTGTACAGGAGATTATGAAAAATAAAAAAAGCATCACAGGACAGTATTTAAGTGGCGAAAAGCAAATTCCCGTACCCGAAAAAAGAAGAAAAGGCAATGGAAATGTGCTAAAAATCTTTGGTGCAAGTCAGAACAACCTCAAAAATGTGAATGTGGAATTTCCTCTTGGAAAGATGATTGCAGTAACAGGTGTATCAGGCAGCGGCAAAAGTTCTCTTGTAAATGAAATCCTATACAAAACCCTTGCCCACGAACTTAACCGTGCCAAGAGAAAAGGCGGCACATTCAAAAGAATTGAAGGGCTTGAACACCTTGACAAAGTGATAAATATCGATCAGTCACCTATAGGAAGAACCCCTCGTTCAAACCCTGCTACTTATACGGGAGTATTTACCGATATAAGAGAAGTGTTTGCAAGGACAAACGAAGCAAAAATGCGTGGTTACGGTCCGGGAAGATTCAGTTTCAACATATCAGGGGGACGATGTGAGGCATGTCAGGGCGACGGAATACTTAAGATTGAAATGCACTTTCTGTCTGACGTATATGTACCATGTGAAGTGTGTAAGGGAAAACGATATAACAGGGAAACTCTTGAAGTAAAGTACAAAGGCAAGAGTATATCCGATGTGCTTGAAATGACAGTTGAAGAAGGACTTGAATTCTTCAAAAACATCCCAAAAATCGAGAGAAAACTCCGCACCCTCTATGAAGTGGGACTGGGATATATAAAGATCGGTCAGCCATCAACCACTCTTTCAGGCGGTGAAGCACAGAGAGTAAAACTTGCTACCGAACTTTCCAAAAGAGGCACAGGCAAGACTATGTATATCCTTGATGAGCCTACAACAGGACTTCATACTGCAGATGTGCATCATCTTGTGGAAGTATTAAATACCCTTTGCGACAACGGAAACACGGTAGTAGTGATTGAGCACAATCTTGATGTAATCAAAACCGCAGACCATATCATAGACCTTGGACCTGAAGGCGGAGACAATGGCGGAACGGTAATCTGTACAGGCACTCCCGAAAAAGTATCAAAAAATGAAAAATCACACACAGGAAGATTCTTAAAGAAATATTTTTGATAATGCTAAAAGTGTTTCATTTTTATCTTGTATATTAAACAAAAATCAACACAAAAACGAAAACATTTTCATTTTTGTGTTGATTTTTTTATGATTTAATATGATATATACGAAAAATATAATTTGTGGGGTATATAATTATGAAAAATATTTTTGAAAGCGGCAGATACTGTAGTTGTGTCTATAGAGAAACAAACCAACAAAGGAGATGAAAAATTTCATCTCCTTTGCTTTTTTCATCCCACAATGGCAAATGCTTTTCCGTAATATATGGCATATGATCAAAGGGAATTTGCAAATAAGCAAATTTTACTTTTTCTTCAATGGAATGAGGAAAAATTCCTCAGATTGGACAAACAAAACCGAAGGCGTATGTGATACGCCGAGAGCGAATGTTTGTCCAGTTGTAGGGACAGGCGTCCTCGACTGTCCGTTTAAAAGGCACAAAAAAGAGGAAATATTACATCGATAATGTAATATTTCCTACATTAATAATACTTCACTACTTAATTTAAGAATTCTTTTTTATCTGTCCCTTGCCTTTTTGCGCTCTGGGGGATTTTTACCATTCCATTAGCCGACATCTTTGATTTTTAACCTTATCTTATCACTTATCATAGCAATAAATTCCGAATTTGTAGGCTTTCCCTTAGAACTAAGTATAGTATAACCAAACATCGAATCAAGCACCTCAGGATCTCCCCTATCCCACGCCACCTCGATAGCATGTCTGATGGCTCTTTCCACTCTTGATGATGTGGTATTGTATTTCTTGGCAACAGATGGATAGAGAATCTTTGTGACAGAATTGATCGTTTCCATATCATTTATCACCATTATAATAGCATCTCTCATATACTGATATCCTTTGATATGTGCAGGTACTCCTATCTTCTGGATGATATTTGTGACGCCTGTCTCAAGGTCGAACTCTGTATTGGAGCCATTCTTTTTTGGCTCTTTTATAGCAGAGGGGAAGTCCCTGAACTCCCTTACTCTGTCAGCCAATGTGGAAAGGTCTATAGGCTTCACCATATAATACCTTGCACCAAGATTCATAGCCGTTGTGATTACCTTGTCATTACCGATGGCAGACACCACGATAGAGTTTGGCTTACTTGTAAGCACAGAACTGTTATCAATTTTTGACAAAAGCCCCAATCCGTCAAGATTTGGCATAATTATATCTGTAAGGAGAACATCGGGCTTTGTTTCCATTACCATTTCAAAGGCTTCTTTACCGTCATAAGCAACACCCACAAGTTCGATATCCTCGCACTTTAAAAAATAATCCTTCAGGCTTCGACAGAATTCCTTTGAATCATCCGCCACCATTACTCTTACTTTACCTTTATTCATCATTAATTCCTCCATAGTGTAAATTTTTGGCAAGAATCAGTATAATGGGACTAAATTCATTTGACAATAACTTTTTGAGTGTTTTGAATGATATTTTGTAAATTTCGACCATATTTTTACAAAAAAAGTAAATTCTGCATTTTTTTACAAACCGAAGATGAAAAATTGAACAAAATTTGAACAAAAAAAGTTCAAGCAAAATTCGACAAAGGGAAAACAAATAAATATCCACCCGCATAGCGGGTGGTTTTTCATTTTCGGGCATAGCCCTACCCTTTACTGGCGACGCACAAGTGCGTTTTTCTATTGGCCTGCCAGCCTTGCAATTGTTACTTGTTACCCATAAATGGGTCCCGCGG
>JAZSCT010000003.1:0-57086 GCA_045530725.1 Clostridia bacterium
CCGCGGGACCCATTTATGGGTAACAAGTAACAATTGCAAGGCTGGCAGGCCAATAGAAAAACGCACTTGTGCGTCGCCAGTAAAGGGTAGGGCTATGCCCGAAAATGAAAAACCACCCGCTATGCGGGTGGATATTTATTGTATTTATGCCTGTTTATTAATATAAACCGTCTTTGTCTCTGCATCCCACTTGACTTTGGCTCCGAAACCTTCGGATATTGCTCTTACAGGTACCAGCGTTCTTCCGTCGATTATCTGTGCAGGCACATCAAGAGGTGTATTTTCCTTATTGATTTTATATTCATTCTTGCCGATTGTAATGGCGATTGTGGTCGATCCGTTTCTTATGATTGCAGTCTGGATTTCTCCAAGCCATTCCACTTCTGCTCCCAGAGATTCTGCACAGGCTCTCAAAGGAATAAGTGTTCTTCCGTCCTGAATCATCGGTGGAACATCAAATGCAACTTCCTTTCCGTTTACCACCACTTTGATATCACTCTTCGGATGATATTCAAAGGTGTAGGTCTTGCTCTGACCGCAGGCGCTGATAGTGATGGTATTTGTACCGTCAACAAGGTCTTTCGTTGACAAAGCACAAGTATATGGAATCTGGGGTGATGAATGGTACCATTCACCGTTTAAGATGTAGTTTACATTCATAGTAGGTGTGTTTTCGAAATATGCATAGGTATAAAGATTTATAATACCATCTTTTTCCAGAAACTCATTTAAGTTTATAAATTTTCTGAATACAAATTTAGGAGTACCCTTATATTCTGTGATATACGCACCGCTGTTTTTTGCTCTCATAAAGGATTCTTCTGCATAAGGATATCCTGTGATGTCATATCTTTCATTTTCCATGGCTCTGTGATTGTTGAAGTAGTTTAAGAGTTTTATCTGCGGGTATTTCATCACAAGATACCAGAGGAAGTTGTCAAATCTGGGTTTCGCCCATTCGGTAAGGTCTTCGCCAAATTTGTTGTTTGTAGGTACACCGCCTTCGCTTATCATAACAGGTTTTTTTATGTTGTTTTTTTGCATAAATTCCATAATAGGCTTGATTCTGTTTGTTGCATATCCGTAGTCGCCTGTCATAAAGTAAACGCTGTCTTTAAACTGAGTGTTTTTGTTGCCCTGAAAATACTTTATCATATACATACTTACGCCTATCCAGTCCACATATTCGTCTCCCGGATAATAAAGTTCATATGGACGGTCAAGGGCACCAAGATCATTTGGCGACCATACAACGGCAAAGTTGTCATATACGTGAATCATATTTGCCACATTTCTGAATATCTGTACATACTGGTCAGGTTCGTCGCCGATAGGAGATACATTCATCTCGTTGGCAAAACGTATAAACATTGGTTTGTTGTATGTGTTAAGGGTGTTAAGTACCCCTCTTATATATTCATAGTTTATATTGCCGAGACTGTTTATTGTCCAGCCTATTGTGGCAACTATGTTGTCTCTCATTATCATTTCGTTTGCGGGATAATAGAGATCAGGCTGATTCATATCGTCTATATATGTAAGATAACTTCCCACCGGTGCAAAGGGAACGGATGTTTCGGAAATCATGCCGATATATGTTCCTGCCACAGGTTCAAGTCTCGCCCCGAAATATATCGAATCATCAGGCTTTGCTTCGCCATATAGTTCAAATTCCCGCTGTGATACCATATTTTTTCTTTCATTAAGCAGTTTTCCCCAGTCAGGTGCTACGAAGTTGTATGCATAAGCACAGGAAAAAATCAATGTGAAAGACAAAATCATACAAATAAGTTTTTTCATTGTAATACTCTCCCTGAAATTGTTATACATTAACTATATATTATATACCCGTTCTTTGTCAAATGTAAAAGTGAAAAGATTATATTTGTTTGACTTTTCCTTTGTGGTATGTTATATTGAACTATGGAAAAAATTAACGGAGTTGATATGATTTGAATTTTTGGGAAGTGTTTCTTGTAGGTGTGGGGCTTAGTATGGATGCCTTTGCAGTAAGTATATGCAAAGGACTTTCTACACAAAGACTTACATGGAAAAATATCATTACAGTAGGAATATATTTTGGCCTGTTTCAGGGGCTGATGCCTCTTATCGGTTTTCTTCTCGGAGCAAATTTTGAATCCCTTATCAAAAATTTTGACCATTGGATAGCATTTGTACTTCTTTTTGCTATAGGGTTCAATATGATAAAGGAAGCAAGAGGCGAAGAGAATTGTCCTGTAGGCGGATTTGACATTAAGACCATGGTACCTCTTGCAGTTGCCACAAGCATAGATGCCCTGGCGGTAGGTGTGGTATATGCCTGCACTCACGGAAAAGGATTTCCTATTCTCAGCGCTGTTTCGGTTATTGCCATCACCACTCTTATCCTTTCTGCAATCGGTGTGAAGGTGGGGAATGTGTTCGGTGCGAAATACAAAGCAGGTGCGGAGATTTTCGGCGGAACGGTACTTATTATAATGGGAATAAAGATACTTATAGAACATCTTTTCGGATTATAAAAGGGAATGTAAAAAAACTCCAGATCGCAAAAAGGCATAGATTAAGCCAAAATCAAAAACCTGTATGCGTAATGAAACTTACGAATTATTTATTATGTGGGAAATATTACATTTTTATGTAATATTTCCTCTTTTTTGTGCCTTTTAAACGGACAGCCGATGACGGCTGTCCCTACATGCCTCTCGACGTGCAGTACACAAATAATTTGCATTATGCGCTGAATAGAATTATATCTTATAAAAGAAAACAGTTTTAAAATATTGAATTTTGTTATTAGACAATGAAAATCCAAAAATAATACATACGTATATTTGAAGGATTTTCTGAAGAATAATGCAAAATTCAAATTTTAAAACCGCTTAATGTAGATTATTTGTGTACTCCTGTACGCCTTCGGGTAACCCGAAACCAAAGGTTTCGGCTCAGTTTCTTCGTTCTGAAGTCTTTTTCCTATTCCCTTCAATTCAACAGGGGCTGTAAAAAATAATTTTTTACAGCCCCTTGGATTTCATATTCGCAATAAAGAATGTCAGCCATTCTCTTTTTTAATTTATATAGGATATAAGTTTTTCGCTGCTTCTTGACAGTGCAGTTCTTGACTCTTTGGGATCTTTTCCCTTGTTTTTATAATCAAAAAGAGAAGAAAAGTATTCCACTTCATCTGTCAGCCTTTTGAAGTTTCTGTTTTGCACATCTGATATATCCTTTACAAATTCCATAAGTTCGCTTTCATTCATTTCTTTCATTGCACAACTTAAGAGTGCTTTGTAGTGAACAAGACAGAAACCTTTTGACTTAAGGACTTTTTCTCTGAAGTCCTTTTCTTTTTTGTAAAGGTATATAAGGTTATTTAAGAATCTTTCTTCGGTTTCCGAAAGTCTTTTGCATATTGCACAGGATGAATTGGTATCATCAAGTTTCTGAAGTTCTTCCATAAGGGAAACTCTGAAATCTGATTTTTTGAAAAGGGATTTTTTTGAATTTCCTTCTGCACTTTTTTGTATATCAGAGAGGGTATTCATCACCTGTGTCATATGTGTATGATATACAAGTGCCACACTTAGTTTGCTTTCTGTATTAATAACCATTCTCTGATGGATTTTGCAAAATCCCATTTTGTTTGTGATTTCCCGAAACTCAGGCTCCATCATACTTGCACCCATTGTGGAATTTACAAGGTTGATTTCTTCTTTTCTCATAAATTCGCATACGGCACATTCGCAATCTGTATCAAAAGCCTCATTAAGAGGAATGGTGTATATAGTCTCTTTCACTTTTTTTCTCCTTAAGGTTTTATTTCATATAATTTTAATGTAAAAGTTTCAAATTGTCAACCAAGCATCACATCCAGAAGCATCATAACTGCAAATCCTCCCACAATACCTGCAGTAGAAAAGTAGGGATGAGTGTGTTTGTTTTTCTGACATTCGGGGATAAGTTCGTGTACTGCCACAAGTATCATTGCGCCTGCCGCAAAGGAAAGAGCGAATGGGAGAAATGTTTCCATATACACCACAAGATAAGCGCCAAGCAATCCTGCTACAGGCTCTACCATACCTGATGCCTGACCAAGGAGGAAACTCTTCTTTCTTGAATATCCTTCCCGTCTTAACGGCAGAGATACCGCCGCACCCTCGGGGAAATTCTGAAGTGCTATTCCTATGGCAATGCTTATTGCACCAAGAAGTGCCTCTTTTGAATAAACACTTGTATTAAGTGCTCCGAATGCCACTCCCACCGCAAGACCCTCAGGGATATTGTGAAGAGTGATTGAGAGGATAAGCATAAAGATTCTGCTTATCCTTTTTTCTTTGGTTTCATCTTCTGTTTTCTTAAGTTTTTGTCTTGTGTAAGAAACAGTCTTGTCAGATGCCCACATAAAGACCGCCCCTGACAGAAACCCTGCAGTTGCTATGATGTATGCAGGAGTATTGAGAGTTGCCTGCGCTCTTTCTATGGCAGGCTGAAGAAGAGACCAGAAACTTGCCGCAATCATCACTCCTGATGCAAATCCAAGCATAATATTCATTATTTTATGGTTAACTGATTTAAAAAACACCACCGTCATAGCACCAAGCATTGTCACAAACCATGTAAACAAAGTGGCACATAGTGCCATTATCAATACATTGTCCATATCATCAAACCTCCAATCAAATTAGAAAGTCATCATTTTATTATATTAATGAAACCCGAAAATGGTGTGGAATACAGTACCTTCTTTATAAATATAATTTATGTGAGAAGTTGTGGCTTTTAAAAATATACATACGGGGAGAGAATATGTATGGCGGAAAACTTTGTTGGTCTTATAGGATTTTTGCTGGGAATACTTATTGTGGGGGTTAGTCTGAGAGTCTTTTTTGCACCTGTGAAATATGTTCTAAAGGTGGTCTTTAACAGTATAATCGGAGCAGTTGCCCTTTTAATCATAAATCTGTTTTCTCATAAGACGGGACTTTTTATAGGGGTTAATCCCATCAATTCTCTTATACTGGGGCTTTTGGGTGTACCGGGGCTGGTTATGCTGATTATTTTTAAATTACTACTGTGAAATCAGGCGGAAATTAAACAAATTTGCCACGGAAAAAAGGATTTTTGAAAGATTTGTAGTATATAATTATTTGGAAAACAAAAAACGAATATCCGATAATGGAAGAAAGGATCTGTATATGAAAGTTCTTATGCTGAATGCAAGCCCCAACAAAGAGGGCAATATATACTTTTTGTTAAATTACATATCTGATATATTGAATAAAAATAATGTGGATACGGAGATAATAAATGTTCAGGAGGCTCTTCTTTCTGCAAAAGTCCCATTCTGTGTATGCTGCTCCAATCCCTGCAACAAATCCTGTTATGAGGGGACGTTTCTTGAAGAAACTCTTGACAAGATGGCGACATCCGACTGTATAGTATTCGGAAGTCCTGTGTATTTCGGCTCTATGTCAGGACAACTTAAGTGTCTTTTTGACAAGACAAGGGATTTAAGAGGAAAGAAGGCACTTATAGGTAAAATCGGTTGTGCAGTTGTATGCGGAGCGTCTATGTTTGGCGGACAGGAAACAACCATAAGAGCCATCCACGATTGTATGCTTGTTGACGGAATGACAATAATCGGTGCATCAAGCAGCGACCTTGGTGCTGGGCATCTTGGTGTATCAGCCGTAAGACCTTCGAAGGATGACAAAAATGCAATATCACGTGCAGAACTTTTGGCACACAGAATACTTGAGGAGTTGAAGTGATTTGGACATAAGACAAAAGTTGGAAAGAGCAGAAGAACTTATACTGTCACCTTATGCATGCCTTTCAAAGAATTCCCGTGGCAGGCAATATGAGGAAGATAAGTGCGATTTGAGAACCGAGTTTTCAAGAGACCGTGACAGAATCATTCATTCAAAGGCATTCAGAAGGCTCAAGCACAAAACCCAGGTATTCATTTCTCCGGGAAATGACCACTACCGCACAAGACTTACTCATACCCTGGAAGTGTCGCAGATTGCCACTACCATTTCCAAGGCATTAATGCTTAATACCGACCTTACAGAGGCAATCAGTATGGGACACGATATAGGGCATACTCCTTTCGGGCATATGGGAGAAAGCGTGCTCAATGAACTTTGCCCCGAAGGATACAAACACTACGAACAGAGTTTGAGAATCTGTGATGTGATAGAGCGTGACGGCAAGGGACTCAATCTTACATATGAGGTACGTGACGGGATTCTCAATCATTCGGGAGAGAATACCGCCTGCACTTTTGAGGGAAAAGTCATTAAGTTTGCAGACAGATTTGCATATATCAATCACGATATAGACGATGCCATAAGAGCGAAGATGATAAACGATACCGATATCCCCGAATCATGTGTAAAACTTATGGGAAATACCAATTCCGAGAGAATTGACACCCTTATCAAGGACCTAATCTTTACCACTACCAAAGAAGGTGAAGTGTCTATGAGTAAGGATATAGAAAATGCAATGATGGAATTAAGACAGTTTATGTTTGAGAGAGTTTATTACAAACTCCACGATCATACAGATACTGTAAGAATGATAATAGGCAAGATGTATGAATACTATTACAAGGATATAGACAGAATGCCTGAGGAATACAGAAATCTTCTTAACCATTCATCCAAAGACAGAGTTGTATGTGATCTTGTATCAAGTATGACAGATGATTATATAATTCATATGTTTAATGAACTTTTTATATCAAAAGCACTTACAAAATTTTAAAAGTTTTTAATAAAAAAGAGGATTTTTGCATAAAAAGTCGAATTTAGATAAATGTAAGAGCAGGTGATAGTGTTCGCCTGCTTTTGCCATTAAAAATAATTGTCAGGAAACGGTGATTTGAATGCCACTCTTCCCGGAATATGTAATTCAGGAGGTCATCGAGAAGAATGACATTGTTGACGTGATAGGACAAACTGTGTCCTTAAAACGAAGCGGAAGTAATTATATGGGGCTTTGCCCGTTCCACAACGAGAAGACGCCATCATTTTCGGTGTCACCTCAGAAGGGGATATTTCATTGCTTCGGCTGCGGTGTGGGAGGCACAGTTATAAACTTCGTTATGAAGTCGGAGGATATGTCCTTTTACGAAGCGGTGAAATTTCTCGCAGAACGTACCAATATTACGTTGCCTCAGGTGAATTCCAATGATATCCAGAGGGAAAATTTAATAAAAGATCAGAAAGAAGTACTCTATGCCATAAACGAAGAGGCTGCCAAGTTTTTTTATTCATATCTTTCAAAGCCTGAAGGCAAGGTTGCTGTAGAGTATTTCAAAGAGCGTCATATAGACGGAAATTGTGCAAGGAATTTCTGGCTGGGCTTTTCTCCTTCGGAAAAGAGGGCACTTTATGACCACCTGTTAAGTCTGGGCTATAAAGAAAATGATATCTTAAAAGCCGGTGTTGTGTCCAAAAGAGAAGACGGAACAATTTTAGACAGGTTTTCAAACAGAGTAACATTTCCTATATTCAACATAAACGGCAAGGTAATAGGATTCGGCGCAAGAAGAATCGACAACAAAAAAGAGTTCAAATATTTAAACTCTCCCGAAACTCTTATCTACAACAAAAGCCGTGTGCTTTACGGCATACATGTTGCAAGGAAATCAAAAGCCGCATCTGTAATCCTTGTGGAAGGATATATGGATGTAATATCACTTATGAAACACGGCATTTTCAATGTAGTTGCCGCATCGGGAACATCCTTTACAAAGGATCAGGCGAAACTTCTTAAGAAATACTTCCAGGAAGTCATAGTTTGCCTTGACAGCGACGATGCAGGTATCAATGCAGCCAAGAGAGCCGTTGTTATACTTCGTGAGATAGATATGAAGGCATCTGTTATGAATGTGGTAGGTGCCAAGGACACCGATGAATTTGTAAACAAATACGGCAAGGAAGAATTCGAACGCCTTGTAAAACATAGAAAGTCTGATATGCTGTATCTTATGCAGGCATTGGGCGAGAAATACAACCTCGAGTTAAGCGAGGACAAGGTAGCCTATATATCAGAGATACTTCCTTATATCGCGAAGATAAAAAATAAAGTAGAACTTGATGTGGCAATAAATGATTTGTCCAAACGGACAGGTGTTGCCAATCAGGCAATATATATGCAACTTGGTATCAGCGAGGGATCATCCCCTCTCCCAAGGGCCGAAGAGGCAAAAGGTGAAAAACTTCTGCCTTATGCAGGAGCAATCACTTCGGACAAACTGGAGAAAACAAGAGATATGCTTATATCGGTGTTTCTCAATGATCCTATGTGCTACAAAAGAAGTGAAAGTGTGCTTTTTGACGGAATCTTTGAGTCGGAATTCCACTTTAAACTTCTTGAGATTATAAAGAACAAAGCAGAACAGAATCAAAAAGTGGAAGCAAGTGAACTTCTCAGTATGTTTGATGAAGACAAAGTAAATGAAATTACAAAACTTCTAAGCATTGATGCTATGTACGAAAATTCTGACAGAGCAGCAGTTGACTTCATCAAAATTATTATGAACGAGAAGAAAAAAGAATCGGTAAAAGAACTCCTTTCAAGAGGGGATATAGATTCTTTGAATGAACTTTTGAATAATACTAATGAGTAATTGAAAGGAGTAATCATATGTCTGAAGAAAAGATGGATTTGCTCGATGCAGGTAACAAAAAAGATATTATAAGAGGTCTTATGGCATTAGGTCAGAAGAAGGGGGTCCTTTCCTTCAAGGAAATCATGGATGCACTTTCTGAACTTGAACTTGATGCAAAACAGATCGAAAAAATCTACGAGACTATGGAACAGATGGGAATAGAACTTGTTGAGGATTTCGAAAGAGAACTTGACGAGATTCAGGCAGACGGCGATGATGAGATAGATCTCACAATCCCTGACGGAATAGGTCTTGACGATCCTGTAAGAATGTATCTTAAGGAAATCGGCAAAGTACCTCTTCTTTCTGCAGATGAGGAAATCGAACTTGCAGAAAGAATGCAGAATGGGGACGAAAGTGCAAAGAAGAGACTTTCGGAAGCCAACTTAAGACTTGTTGTAAGTATTGCCAAGAGATATGTGGGAAGAGGTATGCTTTTCCTTGATCTTATTCAGGAAGGAAACCTTGGTCTTATCAAAGCAGTAGAGAAGTTTGACTGTACAAAGGGATTTAAGTTTTCCACTTATGCTACATGGTGGATAAGACAGGCTATCACCCGTGCTATTGCAGATCAGGCAAGAACAATCAGAATCCCTGTTCACATGGTGGAAACCATCAACAAACTCATCAGAGTTTCACGTCAACTTCTGCAGGAATACGGCAGAGATCCCAAGGTGGAAGAGATTGCCGCTGCTATGAACACAAGTGAAGAAAGAGTAAGAGAAATAATGAAGATTGCTCAGGAGCCTGTAAGCCTTGAAACACCTATCGGTGAAGAAGAAGACAGTATCCTTGGTGATTTCATCCCTGACAACGATGCTCCTGCACCGTCAGATATGGCAGCGTTTATGCTTCTGAAAGAGCAACTTATGGACGTTTTGTCATCTCTTGCACCAAGAGAAGAAAAGGTCTTGAGACTTCGTTTCGGTCTTGATGACGGCAGAGCAAGAACACTTGAAGAGGTGGGTAAGGAATTTAATGTAACAAGAGAAAGAATCAGACAGATTGAAGCAAAAGCATTAAGAAAACTCCGTCACCCTTCCAGAAGCAAAAAACTTAAAGATTTTCTTGAATAATCACAAATCTGAAGGGAGTGTAAAAGATATTTTACATTCCCTTACGTGTATTTTTTTAAAAAATTCTCAAAGGAATGACTCTCTATGGAGAAGATACTTAATTATATAAAAAGTAAAAATGGAATAAAGACAATTTCATTTATAGCGGTGATGATTATACTTTCTTTGTCGCTGTTTTTCAGTATCCGATATCTTTCCGGTGTGGGCAGTAACTACGAATTCAATATTTTTACCGGTGAAATAGCCCGTTATACCGGCACAGGCAAAAATGTCCGTGTACCAAGCCGTATCTTTGGCAGAAAAGTAGTGAAAATCGGTGTTGCCGCATTTGAAGACAGAGATGATCTGGAAAGCATACATATAGTCGATGGCCTGACCACTGTGGAAGACGGGGCATTCAGCGGATGTACAAGGCTTAAGGAAGTGGTTTTGCCTGAGACTGTTTCATATATCGGGCACTATACCTTCTTCCAATGCATAAACCTTCGTCTGATACTTCCAGATTCGGTTTCCTTTATCGGCAAGTATGCCTTTTACGGTTGTGAATCACTTGTAGGTATCAATATCCCCGAAGGGGTTGATGTTGTCAATGAGTGCACTTTTGCAAACTGCACATCGCTTCAGACCGTAACGGTGCCTGAAAGCGTAAATGTGATTGCACAGATGGCATTTGCCAATTGCAAAAACTTAAAAAGTATATCACTCAAAGAAGGCCTGAAGGATGTAAGAGCAGGTGCTTTCTGGAACTGTCAGCAACTTACAAATGTGACATTTCCTTCAACAGTAGATGTGATTGACTGTATAAAGACAGATGACACAGGCAGAGTCATATATGAAGGTTGCGGAGTGTTTGAAGGATGCAGTTCGCTGAAAAGTGTAAACATCCCTTACGGCGTGACGGATATCGGCGACAGGATGTTTTTCGGATGCAAAAAACTAAATAGTATCCGTATCCCCGATACAGTCAAACGTATAGGAAAACAGGCGTTCGCATATTGTGCATCTCTGGAGAATATAGTCATACCCGACAGCGTAGAGACTATGGACTATTTTTCTGACGGTGACAAAGAGGGGACATTTGCCCTTTGTCTTAATGCAAAGCGGATTGTCCTTCCCAAGAGTATCACAGACATACATCAAAAGATGTTTTATTATTGTGTCTCCCTTCAGAATGTGGTGATACCTGAAAATGTGAAAAAAATCCACAAATGGGCGTTCTTGGATTGTCGTTCACTTGAAAACGTGGAGATTAAGAGCAAGAGCGTCACAGTAGATCCAAATGCATTTGACAACTGTGAAACAGTAAAAGTGTTTAAGTCAAAATAAAACCGAAGCTTTGACTGTTTATGAAATGCAAAAAAACCGTGGACAAATGTATAAAAAATCCTTGACAAATGATAGTTATAGTTGTATAATACATCTGTTGACCTATGGTCAACTCCTTGCTCTTAAAATCATTTAAGGGCCAAAGTCCAAAGGGAGGTGAATATAATGGATAAAATTTTAAACAAGTACGAAACCATCTTTATTGTTGACACAACAATAGGTGAAGAAGCAGTTACAGCTTTGGTAGAAAAGTTCAAAACTATGATTGCTGAGTCTTGTAAGGTTGAATCTGTTGATGATTGGGGTAAGATGAGATTAGCATATCCTATCGAAGACAGAACAGAAGGATATTACACATTGATAAACTTCGAATCCGAACCTGAATTTATTAAGGAATTGGACAGAGTTTACAACATCACTGACGGTATCTTAAGAACTATTACTGTAAGAAAGTAATTACGGAGGATGATGTAGAATGAATAAAGTAATATTGCTTGGCAGACTTACAAGAGACCCTGAACTCAGAACCACTCCATCAGGAGTGAATGTTTGCAGTTTTTCATTGGCTGTTAACAGACGTTTTGCAAAAGAGGGTCAGCAGAATGCAGACTTCATCAACTGTGTTGCATGGAGAAATACTGCAGAGTTCGTTGCAAAGTATTTTGCAAAGGGCAGAATGATGGGTGTTGTCGGATCACTTCAGACCGGCAGATACGAAAAGGACGGACAGACTCACTACACAACAGATGTTTTGGTAGATGAGGCATATTTTGCAGACAGCAAGTCTTCTTCCGACACTTCTACAAGTGCACCTATTCAGAATACTACTGCAGATTTCGGAGCAGATGCAGGTCTTATGCCTATTCCGGCAGATGACGATTTGCCATTCTGATTTAGTGTTAATGATTAAAGGAGGTTTATAGAGATGGCTGAAGAAAGAGCATACAGAAAAAGACCAAAAAAGAAAGTATGTCAGTTCTGTGCAGACAAAGTACAGGAAATTGATTACAAGGATATAGCAAAACTCAGAAAGTACGTTTCTGAAAGAGCAAAGATTCTTCCTAGAAGAATCAGCGGTACATGTGCTAAGCACCAGAGACAACTTACTGTTGCTATCAAGAGAGCAAGACATATCGCGCTTCTCCCTTACACATCAGACTGATATTAATATTTGGTATCATACCCCTTGCAAGGATATCTTGCGAGGGGTTGTTTTTTGTACAAAAGTGCACAATTAATAAAAATCTTGAAGTATTCTGAAAAGTATGTTATATTAAATGTGCATGTAGAGAAATATGTAGATAAGAGGTGGGAAATGAAAACGTTAAAAACTTTACTTAAAGTATTGTTGGCTGGGTGTTGTGCGGTTCTTATATTATCGGTTTTATTGATGCCATACAGCACTATACCGGTTCATATTAAAAACCCGGACGAAAATACTGACTATGTATGGCCATCCAATGCAAAATGGATGAAAATGACAGAAGGCATAGCCTGGGGCAAGTATGACGAAAAAGGATATAACAATGCCGAAGTAATAGAGAATCCTGATATTATCGTGTTAGGTTCATCTCATATGGAAGCAACGAATATTACAAACGAAGAGAATATGACCTACATTCTGAATGAAAAAATCGGGGACAGGTATTCGGTTTATAATATGGGTATATCCGGACATCATTTATATAAAGTTTCCAAGTATCTTCCTGTCAATCTTGAGTTGTTTGAGAGTACACCCAAGGCGGTTATTATTGAGACTGACTCAGTAAATATTGATCAGAAAAATGTGGATAAACTTCTGGAAGGAAATATTGATTTTACACCAAGTTATGACACGGGAATCATAAGAAAACTGCAGATGGTTCCTTTTTTGAGGATTGTTCACCAGAATATAGACAGCGGACTTCTGAAATTGTTTATGCCTGAAACATCTGCAAAAACTACTCCCTCTGTCAAACCCCAGGAGAAAGATTCGATTGATGAAAAACCTTACGAAACGTTACTTAAGTATATAGGGGATATCGGAAAGGAATATTCGACTCACATTATTATTTGTTATCATCCTACAGGTGTTCTTAATAAAGACGGCACTCTCTCTTATAATTGTGAAGAACATTCGGATGTTTTCAAAAAATATGCTGAAGAAAACGGCATAACATATGTAAATCTTCAAGGTGAATTTGAAAAAATGTATATTGAAAAAAATCTTGTATCTCATGGCTTTACTACAGGAAAGGTAGAATATGGACACCTTAACAGATACGGACATAAGAAGATGGCAGAAGTACTTTATGAAACTATAAATAAACTTGAAAAGGAGAAAGTAATATGCAAATAGTAAGTATTATATTTTTTGGTTTTTTGGCAATAGTTTTTTCTCTGCTTTATGTGTGCAACAAATTTGTAAAGAATACTGACAAAAAGATAAGTGTATTCAAATGGATACTTCTTATCGCAAGTTACATATTTGTGATTTATGCTGATTACAGATTTGCAGTTATTCTTTTTGTGATCAGTTTTTGCGCATACTTTGTGGCAAAGAAGGGAAAGTATTATGCAATCGGCATAATTATTCCTATATTGGCATTGGGCTACTTTAAATATACAAACTTCTTTATTGAGTCTTTTGTAAATATTCTTGGCAGGGATTATACACTTCTTAATCTCATATTGCCATTGGGAATTTCATTCTATTCATTCAGCGCCATAAGTTATATGGTGGATGTGAAAAGAGGCAAGATAGAGCCAAGATCCTTTAGGGATGTTGCATTGTATGTTTCATATTTTCCAAAAATCACTTCGGGTCCTATCCAGAGAAGCAGTGACTTTTTCAATGAGGTAGATAATGAGGTTAAGATCGGATGGGAAACATTTCTCCCGGGGATTCAGATCTTCGCCTTCGGTTTGTTTAAAAAGATTGTTGTGGCAGACAGACTTTCTGTATTTGTAAATCAGGTGTATGATGCACCTCTGGCATTTTCAAGTTTGACAGTATTTCTTGCAACACTTGCATATTCACTTCAGATTTATTTTGACTTCTCGGGATATTCGGATATGGCAATCGGTGTTTCAAAGATTATAGGAATCAATCTTCCGAGAAACTTCAACCTTCCATATTTGTCAAGAAATGTTACCGAACTCTGGAAGAGATGGCATATTTCCCTTTCTTCATGGCTTCAGGAGTATTTGTATATCTCTCTTGGTGGAAGCAGAAAGGGCAAGATAAGAACATATGTAAATCTTATTCTCACAATGGTAATAGGTGGCATATGGCACGGTGCCAACTGGACATACATAATATGGGGACTTCTTCACGGTGTTGCCCTTGCAGTACATAAGGTGTGGATGTTAATTACAAAAAGCCCTGATAAGAAACACGGTGCTGTTTCAAATGTTGTATCTATAGTTATTACATTTTTGTTTGTTAACTTCTGCTGGATATTCTTCAGAGCACCAAGTTTTGATGTTGCTGTGACAATTATCGGAAGAATAGTGGCATTTGATGCAGGTATAACACAGATATTTGCATGGTTTATCTTTGCTGTGATTGTGTATATCATTGGTATGACCTGCGCAGTAGTGAAGTCAAAAAGAGAAGGCCTTGTATCCAGAAAGCATAATATGTGTCCTGTAGAAGGATATTATCCTCTGATGGATTTAAGTAAGTTTACAAGTCAGGTTATTTTCTTCGTGTTTTTAGGACTTATAATTGCACTTGCACATACAGGCGGAAGTCCATTTATATACGGAAATTATTGATTTTGTGATTAAATATGCAGAAAGGATGATACAGATTGAAAAAGACAATCGGATGTATTTTTAAGGTTGTTCTGAGTGGAATGGTAGCACTTTGCATACTCTCGGCATTTTCACTTGTTTATTACAATGGTCCTCCCACTATTCCGCAACCGGAATTAATAACAAAAAACAGATTTATGCCAAACAGAGTCTGGTCCACTATGGGCGAGGGCTTCGGCTACGGAGTGACGGATAATCTTGGCTATAATAATGCTTATTACAACAACTGCACAGATCCTGATGTTGTTGTGGTTGGAAGTTCTCATATGGAGGCAGTACATGTGCCGGCAACTGCAAATTGTACAGATGTTCTGAACAAACTGTTTGCAGAGGATGAAAGAGAAGATAATGATCTTAAATGTCTTAATATCGGAAGATCAGGAAGTTTCTTTGATCAGTCGGCAAGTTATTTTGAAACTATTGCAGAGTATTTTGATACCGCAAGATATATTGTTGTGGAAACAAAAAGTCTTGGATGGACTGTTGAACAACTGGACGGTATGCTTAATCAGGAATACCGCAAAGATATGAAAGAAAGAAGTCTTGCAGCAAACATAGCAGTTTCGATACCTTATTTCAGGATTTTTGCGAAGCAGTTTGGGGAACTGTTTCCTCTTAAACCTGCAGAAGAACCTTTACCCCTTTCTACGGATCAGGATGGGGAGGAATATGCATCTAAGATGAATGCTGTTATCGAAATGATGGCAACTCAGGCAAGAGAAAATGGCAAAGAACTTATAATTCTTCATCACAATACATACAGTTATGAAGATATGGAAAATGCCATAAGTGATGATGATCCTGAACAGATGAAAGTTCTTGAGGAAAGTTGCAAAAAAAATGGTGTAGTTCTGGTTGACGTGGTAGATGATTTTATTTCACACTACAAAGAAACATACCAACTGGCTTATGGGTTTGCCAATTCGCAGATAGGTGAAGGGCACTTAAATAGACTTGGTCACAGTATTATTGCCAATGAACTGTATGCAGCGATAAACAAACTTGAGAATTCAATTAATTAGTTATTTCACTTATAAAAAAGACCGTCATTTTTGATGGTCTTTTTTGATGTGCGAAATTAACAAACAGTTTACATATTTTGGATAGTATATACAAAAAATAATTAATATATTACATGTTTTTTGTGGAAAGTACATCGAAAAAATTCGTAAAATGTTGACATTCAGTAGTGTTAGGAGTATAATATACTGTGTATTTGTGTATCTATCACAAATAGATAATGTAATTTATCCTTGAAAAGGAGTGTTTAATTATGGAAAAGGAAGTAAAGAAATCAGGATTTGAAAAAGTCCTCGGCACTACCGACGTCCTTATGGTAGCCTTCGGTGCTATGATAGGATGGGGTTGGGTAGTTTCATCAGGTAGCTGGATCCAGACAGGCGGAGTGCTTGGTACTGCTCTTGGGTTTATCCTTGGCGGTATTATGATTTACTTCGTAGGTTTGTGTTTTGCCGAACTTACTACCGCTATGCCAATGTGTGGCGGTGAACAGGTGTTCAGTTACAAAGCCTTCGGAACAACAGGTTCTTTCATATGCACATGGTCCATAATACTTGCATACATAGGTGTTGTTTGTTATGAAGCAGTATCATTTCCTACCATTATGCAATATCTTTTCCCACAGATTGGTACAGAAGGATTTTTATATGAGATAGCAGGATTTAAGATATATACACCATGGCTTGTAATCGCCATAGTCAGTGCAGTATTTATCACAGTAGTAAATATAGTAGGTACAAAAAAGGCAGCTGTCCTTCAAAATATTTTTACCCTTATCATTGCGGGCGTGGGCGTGCTTTTGCTTGTTGGTTCTTTGTTCAACGGTGATATATCAAACTATGAAGGTCAGGTAATCATCGGAGATTCTACAGGCACTATAATCGAAAATGTAGTAAGAATTGCCATTATGACACCTTTTTTCTTTTTTGGCTTTGATGTAATACCTCAGGCTGCAGAAGAAGTAAACGTACCTTTGAAAAAACTCGGCAGACTTATGATTCTTTCCATTGTGATGGCAGTAGGATTCTACGTAATGATAGTTATCGGTGCAGGTCTTGTGCTTTCCAAAGCAGAAGTTGCAAAGATAATGGGTGATGGTGGAAGTACTCTTGTGCCGGCAGACGCTATGGCGAAGGCCTTTGGCTCAGAAATGATGGCAAAAGTGCTTATTGTTGGCGGTCTCTGCGGTATCATCACAAGTTGGAATGCATTTCTTATCGGTGGAAGCCGTGCACTCTATTCAATGGCTGATGCAAATATGATTCCTAAATGCTTTACAAAACTTACAAAGAAGGGTAAAGTGCCTATCGTTGGACTTTTGCTTATAGGCTTATTGTCAATTATTGCACCTTTATTTGGCAAGGTAATGCTTGTATGGATAGTAGATGCAAGTAACTTTGCCTGCTGTATATCATATTGTGTAGTATCTATGGCATTTATAGTTCTTCGCTCAAAAGAACCAAATATGGAAAGACCCTACAAGGTAAAAAACTACAAACTTGTTGGTGCAATAGCAGTAGTTATGTCAGGTGCAATGGCACTTATGTATGTTATACCGGGTACAAGCTGTACTCTTATCTGGCAGGAATGGGTAATTACCGGAGGCTGGATACTTCTTGGACTTTTATTTGCTCTCTGGGGTAAGAAAAAGTATAAAAAAGATTTCGGTGTAAGAGAAAATATCTGAACAATAAATATTATCATATAGAATTGGGGAATTTGTATGTACAGACAGTTTTTTAAAAGATTTATTGATGTGACATTGTCACTTGTCGGACTTATTATTGCATCACCGATACTTCTTATTATAGCAATCGCAATTAAACTTGAATCTGAAGGTCCTGTTGTATTCAAGCAGGAGCGTCTCGGGCTTAACGGAAAGGTGTTTAATATATACAAATTTCGTTCTATGTGTGTAAATGCAGAGAAAACGGGAAGCGGAGTTTATTCAGGTAAGGGAGATCCCCGTGTAACAAAAGTGGGTAGATTTTTAAGAGCAACAAGTGCTGATGAACTTATGCAACTTGTGAATATCCTAAAAGGCGATATGAGCATTATCGGTCCCAGACCACCTCTTACATATCATCCGTGGAACATAGAAGACTATAACGAGTTTCAGTTACATATGTTTGATGTCCGTCCTGGAATCACAGGCTGGGCACAGGTCAACGGCAGAAAAGAAGTGGAATGGCACAAAAGAATTGAACTCAATGTGTGGTATGTGGAAAATCTCTCATTTTTGCTCGATTTAAAGATATTCTTTATGACTATATTCAAGGTTTTTGCAAATGCAGACAATGTAAATACAGGTGAAACTGTTGCAAAGGCAGAAACAACAGAATCTTTGGACAAAGAAAAAGTCAGTCAGGAACAAATTACAAAGTAATAGAGGATACAGGTGGATAATATGTCTTTGAAACTGATGTATATAACCAACAGTCCTGATGTGGCACTTATTGCAGAAAAATGCGGTGTTGACAGAATCTTTATAGATATGGAATATATCGGCAAGTCCGACCGTCAGGGCGGTATGAATACCGTGCAGAATCATCATACTGTTGAAGATGTAATTAATTTAAGAAAAGTCTTGACCAAAGCAGAACTTATGGTAAGGTGCAATCCCGTGCACGATGCAACGAGTGAGTATTCTTCTACTGAAGAAGAAATTGATGCAGTAGCAAATGCAGGCGCAGATATTATAATGCTTCCATTCTTTAAGAGTGCAGATGATGTGAGGAGATTTGTATCAGCAGTTAATGGCAGATGCAAAACATACCTTCTGGTAGAAACCCCTGAAGCAAAAGATAATATGGATGAGATACTTTCTGTAGATGGAATAGACGAGATACATATCGGTCTTAATGATTTAAGCCTTGGAATGGGAAAGAAATTTATGTTTGAACTTCTTACAGACGGAACTGTGGAGAGCCTTATACTTAAATTTAAGACAAAGGGTATCCCTTATGGTTTCGGTGGAATCGCGGCTCTTGGAAAGGGACTTATCCCTGCCGAAATGATTATCAGAGAGCACTACCGTATGGGGTCAGGTATGGCGATTCTTTCCAGAAGTTTCTGCGATACATCTCAGATAGAGGATTTATCTCAGATAGAAAAAATATTCTCTGATGGTGTAAAAGAAATACGAAAACTTGAAAAAGAATGTAAGTCACATATGGATTATTTCAATACTAACAGAGAAACTTTGTGTAATGCAGTAAAAACAGTTGTCGGTTGATGGTCTTATATACTGGATATTATTTTTTTGCAACTTCTATACTCGCAACTGCATACGTTCTTCATATAGTAAGCAATAAGGTGATATCTGTCATTGATATATTTGTAACTAAACTTTCCTCAAAGAAGGGAGAAGTTTGATGAATATTCTTGTTACAGGTGCCTGGAGATGCACCGAAGATGATCTTAAGGGTCTATCAGATATGGGGCATAATGTGATATTTATGCAGAATGAGTCTGACGAGATGCCTTGTGATTATAACTTGGTTGAAGGAGTAGTATGTAATGGATTGTTTCTTCACCATTCTATAGATAAGTTTAAGAATCTTAAATACATCCAACTCACAAGTCAGGGCTTTGACCGTGTAGATATGGATTATGTGAAAAAGAATAATATTACCATAAATAATGCCCGTGGAGTATATAGTGTGCCTATGGCAGAGTTCGCCCTTTCAGGCGTACTCACCCTTATGAAAGAGAATAGATTTTTTTATGAAAATCAGAAGAAAAATATCTGGGACAAGCACAGAAATTTAAGAGAACTTTATTCAAAGACTGTGCTTATTGTAGGATGCGGTAATGTGGGGACAGAATGTGCCAAAAGGTTTAAAGCATTTGATACAAATGTGATCGGTGCAGATGTGGTAACATACGAAAACCCTTATATACAGAAGATTCATCCTATATCAGAACTTAATGCTCTCTTAAGTTTTGCAGATGTGGTGGTACTTACTCTGCCGCTTTTTGATTCTACATATCATATCATCAATGGAGGGATGCTATCTTCCATAAAGGAAGGCTCAATACTTGTAAACATAGCCCGTGGAGCAGTAGTAGATACTCCGGCACTTATAGATGCGCTGAATTCCGGCAGACTTTCAGGAGCGGTGCTTGATGTGTTTGAAAGTGAACCTCTGGAAGATGATAGTCCTTTGTGGGGTATGGAAAATGTGATTCTCACACCGCACAATTCATTTGTAGGTGACGGCAACGGCGAAAGGCTTAGAAAAGTAATATTCTCTAACTTAAGATAACATATGAAAGGAAACATATTATGAAAATATTGGTTATTTCTCCAAAAAACAAAACTGTATTTAATTTTCGCGGCGATCTTATCAAGGATATGATTGCATCGGGGAATGAAGTCATAGTTACAGGCCCGAATAGTGAGTTTGTAGATGACATAATGGCTCTTGGAGTAAGTGAATTTGTAGAAGTGCCTCTTGTAAAGGACAATACAAGTATCACAGGAGACCTGGAATACTTCAAAAAACTCAAAAAAGTTATCAGAGACAAAAAACCTGACCTGGTATTTTCATACACAATCAAGCCTGTTGTATATGGCTCTATGGCAGCGAAAGTATGCAAAGTGCCTCATATATACGCAATGGTAACAGGACTTGGAAGAGTATATGCTTCTAATAATATAAAGACAATAATCATCAGAATGATCACAAAAATCCTTTACAAAACAGCCTTCAGGGCGTGTGATAAGGTAATGTTTCAGAATAAAGACGATATAAAGGAGTTTGTTTTAGATAAATACCTTCCTGAGAGAAAGACTGAACTTGTAAGCGGTTCCGGTGTAAATATGTCGCGTTTTATAAGAACAGAACTTCCTGAGAATCCTACATTTCTTATGGTAGGAAGAATCATCAGAGAAAAGGGCGTCATGGAATACCTGGAAGCAGCAAGAAACTTAAAGAAGAAATTCCCTCAGGCCAGATGTATCCTTCTCGGAGGGTTTGACGTATCTATCGGTGCTTTGAAGAAGGAAGATATTCAACCATATATTGATGACGGTTCTGTAGAATTTCCGGGAGAAGTGAAGGACCCTGTATCATTTTATAACCAATGTTCGGTATTTGTACTCCCATCTTACTATAGAGAAGGTCTTCCAAGAACAATCCTCGAAGCAATGGCTTGCGGCAAGGCTGTAATTACCACAGACTGGCCGGGATGCAGAGAGGCTGTGACAAATGATGTAAATGGAATTCTTGTGCCTGTAAAAGATGCAGATGCACTTTATAAGGCTATGGTAAGAGTAGCAGAAGACAGACAACTTCTTGAGAAATTTGCCGACACTTCATATGAACTGTGCAAGACTACCTATGAGGTTGGCATCGTTAATCAGAAGATGAAGAGTGTAATAGGCTACTGATATTTGACGAGGATGATATTGTGAAAAAAATTGTTTTCCTTACAGGCTCCATGGCAAGAGGCGGAGCGGAAAGAGTAATATCCATACTTTCTAAAAAATATGTGGAATCAGGCTGGGATGTAAGTATAATTATGCTTCTTCATAGCCTTGTGGAATATGATATTGACGAAAAAGTGAAGATAATCGATATTTCCGATGACAAAAAGAGGCTTATACTGGAAATGCCACGTCTTATGAAGGAAATAAAGAAATATGCAATAAAAGAAAACCCTGATGTAATGGTTGCATTTATGGCGCAGATTTCTCTTATTTCAGGTCTTGCTCTTAAGGGCACAGGAACAAAACTTATTACCACTGAGAGAAACGACCCTGAAAGAAGCGGAAGAAACTTTATCTTTGAAAAGATTCTCAACAATGTATTTGCATCTTCACACAAAGTGGTAATGCAGACAAAGAGAGTTATGAACTACTTCCCTGAAAAGGTAAGAAAAAACAGCGTCATTATACCCAATCCTATAAAGGTTGCGTGCGAAGTTAAGGTTGATAGACAAAAACGTATTGTTAATGTAGGAAGACTTTCAAGTCAGAAAAATCAACAAATGCTTATAGAGGCATTTTCCAATATACAAAAAAATCATCCTGAATATATTCTTGATATATACGGCAAGGGTAAACTGGAGGATGAACTCAAATCACAGATAAAGAGTTTAGGCCTTGAAAATAATGTATTCTTAAAAGGCTCTTCATCCAGAATCCATGAAGATATCTCGGATGCAGAGATATTTGCACTTTCATCTGATTATGAAGGACTTTCCAATGCATTGCTTGAGGCTATGATGATGGGACATGTATGTGTATCTACCAACTGTGCGGGCTCTGATGAAGTGATTGAGAATGGGCAGAATGGTCTTCTTGTGGATGTGGGAAATGCGAAACAAATGGAAGAGGCATTGGAAAAACTTATTACAGATGATGAATTAAGAATCAGACTTGGTAAAAATGCCAGAGAATCAGCAAAAGCATTTTATGTAGATAATGTAATTGGTATGTGGAGAAAAGTGATAGAAGGATAATTTATATGAAGATTGTATTTTTGTTAAGCAATTTATCCAGCGGCGGCGCTGAAAGAACAGTTGCATATTTGTCATCATATCTTGCGAAAAAAGGATATGATGTAACCATTCTTCTTTTGCAAAAAGAGGTGTTTTATACCCTTCATCCTGATGTGAAGGTTGAGAAACTCAATATCAAGAGTTCTTTCAAGACCGTTCTTGGCAAATATACAAATATAGCACAGAGGTTTATAAAGACAAATAACTATCTTAAAAGGCAAAAGCCTGATGTGGTTTTCTGTATGCTTCCTAATCTTGCCAAGTTTATACTTAAGTCACATAAGAAACTTGGCTTCAAACTTATAACTTCAGAAAGAATCAATCCTGAAAGCAGCACAGAATCAGCGAGAAATCTTAAAATTTCAGTTTTTAAAGAAAGTGACGGAATAGTATTCCAGACTATCCGCGCAAAGGATTTTTATCTTGATTATATTGGAGATAAGGGTGTGGTCATCCACAATGCTGTGGGTAATGACAGAGTATATAATATAGAACCTGCAAAGGTAAGAAAGGATAAAATCTCAGCTATGGGAAGACTGACTTCTCAGAAGGATTATCCTCTTCTTATAAATGCATTTAACAATGTTATTAAGAAACACCCTTCATATATATTAGAGATATTTGGCAACGGTCCTGATAAGGACAAACTTGTATCCCTTACAGAAAGTCTTGGTATAAAGGACAAAGTAATTTTTAAAGGTTCCTGCGAAGATGCTATAAATCAAATTGCAGATTCCAAAGTATATGTGATGAGTTCCCTATTTGAAGGAATGCCAAATGCTCTTATGGAAGCGATGGCTGTGGGACTACCCTGTGTATCCACAGATTGCCCCAATGGACCCAAGGAACTTATAACAGATGGTGAAAACGGTCTCCTTGTGCCAATATCTGATGAGGATGCGATGACAGAAGCAATCCTTAGATTAATCGAAGATGAAGACCTTTCACAAAAATGTTCTCTTGGTGCAAGAAAAATCCTTGAGACACATCACATAGACGTTAAAGCAATGGAGTTTGCAGAGTATATCGAAAGCGTGTATAATGAATAAAAAAGAAAGTAGAAAATTATGAATAACAGTATCGTAACTATCAATCCACAACTGAATATTCAAAAAAACTCACATACATTATTTTGGAGTATGCTTCTGGTATTCTTGACGATGTTTTTTGTGAGAAATGCTCTTGGAATATCTTTTCCTGTAATTATTTATCTGGTATATTTTGCCATAATGGCGTTTGTGTCCGACAGGGATGAAATGCTTGCACTTCTGGCTGTGTGTATCCCTACAACCAGAGGATTTCAATATAAATATGCCATTGTTGTGTGGATAGTAATATATGCCATAAGATTTAAGGATGATGTGAAACTTAATACAAGTATCATCCCCCTTCTTGCTATGATGGTGTGGGAGATGTTACACGGCATAAAATATGATTTTTCTTTCGTACTTTTTCTGAAGAATTTTACGGAATTGATTTTGCTTACATTTTTGATGTGTCTATCAGCACGAAAAATTGATTTTGTTTTCATAGCAAGGATTCTTGCATTTTCTACAGCGGTAATAGGATGCATCATTCTTTTTGAATTGCTTAAGAATAACCATTTCAATATATCGGGATTATTCGATGTAAATGGTTACCGCTTCGGTAAGGGAAGTGATGAGGCTGCAGTTGCCTTCGGTTTGGACTACAATCCTAATGGGATTGGAGGTATGTGTAGTTTTTCTATTGTAGCAATTTTGCTTATACGATACCTCAAAAAACAAACGCTTTTAGACTATCTTGTTCTAGTGGTACTTATTGTAATAGGCGGACTTACAATTTCGAGAAGTTTTATCCTTACTACAATTGGTATTTTTGTTTGCTTCTCGCTTGTTGGAAATAAATCCGGATCAGGCAGGCTAAAAACACTTTTTGTATTCTCTATAGTAGCAGTAGTAGTGTACTTTGTGGTTATAAACTATCTGCCATTTGTCTTTGACAGTTTTACAAGACGATTTGAAGTTGATGATATTACCAATGGCAGAAGTGGCCTTATCGATTTTTATGATGAGCATATTCATTCGGCGTGGGAATATTCACTGTTTGGAGTAGGAATACAGAATTTGATTTCAAAAATAGTTGGAATATATGGTGGTACTCCAGTTGTCCCTCACAATAGTGTTCAGGAAATTATCGTAGCATGGGGATATCCCGGACTTTTTATGTTTTTGATTATGATTGTATTTATGATTTACTCAGCAGGCAAAAGTATAAGCAAATCCAGCATTGTTAATTTTTTCCCTCTTGTAGTTATTCTTGTTACATCCTTTGCCGGACAATTTATAACTGCCGGGTGGAAGTTACTTATGCTTTCATTTGCATATATAACGCTATTAAATAATTTTTTCTGGGAGGAAGAAGAAAATGAATAAGATTAAAATGATTCTAAAAAACATTACATCATGGTCAGGCATTATATTTCTGTTAAACCACACATCTTTATGTAAGAAACTTTCTGACAAAACAGTTGTCAAAGCCCTTTACAAAAGAAGAGTAGGAAAGAGACTTAATCTTGAAAATCCGAAAACATTCAATGAGAAACTTCAATGGTTAAAAATCTACAATCAGAATCCTGAATACTCAAGAATAGTTGATAAGGTTACATTCAAGGATTATATCAAAGAAAAACTTGGAGAAGGATATACTGTACCAACTCTTGGTGTATGGGAAAAGTTTGATGATATAGACTTTGACAAACTTCCTGATAAGTTTGTTTTAAAGTGCAATCACGATTCGGGTGGGCTCATTATCTGTAAGGATAAATCAAAACTTGATATCAAAGCAGCAAAAGAAAAAATTGAAAGATGTATGAAGAGAAATTACTACTGGGCAAGCAGAGAATGGCCATATAAGAATGTTAAGCCATGTATCTTGGCTGAAGAATATCTTGATCTTCCTGAAGGCTTGGTAGAATACAAGATTTTCAGTTTCAATGGTGAGGCTAAAGTGATTGACGTATGTATGGGCGTTGCACATACACTTAATAACAGAACTAATACATTCTTCGACAGATCTTGGAATCGTCTTCCTATCCAGACTCTTCTTCCGAACGAAAAGGGAGATATTGAAGCACCTGAAGAACTTCCTAAGATGCTTGAAATCGCAGACAAATTATCTCAGGGAATACCTCAGGTAAGAGTAGATTTCTATGTATATAAGGGACAGGTTTATCTTGGAGAGATGACATTCTTCCACAACTCAGGTATGTGCAAGATCAATCCTAATGAGTGGGATTATAAACTTGGAGAATACATAGACTTAAGTATTGTAAAGAAATAATGAAAAATCAAGGGCTATGACATAGTAGCGATATTATGTCACAGCCCAATTTGATAAGGAGAACAATTTATGAAAATTCTTTTTATAAGTGGAAATCTTACTGATGGCGGAGCACAGAGGGTTATATCTGTAGCATCAAGTTATCTTGCGGACAAAGGCCACGATGTGACCTTACTTCTTTATACAAGAAATGAAAAAGAGTATCCTTTGAGTGATAAAGTGAAGGTAATATCTCTTGCCCCATCTCCTGAAGAATACAAAAAAATATCCGAAGTAAAAAGAATTATTCTTACCAGAAAAATGATAAAAAAAGTATCTCCACAGGTGGCAATAGGATTTCTTGAAGGTGGGTATGGTCTTTTTATTTCATCTTTTGGAATGAAATTTAAGAAGGTGGCATCTGCCAGAATCAATCCCCGCTTCATTATGGAGAAGAAGGGGTTAAGAGCATCCATAAACAGAGCCTGGTTTAAGTCTGCAGATTCAATTGTACTTCAGACGGAATCACAACTTGATTTTATGCCTGACAATATGAAGTCAAGATGTGTGGTCATTGCAAATCCTATATCTGATGAAGCTTTAAAAAGAGTCAAAGGAGAAACTGAATACGAAAATTGCAAAAATATCGTTATGGCAGGAAGACTCGCAACTCAGAAGGATTATCCTGTAATGATAAGTGCTATGAAAAAGGTGGTGGCGAAGCATCTCGATGTTACTCTTTCTATATTTGGTAAAGGACCTTTGGAGGATAACCTTCAGTCAATGATAGACGAAAGCGGTCTTTCTGACAATATATTTTTAAAAGGCTGGACAAATAATACCATTGATGAGTATTCTAAGAGTGATATGTATGTAATGTCATCATACTTTGAGGGAATGCCAAATGCGCTCATGGAGGCAATGGCAATGGGACTTCCCTGTGTATCTACAGACTGTGAGACAGGACCTTCCGATATCATAACCGATGGAGAAAACGGCTTCCTTGTGCCTATAAAAGATGCGGATACACTTTCTGACAGAATTATACGTATTATAGAGATGTCTCCTGATAAAAGAAGGATGATGGGAGAGAACGCCCACAATACAATCAAAGAAAAATTCTTATCCTCGAAGATCTTAAGCCAATGGGAAGATCTTTTTGAAGGATTGTTAAAATAAATTATACTTGAAGGTGTTTATATGGATAATATCAAACAAAAGTCAGCTGCTGCAACCAAGTGGTCTCTTGTTACAGAGATAATGGCGAAACTGATTTCACCAATCATAAATATGGTTCTTGCAAGGCTTCTTACACCATCAGCCTTTGGTGCGGTAGCAGTAATGACAATGGTTGTAAGTTTTTCGGAAGTTTTTACTGATGCAGGATTTCAGAAATATGTAATACAAAAAAATTTCCCTGATGATAAGGCAAAGGACGAAAGCATCAATGTGGCATTCTGGTCAAACTTCACAATGTCGCTTATTGCAGTTCTTATAATCGCCATATTCAGAAATCAGATTGCAGTATGGGTAGGATCACCGGATCTTGGTCTGGGGATAGCGGTATCATCTATCTCTATACTTTTGGTTGCATTTTCAAGCATACAGATAGCAGTTTATAAGAGAAATCTCAACTTCAAGACTCTTTTTTATGCAAGAATATCTGCATCTGTCACACCGATTTTTGTGACTATTCCTCTCGCTCTGATATTCAGAAACTACTGGGCGCTGGTAATAGGTACATTGGGTAAGCATCTTGTTCAGGCGATAGTCCTTGTTGCAAAATCCGAATGGAAGATAAGATTCTTTTATTCGTTCAAGAGATTTAAAGAAATGTTTTCTTTTTCATTCTGGTCACTCCTTGAGTCAATTCTTATATGGTTTACAGGCTATAGCGGAACATTTATAGTAGGAAGATTTCTTGATGACCATTATCTCGGTCTTTACAGAACATCCATCACAACAGTAAATTCTTATATGGGAATGGTGACAACTGCAGTTGTTCCTGTGTTGTTTTCTACATTGTCCAAGTATCAGGATGATGATATTCAGTACAAGAACACTCTCTTTGGTTTTCAGAGGACATTTGCTCTCTTCTCTATTCCTATGGGTGTTGGTATGTTTGTATTTTCAGACCTCGTTACAACCATACTTCTTGGAAATCAGTGGATGGAGGCAAGTAGGTTTATAGGACTCTGGGCACTAATGAATGCTCTTACCGTGGTTATCAATGACTTTGCAGGAACTATATACAGAAGCAAAGGTAAGCCCAATATATCTGTGTTTTCTCAGATAATTTATCTTGCATTTCTTATCCCTATCACCTTGTGGGGTGTAAAGGGCGGATTTGAACTTTTATGTTCTGTGCGGCCTATGATAAGAATCCTTGGAGCACTTATGGGTCTCATCCTTGTGCACATAATATTCAAAATCAAAGCCTGGGAAGTTCTTAAGAACCTTATCCCGCAGTTTGTATGTGCCATTACAATGGGTGTTGCAGGACATTTCCTTCTTATGGTATCCTCAAACATCATATGGCAGTTTGTATCGGTATTTATATGTATAATAATATACTTTGGTCTTATTATGCTTTTCCCTGATATGAGAAAAGTATTGTTTGGTTTCAAACCTGTAAATAGAATTGCAAAGAAACTTAAGATTATAAGATAGGGTGTGAAAAAATGACAGCAGATAAAGAACTAAAAAACTGTACTTTTGCAAAAACAGTCCTTATGCTTCTTATAGTGATATATCACAGTATGCTTTTCTGGACAGGTGGCTGGCTTAGTGAGACTTTGCCCGTTTTTCCGTCACCTCTATTGGGACATATATCCAGGTATCTCACCAGTTTTCATATATACGCTTTTGCTCTTGTTTCAGGATATATTTTTTACTTTGTGAAGTTTGAAAAAGGTGGATACAAAAAGCCTTCATCATTTCTTAAAAACAAATTTTCAAGACTCATCATTCCGTACATATTTGTATCATTAATATGGGCAATTCCTTTTTATCTCTTTGTAAATAAAGGATCTCTTTTTGGTGTGATAAACAAGTTTGTACTTGCAATAGCCCCTGATCAGCTTTGGTTTCTTGTGATGCTTTTTGTAGTATTTGCCATCGCTTTCTTTATGGCAAATATGTGGAAGGACAGACCTTATCTTGGTATGTTTTCTGTGGTATTTATCTATCTTTTTCAGATAGTGGGACAAAGGATTGTTCCAAATATATTTTCTATATGGTCTGCATGTGTATATCTCCCTGTGTTTTATGTGGGATTTAAGTTAAGACAGTATTCACATGGAGAAAACAAATTTTTTGATATGCTCAGAAAAATCCCTTCAATTATATATATCATTGCTCATCTTGGTGTATATATACTGTATCTGTATATAAAAACTTTTGATGCAAAAATATTTACACTTATGGAAATCGGGGTAAACTTTTCCCTTCGTGTGATGGGTGGCGTGATGGCATTTTTTGTGCTTACAAAACTTGGTACATATTTTGCAGACAAAAAGGCTTTTGTGTATCTTTCCAAAGTCAGTATGCCGGTATATCTTTTTCATCAGCAGATAATATACCTTACAACGGTATATCTTAATGGCTTGATAAATCCATATCTTCACAGTGCAGTCAATTTCATAGTATCCTTTGCTGTTTCGGTGATAATATCAGCAATACTTCTTAAGTTTAAGATGACAAGATTACTTATCGGAGAAAAATAAGTTTTATCATTTTACAAAGGTGGTGACACTGTGCAAAAAGTTCATAGTATGCTTGTTTCTTTTCTCAGATCAGCACTTCTCAATGTGCCATATGAGGGGATAAGTCCTGAATTGCTTACAGAGAATGAAATGGGTGACCTTATAAATATCGCATCAAAAAATGACGTTTTGCAGATTGTGTCCGATGTGATTGTAAGAGATTCTCTTATATCCGACGATGAACTTATGGGGATATTCAAACTCTCTGCCAGAAATGCCTTTATGCGTACAGAAAATACTCTCTGTGAGTACAATATTCTTACAAAAGCACTTGAGGATGCAAAGATCCCCTTCATTCCCTTAAAAGGCTCTGTCATAAGAAGCCTTTATCCTAAAGAATGGTATCGTACAAGTTGTGATATAGATATTCTTGTAAGGGAAGAAGATATACAAAAGGCGAGAGAATATGTGGAAGATAGTCTCGGCTACACCTATGACAAAGAGGCATCTCACGATATAAGTTTTTTCACAAAATCAGGTGTCCATATAGAACTTCATTTCTCATTTATTGAAGAAAATTCCCTTCATCTGGGAGACAGAAGGAAATGGAATGCCCAACCCCTTTGCAATGTGTGGCAAAGTGCCACTGTAAAAGACGGATGGGGATATTTCTGTGAACTATCTCCTGAGATATTTTACCTTTATCACATAGCCCATATGGCGAAACATTTTGAGAGTGGCGGTTGCGGACTGAGGACAATCTGCGATCTGTGGCTTATAGAGAGTGTATATAGCGGAGATGTCAATAAGAGGGGCTCTCTTCTCAAAGACTGCAGACTTGACAAATTTTCATCATATGTAAGCGATCTTGCCAAAGTGTGGTTTGGGGATGAAGACCACACAGACATTACACTTTTTCTGGAAAGATACATTATTTCAGGCGGTGTCTATGGTAATGTAGATAATAACATTACCTATAAGCAAAATAAGAAAGGTGGTAAATTGGGCTACATTTTTTATCGTATATTTATGCCTTATGATGTGCTTAAATTTATTTACCCTTCTTTGCAGAAACATAAGTGGATGTATCCTTTCTATACTGTGAGAAGATGGGTAGAAAGACTTCTCTTCGGCAAAAAAGTCAAAAAGAGCCTTAAGGAACTTACCCTTGTGTCAAAGGGTGATTCAAAAGAGAAAACCGCTCATGATTATCTCGAAGAAATAGGATTATAAAGATATGCTGACTGTATAAATACAGGGCATATCTTTTTTTATTATAGATGTTTTGGCTCTGTTGTACTTCATTTAATATGATAGTGTAGTGGCTGGATATTTTCTTGTTTTCAGTCCGAACTAAGGGATTATTCACAAGGACTTGTGGTTGAACAATACACAGACCACAATTGAAAAACTCTTTTGTAAGAAACAATAAAACTTATAAAAATATTATCTAAATTCATTGACTTTGTATTATTATTGGGTTATAATATTAATATCTATCAATATGGTAAGTTTCAATAAAAAGGAGATGGACTTATGAGAAAAGTATTGGCTGTATTTATGGCTGTAATGATGATTCTTACAACATTTTCAGGCATAATGACAGTATCGGCGGCTGATGTGACAACCACAATTGTTGAGATTCCTCTTGGTAATCTGGACACCTCAACTAAGAAGGGCACATTGACTGCTACAGATTATGTAAAGGATGAATACACCTTTACAAGCACAACAATCAGCAAATGGGATAACGACGTAGTAAACGGTACATCAAGTGATGCGAAAACTATACTTGCTACATACGCAGAACCTGAGTATGCATTTTCAACTGTGAATACATCCGATTTATCAGCTTACACAGGTATTGCTGCAGGACATAGTGCGAAACTTCTGAAATTCACACAGACAGCGAACCATTATATGTTCCGTCTGAAGGATTTCTATGATGTTTCCACACTTCCTGCTACAGGTAAACTTAAGATTTCTGTAGATGTATATCCTACAGATGTTGTACCGGGTACAACAGAAAGTACAACTGCTACCTCTGTTAAGTCAGGTACAGCGACACTTGGAGCAGATTACAAGATGCGTATAGGGGATTCTACAGGTTCAAGTGATAGCAATACCGTGACAGGAACAGTTGTTACAGCTAACCAGTGGAATACTATTTCTCACGAGATTGCCCTTTCCACAAGAGCAACTATGGACTCTGTAAGAATTGACGTGACAACAGGTATTAATAAACTCGCATCATATGCCAACCCATTCCCTTCTACAGTCTTCTATGACAAAGTGAAGATTGAGTATATTGGCGAAGCACTTGGTGGCGACGATACAACAGGTGGCGACGATACAACAGGTGGCGAAAAGACAAAGGTTAATATCGGCTTTGAAGACAATACAGCGTCTCCTTCTTCAGGATGGAACATCTGGGGTAAAAAACCGGGAACAACCAGCAATACCCGTGCATTACAGGAAATCGTCAACTGGGCTGATGAGACATCTATCTCCAAGCCGAATTCTACGGAAAACTTCGGAGACAAACTTGCGAAGGTCGATGGCACAGATACAACGGTTACAGACAAGGGTGTTCATACAGGTAGAATCAATAATATACCTGCTGATGCAGCAGGTATCACCGAAGGCAAGAAATACACATATTCATTCTGGATTCTTGCTGCAGCAACTTCTACAAGTACAAATACCGCAAAGGTATATTTCACTCCATACTGTAATGGAAGCGAAAAAATTCCAGATCTTGAAACTAACTGGCAATCTTCTGTATTCACACTTAATAAGGGTGAATGGTCAAAGGTTACAGGTTCATTTGTAGCTACTGCTGATCATGCAAATATGACAACAGGTTTCCGTTTGAATTTTGCTAAAGCAGATTCAGTAAACTATCCTACACTTCTTTATATGGATAACTTCAATATCGTAGAAAGCGACGATACAGTCGCATCATACGATATCGCAGTTACATCAGACGGCAACGGTACAGTAACAGGCGCAGGCGCATACAAAAAGAATGATACTGCTACTCTTACTGCAACTCCTGACACAGGCTATGTATTTGCAGGCTGGTACAATGGTACAACACTTCTCTCAAAAGATAATCCTTATGAATATACAGTAGATGGTACTGTTACTTCCATCACAGGTAAGTTCGAAAAGTTCGTTCCGAACACAGGCGACAACTGGGCAACAATTGATACAGTTGATTTCGAAGATGCTACTACAGATACAGACGCGATTATCAGTTCGGGTACTACAGAAAATGGACTTACATATACTATGTCTGCTCTTGCCGACGGTAATGATATCGAAGTATCTTCTGAAATCCTTACAGAAGCGAATGCAGGTATCGGCACTTCTGCAAACAAAGTATATAAGTTTGCAAGAGTAAGCGGAACTGAAGGCGCAGGTATGATGAGACTTGAAGATTTCTTCAGTCTCGAAGACCTCTCTGTAGGCGACATTGTAAGAGTATCCTTCAAGGTATATCCTACAAACCTTTCTGTTCCTGACGGTGCATCAGACAAAACTGCAGGATTCTCTGCTTTCTATTCAATAAGTACAGACACTAAGTACGGTTATGACTCAGCGGAGAAAAATGCAGATTCTACAGGTGCAAGATATCTTAAGGTAAACGAATGGAACGAAATCGGTTTCACTACAACCATCACACAGGAAATGCTTGATGCATCAAAGAAGGGTGCTTTGAGACTTGGTGCATTGAGCAATGCTGCTTTTGCACAGACAGTATATATGGATGATTTCAAAGCAGAAGTATATGAAGTGAAGCCTGCGGCAGATGATCTCAACTTTGTTGAAAACTACGAAAGTGATTATCCTGTAGCAAGTGTCGTAGTGGATGCAGCAGAAGATGCTCCTTATATAGCAAGACCTATTTCAAGAAATAATACAAGCGGAACTACATCCACTTATGCAAAATATAACAGATTTGGTACGGGTATTGACGGATCAAATATATCAATCGTTACAAATGCTGCTGATCTTTCAGGTGTTATAGCACACAGTGGTACAAGTGCTGTTAAATGGGCAGGAAGATTCAGTGCTAACGGTGGTCTTAAGATAGAAGATATCTTTATGGGAAGATTTGACAAAGAAGATATCGGCAGAAAGATAAAAATTTCTGTATGGGTATATGCAGACAAAACTTCAGGTGCTTATAAGCTCAATTGGAATGATACAAAAGGTGATTTTGTAGAAACATCAACTAAAGACGAAACCCTTAAATATACAGAGGATGAACTCAAAGACCTCGAAAAGACCGTAATTTGTATATCATTGGCAGGTCCTAATGATGATTACTATCAGTACAGAGAAGGTAATTACAATACCAAGAAATTTGAAATCAACTGGAATGAATGGACAAAGATTTCTACAGAACTTGAAATTTCAGAAAGTGTTCTTGACAATGGCATTACAAATGAAAAGTTGAAAAATACACTTATCTCCGGTATCAGGATTGATCAGCAGGGTGCAACAGGTGAAACTGATCAGGCTATCATCGATACATTCTACATTGATGATATCACAATAGAAGAAACAAAATTTGAAGTATCCAGTGCTGTTGGTTCCCACATGGTTTACCAGAAGGGCAGACCGATCAGAGTATGGGGTACAAATGCAGACGTTGGAGAAGTAGTAACTGTTAAGTTCAACGGCGAAACAAAGACTGCTACAACTGATGCAGACCAGAACTGGATGGTAGAATTCGATAAGATTGATGCATACACAAGAAATCTTACTATTGAAGTTTCCTGTCCGGGCGAAAAGGATGTAACATTCGAAGATGTATCTATCGGTGAAGTAATCCTGGCTTCAGGTCAGTCCAATATGGAATGGAACCTTAGAAAGGTATATGAAGCAGAAGACATCATAGCCGATGCAGAAACAAACGAAAATATCAGTATCCTTTCATTTGAACCAACTACGAATACAAGAGGTTCTTATGAAGTGCTTAAGTCCCCTAAGGGTGCTTACTGGGCTAAGAAAGACAAAACTACCGCAGAAATCTGCTCAGGTGTTGGCTACATCACAGCATACAACATCGCTAAGAAATATAACATCCCTGTAGCAGTAGTTGATGCAAACCTCAGCGGTTCTTCCATCAAAGCATGGTTAAGCCAGGAAACAATCGAAGCAAGAAAAGATGATGTATATAAAGAAATCTATGAAGAAATGATCAATAAGTCATCAACAGTTTCTTCAGGGTCTATCTGGAAAGCAGTTCCTGCAGGAATGTACAATTCACTTCTTGCTCCGCTCGATAACTATGAAATAGGTATTATGCTCTGGTATCAGGGTTGTTCAGACTCAGGTAAAGCTGACCTATACAATTATCAGCAGTATGATCTTATCAATTCCTGGAGAGAACACTTCGGTGCAGAAGATACCCCATTCTACATCTGTCAGCTTGCACCATACAGCGCAAGCTATATGGAACTTCGTCAGGTACAGCTTGACACAGCAAAGAGAATGGACAATGTTCATCTTATTGTAACTGCAGATCTTGGTCCTACAGGTTCTGAAGACACAGAAAGCAAACTATATTCTGAAATGACTTCAGGAAACGAAATCCACCCTGTAAGAAAGATACCTGTAGCAGAAAGAATTGCTCTTAACCTTTACGCTAACTACTTCGGTGAAGATATCCTTTATTCAGGACCTGAATACATCAGAATGGAATCTAAGGAAGATCATGCAATACTTCACTTCAAGCACGTTGGTTCAGGCATTGTAAAATCTGACGATACAAAAGATATCACAGGCTTTGAAATCTCTCAGGATGGCGAAACATTTGTTACTGCTACTGCAGAAATCCTCGCTGACAATACTATCAAGGTATATGCAGACGGTATCACAAATCCTGTAGAAGTAAGATATTGTTACGTACCTTGGGTTGTTCCTGATGATGCTCTTACAAGCCTTGGCAACAAGAAACTCGGTAACACTCTCGGCGGAAACCTTACAAATGACACAGGTATCCCTGTAGGTCCGTTTGTAGCAACACTTCCTGCTCCTACAATCTTTGCAGCAGAAACTGAAACAGTTACAACAGGACTTGACATAGATATCGCAGTTCGTAATATCGGATATTCAGAAGCAAGCCCAAGACTTATTGTTGGTCTCTATGATGGTGACAGACTTGTAGGACTTAAGTCTGAAACAATAGATTTCAAGACTATTGATACAAAGACTCTTGAATTTAAGTTCTATACACTTACATCAAACATCACAGACAACACAGCAGTCAAGGCATTCCTCTGGAACGATATGGGAACAATGATTCCTCTTACAGGTGTATATCCAATCGAAAGAAAGTAATTTACTTCAAACTTTCAGACCTCTCAATCTTCGGGTTGAGAGGTCATTTAATGTAACCACTTACCTAAAGGGACCGTCCCTTTTGGTAAGTAAATCCTGTTTTATATAAAAAAACTGATATACATAATTATTGTATATCAGCCAAAACGGAGTTTATTATGGAAATCAGATTATCAGATCATTTTACTTATAAAAAATTAATACGTTTCACTCTGCCATCCATATTTATGATGATATTTACATCTATCTATGGTGTTGTAGATGGATATTTTGTATCAAACTATGTGGGAGTATCTCAGTTTGCTGCGGTAAATTTCATTATGCCCTTTCTTATGATAGTTGGTGCATTGGGATTTATGTTTGGAACAGGAGGAAGTGCCCTTATTGCCATATCTATGGGAGAAGGGGATAAGGAAAAAGCCAACAGACTTTTTTCTATGTTTGTATATGCCACAATAATAATCGGTGGTATATTTTCTATCCTTGGTATTATATATGTAGAGGATGTGGCAATCCTTCTTGGTGCAGACAAAATAATGGCAGAATACTGTGGTTTATACGGCAGAATTATCCTTATTGCACTTGTACCTTTTATGTTACAGATGGAGTTTCAGAGTTTCTTCATTACTGCAGAGAAACCAAAACCGGGTCTTTGGGTTACCCTCATATCAGGCGGTATGAATATGATACTTGACTGGCTTTTTGTTGGAGTATTAAGATTGGGACTTGAAGGTGCCGCCTGGGCAACTGCCATTTGTCAGATTATAGGCGGAGGTCTTTCTGTTGTTTATTTTTCATTCCCTAATTCAAGCCTACTTCGTCTCGGCAAAACATCCTACGATAATCAGGCTATGATAAAAGCCATTACAAATGGTTCATCAGAACTTATGGTAAATATCTCTATGTCACTTGTGAATATGCTCTACAATTTTCAACTTATGAAATATGTGGGGGAAGTAGGGGTTGCTGCATTCGGTGTGCTTATGTATGTAAATATGATTTTTATTGCCATATTTATCGGATATTCAGTAGGTACAGCACCTGTGTTTGGATTTCATCTGGGTGCACAAAACACTGCAGAACTTAAGAGCCTTCTCAAAAAGAGTTTTGTGATAATAGGATTGACATCTGTGTGTATGGTGATTTTTGCATATATACTGGCAAAACCCTTATCCATGGTATTTTCATCAGGTGATATAAATATGTACCATCATACTATGAGGGCGTTTTATTATTTTGCATTTTCATTTCTTTTTGCAGGTGTTGCCATATTTGGCTCATCATTTTTTACTGCACTTGGAAACGGACTTGTGTCGGCACTCATATCATTTTTAAGAACACTTGTCTTTCAGGTGGCAGCAGTCACTTTTCTGCCATTGATTATGGATGTGGATGGTATATGGATGTCTGTGGTTGTGGCAGAGGCTATGGCTTTTGTGGTCACAATGATTTTTATCTTCAAAATGAGAGACAGATACGGATATTAAAAAAAGGAGATGTAAAAAACCTCCAGATTGTGAAAAGGCGGAGTGTAAGTTAATAAAACTTTAAAATATCAGTAAAACTCACCAAATTTCTTATTATGTAGGAAATATTTCATAAAAATGTAATATTTCTTTTTTTTAAATGCCTTTTTACTACGAATAAACTTCGCCTCTCGACGTATAAACATACGCCTTCGGGTAACCCGAAACCATAGGTTTCGGCTGAGTTTATCCGTTCTGGAGCCTTTTTCCTATCTCCTTAAATTATGAAAGGACTGTAAATAATGATTATTTACAGTCCCTATTTCATAGTTTATTATTCAGTTATTTCTTCTTCGGCATTTCCCTGAAGACCTTTTCCCAGGTTTCTCATATCGAGAAATACCATCAGATGGAAAATTCCTTTGAATACAGCAAAAAGTACATTGTAGATATCATCTTTAAGAAACAGATACATACTTAATGCATATATAAAACTTATCGCCGATACAAAAAATGATATACTGCTTATTATCCCATATCCCGCAACATAGGTATCATTGTCGTTGATTCTCTTTGATACGGAATTCAAAAGCCGTATCAGAGATATATGATACAAAAGACTCACAATAAGATATGTAGTACAAATTACACCTGATGTAGTCACAAGCATCAATGAGGGATTTTTTGCAGTCTGTGAAAGAAGAGTAAGAATATATACAGATACATCTCTGTCTGCAAGATAAAGAACACTTCTTGTTATTTCATCCTTTCCCATAATCGCACCTGTTACCGTAAGAATCCCAAATGCAATAAACAGAAATAGTCTTATAAGATTTATAAATCCGTATAGTTTTATGGGGACAAATGCCGAATGTGGTGATCTGTCAAGATATATCATCCACAGTGACGGCACCACAAGCCCAAGTGCAACCAGTCCGTAAAGAATTGCCGTCACAGATGTGAGTATATCCGATGATGAAAAGTGCCTTATGGAATTAAGCACATCCACAGTATAGTACACAGATGCAAAGAGTACAGTCATAAAGAACAAAAACCCTTTTATATGACGGAAGAATTCCTCCCTGAAAGGTGGAGATGAAGGCCTTTTGTTAGATGTTGGGTTGTTTGTTTTCCTTGTGGAAAAAGTTATTTCTTCTCCTGATACCTTTTCTCCGCAATCGGGACAGAATGTGGAATTATCCTCTAATTTTATTCCGCATTTTCTGCAATACATATATTTTCTCCTTATGCACACGGAAATTTAATCCAATATGGTTTTAAAATAAGAAATTTTAATATAAGACAAAAAATTCAAAAATAATACTGACGCACCCTCTTATATATTAAAGCAGGTGTTCTCTCATATATTCATCACTAAATGATGAAAGATACTTAGGTGCAACGTCAAATACTGTCTTACATCCCATCATTCCTTCTTTATTCATCTTATATGCTGCCCTTGCATAACAGGTCAGTACACTTGATGTGAATTCAGGGTTCGAATCAAGTTTCAGGCTATATTCTATAATGTGAGAATTTTCTTTGTTTTTACCTGTTTTTCCGCTTCTTATTACAAAGCCGCCGTGAGGGATACCCATATGGTTGGCTTTTAGTTCTTCCATAGTAATGAAGTTTACAGTAGTGTCATAGTCAGCGAAATAGTTTGGCATGGTTTTGATTTCATTTTCGATTTTTATTTTGTCAGCACCCTCTTCTGCTACTACAAAGCACTCTCTTGTGTGTTTCTCTCTTGTGGAAAGGAGTGGGTTTTCACCGTTTCTTACCTTTATAAGGGCGTCTTCTACGGGAATGGTGTACTGTCTTGCATCAACTACACCTTCGATTCTTCTTATAGCATCAGAATGTCCCTGGCTTACACCTTTTCCCCAGAAGGTATAGTCAGCACCTTCAGGAAGGATAGCGTTTCCGAAAAGGCGGTTAAGAGAAAACATTCCCGGATCCCATCCTACTGATATAAGGGCGATTTTTCCGCCTGATTTAGCAGATTTATCTACATTTTCAAAATGTTCGGGAATCTTTGCATGAGTATCAAAACTGTCAACCACGTTGAAATGTTCGCTAAGGTATGGTGTCTGTTGAGGAAGGTCTGTTGCACTTCCGCCACAGATGATGACTACATCGATATTATCCTTATGGTGGAGGATTTCATTTATAGAATATGCTTTTGTATCAGGAAAAACTGTCACAAGGTCCTGAGGGGTTCTTCTTGAGAATACTCCGTATAGTTCCATATCGGGATTCTGATGAATTGCACACTCAACACCTTTGCCCAGATTTCCGTATCCTGCAATAGCGATTTTTATTTTCATATACTACAACTCCTTATATTTATATCCAAGTGATATTTTATCACACCAAAACATCACTTTGCAACCGCTTTTTATTTAAAATACCTAAATTCTACCTTGTTATACAAAAAAATTTGTGGTAGAATAGGGATATGTTCTGAAAGGTGATGTATAATGATATTAAATAAAGTAACTGCAAAAGAAAAAATCGAAAAGATTCACAAACTGTATCTGGAAGCATTCCCTGAAGTTGAAAGGAAACCTTTTGATGAAATGACAAAGAAGGCAGAAGAGGGCGTACTTGAGTTTGTGGCTATAGAAGAAGATAACGGAGAATTCATCGGTCTTGGTATAAGCATTTTGTATGACAAATATGCGCTTCTTGATTACTTCGCTATAGAAAAAGAAAAAAGAGGTATGGGATATGGAAGAAAGGCTCTTATGGAATTTAAAAAGCGTTATTCAGACAGGCTTTTCCTTTTGGAAATAGAAAGCACATTTGATGAATGTGATAACCCTCAGGACAGACTGAGAAGGAAGGATTTCTATTTAAGTTGCGGTATGGTGTGTATGCCATATATTGTAAACTTTCTCGGCACTCTTATGGAAGTTCTTACCTTCGGAGAGAATATTACTTACGAAGAGCATAAAAGTATATATGCAAATTCCTTTGATGGAGATATTGCGAAGAGAATAAGTTTTGACAGATACTTATAGTAAAATAAAATGGGGCTGTAGTAAAATGAAAAAACGGTTCGGCGTGGAACCCGTCCCGAAAAAATCATTTTGTTACAGTCCCTTTGATTTACTCAAATGTTCGTCTTATCCAGTCAGAAGAAAGCCCTGCCCATTGTCTTACTTCCTTTATTTCATCGGTAATTCTCTCTCCCATTCCAAGTCCGTGACGGCCCTTTGGGAAAATGTGCATTTCACATGAAACATTGTTTTCCTTAAGTTTGTCTGCGAAATACAGGGCATTTTTTACATTCACAACCGGATCTTCAAATGTATGCCATATAAAGCATGGGGGAGTATCAGGTGTGACCTTCTTTTCTAAACTGTAGTTGGCTTTTAATTCTTCGTATTTTTCTCCCAGAAGATTTTTGCCTGAGCCTACGTGTCCGTATTCTTCTTCTACATTTGTGAGAGCATAGCAGAGGATACCCCCGTTTGGTTTTGCACTCATTTTGTCTATTTCGTCACCTGTTACGGTGCACACATCATCCATAGTAAGTGTCATTGCACAAAGGTGCCCACCTGCAGAGAATCCAAGAGTTACTATTTTGTCAGGATCCACATTCCATTTCTTTGCATTGTATCTCACAATTTTTATCGCTCTCTGTGCATCGATAAGCGGTGCAGGGTATCTATTGGGACTTACTCTGTATTCCACTACAAAAGCGTGATATCCCATAGAGTGATAATACTCTGCTATAGGTTCCGCTTCGTGACGTGCTCTCTTTGAATATCCGCCACCGGGAAAAACAATTACTGCAGGTAAAGGCTTGTCAGTTTCCCTGATAAATGCAGTCATTATATTTGGTGTTTCAGCTTCTTCATTAAAATAAGGAATGTGATTTTCCCACAGTTTGATAGTCATATTATCATATCCTTTCTTTTACCGATACTTCGCCCGAAGATATTTTTATTATATTATTATCCTTCTTTATAATGATTGCGAAATCATCGTTTATTCCCAAGCATATTCCATCACCAATTATTTTGCCACATTGTATAATGTTGACTTTTTTATCTTGAAGCATATTCTTTTTTCGATAGATTTCCAGATGAGGTTTTTCGGAAATATTGTTATATAGTTCGAAGAAACTGTCTATTACCTCTTCTGTAATTCTTTCTTTTATATTATCATCATCTTTTTCAAGGATGTATCCTGCAATATCCTTTATTTCATCAGGAAAGGGTGTATCAGGCTTTGAGATGTTTATGCCTATTCCAAGGATGGCATATTCAAGTGTATGAGAGTCCCTGAAACTTCCCTCACAAAGTATGCCGCACACCTTTTTTTCATCCATATAGATATCGTTTACCCACTTTATGAAAGTGGATTTACCTGTGATCTTTTCTATTGCCTGTGATACTGCAACAGCCGCCGCAGTAGTGATAAGAAGTATGCTTTCCGTATTGCCATATGGCTTTAAGATGATGCTCATATATACGCCTGTGCCTGATGGAGAATAAAACTTCCTTCCCAGTCTGCCTCTTCCCATAGTCTGCCTTTTGGCAATTACAACAGTTCCCTCGTCTGCACCTTTTTTTGCCAGAGTTTTTGCATAGGTATTTGTGGAATCCACTTCTTCAAGGGATATTATATTAATTTTCGGAGGATTATGGTTCATTGTTTTCACCCTGAATTACTTTACTTCATCATATGAAGGCATTGCATTGATAGCGCCTCTTCTCTGGATGCAGTATGCGGCAACTTTGTTTGCAAAGTCTGCATATTCTTTTGCTTTTTCAAGTGTAATATCTTTCGGTTTGAGACCGTCATTTGTCATTTTGAAAAGAAATCCACCCATAAATGAATCCCCGGCACCTGTAGTATCCACTACCTTTTCACATAGTGCAGGGAGGGATTTCACATTGCCGTCACCTGTCACAATAAGTGCGCCTTCTTTTCCCAATGTGACTATCACCACGCTGATACCTTTTGTGAGAAGATGCTTTGCCGCTTCAAAAGGGTCTGAGTAAGGTGTGAGAAGGTTTGTTTCTTCGTCAGAAATCTTGATGATATCCACTTTGTCAAGTATTTCCTGCATACCCTTTTTTGCTCTTTCTTCGTATCCCCAGAGCATTGCACGGTAGTTTGGATCATATGATACTGTGACGCCTTCATTTCTTGCAGTATCTATAGCGAAGAGAGTAGCGGATTTTGCAGGTTCATCTGTAAGGGATAGGGATCCCACGTGCAAAACGCTGCTGTTTTTAATAATATCTGTATTTACTTCATCAGGGCTTAGTTGAGTGTCTGCCCCGGGCTTTCTCGCAAATGAAAAACTTCTCTCCCCGTCTTTAAGTGATACAAAAGCAAGTGTTGTAAAGAAATTTTCATCAGAGATAAGTCCATCTGTGTTGATAGAATGTTCTATGAGAGTTTCTCTTAAGAAGTCCCCGTGCATATCCTTACCGATTTTTCCTAAGAATGCAGCATTTCCGCCAAGAGAGGATACAGCCGCAAGCACATTTGCAGGTGCTCCGCCTGGATTCTGTTCAAATACATCCATTCCGTTTTCTGATTTGCCTATTGTAGTAAAGTCTATAAGGATTTCTCCCAATGCACATACGTTATATTTTGTCATATAAATTCACCTTTAAACGGCTTATTTTTTCCCAAGTTCCAGAGTTCTTTTGTAGGATGCTTCTACCGCCTCGATTACACCTGCTCTGAAACCGTTATTTTCAAGTTTCTTCACTCCTTCAATGGTACTTCCTCCCGGAGAACAAACATTGTCTTTCAATACTCCCGGGTGTTTGCCTGATTTCTCAAGGAGTTCTGCCGCGCCATTAAGAGTGCGTGCCGCATAGAGGAGTGCTTTGTCTCTTGGTAGTCCCGACAGTACTCCGCCGTCTGCAAGTGCCTCCATAAACATATAGCAGAATGCAGGACCGCACCCTGAAACTGCACTTGCGGCGTCTATGAGTTTTTCGTCGATTTTATCTATCAGACCGGCATTTTTCATAGAGTTGTTAAAGAGATTTTCCTGAGCAGGTGTTACAGATTCATTTGTTGAATAAAGGATTACACCTTTGTTTACTTCTACAGGAGTGTTTGGCATAATTCTTATGATTGGGTGTTTTTTTCCAATCATATCTTCAATGGCTTCTATGCTTACACCTGCAGCCATTGAGACAATCAAAAGTTCTTTGTTTCTGTTATTCAATGAAGGTGCGATTTCTTCAATCATACTTTTAAGCATCTGTGGTTTCACTCCGAAGAATATCACATCTGCTTTTTCGGCTATTGCCACATTGTCTGAAACACTACCGCCTGTAATTGTGGCAAGTTCCTGAGCCTTCTGGATAAATTTGTCTGCAAAAAGCATATCCTTTATCCCTGTGGAATTAATTGCCTTGATTATAGCACCTGCCATATTGCCTGTGCCGATAAAACCAAATGTTGCCATTATATATCCCTTCTTTCTATCGTATGTTTCCGTTGCCTTTGATAATGTATTTATAAGTGGTAAGTTCCTTAAGTCCCATAGGACCTCTTGCGTGAAGTTTCTGAGTGGAAATGCCCATCTCACAACCAAGTCCGAACTCTCCTCCGTCTGTAAATCGTGTAGATGCATTTACATATACACTTGAGGAATCTACAAGACGGGTGAACTTCCTTGAGGATACAGAGTCCTGAGTAATGATTGCTTCTGAATGAGATGTGGAGTGAGCATTTATGTGTTCTATTGCAGAGTCAACACCATCTACAATCTTTACTGCAAGGATATAATCCAGAAACTCTGTATCGAAGTCATCTTCATTTGCGTATCTTCCGCCGATTATCTTAACTGCCTTTTCGCAGAGCCTCAGTTCCACAGGATTAAGACCATTTGCTATTCTTTTATCTACAAGGGCATTTTTTACCATCGGAAGAAGTTTTGCTGCAATTTCTTCGTCTATCAGAAGCACCTCAGCCGCATTGCATACAGATGGACGTGAAGTCTTTGCATTTTCTATGATTCTGACCGCAGTTTCAAGGTCTGCGGACTTTTCTATGTATATATGACATATACCAGTTCCTGTATGGATACAGGGTACGGTGGCGTTTTTCACACATGCATTTATTAGTCCTGCGCCGCCTCTTGGGATAAGTATGTCTATAAAGTCGTTTGCCACCATCATTTCATTGGCACTTTCTCTTGATGTGTCCTGGATAAGATTTATCACATCTTCGCATATATTGGCTTCTCTTAAGCCTTCCTTCATGGCATTTACAATCTCATTTGACGACTCAAACGCCTCTTTTCCCCCTCTCAATACACAGGCATTGCCGCTCATCACACAGAGCGCCGCTGCATCGGAGGTCACATTTGGTCTGGATTCATAAATTATGCCTACTACACCCATTGGTACACTTACTTTTCTTATGAGAAGTCCGTCATCACGAAGGTTTTCATCAAGGACTTTGCCTACGGGGTCAGGAAGTTTGGATACATTTATGATTCCTTCTGCCATAGCACGGATTCTTTCTTTTGTAAGCATAAGTCTGTCTATCATCACATCGGAAATGACACCTTTTGCTTTTTCTATATCGATGACATTTTTCTCAAGTATCTTATCTGTGTTTCTAATGAGTGCATCTGCCATAGAGCAAAGTGCATCCCTCTTTTGCTCTGTTGTAAGAGTAATCATATTTACGGATGCCTTTTTTGCTTTCGCAAGTATTTCCTTAGTTGTAATCACATTTATCACCTTCAGTTTATTTCTTTACAAATTTTGTTCCGATTGCCTCTCCATCCAGGATGTTGTATAGGATATCAGGATTATCTCCTGAACATATTATCATATCGCATCCGCTTTTTGTGGCAATCTCTGCGGCTTTGATCTTGGTTATCATACCCCCTGAGCCAAGACGTGATCCGGGTGTGCCTGCAATAGAGCGTATGTAATCATCGATTTCTTTGACAACAGGGATAAGGGTTGCATCTTTATCCTTTCTAGGGTCTGATGTATAAAGCCCCGATATGTCCGAAAGGATAACAAGAAGTTCTGCACCGATACTTTCTGCCACAATGGCGGCAAGAGTGTCATTGTCGCCGATTTCAAGTTCTTCTGTAGAAACAGTATCATTTTCGTTGATAACAGGGAGCACATCAAGTTCCAGAAGCCTGAAGATTGTATTTTTAAAATTTGTATGGCTTTTTTCATTAGTCACGTCATAGTTTGTGAGAAGAATCTGCGAAACTGTATGATTGTACTCGGAAAAAAGTTTGTCATATGTGTACATAAGTTCACATTGACCTACAGATGCTGCCGCCTGACGTGTGGCAATGTCTGTGGGCTTTTCTTTTAAGTTCAGTTTGCCTGCACCCATACCGATAGCACCTGATGACACAAGTATTACTTCGTGTCCTGAATTTTTTATATCACTAAGTACTTTGCACAGTTCTTCCACACGGTGTATGTTTAGTCTTCCCGTGGAATGTGCAAGTGTACTTGTGCCTACTTTTACTACTATTCTCATATACAAAACCTCCCGTATAATTAAGGAAAATGTTATAATCAAAAAAATTAAACCTTTTCCTATTAATATACACCAAAAAGCCCCTATAGTCAAATATTTAATTGCAAATGAGACCGTTATCTGATAAAATACTTTCTTGAAAGGGGTGATTGTATTGAAAATATATGTTCCCGATTATTACAAAGACTTTGAATGCATAAAGGATAATTGCAGACATTCCTGCTGTATCGGCTGGGAAATAGACATAGATAGTGATACACTTTCTTACTATGAAAGTGTCGAAGGAAAATTCGGAGAGAGACTTAAATGCAATATTTCATATGAAGATACACCTCATTTCATATTGGGCGAAGATGAGAGGTGCCCGTTTCTTAATTCATCCAATCTCTGCGATATTTACATCCATTGTGGCAGAGAGCACCTTTGTGACATATGCTCCAATCACCCGAGATTTGTAAACGTGTTTTCTCACAGAGAGGAATGGGGGCTTGGGCTGTGTTGCGAAGCGGCGGCACATATTATACTCAATAAGAAATCTGTCACAAAAATGATATGTGATGATACTGACTGCCAAATAGAAGAGGTTATTTCAATAAGAGAAAATATCCTTTCAATTGTACAGGACAGAAAAGTGAATATAAACCGCAGATTTGAAAATTTGATGAAGCAATACAATGTGGATTTTCCTGAATATGACTTTGAACAATGGAAAGAAGTATTTTTGAGTCTGGAAATACTTGATAGTGAATGGATAAAGGTTATTAAATGCAGTAATGCTCCTGATTATAGCCTTACAGAAACCCAAGAGTATCAGTTAAGCCTTGAGCAACTGGCAGTATATTTCCTTTTGAGATATATAAACAAAGAGAATGAAGAAAATATCAAAGGCATCATATCCTTTTGTCTTCTTGGAGTGTATATGATATGGGAGATATTTTGCCGGTCTGAAGATAAGAGCAAAGAAAAACTTGAGGATATATGCAGAATGTATTCAGCCGAGATAGAATACTCTCTTGATAATATAAACGAACTCTTATTTGAGTTAGCATAAACAAAATATGGGGTTGAAAATGCAAAGATTTCAACCCCAACAAATATATGATAACATATAATATATCAATTTGTAAATAAAAAGTTTTTATTTTTTGTATATTTCTCTGTTTTATACAAAAATCTTTTTATATTTTTTGGCAAAATGCCAATTGTAAATGGTACTTTTCTATGTTATATTAAAGATACAGAAAGGAAGGTACAGTCCAATGAGAAATTAAAAAAGATACTTTAAAATGAAATAAGTCTTAAGGGATCATAGGTGGATAGTAAACAGAGGGAGCCGTTAAGAGAATATAAGAGAAACGGCAAAAACACGACGGTGTTACGTATAATATAGATTTTTGAGAGAGGATTGAAGATATATATAAATTCCCTGAAGATGAAAATTCATAATTAAAGTTCACCACATTCACCTTTTGAAAAATCTGCACAAAATCAGGCAGTTCTCGCTGGAGAAGCAAGATATGATAAAGAGAAAGCGTTTTGGATGAAGAAAGATTTCAAAAGGGAGACAAGGAAAGAGAGGATAACCAAATGATGTTAGATATCAAGAGTGAACAGAAGTGACCCTTGATTACAGTGTAAAGAAATTGTAATCAAGGGTCACTTCTCTTTTTGTGTTATTTAATTGTTGTTTTGGTTTTTCCAAGAATTCCATAGACCATGATACCTGTAAGAGGAAACATCATCGCACAAAGCATGCCCAGTTTCATCCCCGCCTGTTCCACCGTGAGATTAAGGTCTATAGCGATATCTGCAATATATGAATTTCTGATAGCCATATCTGTGACGGCACCTACCAACTGAGGGCCTACCGATGCACCGAGATCACCTGCTGACGCCATCATTGCAAATATAAACACACCGCCCTGAGGAAATCTTTGAGATGCGATTACAAGGTTTCCCGGCCAGAGCATAGATGTGGCAATGCCTGTAAGTGCACATGCAAGAAGTCCCAATACAGGGTAAGGGGAGAGGGCACATACCAGGTAACACAATGAAGCGGTGCAGATGCATAAGAAGACGACCTTTTCTATATTTTTGCCGTGCTTTGCATATAGTGTTCTTCCAAGGCCGAGCATCAGGGCAAATCCCGCAACACCTATTATATCGCCAATAGTTTTCGGAATATTCAGAGCCTGTTCAAGGTAGCCTGAACTCCATTGAGCCATAGTGCACTCGGCACTCCCGCCAATAAACATAGCGACTATACTTAGCCAGAGGGCTTTGTTTTTTAATAGATTTACTGCTCCCAAAATTTTTTCGGGAGTTTGCATTTTTGGTATATGACATTTTGAAAAAAGAACAGCACTTATAAGCGGAATAATTGTAAACAAAAGTGCAAGATAATGCCAGTTGTTGTTTTTGAATATAAGCAAAAACAATGTGCTTGATATAATTACAAATACCACTCCCCAGGCATAAACAGAGTGGAGTTTGCTCATTTCCCTGTCGGGATCATCTGACGGAATAGCCGCTATAACAGGGCTTATGAGCACTTCCGCAAGACCGCTTGCAGAAGAAAATATTATGGTGCCGATTACTAGTCCTGTATATGCCATTTCAGGAAAAATCATCGGAAAAACTGCATATATTATAAAGCCTGATATGGATATCAGAGGAATAGATCTGACACATTTTTCTATATTGAATTTGTGAGAAAAGAAGGAAAAAGCCAGATCTACAATAAGTTGAGTTGCAAAGTTTATAAGTACCAACATTCCGAGAAGTGTGTATGATATCCCATACAACGCGCGGAATGTAAGAAACAGAACAGGTGACAGATTTCCTACTGCCGCCATTGTCACATTTGCGATGTAACAGGCGTATTTGAGTCTTGTTGTGTTTTGCATATGTACTTCCCCCAGGTTAAATTGTTTCAAATGAGAGTATAGCACTTAATGGGATAATACGCAAGAAAAATGTGATATAATGTGAGAGCATGTATAAACAAAAAGGTTATCTCTTTAAGACAATAGTATGTATAAATGTTCATTCTGTAAGGGCGAATGCCCTCATCCGTCCGTAAGCAAATGGTTTTTTGGGTCGATGAGGGCATCGACCCCTACATTGCAGGCGAATGTTTGTTCGTAGTAAAAGTGCATATAAACAAAGAAAAACATCTCTTGAAATAAGAGATGTTTTTCAACATAATAAAATACAAATTTATCTCCGCACTTTTACGGTACAGGAGATTTTTACATTTCCCACACTATTTGTCTATGGTAGTTGGCAATGTTGCAAATGATACTGAAGTTCCGTAGTTCAAAAGTTTAACATCCTTTATTGAAATACTCTGTACAAGAGAAGCAAGTCTTATACCGCCATTTACCATACCTGCTTTTGCAACAAATGGAAGATAGCAAGGTGTCCATTCTTTGCCGAAAGATGTAGTTGCAAAAAGTGATTTAAGATATCCCAGATCAGACCCTGCCTGAATATAAGGTTTCACTTTTCCAGCCCCGTTTTCGCCGCCATCATTCAGTTTCGCAGAAAAAGAGAGAAGACATACATCGCCCTCGTTCATAATTCCTGAGAAATTTACAGGGAAGGAAAGGCTTACTGTATTGTCGCTTGCAGGTGTTCCTGTTATAGCAACTTCAAGTACACCGTCTTTGAATTCCAGAGTGGAAACCTTGCCTGTGCTGAGTTTTGATTTCAGGAAATCATCATTTGACACAATTACTTTCCCTGAGTCGAGGACTTCTGTTTCGGGGGCTGCAGGTTTGTAGTCGTTTTCTATCACGTCACCCTCAGGACTTGTGATTGTAACTGTTCTTGTATCGCCGTCCCATTGCACATCTGCACCCAACGCTTCGGAAACAAATCTTACAGGGACCATTGTTCTTGAATTCATAATAGATGGAGCCACATCGAGAGTTGTAGCATTGTTATTGATAGATGCAAAAGTGTTGTCTATCTGAAGAACTATTGACTTTGTAGCCTTTACACCGATAATTGTTTTGGTTGAGTCATCCCATGATACAACCGCACCCAATGCTTCGAAAATACCTCTCAAAGGAACGAGAGTTCTGCCGTTTACAATAACAGGCATCTGGTCATACTGCTGGACTTTGCCGTTGATGATAATATTTATGTTATCATCTGCCATTGTGCTTACAGGACATGTAAGTCCAAATACCATGACCATTACAACCAGTAAAGAAACAATCTTTTTCATAATACCCTCCTGATAGATACATTAGTATATAAATGTAGTATAACAAAAATCAAATGGAATGTAAATACTTTTTTGATTATCTGATACCGGAATCCACAATCATATCACAAAAGTTATATTTCCGTGCATCAACAAAACGATTGACAAAAGCGGTCAATCTGTTATAATATATATGATGTAGAAAGGATGATATTGTTATGAAAAAAATATTATCAGTTGTATTGGCTTTATCAATGATATTATGCGTTTTTTGTTCCTGCGCAGAAGATACAACACTTATTGATTCAGGGAAAACTATCAGGATAGGTGTGGTTCAGTTTGAAAACAAAGAAGAACATACACAGGCAAGAAATGCTTTTATTACAAAAATGAAGGAAGTTGACTATGCCGACAGAGTACAGATAGACTTTCAATGGGCAAAAGAAGATCCCGACGTTCTTTCTTCTGTTGTGGACAAATTTGTATCAGGAAATGTAGATGTTATCGTGTCTATAGGTTCCACCGCTACAAAAGCAGCCAAATTGAGTGCCAAGGGGGAAATCCCTGTGTTCTTTATGGCAGTTAAGAATCCTATCGCTGAGCAGATTATGGTAAGTAAGACAACTCCAAGCACAGTTACAGGTGTGACAGATTCTGTTTCTCCTGACTCAATAATCAATTACATAATAGGTGATTTGTCAGGTGGTCTTGGCAATCTTGGTATCATATACAATACCAGTGAAGTTGAAAATATAATGGAAATCAATGATTTCAAAGATTATATGAACACAAGTGCGATTCCTTATGTTGAGTCTATTATTTCAAATCAGTTCGAAGGTCAGAAAGCAGCCTCCGATCTCATATACTATGTAGATCCTTCTACACTTCCTGTGCTCTCACCCTATGACGGCTCAGCAGTATATCCTAACGGAAAGGATGTAGTTGTGGGAGTAGATGCTATATATGTTTCAGGGGACCCTGTTTCAAAAAGTTCACTCAATGACGTAAAGGATTTCCTTGAGACAGAAGGTGCACGTACAGTAGTTTATGTGGCAGATGAAGAAATGCTTATATCACCTAAGTTTACTACAGTAAAACCTGTATATAGAGTTATCGGAAGACAGACTGCGGATATGGTGGATGCATATATAAACGGTATTCCATTTGACAAACTTTCCTGTCAGGATCCCCTTCGTTACTATCAGGTAAACAAAGAACTTATTGAAACTCCCAACTGGGTCGTAGAGACAGAGGATGCATTTGATGCATTTGAAAGAGGCGAACTGATAGAAGAGGAAGGAACCGAAGAAGAAACTGAAGATACTTCCGAAGACCCTGAGGCAGGGGAAGAATAATACAAAAGAAGAAAGGCTGAGTCCTTGATACTTGGCCTTTTTTTGTGCAAATAATTAGTTAAAGAAAAGAGTGATATTGTGGGCATACTTGTAATTTTTGCCATAATACTTGGTATTGTGGAAGGTATAACAGAATGGCTTCCTGTAAGCAGTACGGGACACCTTATACTAATGAATGAATTTATGCATCTTGAGGGTACATTTTTTGATTCGCAGATTTTTTTGTATGTGATTCAACTTGGAGCAATCCTTGCAATAGCCACATTGTATTTTCACAAACTCAATCCTTTTGCTCCTTCCAAGACAAAGGAAGAAAGAAACGGCACATGGCAGATGTGGTTCAAGGTGGCAGTTGCCTGTATTCCTGCGGCAGTACTGGGACTTTTGTTCAATGACTTTATGGATACCATATCCAACGGAGTGATTGTAAGTATAATGCTTATAGTCTATGGTATCGGCTTTATGATAGTGGAAAGGATTACCCCTGATCCAAAGGTGGTATCCATTGACAATATGTCATACAAAACTGCAATTCTCATAGGACTTTTTCAGGCATTGTCCATCGTTCCGGGCACATCAAGATCAGGCTCCACTATCCTTGGGGGTATGCTTATAGGTACATCCAGATCAGTTGCGGCAGAGTTTTCATTCTTTCTTGCAATCCCTGTGATGTTTGGTGTAAGTATTCTGAAACTTGGTTCAGCATATCTTGACGGCGAACTGATGCTAATCACATCACAGCAATGGATACTTCTTATCATAAGTATGATAGTGTCATATGTGGTATCCCTTGTGTCAGTTAAATTCCTTGTAAACTATGTGAAAAACCACGATTTCAAATTCTTCGGTTATTACAGAGTGGTACTTGGAATCATAGTGCTTATAAGTTTCTTTGTACTAAGATAAAGATAATCAGTACAAAATCCGATTTTACTTTATGAGTAAAGTCGGATTTTTTATTTTTAAAAAAACTATTGACAAATAAAAAATCAAGGAGTATAATACACGTAAAATTTGAATATCACAAAAAACGACTGTGACGAGGACGGTCGGATTGTGGAGCCTGGAGAGAGTTGCCGGTTGGTGCGAGGCAATGGTGAGACTTTCCAATGACTTATCACCTCTGAGTCGGAGGACCGAAAGCAAAATGTGAGTAGATTCCTTCCGTAATGCTGCGTAAAGGCAAAGGGCTTGTTAGAGCTCGGTAAGTGACGGGGATTTTTATATTTCCGTAATTTGAGTGGTACCGCGGGTTATTATAACTCGTCTCAAAGTTATCTTTGAGACAAGTTTTTTGTTTTATTCAGATTTGTAACCAAATACCAAATTTGTCAAAAATCGAAAGGAGACAAAAACAATGGATTACAGTTTGAAAGAAGTCGCAGGCAGAATCAAAGACCTGCGCGAAGCAAATGGATTTACACAGGAGGAACTTGCAAAACTTACAGGTGTGTCACTTGATGATTACAAGGTTTTAGAGACAGGCGAAACTGATTTCAGTTTTACATTCATCTACAAGTGTGCAAAGGCCTGCGGTGTTGAAGTTGTAGATTTGCTTGAAGGAACAAGCACAACCCTCACCTCCTTCGCTATCACTAGAAAAGGTGAAGGTCTTAAAATCGTAAAGAAGCATGGTGTAGAATATAATAACCTTGCTCCCAAATTCAGAGAAAAACTTGCTGAACCATTTCTGGTTAAATTCCCTTATCTTGAAGAGGAACAAAACGCTCCGATTCAGTTAAACTCACATAACGGTCAGGAATTTGATGTTATCGTGAAAGGTTCCCTCAAAGTTCAGGTGGGAAATCATGTAGATGTGCTGCATGAAGGCGACTCCATTTTCTATAACAGCCTTATCCCCCATGGTATGGTTGCAGCAAGCGAGGGCGGTTGTGAGTTTCATGCGGTTGTATTAAATCCACATGAAGGAACGGTTAGTGAAGAGTACCCCGAAGCACCGATGATCGCTGCAAAGGTAGCCTCTAAAAAGAAAAAGTCAGAAACAGTTGCAGATAAATTTATTGAATCATCTTATGATGAAAATGGCGTATTCAACGGCATCAGATTTAAAAACGCAGATTCATTTAACTTTGCGTTTGACTGTGTGGATGCTATCGCAGAAAAAAATCCCGATAAACTTGCTATGATGTGGGTCGCAAATGATAAGACAGACAGACGATTTACTTTCAGCGATATGAAAAAGTATTCTGCAAAAACTGCAAACTACTTTGAATCCCTGGGCATCAAAAAGGGCGATACAGTAATGCTTGTATTAAAGCGTCATTATCAGTTCTGGTTCTGTATGCTTGCACTTCACAAAATCGGTGCTATCGCAATCCCTGCAACAAATCAACTTGTAGAACACGATTTTGATTACAGATACAAAGCAGCAAAAGTAAAAGCAGTTGTATGTACTGCAGATGGCGATGTATCAACTGAGGCTGAAAAAGCAGCAGCAAATTATCCCGATATGGTTAAAGTATTGGTGGGCGGCGAAAAAGATGGCTGGCACGATTTCAATGTAGAAATGGAACGTTTCAGCACACACTTTGACCGTACAGAGAACACCCCTTGCGGAAATGACCCGATGCTTATGCTCTTTACATCAGGTACAACAGGATATCCGAGAATCGCAACTCATTCATACAAATATGCACTCGGACATTTCCCTACTGCAAAACATTGGCACAATGTAAATCCTGAGGGACTTCATTTTACAATCTCCGACACAGGCTGGGGCAAAGCACTTTGGGGCAAACTCTACGGACAATGGCTCTGCGAAGCGGCACAGTTCACATATGACTTTGACAGATTTCATTCGGAAGATATCTTGCCGATGTTTGCTAAATACCATATCACAACCTTCTGTGCACCGCCTACAATGTATCGTTTCTTTATCAAAGAGGATTTGTCAAAGTATGACCTTTCTTCCATTGAGTATGCTACAACTGCAGGAGAAGCATTGAACCCTGAAGTATTCAATCAGTTCAAAAAAGCAACAGGACTCACAATCATGGAAGGCTTCGGTCAGACCGAAACAACACTTTCTATCGCAAATTTTGTAGGTTCTACACCGAAAATCGGTTCAATGGGAAGACCCAGTCCCCTTTATGATGTGGTGGTCCTCGATCCTGACGGAAATGTATGTAAGACAGGTGATACAGGTGAAATCTGTATCCGTGTAAAGGATGATATCCCTTGCGGTCTCTTCATCGGTTATTACCTTGACGAAGAAAAGACAAATGAAGTATGGCATGACGGATATTATCATACAGGCGACCAGGCAACCATGGACGAAGACGGATACCTTTGGTATGTGGGCAGAATCGATGATGTTATCAAATCATCAGGATACCGTATCGGACCTTTCGAAATCGAGAGTGTTATCATGGAACTTCCTTATGTTCTTGAATGTGCAATCACACCTGTTCCTGATGAAGTCAGAGGTCAGATTGTAAAAGCAACTATTGTTCTTGTAAAAGGACATGAAGGAACAGATGAACTGAAAAAGGAAATTCAGGAATATGTAAAAACACATACTGCTCCTTACAAATATCCGAGAATCGTTGAATTTGTTGATGAACTTCCAAAGACAATCAGCGGTAAAGTAAGACGAGTTGAAATCCGTAAGAATGATATGGAGAAATTGAATAAGTAATTATGAGGTGAACGGCAAAGATGTATTTTGAAGAATTTGTGATAGGTAAACAGACTAAAATAGATGGTGCAGTAATAGAAAAAAGTGAAATGATTGATTTTGCCAGAAAATATGACAATATTCCTCTTCATACTGACGAAGAATATGCAAAATCGACGTTTTTCGGGAAACTTATTGCACCGGGAGTGATGTCTTTTATGTCTGTATGGGCAAAATATCTTGAAACAGACCTTGCAGGCGATGAGTTACTTGCCGGAAAATCCACCAAAATAGAATGGATTAAGCCTGTTTTTGCGGAAGATGTGTTGACAAGTACATGTACTGTATCCAATTTAACAAAACGAAATGCCAGAAACGGTATAGTTGAACTTACCTTTGAAGTATTTAATCAGAACAATGAACTTGTTTTGACAGATGTTACGGAAATGATTGTAAAGTGCAGACCGTAGAAGTTCCAACATTTATATAAGAGGTGATTTGTGTGAAAAAAACCTATGTGACAAATATGCCTGATCATATCGGAGCGTTTCTGAAAGCAAGCAAATGCTTTTCGCAACTTGGAATAAACATTACCCGTGTAAGTTACAACAAAGCGGTTGATTCACATACCCTGTTTATAGATTGTGAAGGTACCAGTGAGCAGTTAGAGACAGCAGATACCCAACTTGAAAAAATCGGTTATCTGCAGAGTAACGGGAACAAAACGAGTATTGTCCTGATAGAATTCCGTCTCCCCGATGTTCCCGGAAGTGTAACAGATGTGCTTGAATTAATAAGCGAATTCAACTTTAATATCTCCTACATCAGTTCCCAGGAAAACGGAACAGATTATCAGTATTTCAAAATGGGCTTGTATGTTGATGATTATGATAAGATTTCGGAATTTTTAAAGGAAGCCGAGAAACTTTGCAAGGTTCGTGTGATAGAATATAACAGTTCTGAAAAGGTTTATGACAACAGTATTTTTTATAACACTTATGTTTTAGGTCTGTCTCAGACAATGGGACTTTCCGAAGAAGTGAGTCGCGAACTTCTGGTACATGTGAATCTTGCAATGCAAACTCTGGATGAACAGGGATTGTCGCCTTACCGTACATTTGACAGTATCAGTAAGTTTGCAGAACTTTTAGGTGCTTCAAAAGGTAAGGATTTCAATCCACGCATAAGCACTCACAAGGTAACTGACAATACGGAAATAACTCTCATTGAGCCACCTTGCGGAAGTAATACTATAATCATCAGAAGTAATGATAAGGTATTGTTTGTAGACAGCGGATATGCCTGCTACAACGGTGAAATGCTTGAAGTGTTCAGAAAAATCCTTCCTGATTTTGACACTATGGAAAAAACAATTCTTGTAACTCATGCAGATGTTGACCATTGCGGACTTTTGCCGATGTTTGACAGGGTAATTGCAAGTACAAAGACTGTCGCATGCCTTAAGAATGAATACGAGGGAAAGAATGGATACAGAGAATCAAACCCTCTCCACAAGCCCTATATAAATATTTGCAAAATTCTCACTTCATATAAAGCGGTAAACCCGAAAAAACTGACTGCTATGTGGAATAACATTGAAAATCCCACAGAACCTCTTACACAAATCGGTTTTTTCGATTTTGGTCAATTACATTTTGAGGTATATGAAGGAAAAGGCGGTCATCTTCCAGGTGAGATTGTGCTGATAGATTATTCTAAGCATATTTCAATTACAGGTGACATTTATATCAACACACATGGTCTTACAGCAGAGCAGGCAGAATACAATCAGTATGCACCGATACTTATGACTTCTGTTGATACCGACCCTGAATTGTGCTTAGAAGAAAGAAAAGCAATTATGCAAAGACTGGGCGTCGGCAAATGGCAAATATTTGGAGCGCATGGATTTATGAAAGATTATTGTGTCAATTCCTAGATTTAACGAAGTGTAAAATTATTAAAACATATGTAGGTTTGTCAATGATGTGTTACAAAATCAATTAAAAATTTCACCATCTTCAAGGAAAGCCTTGATATAATCAATAGGAGCTTTCCAGTTGAGAGGGCGCATAGGAAACTTGTTGTAGTTATAGTTATGCACTTTTAGTTGTTTTGAAAAATCATCAAACGAATAGAATT
>JAZSCT010000059.1:0-18192 GCA_045530725.1 Clostridia bacterium
AGTTCCTTTTTAAGTTTCTTAATTTTCGCTTTTATTGTATATTCATTCTGCTCATCATTCTTATGAATTACAGCCCCTATTTCACTCTTCACTATTTCAGCGACATCGGAAACATCCGGAGCTATTTGAGATAAGCCGGACAGCATTGCATCTTTTAATTTATCTTCATATATTGAAGGAGAATTCTTACAATGTTTTGCTCCATTTTCAAGTCTTTCTATGCATCTCCAAACAATTCTCTTTTTGCTATTTCTCGCCCAGGTTACTCTTCTATAGTTCGCTCCACATTCTCCGCAATATACAATTCCTGTCAGCGCATATTGGGATGAATACGAAGTTGTTTTATATCCTGTGTGATTTCTTCTACGCTTAATCTCATCCTGAACCATATCGAAAATTTCTCTTGACACAATGCCTTGATGGTTCTTCTCAACATAATACTGAGCCACTTCACCTCTATTCCTTGCAATTGTTTTAGTTAAGTAATCAACAGTATATGTTTTTTGTAATAGTGCATCCCCTTTGTATTTTTCATTCTTAAGTATTCCACTTACTGAATTGACAGTCCATTCATCCTTTCCCATAGGGGATTCTATTTCATTTTCTTTAAGCCATTTTTGTATGTCATTTAAGGAATTGCCTTCAAGATACATATAGAACATTTTTCGAACTATCGCTGCCTTTTCCGGAACAATTTCAGGTTGTCCATCCTGCCCTCTTTTATATCCATATAGCGAAAATGGAAACGGAAATTTACCTTCCTTATATCCCATTCGCTTTCCTCTAGTTACATTCATACTAATCGATTCACTTTCTGCCTGAGCAAAAGCACTAAACCACGAGAGAAAAATTTCACTTGAAGGTTCAAGTGTGTTAATTCCCTCTTTATCAAATCTGATTCCGATATTCTTGAGTTTTAATTTTCTTATGTAAGTTAAACAATCCAATTGATTTCGTGCAAATCTTGAAATTGATTTTGTAAGAATCAAGTCAATTTTACCCTTTTCGCACAATTCAATCATTCTCATAAATTCTGTACGCTTTGTATCATTTAAGCCACTTACACCAAAATCAACAAATACATCTACTAGAGTCCAGTTAGGATTCCTTTCGATCTCATTCTTATAATGCATTGTCTGAGTTTCAAGACTATTTTCCTGCGTTTCGCTTTCTGTGCTTACTCTGCAATATGCTGCAACATTAAGTTTGGCTTTAGTATTTTTCGCCTTTGGAAATATCGTAGCAGGTATCTCAGTTACTTTCTTCATTACCAATCACCTCCAGATATTTCTCTATAACATTTAGTGTCACATCAGCAGATAACCAGCACATAAAATGCATCGCAATTTCTTTGTGTGCATATGTACCGCCATTCTTCCCCTGCCTTGAAACAATTCCAATAGAATTAGTTTCTTTTATCCACATTTTCGGTGTTAAAGTATTTAATTCTACTGAAACAGGACTAAACTTTTCATTGTGTTTATTCTCCCATAAAGCGAGAAAATCAACAGTGCCACTATCTCTTAACCACATTTGAATAGTGTATCCAGTTGATTTTTGTGATTTACTTCTCGCCAATTCCGTTAAAGAAATATATCCCGGATTCTGTTCTGCCATAGTGTTTTTTATCTCTCTTTTCTTTTTTCTAAATTCAACGCCTGGATTCTGAATTCTGCTATATTTCCAAACTTCAAATTCATCATACAGATTTTCTAATACTTCGTTATACACCTCCTCGCTTATAATTTCATTTTGCAATAATGGCTTCATATACTGCTCTCTTGCAATAATATACCGAAGCTGATTTTGAATCGCTGATTTGCTCATAACTAATTCCCCTTTCATTTTGATAATAGAATTATATAACAAATCAGCAATTTCATCGTCATTCTAACTTCTTATATATCTGCAACGCAGTTCTTTTCTCCCACGTGCTATGAAATAATTATCAAATTCATAATGTACGGAACATACTTTTTATTGTTTATTGTCTTGTCTATAACATCTCTTGTCCATGTGTCTTTACCTGATGGAGATTTACTTCCTTTATTTAACAATTCCACCTGAATCTCATGTAAACTATTCCCGTTAATTGCCATTTCAAATATTTTTCTCACCACACTGGCTTCCTCTTCCTTAACAAAAACATATCCTTCCTCATCTCTTCCAAAACCATAGCATATTCTACCGAACAGTCTTGATTCGTATAAATTCAGTCTCTTCATTTCTGTATTCTCCTTTTCGTTAAAATTTTTATTTGTTGAATTAGAGGTCATTTCATCACCCCCTTTATTAAAGTCTTTTCTAATTATCTTTTGTTTCATTCTAATGCCTCCTTTGAGTAAATAAAAAGCACATCTTGATTTCACTCAAAATGTGCTCATATTTATATTTTTTAATTTTTAAACCTTACTATATATGATCTTATCTGTATCTCAAATTTCTTGACATTCTCCTCATTAATTGTTTATTCTGTATATTCCTAACCGAAATTGCTATTAAAATTGCACACAAAAAGGGCTAAACATTACTATAAGAATGTTATAAAAGGTGTATGTCTCTTTTATGATTTTGTCAAGTTAGGGACAAAAATTCTTTCAAAATGCATACTAAAGTCTTCAAGACATATCAAAAATCTCGTAAGAGATTTATATTGCTGATTTCATCTCCGATGAAATCAGCATACCATAGTTCTTATACAATCGGTTACCCTGTTTTAAAAAACTAAATTTGTGCTATCGCTTCAACTTCAATTAATACGCCCTTGGGAAGTTTTGAAACTTCAACACAGGAACGTGCAGGATAGGGTTTGCTGAAATACTCTTCGTAAATCTTATTTATTACTGCAAAATCTTCCATATTCTGAATAAATACAGTTGTTTTAATTACTTTATCCATACCTGTACCTGACGCTTCGAGAAGATTTTTAAGGTTACAGAAAGCCTGATGTGCCTGTGCCTCTGCCCCCTCAGGAATTTCTCCTGTTGTAGGATTCACAGGAATCTGCCCCGATGTAAAAACAGTATTATTTGTTTTAATCGCCTGGGAATAGGGACCTATCGCCATTGGCGCCTTATCTGTTATAATCTCTTTCATTTTATATCTTCCTTTCTGTTAGTTATATTAAATATAATGTTTGCAAGAATTATAGAACAAATGCCCGAAATCAGTTTTTCTGTAATTACAGGAATTACATATGAATTATCAAAAGCCATTGTAAAAGCAAGATGGCTTCCTACAATAAATGCACCCGATACAGCGAATGCCAAATTGATTACTACACCTTTATAATCCATCTTATCCATCATTCCAAAACTTGTTGCACTTGAAGCAAGGCTTGATATGACTCCTACAACAGAAAATTCGTTTATTCCCGACCTTTTGCCTATTATCTTAAGAGGGAATTTAAGAAACTGTGATAAAGGGAGCATAAGTGCTTTTTCAAATTCTTTTCCAAGACCAAATCTGTTGCCGAAAATACGATCAACGGCACCAAATATGGAAAATATCAGTATAATCATCATAAGATAACTCATGCATTATACCTCTTAATATCATCTTAAGTATTTATCTAATCAAAAAGTTCGCAGGAAAGATACCTTTCACCTGAATCAGGCAAAAGGACAACTACCGTTTTGTCTTTGTATTCTTCCCTTTTCATAATCTCCGTTGCGGCAAAAAGTGCTCCCCCTGATGATACTCCTATAAGGACACCTTCATTTTTCGCAAGGAAATTTACCATATTGTATGCATCTTCATCTTTAACTGTAATCACTTCATCCACAAGTGATTCATTATATATATCAGGTTTAAACCCTGCACCTATTCCCTGTATCTTATGAGGACCTGATTCACCCTTTGTAAGATATGGGGATGAATAAGGCTCGTATCCTATAATCTTAACAGAAGGATTCTTCTCCTTAAGATACTTTGCAACTCCTGTGATTGTACCGCCTGTGCCAATCCCTGCTACAAACACATCTACCTTGCCATCTGTATCTTCCCATATTTCAGGTCCTGTAGTCCGATAATGGATATCGGGATTTGCCTTGTTTACAAACTGTCCTGCAATGATACTTCCCGGGATGGTTTTCTGGATTTCTTCCGCCTTTTCGATAGCGCCTTTCATACCAAGTTTACCTTCGGTAAGGATAATTTCGGCACCATAAGCCTTGAGAAGATTTCTTCTCTCCACACTCATAGTATCAGGCATAGTAAGTATCACTCTGTAGCCTCTTGATGCGCCATATGATGCAAGACCAATACCTGTATTTCCGCTTGTAGGCTCAATAATTGTATCGCCCTTTCTGATGATGCCTTTTCTTTCTGCATCAAGTATCATATTAAGCCCTACTCTGTCCTTTACACTACCTGCAGGGTTGAAACACTCAAGTTTTGCGATAAGGTTGCCCGAAATATTGTATTCTTTTTTAAGTTTTGTAAACTCTACAAGTGGAGTTTTTCCTACAAGATCGCATATAGAATTATAAATCTTCATTAAATCACCTATACATCAAAAATTAGAAATCATTCTTAAGCAAAATGCAATACAGAATCCATTATACCATCTTTTCCTGTTTTACTTTGTGGTCGATTACATGTCTTGAGGCAAGTTCTCTGTGGATATCTTCAAGAGATATTCCCATTTCTATCATAAGTACCATTGTGTGATAGGAAAGGTCCGCTATTTCATAGATGGTTTCTTTTTTGTCATTTGACTTTGCACCGATGATTACTTCGGTACACTCTTCTCCCACCTTCTTAAGAATCTTATCAAGGCCTTTCTCAAAAAGATATGTGGTATAAGAGCCTTCTTTTTTGTCAATTTTTCTTCCACGGATTAGTTCCATAAGTCCTTCGTATGAGAAGTCCTTAAGATCTTCATTCTGATATATTCTGTTTTCGAAACATGAAAATGTCCCCTTGTGACAGGCAGGTCCTTCAGGCTCAACTTCTACTACAAGAGCATCATTGTCACAGTCCGCAGTAATAGAAACAATATGCTGATAATTGCCGCTTGTTTCTCCCTTAAGCCACAATTCCTGTCTGGAACGGCTATAGAAACAGGTAAGATTTTTTTCTATAGATATTTTGAGACTTTCTTCGTTCATATATGCAAGAGTGAGGACTTTTTTTGATATTGCGTCCACTACTATTGCAGGAATAAGACCTTTTTCATCAAATTTGAGTTCATTTATATTTATCATTGTTGTATCCTCCCTTTACATTCTTACGTTGATTCCCTTATTTTTCAGTTCTTTTTTAAGATCTGGAATTGCCACTTCTCCAAAGTGGAATATTGATGCGGCAAGTCCTGCATCAACCCCGGGTACTTCATCAAATAATGTGACAAAGTCATCTACACATCCTGCACCGCCTGAGGCAATGACGGGGACTTTGACTGCATTGCAGACTGCCTTAAGCATTTCTATGTCAAATCCGCCCTTTACTCCGTCTGTATCAATGGAATTAACCACTATTTCCCCTGCTCCGTTATCTACACAGCGTTTGATCCAACTGATTGCTTCCATACCCGTGTCTTCCCTTCCGCCTTTTGCAAACACACGGAATTCTCCATCCACACGCTTGATATCAGCACTTAAGACAACACATTGATCACCGTATCGTTTCGCCGCCTGATATATAAGGTCAGGATTTCTTATAGCACCTGAATTTACACTTACTTTGTCTGCACCGCATTTTAATACTCTGTCAAAATCATCAAGAGTATTGATACCGCCACCTACTGTAAGAGGAATAAAAACATTTCTTGCAGTTTCACAAAGTATATCTGTAAATATATTTCGCTCTTCGCAGGATGCGGTTATATCATAAAACACAAGTTCATCAGCAAGATTTTCACTATAAAATTTCGCTAGTTCCACAGGACTTGATACGTCATTTAGACCTTCGAAATTTACACCTTTTACAACCCTTGCATTCCTTACGTCAAGACAAGGGATAATTCTCTTTGTTATCATTTCGCCACCTCGATTGCTTCTTTTATTGAGATAGCCTTTGTATAGTAGGCTTTTCCCACTATTGCACCGTATATATCCATCTTTCTCAGTTCTTCTATATCGCTGAGTGTGGATACACCGCCTGATGCAATTATGTCTATCTTATATTTCTGACTTAATTCCTTATAGAGTGGAAGATTTGTCCCCTTCATTGCACCATCTTTGGAAATATCGGTACAGATAATGGTTTTAACACCAATATTCTGCATTTTTTCTACAAATTCAAAGGCAGAATACTGACTCTTCTCCGTCCACCCCTTAATGGCAACATAGCCGTCCTTGATATCTATTCCAACAGCAATCATATCGCCGTATTTATCTATAGCAGACTTAAGGAACTCTTCATCTTCAACTGCGGCAGTACCAAGTATTACACGATTTACGCCGATGGAAGCATATTTATCAATAACCTCCATACTTCTGATTCCACCGCCCACTTCTACAAAAAGATCGATACTGTCCACAATCCTTTTGATTGTATCGATATTGGGAGTTTCTCCGCTTTTTGCACCTTCAAGGTCAACAATGTGAATGTATTTCGCGCCGCTTGACTTAAAGTCTTCTGCTATCTCCCAGGGTTTGTCTGAATAAACCGTCATATTGTTGTAATCGCCTTTATAAAGCCTTACTGCTTTTTTGTCATACAAATCTATGGCAGGAAAAATTTCCATAATATAAATTCCTTTCAAAATCTTTTGTTGTATTATAATTCACAAAACGCCTTAAGTATCTTAAGCCCCGTATCGCCGCTTTTTTCAGGATGGAACTGACAACCATATACATTGCCACTCTCAACTGAGGCTGTAAGGTCTGCTCCGTATTCACTTACGGCACTTACACTTTCCTCACAGTCCGCACCGTAAAAGGAATGGACAAAGTAAACAAAATCACCGTCATTTAAGTATTTGAACAACTTTGAATCCTTCTTGAACTTAAGTGAATTCCATCCGATGTGGGGGATTTTTAGGTTCTTTGGAATCACATCGGAAATAGGTCTTACTTCCCCTTTGATAAGTCCAAGACCTTCGTGCTCTCCATACTCATATCCTTTGTCGAAAAGAAGTTGCATACCAAGACAGATACCCATAATGGGTTTGCCTGTTTTGCTTAAATCTTTTACAAAATCAAAGAGTCCGCTTTCCTTAAGTTTGTCTGCAGCATCACCAAATGCACCAACTCCCGGAAGTATTACTCTGTCTGCATTAAGAAGTACATCTTTGTCACCTGTCACAATGGCTTTTTCGCCGATTTTTTCAAATGAACTTTTGAGCGAAAAGAGGTTACCTACACCGTAATCAATAATCGCTATCATCAAAGTACCCCCTTTGTGGAAGGGATTTCATTTTTTGCAAGGGGATCTTCGTTTATTGCCTGTCTGATACTTCTTGCAACAGACTTAAATGCCCCTTCGATAATGTGATGGGAATTGTCCCCGTCTATCATTTTAATGTGAAGAGTACACTCTGCGTTTCTTACAAAGCCTAAGAAGAACTCTTCCACAAGTTCAGTATCGAAATCCCCTACTTTTTCTGTAGGGATATCCATATCATAACGAAGATGTGCTCTTCCTGATAAATCAACAGCAGTAAGGATAAGTGCTTCATCCATAGGAAGTATCATATGACCGTAACGGTTGATACCCTTTTTGTCACCTACTGCTTCCTTCAATGCAAGTCCAAGACAAATGCCGATATCTTCTACTGTGTGATGATAATCAACTTCTGTATCTCCATTGCACACTACACTAAGTCCGCACTTTGAATGTGATGCGAAAAGTGTCAGCATATGGTCTAAAAATCCGCATCCCGTATCAATACTTACTTCACTTTTGTCGTCAAGGTTAAGTGTAAGAGAGATTTTTGTCTCTTTTGTATCTCTTTTTATTTCTGCTTTTCTCATAGTATCATACCTTTTTTAAATTATATTTTTAAGTTCATCAATCATCTTTTTCATCTGGTCCATAGTTCCTATGGTAATACGGTTGTATTCTCTAATTCTTTCTTTGTCAAAGTGACGGACAAGAATGCCTGATTCTCTTAGTTTACGGTATATATATTCTCCGCTTTTTTCATTATGCTTTGCAAAAATGAAGTTTGTCTTTGAATCAGGAATACTGAAACCTAGTTTTGTAAGTTCATTTATTGTAAATTCCCTTGTGTTTATGATTTCTCTGATATTTTTCTTTGTGTATTCCTCGTCGCAAAGCACACCATATCCTACAAGCATAGTCATCATATTCACATTGTATGGATTGGTGGAATATTTGATGGTATTAAGATCATTTATAAGACCTTCACACGCCACACCGAAACCAAGCCTTGCACCCGCAAATGAACGGGATTTGGAGAATGTCTGTGTGACTAAAAGATTATCATATTTGTCTATAAGCCCCACGGCACTTTCTCCGCCAAAATCCACATATGCTTCATCTATTATCACTATATTATCGGGATTTGACTTAACAATCCTTTCTATATCCGAAAGAGGCAGGGAAATGCCCGTAGGAGCATTGGGATTTGCTATGACGATATTCTTGTTTATTCCTATGTAATCTTCGGGATCAATGGAAAAATCATCCTTTAAAGGAATTTCTTCGTATGGAATATTGTTAAGTTCTGCAAACACAGGATAAAAACCATATGTAATATCAGGAAAAACGATAGGATAATCCTTGTCACAGAATGCCATAAAAGCAAAGTTCAGTATTTCGTCCGAGCCATTGGTACAAAGTACCTGAGATGGTTTCACACCTAGTATCTCTGAAAGTTTGTTGTGAAGAATCTTACATTCAGGATCGGAATAAAGGTTAAGTTTCATCATCGCCTTCTTTCCTTCTTCAAAGGATTTCTCTGAAGGAGGATAAGGGGATTCGTTTGTATTAAGTTTTATGAGATTGTCTATCTTTGGTTGTTCCCCGGGAGTATAGGGAGTAAGCCCTTTGTACTTCGAAGAAAAAAATCTGCTCATTTGTATGACAACTCCTTTTGTGTATAGATTTTTATATCTCCTCTAGCCTTATTACAGCACTCTTTGCGTGTGCAGTAAGTCCCTCTTTTGTTGCAAAATATTCCACATCATATGCAATATCTTTCAATGCTTCTTTTGTATAATAAGTGTATTGTGTTTTCTTTACGAAATCATCAACTGACAGCGGACTTGAAAACTTTGCAGTACCGCTTGTAGGAAGTGTGTGATTTGGTCCTGCCATGTAGTCGCCAAGTGCCTCAGGGCAGTTTCTACCCATAAATATACTTCCCGCGTGACGGATTTTGTCAAGATAATCAAAGGGATTATCTACACAAAGTTCAAGATGTTCAGGTGCAATTTCGTTTGAAATATCTATTGCAGAATCTAAATCATCGCACACTATTATCTTGCCGTTGTTATCTATTGATGCTCTTGCTATGTCAGAACGGAGAAGTTCGGGAATCTGCTTTTCTATCTCCCCCGAAACTTTCAGGGCGAATTCATATGAATCAGTCACAAGAACTGCACTTGCCATTACGTCGTGCTCTGCCTGAGAAAGAAGGTCTGCCGCAGCATACCTCGGATTTGTCTTGTCGTCTGCCACAATGAGTATCTCACTTGGTCCTGCAATCATATCGATAGATACTTTTCCGAAGACCTGTTTTTTTGCTTCTGCTACAAATTTATTCCCCGGTCCTACTATCTTATCTACTTTCGGTACAGATTCAGTACCGTAAGCAAGGGCTGCGATTGCCTGAGCACCGCCTGTTTTGATAATGGTATCAACACCTGCTATGTATGCTGCCGCAAGGATAACCGGATTTACCTTTCCGTCACTCATAGGAGGAGTCACCATAACAACTTCCTTTACCCCTGCAATCTTTGCAGGGATAGAATCCATAAGAACTGTGGAAGGATATGCGGCAGTACCGCCCGGTACATAAAGACCTGCCCTGTCAACAGGGATTATCTTCTGACCTGTAACCACACCATTTTGTTCATTCATAATAAAACTTGTTCTCACCTGTTTCTGATGGAACATACGGATATTTTCTGCTGCTCTTTTAAGAATCCTTATGAATTCGTCATCCACAGACTTGACTGCTTCTTCAATTTCTTCTTTTGTAACAACAAGGCTGTCAAGTTTTGCCTTGTCAAATTTCTCTGCATATTTCTTAAGAGCATTGTCACCGTTTTCTCTTACATCAGAGATGATACCTGATACAATTTCTTCTACGTTATCTGTATCAACTGCTCTTTCAAAGATCTCCTGATTGTCAATCTCGCCATATTTAAGTATCTTTATCATTGTTAGTTTTCTCCTTCACAAATCTGCTTTGTAAGGTCATTTGTAAGCCTTCTTATTTCCTGTTCCTTAAACTTATAATTTGCCTTGTTTGCAATAAGACGTGCACTTATAGGTACGATTGTATCAAATACCTCAAGGTTGTTTTCTTTAAGGGTTGTACCTGTTTCAACAATATCAACGATAACATCCGACAGTCCCAGTATGGGTGCAATCTCTATAGAACCGTTAAGATGGATGATATCTATATCTCTTCCCTTTTTGGAATAGAAATTCTTGGCAATATTCTGAAACTTGGTTGCTACCTTAAGAGTTGATCTGGTATCATCCCTGAAGTCTTTCTTAGCGGCAACTGCCATTCTGCATTTGCCGATGTCAAGATCAATAAGTTCATATACATCAGGTTCATACTCAAGGAGTATATCCTTGCCGCAAACACCTATATCAGCGGCACCTCTCTCTACATATATAGCCACATCCGATGGCTTCACCCAGAAATATCTTACACACTTTTCTTCATTCTCGAATATAAGTTTTCTGTTGTTTTCCTTGATAGAGGGACATTCAAAACCTGCTTTTTCAAACATATCATAGACCTTTTGTCCCAGTCTTCCTTTGGGAAGAGCCACATTAAGCATTGTTTTCAATAATCTCAACCCCTCTCTCGTTTTGTCTTAATAACTGTTTGTATTTAATATCTGATGAAATTTCTTTAAGACAAATCACACTTTTGTCTGCGGATGTAAGCATCTTTACTGCATCGTTAAGTGCATTTATATCCGATTTTTCATCGTAGAGAATCACAGTATCCACATCGTATTCTTCGACTTTTTCCTGATATCTCTCAAGAAGATCAAGATAAAGTGCAAAGCCGATTGCCTTGGAATTCTTTTTCATCTTCTTCATAAGATTGTCATACTGACCACCTGAAAGAATCCAGGTGGAAATACCTTTGATAAATCCTTTGAATGCAAATCCGTTGTAATAGTTTGCATCAGACACAACAGAAAAATCTATTCTCAGGTTATCCTTGTACCCTGCTGATGAAAGCAGATTTACAATGGTTTCAAGTTGTGTTATGGAATCGGAATCCCCGAGAATGTTTCTTATATCTTCAATAACCTTGTCCACATCACCGTATAGGGAAACAAGTTTCTTAAGTTTGTCACAGAATGAAGTATCTATGCCGTAGTTTTTGCACACAAGGTCGATTCCGTGAGTATTTTTCTCTCCGATACACTTGATAATTTCTTTTCTTGGTTTTGAGTCTATTTCTGCTTTGTCAAAAAGTTCATAGACTATATCCATATCGGATATATCAAGCACATAATCTTCACTTATACCCTTGAGGCTTTCCATAGCAAGCATAATTACTTCATATATGCAATATGTATCCACATCGCCGATACATTCAAGTCCAACCTGCATAAGTTCTCTGAAAGACTCTGTACCCTTGCTCACTCTATATACATTTTCATCATAAAAAACCTTTGTGACATCTTTCATATTGTCATCACAGTTTTTGATGATAGAAAGTGTAACATCGGGCTTAAGTGCCATAAGTTTGCCGTCTGTATCAGTAAATGTGATTACATTTTCTGACACAAGATAATTTTTGTTTCTTACATACAAATCGTATTCTTCAAACTTACTCATCTTAAACTGTGAGTAGCCGTATTTTTTGTATAATGAACGCATTTTAAAAATAGCGATCTCGTCATTTTTGAGAACAGAATAATTGATGTTCATTACTTTTCCTCCGTGGTATTGATTTTGTCAAGGACATTTCTGTATCCGCCGCTTCCGTAAACAAGGCATCTGTTCACTCTGCTGATAGTTGCTGTACTTGCACCTGTCTTTTCGCATATTTCGTTATAACTTTTGCCCTTATCAAGCATCATTGCCACTTCGATTCGCTGACAGATATCCTGAAGTTCCTTTACTGTGAATATATCCTCAAAGAAGTCCTTGCACTCATCCTGAGATTCAAGACTGAGAACTGCTTTATAGAAGTTTTCTGTTTTGTTAAAATCAAATTTTTTCATAGAAATACCGCCTTTCGCTTTAGCACTTTACTATGTTAACACAATAAAACAAGAAAGTCAACCTCATTTTGGTATAATAAAGTACATTATATGTAGATAAGGTAAACTTTCTTTATGATTTCGCATATTTAATTAAACTATTTTACATTGATCTGACACATTTTCATAGTTGTGATTGCCCCATTGTGTGACTCAGGTGTAACACCTGCACAGGCATTTTGCCAGAGGGTGATTTTTACTTCAGGGAAATTTGCCTTTAAGATAAGTGCATTTGACACAACACAGATATCAGTACAAAGACCAAGCATCTCAATCTCTATATCAGATGTGTCGTATCTTTCACTTATTATCTCAGGAAGATCCACCGATCCGAATGTGACCTTTTCTACACTTTCGAATCCTTTTTTATTAAGTGCATCAAGGATTCTTTCATCTATCTCCCACCCATGGGTATCCTTCACACAATGAACTACAGGGAGATTGATTCCTTCCAATGTATCGGGATAGTCTTCAAAATGTGTATCATATGTAGCGAAAATATCCCCGTCAAAGTTTTCTATTATTTTAACCGCCTCATCTACAATGGACTGTGCTTCTTTTGTACCAAGCGGTCCTGTTATAAAGTCATTTTGCATATCTACAACTATAAGTATTTTTTTCATATTATTTTCTCCTATCTTTTCTTGACTGTACAGATTTTTTCAAGGTCATACTGACGGACAAAATCTGATGCGTCAATATTCTTTTTAAGATACTCAAGCATAATAAGTGCTGCCGCTCTGGCATCACTTCCCGCATTGTGATGATCAAGGTCAAATCCAAGAAGATAGCACATGGTATCAAGTTTGTGATTTGGGAAATCAGCCATAAGTCTCTTGCCCATTGTACAGGTACAGGCGTAATCCACCTTTGTTTCCCATCTTATCCCATATGCCTTGAGGCACTTGCCAAGTACACTCATATCAAACTGCGCATTGTGTGCCATAAGAAGCCCTGATGAAAAGAGTGGCTCTATTTCTTCCCACAATTCACCGAATGTCATCTCATCTTCTACCATATCCGGCGTGATACCGGTTAGTTCTATATTGAATGAGTCAAACTCACATTCAGGATTTACAAGGTAATATCTTTCTTCGATTATTTCATTGTCCTCTATAACAGAAATACCTATTGCACTCATTCTGTTGTTGAAGTGATTTGGTGTTTCCACATCAAATACAATAAATCTGTTCATTTTTATCTTCCGTTTCTATAATTTAAAATATCATTATTATTCCGCATACAATCATACAGATATACACAACCCTCTTAAGGCTTTGGTCATTAAGTTTATAAAAGACTTTTTTGCCAACAAAGTTTCCTGTCATACATCCTGTAAATCCTACCAAAGCATATACAAGAACCTCACCTGTTATAATACCGTTAAAGAGTCTCACCAAGGTAGAATAAACACCTGTAAGACTGAAATAAAACTGAGTGGATGCAAAATATATAACATTGTCTGAAAGTGAATTCATAAGATAAAGCACTATCGGTGGACCGCCTGTAGAAAAAAGCCCCGTCAGTAAGCCGCCAAGTCCGCCTGCCGCAAAGCCGTTTGTAAAAGTGGTTTTTATCTTCACTTTGTCATTAAAGAACAAAAAGTAAATACTTAAAAGTATCAGTACCATTCCAAGAAGTTTCTTGAAGAAATTTCCCGAAATCATAACGGAAAACTTAACCGCAAGAGGTATCATAATCAACGCCCCCATAAGCAAAGGTATAATCTTCTTAAAAGGGATATGCTTTCTGTACGTGAATGCATTGTACGAGGATGCGGCACAGGATACAAGAGTGGATACTGCGGCTGCAGCGGTGTGTTCTGTCATTATATAAGGAAAGAACAGCATAACAAAAATGCCGAATCCAAATCCTGTCACTCTTTGTATAAATCCGCCAAATGATGAAACTGTGAGCACCATAAGGGCACTTATTATATCTGTCATGTTTTTATATCTCCTTTATCAATCAAGAAGATGATTGTTCCTGAATACTTTCTCCAAAGCCATCGCCATAGATGCAAATCCTATTGTACCGGTAACGGGAAAATGTGACATTTTTGAAGTTTTGTCCATTTTTGCATGAATGGCAACATAAGGACTGTCTGTGACAAATCTCACTCTTCCTTTTCTATTTTAGTATCAACTATAAAATTGCTGTCTATCTTTAAAATATCAAACATAATTGCATCGCTCCTCACTTAAGTATATCTTCTACCTTACAAAGGATATCAATCTCATAAGTAACAGGAATACCAAGTGTATTTGGCTTATGCAAAGGATTGAACCAGCAAGTATCAATACCTGCATTGATGCCGCCTTTCATATCACTTGTAAGGGAATCTCCTATTATAAGAACCTGACTTTTGTCAGTTACAGAAAGACTGTCGAAGACATAATCAAAATATTCTCTGTTTGGCTTTTCATATCCCACATCTTCTGAAATGAAAATTGCATCAAATATTTCATCAAGCCCTGAAAGGTGGAGTTTCTTTTCCTGAGCAATTTTTGTTCCGTTTGTAACTGCACAAAGTACATATTTCCCTTTTTGTGAAAGAAGGATTTCCTTTGCATTGTCAACATATATAATGTAATCGCCGAGAGCAAGTTGATAATCTGAATTAAAACTGTTTATTATAGATGTATCTATCCCAAATGTATCAAAGAACTCCCTGAATCTACCTGTAAGAACCTGAGGCTTGGTGATTTCGTTTCCCTCTAATTTTTTCCAGTATTTAGTGTTAATATCCGAATACAGACTTACCATTTCGTCTGTACATTCGCCAAGATTGTACTTTTTGAAAAGAGCTTTTATGGCACAACTTTCCGCAGCGATAAAATCAAGTACAGTTCCGTCTATATCCCAAAGTAAATATTTGTACATATCAGATTCCTTTCAGATAGTTATTTATCATACTTTTCTATAGTTATTACATATGGTGCATCTGTTGAATTCACAATATGATACCGTGATATACCATATGACTTTTTGTCATATTGACTGAGCATTTCAAGAAGCATTTCGCCTTCGGATTTTCCTTCTATGTGCCCGGGATAAACAGAAATCACAAGTATGCCGCCTTTTTTAAGTATATCTATGGCATCTCTTACTGCCTTAAGGGTGCTATCATGGGAAGTATGGATACTTTTGTCTCCACCAGGAAGATACCCAAGATTAAACATACCCCCGTCAATTTCTTCTCCTATATACTTTTTAAGTTCAGAGTGGCTGTCACAAATAAGAGTAACATCTGTGGTAACCAGAGCATCATCAAGTCTCTTCCTTGTATTGATAAGTGCTTCATTCTGAATATCAAATGCATATACCCTGCCTTTGGGTACAAGAGTACAAAGATACAAAGTATCATATCCGTTTCCCATTGTAAAGTCCGAAAGTACACCGTCGGGATTTATCTTATTCTGATTTAAAAACATCTTTGCTATATCAAGTAACTGATACATCTGTATCTCCATTTCATTCTTTCTAAATCATTTATTTATCATTAATTGCATCCGACAAAATAATTCTTTTTCTATTGTACTACAATGATTAATTTTTTTCAACCTTAATCATCATTCTTTTTTGTAAATAATTTCTAATACATCTATTGACAAAATACTACAATATATTGTACAATTCTACTTGGAAAATAGATTTTTCCAACAAGATATAAAAAAGAGAGGAAATGAGAAAAATGAAACTGATTTACGGTGTGAAAGACAAACCGACTTTTGGAAAATTGCTGATATTTGCGTTGCAGCAACTTCTTGCAATCCTTGCTGCTACTATTGCAGTTCCTGCAATTATTGGCAACGGAATGTCACATTCAGCCGCACTTTTTGGTGCAGGTGTAGGTACTATAGTTTACCTTTTGTTCACAAAGTTTAAGAGCCCTGTATTCCTTGGTTCATCATTCGCATTCATTGGCTCTATGTTTGCTGCATTTGCAGGAAGCGTGTCAACTGCAGCAGGCTATGCAGGACTTATCATAGGTGCTATTTTTGCAGGACTTGTGTATGTAGTTCTTGCAATCATCGTTAAATTTGCAGGTGTTAACTGGATCAACAAACTTATGCCTCCTGTTGTTATCGGACCAACTGTAGCACTTATCGGTCTCTCACTTGCAGGCGCTGCAATAAATGACCTTCAGGTTGGTAAAGTATTGGTAGAAGGCGTATCTGTTGCTTCTCCTTATGCTTGTATCTTCTGTGGATTTGTAACATTGTTTACTGTTGCATTCTGTTCAGTATATGGCAAAAATATGACCAAACTCATTCCTTTCATCATCGGTATCGTTGCAGGTTATATTGTAGCAACAATCTTTACATTGATTGGAAATTATACAGGAAATCAGGCTTTGATGATCATCGATTTCTCTGCATTTAAGAATATGCAGTGGTACCCTGATTTCACATTCGTGAAGGCTTTTGAAGGCTTCAAACAAATTGACACTTCATATATCGCAACAGTTGCTGTAGCATACATCCCTGTAGCCTTTGTTGTATTTGCAGAACATATCGCTGACCACAAGAACTTAAGTTCAATCATCGGAATTGAACTTCTGGAAGAACCAGGTCTTCACAGAACACTTCTCGGTGACGGTATTGGCTCTATCGCAGGTGCATTCTTCGGTGGATGTCCAAACACAACATACGGCGAATCAGTCGGTTGTGTTGCTATCACAGGTAATGCTTCTGTAGTAACTATTCTTACTACTGCAATCATCGCGATCGTAGCATCATTTGTTGCTCCCTTTGTAACATTCCTTGCTACAATTCCAAACTGTGTAATGGGCGGTGTTTGTATTTCACTTTATGGTTTCATCGCTGTATCAGGTCTTAAGATGATCCAGCAGGTTGATCTTGGTCAGAACAAAAACCTTTTCGTCGTTGCTGTAATCCTTATCACAGGTATCGGCGGACTTACACTTACATTCGGAAAAATCACAATCACATCTATCGCATGTGCTTTGATTTTCGGTATTATCACAAACCTTATCACATCTAAAGCAAAAGAGGAGTAATATTATGAGTAAAGTTGTAACATTTGATCATCCGCTTATTCAGCACAAGACCACAATACTTCGTCAGACATCTACAACTAACAAGGAATTTCGTGAACTTGTGGAAGAAATAACAATGCTTATGTGCTATGAATCACTTCGTGATCTGCCTTTAACGGATGTTGAGATAGAAACACCTATCAAAAAAACTACTCAGAAAATGATCATGGGCAAAGATATCGCTGTTGTTCCTATCCTTCGTGCAGGTCTCGGTATGGTAAACGGTCTTCTGACTCTTGTGCCTACTGCAAAAGTCGGTCACATAGGAATGTACAGAGATGAAGAAACAATGCTGCCTTGTGAATACTACTGCAAACTTCCTTCCGATATCGATCAGAGACTTGTGGTTGTTGTAGATCCTATGCTTGCTACAGGCGGCTCTGCAATAGATGCTATCAGACAGATCAAGTCATACGGTGCTACACACATTAAATTTTTGTGTCTTATCGCTGCACCTGAAGGTATCAAGGAACTTTCAAATGCTCATCCTGACATTGAAATCTACTGTGCAAATGTAGATGAAGGACTAAACGACAAATGTTATATCGTTCCAGGTCTCGGTGATGCAGGCGACAGAATCTTCGGTACAAAATAAACTTAAATTTAATCAATCAATAAATATCCACCCGCATAGCGGGTGGTTTTTCATTTTCGGGCATAGCCCTACCCTTTACTGGCGACGCACAAGTGCGTTTTTCTATTGGCCTGCCAGCCTTGCAATTGTTACTTGTTACCCATAAATGGGTCCCGCGG
>JAZSCT010000055.1:0-31818 GCA_045530725.1 Clostridia bacterium
ATAGATAAGGCAAAGTTGGAAGGTCGTATGGGTAGAAAATCTAATAAGGAAATTAAGGAAAGAGTTTTGAGATTGAAAGCAGCAGATTTCCCAAGGGATGAAATAATGAAATTATGTGGTATTAGTTACAGTACGTATTATCGTATGGTAAAAAATTAAGATAATTTGCATCTAATTGCATCCTGAGAAGTTAATGATGTTCAAAATTAAATAAGATTGAAAAAACATGAAAATATTTAATTTTGATATGTCAAGAACATTGTAAAATCAACATTTTTCATTTTGAAAATGATGACAAGGGCAAATCGTTGATATAACAATCATTCAGGACATTTTATAAAAAATCAGGAAAATAAAAAGAACAGAATTTAAAAATCAAGGAAAAGGAAACTCAAAATATTCGTGATAGGGGGTTATCCTTTGATGGTAAATGATTCATTTAGACAAGCAGGAACATCATATCCTTATATAGGTGATGTTATGCTTAATTCTAAAAAAGATTTTGTTCTTTCTACTGATGAAAAGAAAAGATTAACTAGTGATATAAAGATTGGTATATATAAAGAATTAAATAGCAAATCTCTCTTATCTAATAGTCAGCTTTCTTTTCTATTAGAAAAAGAAAAGAATAAAAATTTTAAAAATTAGTTGACTAAAGGGGTTGGTCACGTTAGAATGCGTTGACCAACCCAAAGAAAAATTAGATAAGTGAGGTTATAAGAGAATGAGAAATATATTAAATAATTTAGGTGTGGCAGGTCTTCCTGTCAATGTTATGAGTGACAATGCAGTAAGAGAATTACGTGTGGCTGCTTATGCAAGAGTTAGTACGGATAAAGATGACCAAGCCAATAGCTTTGAAAGTCAAGTTAAATTTTTTACTGAATTTATAGAAAAACAGGAAAATTGGCAGTTGGTTAAGGTTTATAGTGATGATGCTATTACAGGTACAAGTACCCACAAACGTGATGGCTTTAATGATATGATTGATGATGTTATGTCTGGGAAGATTGATTTTATTATAACTAAAGAGGTTTCGCGTTTTGCAAGAAATACAGTTGATACCTTGCAGGTAACAAGAAATTTGAAAGAAATAGGAGTTGGTGTTTACTTTATGTTGGACAACATTAACACACTTGACGAAGATGGCGAACTGCGTTTGACACTTATGGCATCACTTGCACAAGAAGAAAGCAGAAAGACATCAGAACGTGTCAAGTGGGGGCAGAAAAGACAGATGGAAAAGGGTGTTGTCTTTGGTCGTAATTTGTTGGGATATAAAGTTAAAGAGGGTAAGTTGTATCTTGTTGAAGATGAGGCTGAAATTGTCAAAAAGATATTTCATAAGTATCTTATAGAGGGCAAGGGTACTCACATTATTGCAAGAGAACTCAAAGAAGAAGGTATTAAGCCTTATGACCCAGATGGTAGAGCAAAGTATAAGAATGATTGGTCAAACACTCAAATATTAAGGGTGTTGCGCAATGAGAAATATGTGGGGGACCTTTGTCAAAAGAAGACATATACAAAGAACTTTTTAGACCACAAAAAGCGTTATAATCGTGGGGCAGAAGAAAAGATATACTTAAGAGACCATCATCCAGAGATAGCAATTATATCAAGGGAAATGTGGGATGCAACACAGAAAGAGTTAGAAAGACGTACTACTACTGCAGAGCAAAAGTCCAAGCATAGTAACAGGTATTGGGCATCTGGTAAGGTTTTTTGTGGGGTATGTGGAGAAAGGTTTGTAAACAAGATTAAAAAGACATCTGTGGGTAGTTTAAGGGCGTGGAATTGCTTAAATCACGTTAAGGCTGCAGCCTTTAGAAATGCTGAGTGTTCTATGAGTGAGTGGGCAAATGATAGGAGTTTAAAAAATATAGTCATGCACATACTCAATGTACTTGTTGATAACAAAGAAGAATTAAAGAAAGAGATTATCAAAGATATTACAGAATTGAGCATTGAAGAAAAGACAAAATCTGCTGATGATATACAGGAAAAGATAGACAAGTTGGACAGGAAGAAACTTATACTTATTGATATAAGATTAGCAGATGAAATTTCACAGGCTGATTTTCTAAAAAAGAAAAAAGAGATTGAAGATGATATTACAAAATTATATGCAGAATTAGATAGGTTAAAAGAGTTAGAAAATATTAAGCAAAAGCAACAAGACAGAATGGACAGTATTATTGCTGAAATTGATAGAGTGCTGACCTTAAAGGATGAAGATTTAGACCACCTTTTAGGAACAGTTACACAGAGTATCACAGTATATGAAAATCATACTGTTGTGGTAAGACTTAAGGATGTACCATTTAATTTTAGAGTAGAATACAAGTCAACAGGTAAGTTAGATACATATAGGACAGAGATATTAGACTTTAAGATAGTATAAATAAAATGGCAAAGCATACTGAAAACAGTAGGCTTTGCCTATCTTTGCATAAAGGAGCAAAATCATCGCTGAAAGACCTATATCAGTTAAAAGTCCTTTTATTTCCGCTAATGGCATAGTGTATCTTTGGCTGAGATATCTTAAAGATGCACCCAATTCTCCATCAGGTCCACCATACTGCGCAATGATATATTTTGCAAGTTGTGGATTAGGATTTTTTATCTTCACAGGGTAAATAAGTCTTTTATCATAATCCCACATACATTACACCTCCTTTTCCCATGGCCATGGGGTAGAAGGATCTACCCATTCAAACGGGGCGGTATCCTTTGAATCTGTTGATTTTATTGGACCAAATTTCATAATATATTCTTTTCTGAGAGCTTTTAGCGTGAATGCGCATTTTTTAAAAAGATCAAGAGCTTCCTGACAATCGGGGTGTGTATCAAGAAACTGATTTAAATCAACGACTGCAAAAGCAAGTTCATTAATTTTTTTCATAAGACTTTTTCTGTCGTTACAAGGTGTTTCATATTCTACTGTAAATATCATAGTTTCTCCTTTCTATCTGAATGGATTCATATAGGGATTGTTTTTGTATTTTTCAAAAGGAATGTTAAGATCTTTGAAGATTGTACCGTTTTTTAGGGCACAGTTTACTTCGTAGAGATTTTCAAACTTCTGAAATGGAACATATGCAAATGCATATACAGGATTTGCAGGCATAAATGGTATTTTGTGTTGCATAAAATCACCTCTTGTAAAAATTTTTGATGCCTCGTTATTATATTATGAAAAAGTTGCTTTATTGGTGAATTATGTCGATATTTGTTTCGTTGACAAAGACAGAAAACTATGGTAGAGTTTGTAATGAGGCGATTGGATGATAGATACTATAAAAAATGCTGAAATCTATGATATAACACGGAACAGCATCCCTGAAAAGATAGATGTGCCTGCTCAGATTATCAATGACATAACAATGCTTCCTATAAGATTCGTTGCATAATGTCTTGATTATACTGTTGTAGAATGGAACGATTCAACCAAAACAGTAACCATTACATATAATTATTAAGAGAAACTCATGTTTAGCGTGATTTTTGATATGGAGATTTTCATATTTTTATCACATAAACAACACATTCTCATAATAGAATAAATAAATTTATATAAATCAGAGAAATTAACTATATGAGAGGATGGTATCATATGAAATCTTATAAACTCCGTGCTCTTTTGAGAAGAAGACTGTTTATCATATTTCTGATAGTTATTCAACTACTGGTTATATTATATACAATGATAAATACAAGCAGAATTTCAACTTTGATTTCTGCATTTATGATTGTTATGAGTGTTCTGGTTACCCTTTATATTCTTTCAAAGAAGGACAAAGGTGGATATAAACTTACCTGGGTAATAATGATACTTATATTTCCGCTTTTTGGGGGACTTTTTTATCTAATATTTCACCTGCAGACTACACAAAGATCAATGGTTAATAGAATCGAAACCATAGAAAATAAATCGCGGAATATCTTATATTTACCCAAAGATTCTTATGAAGAGTCACTTAGTGAACTTAGCGATTATTCGCATCAGATAACATATCTTCAAAAATTTGCAGGTTTTCCTGTATATAATGACACTGAGACAAAATATCTCTTTTCAGGAGAAGAAAAGTTTGAATATTTGTGTAAGGAACTAAAAAAAGCAAAAAATTATATTTTTCTGGAGTATTTTATCATATCTGAAGGTAAAATGTGGAATACTATTCTTGATATATTAAAATTAAAAGCAAAAGAAGGTGTGATTGTAAGGATAATATATGATGATATGGGGTGCTTTTTGAAATTACCCAAAAACTATAGTGATTATCTTAAAACACTTGGTATAGAATGTGCTGTATTTAATCCTTTCAGACCTGTTATATCTACCATACAGAATAATCGTGATCATAGAAAAATTGCCGTGATTGATGGTCTGGTAGCATTTACTGGTGGAGTAAATCTTGCAGATGAGTATATTAATGAAATCGATAAATACGGCGGGCATTGGAAGGATTCTGCTGTAATGCTCAAAGGAAAAGGCGCATGGAGTTTTGCAGTAATGTTTCTTCAGATGTGGGAACTGATTTCCGGGAAAAAAGAAAGATACAGAGATTTCTTTCCGAATGAAACAATCAAATCAGATGAAAGAGGATTTGTTCAGCCTTATACAGATAGTCCTGTGGATAAAGAAAATGTAGGGGAACATGTCTATCTAAAAATTATAAATAATGCAAAAAAATATCTTTATATAAGTACGCCGTATCTTATAATTGATGATAGTATTGTGTCTGCATTATGTCTTGCAGCAAAAAGTGGTGTGGATGTGAGAATTATTACACCTTTTAAAGCTGATAAATGGATTGTACATGTAACCACAAGGTCATATTACAGAGAACTTATCAAAGCAGGTGTCAGAATATATGAATATTCAAATGGATTTGTTCACTCAAAAAACTTCGTTTCAGATGACAAAGTAGCAACTGTTGGAACTGCAAACCTTGATTACAGAAGTTTGTATCTTAATTTCGAATGCGGAGTGGTACTGTATGATACAAGAGCCGTAGTTGAAGTAAAAAAAGATTTTGATAATACTTTCGGGAACTGCCATAATGTTGAACTTGGTGAGTGTAAAAGAAGTTTCTTTATAAGATTGTTGCAGGATGTAATGCGAATATTTGCACCGTTGATGTAACAACAAAGAGCCGCTTAATGCGGCTCTTTGTTGTATCTGGATGGTGAGGCACCTGTTTCATTTTTAAAAAACTGACTGAATGCATATACATTGTCAAAGCCAAGACTTTCTGCTATTTCGGACATATTTACATATCCGTCCTTCACTATTGCAGGAATATATATTGTCTGCCGTTGACAGAAAATAAACAGGAATGTCAGGATGAATGTGGCAAGACCTACGGATATCGCGGAGTACATATATGGCTGGAGAAAAGAGGAATATGTCGTAATTTACCATAAAGGTCTTTTTTGCACTGTCTGCACATATTAGGTAAGTCTATGTTTATACATTCTTTTTTGGATTGAATTTGACAGAAATAATACAAAATTGGTCCAAATTTATGTAGTAAATATATTGAATTTATGATACTCTGAATATAGAAAAGAGGCTGATGCTATATGAAGTGTATCATAAACGGAAAAATTGTACTTAAGGATGAAGTTCTCGAAGGGTACAGCGTTGTGCTTGATGAGAGAATCCGGACGATAATTAAGACAGAAGAACTTAAGCCAAAATACTATGATGTAATTGATGCCAAAGGTGGATATATTATCCCTGGGCTTATTGATATACATATCCATGGATATCTAGGTGAGGATGTATCTGACGGATGTGAAGGTGGCATCAGAAAGATTGCTGAAGGAATTATAAAAAATGGTGTTACGTCCTGGTGTCCCACAACAATGACTGTGTCAAAAGAGGAGATAGAGACTGCTTTTGAAGCAGTAAGAAATGTGAGAAATTCAACATCCTTTTATGGTTCAAAAATAATTGGAGTAAATAGTGAAGGACCTTTTATCAATCCTTCAAAAAAAGGCGCTCAGGCGGAGGAGCACATTTTAAAGCCGGACTGGGACTTTATTTTAAGACACTCAGATATAGTTAAACTGTTTACGATTGCACCTGAGATGGATGGTGCTAAAGAATGTATTGAAAAGGTGAAGAATCACGGAGGCATCCTTATTTCAATGGGACATACAAATGCTACATACGATGAGGCAATAGAAGGGATAAAATGGGGAGTAGGAAGTACCACTCATTTATTCAATGCTATGTCTCCCTTATTACACAGAAGTCCAGGGGTATGCGGTGCCGCATTATCTGAAAATGTATATACTGAACTTATTGCAGATACATTCCATGTAGATAAAGGTCTTTTTAATATGATTGCCAATGCAAAGAGGGATAAACTGATACTTATCACCGACTGTATCAGGGCAGGCGGAATGGATGACGGTGATTATACTCTTGGTGGCCAGGCATTGCACAAAGAAGGAATCAGATGTCTTATGTCTGACGGGACAATCGCAGGAAGCGTATTGACACTTAATATGGCTGTGAAAAATCTTTATGAAAATACAGAACTTTCATTATCTGATGCAGTTAAGTGTGCAACGTTGAACCCTGCTTCGGCACTTGGAATAGACAAAGAGTGCGGATCAATAGAAGAAGGCAAAATCGCAGATATAGTTGTTCTGAATGATGATTTCAGCGTTTATCTAGCAATCACAGACGGCGAAATAAGATACAATGGAGAGTGAGAATATGGCATTGTTTTATGACAATACAATAAAAACGGATGTAAAATTAATTTTACATCCGTTTTTATGTCTTGGATTTATTATATTTTAAATCTCTCCAATATATAATTGTGTGCTTTTTCTTCATAAGAAGAATCAATTTCCGAAAGAGGTGTCATTACACCTTCTTTTTTTAGTGCATTTTTTATTATATAATCTGTCAGGTGAGTATTTTTCGGGAGGATTGGTCCGTGAAGGTGAGTGCCAATGATATTATCTGTAATTACTCCTTCTCTCTGACCGATGTTGCTTCCGTATATTATTTCGCCAAGACATTGAACATCATCTTCATATATTGTTTTGTCACAATGGTTTTCAAATCCGACTATAGTATGACTAAGCACATCAGATCTCAGGATTACGTTTCCTGTTTTTCTTTTTCTGTCATATACTGTTGTCATGTTTATCAGATCAAGTCCCTGATGAATTTCTCCCTCAACCTCAAAACTTTTTCCAATTACAGGGTATGATGAAGCAAATACAAGTATCAGCCCGCCATCATTTATATATTCTACAATTTTATCTTTTATTTTAAAAAGATTATCATTAACGGTGATTTTGTCCTTTTCGCATCCGCCTCCGATTAAGAGGATATCTGTGTTGTCAAAGTCTATTTCATCACATAAATTACATTTTGTTGCACAGAAGGATATATCTCTTTTTTTACACCTTTCTTTAATAGCAAGTATATTTCCCTTATCTGCGGAAAGGTTCAGTATATCAGGATATAAATGAGTTAGTTTTATTTCCATATCATTTACCCCCTTTTTCGATTTTTTTAAGAATTTTCTGTGTATCAAACAGAATTGTATAGTTTACAAGTATATATGCTGTTCTGTCAGAAAGAGACACGAATTCTTTTATAGATTTTTTGTTTACAGGCGAAACTCTATCTATACTGCATCCGCAATAATTCATACAAAGGGCAAGTTCATCCATTCTGTTGCCTCCTGCGTAAAGGGTATTTATATTTGATAAATTAAGTTTCTCAAAATCCACATCCCATATCCAGGATACATCAGTTCCATCTGATGGCATATCGTTTACTGCAATATATACATCTTTTTTGTCAGAGTCATTCATAAGTGTTTCCAGAGCCTGATTGAACCCTGCAGGGTTTTTTGCAAGGTTAAGTATTACTTTTTTGCCGTTAATAATGAAACTTTCCATTCTTCCGATTTGTGGTTTGTATGAAGAAAGGGTTGAATTTATCACTTCTGTTCCAAGACCAAGACTTTCAAATGCAGAAAATGCTCCAAGAATATTGTATATATTGTAAAACCCTTTATACTGAACATCTATTGTCTGTTTGTTTTTTCTGTATGAAATATCAAATTTAAGTCCTTTTGACATATCCACGTTGTCTGCAAGATAATCAGGCGATTTTCTTAAAAAATCACAATCTGAACATTTATATATGCCCATCTGAGAATAGTAATGATCAGAATATATCAATTCTCCTTTACATTCCGGACAGTATTTGCCTTCTTTTACCTCATCATCTTTTTTATTGTTATGATAGTTAATTCCATAGTATGTTGCAGAATATTTCTTTCCGAAATACGAACTGATAGGATCGTCTGCGTTGAGTATCAGTTTTACACCGCTGATTTTACTAAATGCTTCGTCAAGAAGTCCTGCAGTCAGTTCTATTTCGCCATATCTGTCAAGTTGATCACGGAAGAGATTTGTTACAAGAACCGTATCTATCTTTATGTGATTTGCAATATGTCTGAGGCTCGCTTCGTCACACTCAAGCACAGCATAGTCTGCTCTGAGTTTGCCTGAAATACTGGCATCTTTGATAAATGAACAGGCAATTCCCGGAAGCATATTTGCACCAACGTTATTGCAAACAACCTTTTTGCCTGAATTGGTAAGCATTGAATATATAAGATTTGTAGATGTGGTTTTTCCGTTTGTACCACATACACAAATTATTTTGTCTCCGATTTGTTGTGACAATTCTCTTAAGATATCAGGATATATTTTCATCGCAAGACTTCCGGGGGCAGATGATCCTTTTTTGCCAAGAAGTTTACCGAGAAGTATTGCACTTTTCGCCGTAAGTATTGCTAAAGATTTCAACAAATTCATTATATTGTTCCTTTCATTAAACATTGTAAATTTATTATATCGCATATAAGTATATTTTGCAATGAACTTTTTACTATCTGGCATATATTTTTATATTTTTTCATATATATATCAAAAAGGAAAAAGGAGATATACTATGAGAAAAACATATAAACATACAAAAGGATATACCTCAAAAAAAGTGAATCGTCTAAAAAAATTTGTTGTACAAACTATAATTTCTTTTCTGATTATTATTGCTGTATTTTTTACTTCTGATGAAATTGCTGGGTTTAAAGAATACATTTTTGAAAATATAAATAAAACATATACTGTATCTGATATTAAGAATTTAAAAGAAAAAACAATTGATTCTGCCGAGGAGATAAAAGAGGCAGTTGCGGTGTTTAGCGAACAAAAAGTCAAAAAACAGGAAAAAAAATCTAATGATAACATAACCTTTCGCACGCCGTATGTGGGAGAAATCACTTCTGTATATGGAGAAAGAGTGCACCCCGTAGATAATTCGAAAACCTTTCATTCGGGAATAGATATAGCAGGAAATATAGGTGATACTATTATTTCTGCAGCGGCGGGTGTGGTGAAGAAAGTGGGATACGATGAGGTGAACGGACATTATCTGACGGTAGAACATAATGAAAAGTATTCCACAAGTTATGCTCATATGTCGAAAATATCTGTAATTGAAGGGGAGATAGTGGATGCAAATACCAAAATCGGAGAGGTAGGGAGCAGCGGAGTTTCTACAGGGGCACACCTTCATTTCTGTATTTTTGAAGATGGAAAAACTATCGATCCTGAAATATATGTAAAACTAAATCACAGACAATAAAAAGACGGCTTGATGCCGTCTTTTTTCAATTTGTTTCTGAGAATATTTTTTTCTTCTTTTTATATACAAAAAACAATGCAATTGACTGAAAAATAAAGGTCGCCAACCATGAAATGGGATAGGAGATGTAAAGTGATTCAGGAGTGTGGTACTGTGGAATCTGAAATATTGTGAAAATCCACATTATTCTTATTCCGCACACACCAAGAACAGACATAAGCATCGGTGCTACAGATACACCCATACCTCTTAAAGTACCTGTTGCTATTTCCATCATTCCGCACAGGAAATATGGAACTACAAGGTATGTTATTCTGATTGCCCCTTGATTTATTGCATCGTGAGAATCGGTTATATAGAGACTAAGAATTTGTCTCGAATAATGATCTGTCAGAAATCCTGTTATAAGTCCCGTAATTATCGCAAGAACAATTGATATACCTACGATTTTTTTGATTCTTGAAATTTTTCCTGCACCAAAGTTCTGACCGGCATAATTCATTGCTGTATGATAAAATCCGTTAAGTGTAATGTAAACAAATCCTTCTATACTTGCCGCTGCTGCACTTCCTGCTACAAGGCCCGGAATATATGAAAGGGAGTTGATGGAGGACTGAATGATTACATTGGATACGGAAAAGAGACATCCCTGAATTCCAGCAGGTATTCCAACCACAAGTATCTTTTTTAGGGCAAAGGAATGTATTTTCATTTTTTTAAGTTCGAGTTTGCAATCGTCGTCTCTTTTTGCAAGTTCAGTTACTACGAGAATGGCTGACAATGCCTGAGAAATGATAGTAGCAAGAGCAACACCTGCCACGTCCATATGAAACAAAGTAACAAATAGGATATTGAGGACTACATTCAACAAACCAGATATTATAAGGAAAATAAGCGGTTTTTTTGTTTCGCCCATAGCTCTTAAAATGGCGGCTCCGAAGTTATATACAAGACTGAATACCATTCCTGAGAAATATATTTTCATATACAAGGCAGAAAGGCCGATAATTTCTTTGGGAGTTGACATCATTTCCAGCATTTTTGAAGAGAAAAGCACACCAATAATACTTAAAAATATGCCGCTGATTATCGCAAGGGGAATAGATGTATGTATGCTTCTGTGTATTCTGTCTTTGTCCTGACTTCCGATTGCCTGAGCAACTGCTACACCGCATCCTACAGAACAACCTATGAATAGGTTGAGCATAAGGTTTGTAAGTGAACTTGTAGCACCAACTGCTGCTACGGCGTTACTACCGCTTGAGCCGAACCTTCCAACGATGATAAGATCGGCTGCGTTGAACAATAATTGTAATATGCCTGTAAGAATGATAGGTATGGTGTATAGAATCATCTGTTTGAGCAATGGACCGTTGCACATATCTTTGTTTACCTTTGCCATTTTTATCCCTCTTTTCTAAAACTAATTATATTCTACACCTATTTTTGAAAAATGCAATAGTTATGTTATATAATATTTTGTATTTTAATATATAATTTGCTTGATAATTTGCACAATATGTAGTATAATTATTCTGTCTATATAATGATGATGGATAGTTGTTCTTACAGGGGGGATTACTTATGATTAAATTTAGAAAAAAACATGATGTTCCGATGCACGACCTTACAGATAAGGATTTTTATCAACAGGCGTGCGAATACTTTTATTATCATGCTGAGCAAAGAACCACAATGATAAATTATTTCATTGCTGTTTTTGGTGCAGGGGTTGCCCTTTATGGCAATGTGATAGGTAAAAACACTTTTGCTGCTGGGTTGATTTCTGTTTTTTTGCTTGCAATTTCTCTTTTGTTTTGTTCTATGGATCTGAGAAACAAATTTGATGTTAAGCACAGTCAGAGTGTGATTTGTCAGATAGAACACGATTATGGAATGGATTTACTTAAAATTGAAGACGCTGAATATGTGTATGGTGTTTTCAGTAATGAAGATAATACATTTAAGTTTTATGGAAGAGAACACCGCAAGAAAGATTGCGGAAAAGAATACAACAAACTCAGAAAACTGTATTTGAAGATCAAAAGGCTTAAGAGATTTAAGGTATGTAAAACCTATATCGGCAAACTTGAATATAAACTTGAGAACGATGTAAAACTGTATTTAAAAGATAACAACACAATATCTTATAAGGAATTTATGAACAGCCTGAAAGAAAGATCAATCCGTTCATTGTCCAAAAGTATAAAACTTATGTATATTCTTTGTATGATAGTAAGCGGATTGGGCATATTCTGGTCTGTATGGGAAGCAGGGTTATCGGTTGTAGTTCTTAGATGGGTTGCCGGCTTGGGAATTGGTTGATTTAGAATAAGTTACAGTTCAGAAGATGACAGGAGAAATAGATATGGAACTTTTTGATAACGAAAAAGTTTATCTTATAAAGAAAAAGGTGTTTTATGTATTCGTTGCCATAATACTGTTCTTTACAATGATTTATCTTTCCGTAAATGGATTGAATTCATCGGATTTGATTTTGAAGATACGCATTATCGCCCTTGTTCTTTCAATAGTAACATTACTTATTATGTATCTTATTGTCCATGATATGTATCTTCATAATTATTTTATGTGGTCTGTAGGCTTTATGATTGCAACGGGATATCTGACTATGCTTATACTGGAAATATCAAACTTTTCAAGCAACAAGATGCCCGGATATATAATTATTATAATACTTGAACTTGCATTTGTAATTGTGTATTTGTGGATATCAAAAGTAAATTTCGGAAGATTTACTCACACAATGAACATTTTACTTTTGAGTACATATAGTCTGGTAATTTTATCAGTTGTATTTTCATCATATTATGTTGAAATTTATGATATTATATATAACTTTGACAGAACCAATGCTTTGACAAGGATTTTATCATATTGTAAGATATCTATGCGGTTTTATTTCGAGTTTCCGCCTGATGAATATCTTGATATATTTACTTTCTTTCAGTTTATTATAGGCAAAATATATGAAGCTGTACTTATTGGCGGTGTTGCAAGTCTTGTTGTAAAGACTGTCGGCAGTTCTGATGATTAGTAGGATTTGCATATTTATCAGACAGAGCCCATTAAATAACATAACTGAACTTAATAAAAAGGAGAAAAATGCACATTTCGCCAAAGAAGTCTGCATCTATCCTTGATACATTTTCATGTGTGTTTCAGGCTGTTTTGCCTTATGGGGAACAGATGCTTGTTGCAATTAGCGCTGTTTCCTCGTTAGGTGTGCATATCTCATCACTTGAGATTATACCAAAATTATTTTATCTGCATTTACTGTGTATAAGTTCACTTGCTTCAATCGGATTTACAAAGAAAGATAATTAATGATAATTTAACATATAAAGAGGTACAATTATGAAAAATAAACTTAAAAAAATACTTCCAAAGGTTACCAAGCCAACACGTTATATCGGAAACGAATACAATTCTGTACACAAAAATGAAGGGGAATACTCTGTGAGATTTGCGTTTTGTTTTCCTGATGTATATGAAGTGGGAATGAGTCATCTTGGAATGAAGATTCTTTACCACATGTTCAATGACAGAAATGACATATACTGCGAGAGAGTTTTTGCTCCCTGGGTGGATATGGAAGATGAAATGAGAAAAGAGAATATTCCTCTTTTTTCTCTGGAAACGCATACTCCGGTAAAGAATTTTGATATGGTGGGTTTTACTCTTCAGTATGAAATGAGTTATTCAAATATTGTCAATATGCTTGATCTTGCAAAAATTCCTTTCAAGTCAAAGGACAGAGGAGAAAACGATCCATTTGTTGTATTCGGCGGACCATGTGCTTATAGTGCAGAAGCCATTGCTGATTTTGCCGATTTCTTTATCCTCGGTGAAGGTGAAGAAGTGAACAACGAAGTTATTGACGCATATATCAACTGGAAAGAAGAGGGGAAATCCAGGCTCGATTTTCTTAAATCTATTTCAAAGATACAGGGAATTTATGTGCCTTCTTTTTATGATATCGAATATTTCCAAGATGGAAAGATAAAATCTATTACCAAAAACTGCCCCGAGGCACCTGACAAAGTAAAAAAGAGAATCATTCTTAATATGGACGATGCTTATTATCCTGATAGGTTTATTGTGCCTTTTCAGGAAATTGTCCACGACAGAATTATGCTTGAAGTATTCAGAGGTTGTATAAGAGGTTGTCGATTCTGTCAGGCAGGTATGATTTATCGGCCTGTAAGAGAAAAAACTGCTGATAAACTTCTTGCTCAGGCAAAAGCACTTATAGAAAATACCGGCTATGATGAAATATCTTTGTCCTCCCTTTCTACATCTGACTACAGGGATCTTCCGTATTTTACAGAAGAACTTCTTAAGATCACAGAGGATAAAAAAATCAGTCTTTCTCTGCCTTCGCTCCGACTTGATTCATTCAGTATGGATCTTATGAAAAAGGTTCAGAAAGTAAGGAAATCAAGCCTGACATTTGCTCCTGAAGCAGGTACACAGAGGATGAGAGATGTAATCAATAAGGGTATCACCGAAGAAAATCTTCTTTCCAGTACAAAGATGGCTTTTGAGGGTGGATATTCTTCAATCAAACTTTACTTTATGATCGGTCTTCCTTACGAAACTATGGAGGACTGTATCGGAATAGCAGAACTTGCATCCAAGGTGTGTGATGTGTATTTCTCTGTTCCGAAAGAAGTGAGAAGCCCAGGGCTAAGAGTCTCTGTCAGCGCGTCGTCTTTTGTGCCGAAAGCCTTTACACCATTTCAATGGGAAGCACAGGATGATGTTGAGAATTTAAGGGAAAAACAATACAGAATCAAAGATAATATTACAAGAAAAGCCATATCCTTTTCTTATCACGAAAGCAGAGTAAGTTTCCTTGAAGGCGTGTTTGCAAGAGGAGACAGAAGGCTTTCGAATGTTATAATTGCTGCTCATAAAAATGGTGCAAGATTTGACAGTTGGGATGAACATTTCAAAGAAGAAGCGTGGGATAAGGCTTTTGACCAGTGTGGTCTTGACGGTAAGTGGTATGTAAGAAAAAGAGATTTCGATGAAATCCTTCCATGGGATATGATAGATGTGGGAGTAAGAAAGGAATTTCTTATAGAAGAAGCCAAAAAAGCCCAAAGAGGAGAAGTAACTCCTAATTGCCGCGACAAGTGTTCAGGTTGCGGATGCGCAAATTTCGGAGGAGGTGTCTGCTTTGAATAAATACAGAATTAAATATATAAAAAGTGAAGAGGCAAGATACATTTCTCACCTTGATTTTGTCCGTACTATCGGCAGAACTTTCAAAAGGGCGGAAATTCCCGTTGATTATTCAAAAGGTTTCAATCCACATATTATACTTACTGTAGGTCTTCCTTGCTCTGTTGGGGTTTTAAGTGAATGTGAATATCTCGATACTCAATTATATGAAGATATGGATTGTAACGAGATAATCGAAATGATGAACAGTCATATTCCGATGGGGTTGAAAGTAATCGGATGTCAGAAACTTAAAGAGGGATATGTACCTCTTCATAAGATAGAATCTGCATTATACAAAGCAACTGTCGAGCATGAAGGAAGTATGGACATTGATGAGTTTATGAATTTTGATGAGATAATTGTTGACAAAAAGACCAAAAAAGGCGTAAATCCTACTGATATAAAACCAATGATATACGATATAGAGAAGATATCTGATGAAAATGGTGTTATGATGATAAAAATGCATCTTAGTGCAGGCGAAAAGAACCTTAAACCTGATACTGTATTTGATGCAATGGAAAAGTATTTTGATGGGTTTAAAGTGGAATTTTCAGATATAACAAGGGAAAAGATATTTTTTGGTAAGAATATAGAAATAATGAATTGATTTTGTTGTGAGGTAAATATGGACGTTAAAGCGAGATATGAAGAACTGAAAAGTATTATACAGAGACTTTCTTATGAATATTATGTTCTTGATAATCCCTCGGGTACAGATTATGAATATGATATGCTTATGAGAGAACTTATCAGGATAGAAGAAGAAAACCCGTCTTTTGTCACACCTGATTCTCCTTCGCAAAAAATCGGCGGAGAGATACTTAAGGGCTTCGAAAAGGTAACTCATACTGTTGCTATGCAAAGTCTTACCGATGCATTTTCTTATGATGAAATAAGGGATTTCACAAAAAGAGTAAGAGATAGTGTCGGAGAAGTATCCTTTGTGTGCGAAACCAAGATTGATGGACTTTCTGTGTCTCTTGAATATGTTGACGGGATATTTACCAGAGGTTCAACAAGAGGAGACGGATATATCGGAGAAGACGTAACGTTAAATCTTAAGACTGTTAAATCAATCCCTCTCAAACTTATGAAACCTGTTCCATATCTTGAAGTCAGGGGAGAAATTTTCATTTCCAAAGAAACTTTCAAAAAGATAAACGAAGAAAGAGAAAGAAACGGTGAACCGTTGTTTCTCAATCCCCGTAATGCTGCAGCAGGTTCTTTGAGACAACTGGATTCTTCCATTGCATCAAAAAGAGATCTTGACATTTTTGTATTTAATATCCAAAAGGTTGAAGGCGTCGGTTTTGATACTCATTCTGATGGTCTTAAGTTCTTGAAAGAATTCGGATTCAAGGTTGTAAGAAGCAGTAATGCGGTAAAGACTGACGATGAAATTATTGCTGAAATAGAAAAAATCGGTAATGACCGAAATGAACTGGCATATGATATTGATGGCGCGGTTATCAAAGTTGATTCGCTTACAAAACGAGATGAACTTGGGGTAAATGCCAAGACTCCTAAATGGGCAATTGCATTTAAATATCCTGCTGAACAAAAAGAAACCGTTATCAGGGATATTGTTATTCAGGTGGGCAGAACAGGGGTCCTTACTCCTGCTGCAGAATTTGACAGCGTATTTGTTGCAGGATCGAACATCCAGAGAGCAACGCTTCACAATATTGACTATATCAGACAAAAGGATATAAGAATAGGGGATACAGTTATTATTCAGAAAGCAGGTGATGTAATCCCTGAAGTTGTTAGTGTGGTTACTTCCAAAAGGAATGGAACTGAATTGGAATTCCATATGCCCGATGTGTGTCCTGCCTGTGGGACAAAGGTTCATAGAGATGAAGGAGAAGCAGCCTACAGATGTACAGGTGATGACTGTCCTGCAAAACTACAGAGGATGCTGGAAAACTTTACTTCCAGAAATGCTATGAATATCGATGGTCTCGGACCTTCTACAATAGAACAACTGCTTGAAAAAGATCTGATTTCTTCCTGTGCGGACCTTTACTATCTCACATATCAGGATATTGAAGTAATGGATAACTTCAAGGAAAAGAGTATCAATAATCTTTTAAAGGCAATTTCTGATTCCAAGTCCAATTGCCTATCAAAACTTTTATTTGCTCTTGGTATTCGCCACGTGGGAGCAAATACTGCAAAGCAGATTGCAAAGAAATTTAAGTGTATAGAAAATATTATTAATGCTGATTTTGAATGCCTTTCTTCTGTGGAAGATGTTGGTGGAATAATTGCTCAGAGTATAGTTGACTATTTTTCAAAAGAGTCAAATGTAGAACTTATTATAAAACTTCAGAATGCAGGTGTAAATACCCTGTTTATAGAAGATTCGAATGGTGATATGAGATTTGAAGGAAAGACATTTGTTCTTACTGGAACTCTTCCCGGTATGAAACGTGAAGAGGCTGCTGAAATAATTGAAAAATTCGGCGGAAAAGTATCAGGAAGTGTATCCAAAAAGACAGACTATGTTCTCTACGGCGAAAGTGCCGGAAGCAAACTGCAAAAAGCAAAAGAACTTGGCATTGCTCTTATTACTGAGGAAGACTTTTTACGAATGACAGAGCAGTAAAAATATAAAAATTCTTCTTTGTGTTCTGATTTTTCTATGAAAGGGAGTATTGACATAGGTCCGTATCTTACTGTCATAGCCCGCAAAAGGATGAATGCAATCGGAGTAAAGGCATATATAATACAAAAAGACGGACGAAAGAGATTGATATTTAGAATTATTTATTATATACTTCTCCAAATATTTAATTTTTGTTGACAATAAGTTTAATTTGTAGTATTATATCTAACTATATTATGTTAGGAGGTGAAAAAATGATTGATTTCTTGATTTTGCAGTTAGAATATGTCTTAAGAATTATTCTTGCAGGCATTCTCGGATTTCTCATTGGTCTTGAAAGAAAAAACCGTGCCAAAGATGCCGGAATCAGAACACATTGTGTTGTTGCCTGTGCTACAGCATTGATGATGATTGTTTCTAAGTATGGTTTCTTTGATCTTATCACGGAATATAAACATCTTGGTGCAGATATACGTCTTGATCCGTCAAGGGTTGCATCTACCATTGTCAGCGGTATTGGTTTTCTTGGTGCAGGTATGATTTATGTGCATAAGAGTACAGTATCAGGTCTTACGACTGCTGCTGGTATCTTCGCTACTGCCGGAATTGGTATGGCAATCGGTGCAGGAATGTATGTTGTTGGTATTTGTACCACAATTATTATTCTTCTTGTTCAGTGGTTACTTCATATGAAGTCAAGAATTACAACAAAGATAAACCTTTCTTATTTTGTAATCAATGATGTTTCAGAAAAAGGTTACTTAAAGAAACTGAAAACTGTTTTGAGTGACAAGAATATAACAGTCTATGACTTCGAGATAAACAAGAGTAAAGATGGTAACTATACATATACCTTGTCCATTGATATCCCTGAAAGTATGTCTGCAGAAGACGTGCTTGATATGACTGAATACCAGTGTTATATTAACTGATTAAGGCAATCTTTTTTTGAGATTGCCTTTGTTTTTTGTGTAAAACTATTGACTTTTTTGTGTTTATTCTGTATAATGACTTAAGTTAAATGCAATGACCAAGAAGAGTAGTATAATACGCTTATCCTAGAGAGTAGTGCCTTTGGCTGGGAGCATTATATAAGCCTTATATGAAAACCACTTGCGAGCAACGGTATGAGAAAGACTTTTGTCACAAATGCCGTCGGGAGCCGTACCGATAATACGGATAATGAGTTAAAATCAAGGTGGAACCGTGTGATTTAAGCACCCTTGGTATAGTTTTTTCTATGCTTAAGGGTGTTTTTTTAGTTTATAATAAAACATTAACATAAAGGAGAGAAAAAATATGAATGAAGTAAATGAATTGCAAATTCTCAGACATTCAGCATCACATGTTATGGCGCAGGCGGTAAAAAGACTTTACCCTGACGTTAAACTTGCGATTGGGCCTGCTATTGACTCAGGATTTTATTATGATTTCGATGTGGAGCATCCTTTCACAGCAGAAGATCTGGAAAAAATCGAAGCAGAGATGAAAAAAATCGCTAAAGAAAACTTAAAGATTGAACGTTTTGAAACTTCCAGAGAAGAAGCACTTAAAATTATGGAAAACGAACCATATAAAATCGAACTTATCAATGATATACCTGCAGGAGATACAATTTCATTTTACAAACAAGGTGAGTTTGTTGACCTTTGTGCAGGACCTCACGTGAACTATACAAGCAAAATCAAAGCATACAAACTCTTGAGTGCAACAGGCGCTTACTGGCGTGGAAATGAAAAAAACAAAATGCTTCAAAGAATTTATGCTACTGCATTTGCAAGCAAAGACGAACTCAATGAATATCTTGAACAGCGTGAAGAAGCAAGAAGACGTGACCACAACAAACTTGGAAGAGAACTTGAACTCTTTACCACAAGTGACCTTATAGGTCAGGGGCTGCCGATTCTTTTGCCTAAGGGCGCAAGAATTATTCAGTTGCTTCAGAGATGGGTTGAAGACGAAGAACAGAAAGCCGGATGGCAACTGACTAAGACACCATTGATGGCAAAAAGTGATTTGTATAAACTTTCCGGTCATTGGGATCATTACAAAGATGGTATGTTTGTATTGGGTGATGAAGAAAAAGACGATGAAGTATTTGCTATGCGTCCTATGACATGTCCGTTCCAGTATCAGGCATATCTTAACAGAGCACGTTCATATCGTGATCTTCCTATGAGACTTAACGAGACATCCACATTGTTCAGAAATGAATCATCAGGAGAAATGCATGGTCTTATACGTGTAAGACAGTTTACTATTTCCGAAGGTCATCTTATGTGTACTCCTGAACAGTTGGAAAGTGAATTCAAAGGTTGCCTTGAAATGACAAACAAGATGCTTAAGACTCTTGGTTTGCTTGAAGATGTTTCATATAGATTCTCACAATGGGATCCTGATAACAGAGAAAAGTATATCGGTACCGATGCACAGTGGAATGAAACTCAGGATATGATGAAAAAAATCCTTGATGGTCTTGGACTTGATTATAGGGTTGGTATAGGCGAAGCGGCATTCTACGGACCGAAACTTGATATTCAGATTAAAAATGTTTATGGAAAAGAAGATACTCTTGTTACTGTTCAGATCGACCAGTTACTTGCAGAAAAATTCGGCATGGAATATGTAGATAAAGACGGAAAGAAAAAGAATCCGTATATTATTCACAGAACTTCAATCGGCTGCTATGAGAGAACACTTGCACTTCTTATAGAAAAATATGCCGGTGCATTCCCATTGTGGCTTGCTCCCGTTCAGATAAAACTTCTTCCTATTGCTGACAGACATCTTGATTATATTTATGATGTAAAAGAAAATCTTGAAAAAGCAGGTTTCAGAGTGGAAGTTGATGGCAGAAATGAGAAAATCGGATACAAAATCCGTGAAGCACAGTTGGAAAAAGTACCGTATATGCTTCTTGTAGGCGACAAAGATATTGAAAACAATACTGTTTCTATCAGAAACAGAGTTGATGGGGATATCGGAAGTATGTCTATGGACAAATTTATGTCAATCATAAATAAAGAAAATGCAGAAAAAATAATTAAATAAAATTATTTTATTTAAAAGAAAAAAGAGTTGATTTATAATATAAATTCAACTCTTTTTTTAGTGCCTGTATAATCTGTTTAATTACGGGTATAAATAAAAAACTCATATAAAGAGAAAATGCCGGTTCTTTCGAACCGGCGCCCTTTTTTATACAAATAAAAAAGGAGGGAAAATGAAAAAAGTTTGTTGTTTGGTATGGTTATATAATACACCCTTTTAGTTATTTTTGCAATTGGTATTTTAAATGAAATGCACAAAAATGAAGTCTATTTTTTGTGCATTGTGCACAAAAATGGTGAATTTCGATAGAAATTCACCATTTTTATATACTGTCTATATATTTCATTACTTTACGTTTAATCCTTTGAAGAGCATTGTCGATGGACTTTTCGCTTTTGTCAAGTTGTTTTGCTATTTCTGTGTATCCGTTTCCGTCAAGGTACAATGACAAAACTTTTCGTTCAAATTTCGAAAGGATTTTAAACATTTTTTCTTCAAGAGAGGAGAAGTGTTCCTTTGATATCACTATATCTTCAGGGTTTGTATTCTTTTTCTGACCGATAGTATTTAATAGTGTCTGTTCATTTTCTTCTCCGAAGAACGGTTTGTTAAGGGATATATAGGAATTAAGTGGAATATGTTTTTGCCTGGTGGCACTTTTGATGGCGGTTATTATCTGCCTCGTGACGCAAAGTTCCGCAAATGCCTTGAAAGATGAATGCTTTTCTCTTTTGAAATCCCTTGCGGCTTTATACAGACCGATCATACCTTCCTGGACAATATCTTCCTTGTCTGCGCCTATCAGAAAATAAGTTCTCGCTCTTGAACGAACAAGATTTTTGTATTTATCGATTATATAATCGATAGCATATTTATCACCATTTTTGGACAAATCGATTATATCTTCATCCGCCATTGATTCATATCTATTCTCTTTTTCCATTAATTCTATCAAGACATTTCACCACCTTTCGCTTTTAAGAGCATTTTACTAAAATAAATCCTTATTGTCAAGAATATTTGTTCTATTTCAGGGACAAGCGGAATATAGATTTTAGTATAAAAAACAAGGAGATAAAATATGGATAAAAGTTTATGCATTATTAAAGAGGTTATTGGCGGGAAGTATTTTCCCGATTATGAAAGTCTTTCCAGTGAAATTATTGACAATTTAAGAGAAATCACTGTTACATCAGGCAATCCTGTAGTGTATTGGGTAGGGAATGAAATGTACTTTAAAGACAGGTACAAAGGAAATCTTACCAAAAATTCCATGGATGCAGCAAAGGTAACTGATGAATATATCGAGGATGTCTTAAACAATATCACAGAGTGTTCGCCTTACGTATATGAAAGAAGTATGGCTGAAGGGTATATTCCATACAAAAACGGAATCAGAGTTTCTGTCTTTGGTGATGGTTATTTAAATACAGATGGAGAATCTCTTTTCAGAAAGATAAATACAATTTCTTTCAGAATATCCAGGATAATATCTGGCGTATCAAAAAAGTGCATAGATTATATAACCGATGGTGTAACAGTATTCAACACATTGATAGTTTCTCCACCAGGATGCGGTAAAACAACTCTTTTAAGAGATATTGCGTCGGAACTTTCCAAAAAATTCAGGACAGGAATTGCTGATGAAAGAGGAGAAATCTGTGTTGGTGATATGGGGTTGTGTTCAATGATAGTCAGGGGAATTCCAAAAAGAAAAGCATTTGATATTTTTATACGAAATGCTTCTGCTGATGTGATTATCTGTGATGAGGTGGGCGGAAAAGATGATACAAATCTTTTGTTTGAGTCACAAAAACGTGGAGTAAAGGTAATTGCAACAATTCATGGAGAAACAATTTCTGACGTAAAAACCAACCCTTTATCAAAGGATATTTGTGCAATGTTTGATACTATTATTTTACTTGGTTCCGACAAGGGCAAAGGAGAGATAAATGAGGTATATTTTATGGGAGAAAAAAGATGATTTATATAAAATCAGTTATAATTATAACCGCTTGGAGTGTTTGCATTGTTAATTTGATATATCATACGAGAAAGATTTTTATGAGAGAAAAAGCCATTTCGGGATTAAGCGAGTTAACAGATGAGGCGATGAGAATAATATCAAATATTCCTTTGAAAATCGAAGAAATACTTAAATATTCTGACAATGATATCTCTTGTGATATAAATAAAATACTGTCGGAGGATCCTGTTTGTATGGATGAAGATATTTTAGTTATTATGAGGGCGTTTGTTGATTGTTTTTCATATCCTGCGGTATCATCTGTTAAAAACAGGCTTGCTTTTTTGAAAACAAAAATTGATGTACTTAACAAAAAAACAGACAGGACAAAAGAGGATATTCTCAAAATGAAAATTCCTGTGAATATGCTGTTGTTATTATGTTTTACAATTATTATCATTTAGTTTCCGGAGGATAAAATGGAGATAGATCTGGTGTTTAAAGTTGCAGGGATAGGGATAATTGTTGCAGTTCTTAATCAACTTCTTATTAGATCAGGCAGAGATGATCAGGCCATGATGACTACTATTGCAGGTCTCATAGTGGTACTCTTTATTATAATTGATCAGATTGGCAGTCTTTTTGAGACTATTAAAAGGGTTTTTTATTTCTGATGCTTCTTAAAATTATACTTTTGTCTGTTGTGTGCGCTTTGATATCTGTTATTCTTAAGCCCATCAGACCCGAATATTCTTTGCTTGTTAATTTATCATACGGAATAATTTTTGTATATTTGATTTGTGAGCCTCTTTATGATGTTTTTAAAAATCTGGAATCATTCTCTTCGTATATAAAGGGTGGCGATGATATACTTAAAAGGATTTTTAAGATTATCACCGTTGCATACACATCAGAGATAGTTGCGGAAATCTGCAGAAGTGCAGGAGAAAGTTCTATTGCAAAAAAAGTAGAGATCGCAAGCCGTATATACGCTGCACACATAATAATACCGATTTTTTCTCTTTTGATGGGTGTGATAAAAAATGTCCTGTAAAGCATACGCATTTATATTGATTATAATACTTATGTTATTTTCTTTTGTATATGCAAATGATGAATCTGATATTGTTGACTTTGTTGCAGAATCAGGTGATGCAGAAGGATTTTCACAAATTTATTCAAAGATACGGAATAATGAATTTTCTTTTGATCCAAAAAGTATAATTAATAGTTGCATAGAACTGTTTACAGATGAAGTCAGAAACATATTTAAAATCTTTAAATATATGATGATAGTTGTATTTCTCAATGCCTTTCTGACAAATTTCAATATATCTTTTATATCAAAAGGAACAAATAATGCGGTATATTTTTCCTGCTATTGTGTTTTTATAATTTTAACTTCCAAAGCATTTGCTGATGCAGGAGAAATATGTGTCTCATTGATTACAAAGGTTGTCTGTTTTCTTCGGGCTGCCGTGCCCGTATCCATCTCGCTTATTGCATCAATTGGTTCTGTTCCCTCAGGAACTTTGCTGAAACCTGTTTATTTGTTTTTTCTCGGATTCATATCGTCTTTTTGTATGAATTTTATTTTGCCAGTTATAAACGCTTTTTTTGCTCTTAACACAATCGGGTGTATGTCAAACCGCTTTTCGGTAAGGAATCTTTCTGAACTTCTTAAAAAAGTAATTAAATGGACGATGGTGGGTACTGTAACTCTGTTTATCGGTTCTGTCAGCGTAGTTGGTGTAATAACGGACAAGGTTGTTTTTAAGGGGGCTAAAGGTGTGAAGTTTTTGCTGGGGAATTTCGTACCGGTGGTGGGGAGAATGCTATCTGATACTGTAGAGACAGTTGCAGCATCAGCAGTTCTTATCAAGAACAGCGTTGGTGTGTCGGGGATAATTCTGATTGCTCTGATTTGCGTACCGCCTTTGATAAAACTTTTAGCTATAGCGTTTACATACAAAATATGCTCTGCAATTATCGAACCTATTTGTGACTTAAGATTGTCGAATACACTTTCTGTATTATCATCATCGGTAGAACTTATGCTTGGAATATGTCTGACTGTAGGGATAATATTTGCAATTTCATTGTCTGTTCTTATAAATATCGGAGGGTAAATGAATTATTTTAAAGAATATATGCTTTCTGTATGTGCAATTATAATGCTTACATCGGTATTGTCAGAGATTCTGGTAGATGTTTCCTGGTCAAAGTATATAAATTTAATATGTGGAATTCTTTTTGCGGTCTGCCTGTTTAATCCCTTGACAAATCTTTTTGAAAGGAAACCTGTATTCGGTTATATGGAACCGGAAATCCCTTATATTGCCAAAGATTTTGTTGGAGAAAATGTAAAAAAAGAATTTTCTTTATCTCTTAGCGAAATGATAAACAAAGATATAAGAACAAGGTTTAATATAAATACTACTGTGTCGGCAGGAGTTTCTGAAGATGGAATTTATATAATTTTTGATAAAAATGCTAACAGAGATGTAGTAGAATATGTAAAACGTGAGTATAAACCGGATATTATCAAAATATCAGGAGGATGAGAGTTATGAAACAAAAAATCAGGGTTTTAAACAAAATGAATAAGAGTCATTATTTAATAGTCATATGTCTGATATTTATTTTATCACTCTGTTTATTGGGCGATAATGATAAAAAGGATTCCCTGAGTCAATCTGATAATGAGGATGTATATACTCTGGAAAAAAGATTGAGAAATATCCTTCGGTGTATCGATGGAGCAGGAAAGGTAGATGTGATGATTACTCTGGAATCAGAAGGTGAAAAAATAATACTCAAAGACAACAAAACTTCGGGTGAGACTGCACTTTTCAGCGATTCTGATGATACATCTTTGGAAGAGAGGACAGTAATGACTAAGGATGGTTCCAGGGAAGAACCTTTTGTAAGGAAAAGAGTCAATGCAAAAGTAAGAGGGGTAATAGTGTGCGCTGACGGCGCATATGATGAATTAATAAAAAGTCAGATTGTATCTTCTTGTGTAGCGGTCCTTGATATTCCTGTCACAAGGGTTTCAGTTGTAAAAAGAAAGGAATAGTCAATATGATGAAAAAAAGACGACTGGGTTATCTGTTGTTGTTGGTTATAATTTTATGTGTGTGTATCATATCAGGGTGGTTGTATAATAAAAAGTCTTATACCGTCTTTGACAGGAATATGTCTTCATTAAAAAACGATTCGCTTCCCGGGCAGGCTGTAATGGTCAATGGCAAATCGGATAGTGAAAAGTTTCTTGATTCGGTTCGCAGTGACAGGGAAGTTGCAAGGGCAAAAGCAATTGACGGATACAACAAACTTATACAGAATCCTGATATTTCTCAGAATAGCCGTATGAAATGTGAAGATGCATTGACAAAAATTAATGATGACATTATCAAAGAAACTGATGCTCAGTCATTGATCAGGGCAAAAGGAATCAAAGACGCAGTTGTGTTTATCAACCAGGATTCAGTTACTGTAACCGTATCCTCTTCTAAACTTACTGCGCCTGAAATTTCAAGGATCAAAGATGTACTTAGTGAATTTGTTTCTACAAAAAACATAAAAATAGTTGAAGTTGGATAAAAATAGTGATATAATATATTTGACAAACTGATTCAAACCGATAAACGGAGGAGATATTATGAGTGAAAAAATGCAGGTAAATGGAAATGTGAAGATTTCTGATGAAGTGATTGCTACGATTACAAATGTGGCTGTATCTGAAGTTGCTGGTGTTGCAAAAAGATATTCAAAGCCTGATAGCAAAAGTATTCTTGGGAAAAAGAATATTGCCAAGGGTGTCAGGGTTATCAAATTAAGCGAAGATTTAATTTCTCTTGAGATTGATGTTGTCATAATATATGGTGCAAAACTTGTGGAAGTGGCATGGAATATTCAGGACAATGTTAAGAAGCATGTTGAATCGATGACCGGACTTACTGTGGAAAAAGTCAATGTTCATATAGTCAATGTGGAAATGGAAAAGACCGAAACTGCAAAAAACGACTCTGATGATGCTGACAGTTCTTCAGTTCCTGATAAAGTTGAATAAAAAGTTCCCCTTTGTGCACAAAAAAGTGCATAAAGGGGTTTATTTTTTTGAAAAGTTGTTGTATAATATATATGTTATATATTAATTTTGTATATTACTGTCAATGGAGGTATTACATGAGCAGAAGAAAAGCAAGAGATTGCGCTTTTAAATTGATTTTTGAGATCCCGTTTCACAACAATGATTACGACGCAAGACTTAGTTTCTTTTTTGAAAATGAAGATTGTTCACAGTTAACAGAAAAAGATAAAAAATACATATCTGAGGTTATCAAAAATTGCTATGTAAACCTCGATAAAATTGATGATGTAATCAACAATTCTCTCAAAGGATGGACAACAGAGCGTATAAGCAAAACATCTTTGTCCATATTGCGACTTGCCTACTCTGAGTTCACTTATCTTGATGATGTACCATATCAGGTATCTATCAATGAGGCAGTTGAACTGGCGAAGGTTTATTGTGATGATAATGATCCCGCTTTTATTAATGGTGTACTTGCTGATATAGTTAAATCTGAGGTGAAATAGCGTGAACATAACAACTGTCACCGAACTTAACAGATATCTGAAAAGAAGTTTTGACTCAAATGATGTTTTATCTGACATCTGGATAAAAGGTGAAATATCTAATTTTAAACTCCATTTTTCCGGGCATATGTATTTTACATTAAAGGACGAATCTTCTTCTCTTAAATGTGTCATGTTTAAGTCAAGTGCCTCATACTTAAAATTTGTCCCTTCTGACGGGATGAAAGTTGTTTGCCACGGAAGGATTACTATTTTTGAAAGAGACGGATCTTATCAGTTTTACCCTGATTCAATTATCCCTGACGGGGTAGGGGATCTGTATGTTGCATATGAAAAACTTAAATCAAAATTGGAACAGGAGGGGCTTTTTGATAATAGATACAAAAAGGAACTGCCTCCATATCCTGAGAGAATAGGCGTTGTTACTTCTCCTACAGGAGCAGCAATAAGGGATATTATAAATGTTCTTACCAGACGTTGCAAAAGAACTGAAATTTTAGTTTTTCCTGTTCTTGTACAAGGTGCGGGAGCAGGTGAGGATATTGCGAATATGATATCCAGGATAAACAAAGCCAAAGCCTGTGATGTTATAATTACAGGAAGGGGCGGCGGATCTATAGAGGATCTGTGGGCGTTTAACGAGGAGATTGTTGCCCGTGCGATATTTGAATCTGAAATCCCCATAATTAGTGCAGTTGGTCACGAAACCGATTTTACAATCGCTGATTTTGTATCAGATATGCGTGCTCCCACACCTTCTGCCGCTGCTGAAATTGCCGTTAAGGATGACATGGATGTCAAAAACAATATACACCTTAATCATAAAGCAATATATCTTTTGTTCAATGACAGAATTAATACATCCCGTCACATATTGAAGGAACTTATTCAAAGACCGGTTTTTAAAGACAAAACAGGCTTTATTGATAACAAACGTGAGTTTATATCAGAAATGAAGAAACTTATTTTCGATGCTGCGAACAGAAAAAAGGAAAAAGCATCTTTTGAATTTGTTAATACAATATCCAAACTGGAGGCACTTAATCCTTTGTCTGTTATGAAAAGAGGATACAGTTCTGTATCATTTAACGGAAAAGTCATAAAAAGTGCAATGGAACTGAATAAAGGCGATATGATTGATATCAGATTTTTTGAAGGAGAAAAGAAAGCTCAAATTATCGAATGATTATGGAGGATTAAATGGCTAAACAAACATTTGAGGATAAAATCAAAGAGTTGCAAAGAATTGTATCTGTACTTGAAGATGAGAACTCATCTCTTGAACAATGCATTGAATTATACGATGCCGGAACAAAACTTGCGGCAGAATGCAACAAGATTCTTGATGAAGCACAAAATAAAATTGTAAGAATGGACGATGATGGCAACGGAGGTTTCACCGAAGAAGAATTCATCCCGGAAGAAGGTTAATTATGTTTAAAGACACATATAGCAATGATGTTGTTCTGATTGATTCACATATCGAAAAGTTTATCGATTCCATAGACAATGTGGAACCTGTTGTCAAGGATGCATTCAGATACACAGTACTCAACGGTGGCAAAAGAATCAGATCCGTTCTGTGTATAGAGGTCGCAAAGATGCTTGGCGGAAGTGTTGAAGATGCACTTGATTTTGCCATGGCGGTAGAGTTTATTCATGCATATTCGCTTGTTCACGATGATTTGCCATGTCTTGATAACGATGATATGAGAAGAGGACTGCCAAGTTGTCACGTCAAATACGGTGAGGGGATTGCTGTGTTTGTTGGCGATGCCCTTTTGCATACTGCTTTTGAAATTATGTGTAAATCTGCTGAAAAAAACGGCAAAAAATATGTACAGGCTATGAAGTATGTCTCTGAATGTGCAGGAATTTATGGTATGATTGGCGGACAGTTTACAGATGTAACACTCACTTCAGGTACCGATAAAATTACATACGAAAAGTTACTTTCGCTTATCGACAGAAAAACAACCGCTCTCATGAGGGCAGGTGCCGTAAGCGGTGCATATGTTTCGTCGGCTGACAATAATCAGATTAAATGTATCGAAAAGTATGCATTTCATATGGGGGTTGCTTTTCAGATTCGTGATGATTTTGAAGATGAAGTACAGGATGAGAATAGTCAATGCAACCCAAACTTTTTGAATATCCTGGGCAAAGAAGAAGCCTACAATCAATTGTGTATTCACAGAGAAGAAAGTGAGAAAGCAATCAGAAAATTTAAAAACAATGAGTTTTTGATAAATTTGAATTCATATTTGTTTGACAATATTAAATAAAAAGGAGTGTATAAGATGGCTAATAACGAAACAATGATTTATAAGGGGAATAATGAACCTGAAAACCAGATAAAAATTGTGCTTAATACTGTGTATGAAGCACTTAAACTTAAAGGATACAATCCTATAAGTCAGTTGGTTGGTTATATTATGTCAGGCGATCCTACTTATATTACAAGTTATAATAATGCACGTAATCTTATTATTAAGATTGAAAGAGATGAAATTCTTGAAGAACTTTTTAAGGAATATTTAAATGAAAAATAATATTAAATCTACAGGTATGATTGTATCTTGTGTGATGCTTCTTTCCAAGTTGTTTGGTATGCTGAGAGATATTATAATTGCCTCCATGTATGGTACATCTACCGTTGAGGCTATAGCATTTTCTACTGCATCAAGGATTCCTTTGTTATTCTTTGATATTGCTCTTGGTACTGCTGTCACAAGCGCCTTTATACCTATATATAACGAACACCTTGTAAAAAAAGACCGCAATGCTGCAAATGAATTTGCAAGCAGGTTTATAATACTTGTATTCATTATTACAACCGCAATGAGCGTTGTTGGAACTGTATTTTCAAATAATTTTGTATATATTATTGCAGGGGGACTGGATGATATTCAGACTCATCTTGCATCAATGCTTGTTAAGATACTGTTTCCGGTAATTGTTTTTACAGGGATTGCTTTTTGTTTTGTCGGAATACTTCAGTCGGAAGGTAACTTTGTGATTCCTGCTTTGATAAGTCTTGTATCAAATCTGTTTATGATTTTATATCTTCTTATTTTCAAAAACAGGTTTGGTGTTGTGGGGGTAGCCGTTGCAATGCTTCTTGGATGGTTTATGCAGATTGTTGTGCAAATACCATCTCTAAGAAATTCAGATTTTGTTTTCGGATTCAAAAATCCATTTGGAAATGATGCGATAAAAAGAGTATGTCTTTTGTCTTTGCCTATTATAATAAGTGCCTGGGTTCAGCCAATTAACACTATGATTAATATTAATCTGGCATCAGGTCTTAACAATGGTGAAGCAATAACGGCTCTTGATTATGCAAATAAACTGTATATTATTCTTGTGGGCGTAGTTGCGTTTACAATAACCAATCTTACATTCCCGTCCATTTCAAGACTTGCCTCAAAAAACGATTTTAAAGGATATTCAGAAATGGTGTCCAAATCGCTTTCATATTCAGTATTTATCATTGCACCGGTTATGGTAGGATTTATTGTTTTATCTGAGTCTATAATCAGGCTGTTTTATGAAAGAGGGCAGTTTACTTCTAATTCAACACTCCTTACTTCCAGGGCTCTTATGTGCTATTCATTCGGAATGATAGGGTATGGGTTGACCGAAATAATGAACAAGTCATTTTATGCTTTGAAAAATGGCAAAACACCTATGATTGTTTCCTGCATAGGAATTGGGATAAACATCATCATAAGTCTTGTTTGTGTCAAAATCTTTGATGCAGGCCTTGAAGCCCTTGCTCTGGCAGCCTCATTCAGTTCTAATTTTATCGGACTGGTTATGCTTGTGATTCTTGACAAAAAATGCAAAGGTATTTTGACTTTTGATTTGCTAAAACGTGTTTCCAAGATACTTTTATCTGCGGTTTTGATGGGAGTGGGAGTATATTGTATCAAATCTTATTTCAATTTTGATTCCGTAATAACAGATGTATTTGTTCCCGTACTCTCGGGTGCTGTAATATATGCTGTATTTTGTATCTTATTTAAAGTAAATGAATTCAGATCAATATTTAAAATTTTTGAAAGAATAAAACACAAGGAGGCTTAAAATGAAGAAAGTACTATCTGCTTTTGTAAATATGTATAACAGTATTTATAAATATATCTCTGATGCATATACTTCGAGCAAAACAAAAGTTATCAACGATGCAGTTGTTTCTTCAGCACTTTCAGCCTCATCCAACAGTTTTATATGCAGATTTTTGTCAAATGAATCAAAGATAAATGAATTGTTTGACAGAAGTTTAATATCAAAGGTGTGGATGTGTATCCTTGCTTTTTTTAAAGGTATAATTGCAAAGATTTTTTCCTTGTTCGAAAAAAGTGTCATCTTTAATGGTTGTGGATTTTTTGCAGATAATATTTTAAACATTCCGCTTAATTTATATGGCACTTTTCTCATTTCTTTCAGTTTGCCTGCGATAGTGTATATGTGTTTTGAAGAAGTAGAACTTGTGTCTGTGAGTGTATATGCAGTATCGTTAATTCTTGGTGTTTTTCTGGCATTTACTAAAGCATCATTTAACAGAGTATTATTTTCATCAAAAGTTTTTAAAGTTATAATAAACACCATGTCCGCTGATCCTTTTGC
>JAZSCT010000066.1:0-2015 GCA_045530725.1 Clostridia bacterium
GGATTGTCAAAGATTCTGATTTCACTTCCTGACCGAGAGCATCTGTAATCTTGCAGTAGAACTGACTTGTTGTAGCATTGTCAATATCAAAAACAATGGAAAGCGTATTTGTTTTAGCACCCTTTACATAATCAGATTCGGCAAATTCAGTAAATCCGTTATATCTGTCTCTTGTGCCCCAAGAGTATGTATACGGTGTTTTTCCACCTGATGCCTTGACTGTGTATGTAAGTGTATCGCCTTCATCAGCCGAATCAATCTTTTCGGGCTGAACTATAATCTCAAAAGGCTCATACATATCGGTCGTTTCTTCCTTGATTTCTACCTTTGGTTCTTCAGGAACTTCAGGGAGAATTTCAGCATCCTTTGGAATTTCAAATTTAGGTTCTTCTGTTTTGGGTTCCTCAGTTTTAGGTTCTTCAGTCTTTGGCACCTCTGTACCCATGGAGAATGTCACTCTTTTATTTTCATTCATCATTCTTGTGATGATTGCCGCAACCTCACATCTTTTGATATTATCCTCAGGTTTGCAGTTGTGAGCGGCGTCAACACCAGTCAAAATTCCTGCACGGTAGAGCTTGTAAATACCTATTGAACTCTCATGAACCATTGGAACATCAGGAATAGAGCCGTCAGGAACATTGTTTATCCCCTTAAGAGCTTCATCAGGGAGGGCACTTGCGAATATTTCCATATATCCTGCTCTTGTAGCTTTTTCGTTGATGTCACTTACTTTATCGAAAAAGTTATCTGTTATGATTCCGTGATCCTTTGCATAGTTAACATAGGTCTGATACCAAGGACTACCGGTTGAAACTATCAACACCTGACCATCCTTGTAAAGCTGATACATACACGCCGCAAGCTTGATTGCTTCAGCATATGTAAGGTTATCATCGGGAGCAAAGGTTGTCTCAGATTTACCATTGATAATTCCAAGTCTTACCGCATTGTCCACATCTTCGTAATACCAACTTTCAGGTTTAACATCTGTAAAGTTTGAATAATGTTCTGCAAATGCCACGGATGACAAACCGAGAATCATTGTTATACATAAAACAACTGACAATATTTTTTTCATTATATCCCTCCTAAAAACTTCCGCCACGTCCACCGTGGGTTCTGCCGGAAGATGATGTATGTGTTCCGGAGCTTTCTTTCGGTCTTTCGGTTTTTGTAATCCTTGAATAAAGGAACAAATCTCTTGAAACCGATATATTCATACTTCCGGGTTTTACATAGTTTGCAGCATAATCGTTTTCTACTGCTGTTTTCATTTTCTTAAGCTTCTTTTTCATTAATATATAAGCTATTAAAAGCGGAGCTAAAAGGCAAGTCAAAACAACACCGATAATGTATTTTGCGCTTAAATTCTTTTCATTATAAGGCTTTCCGTCCCTTGCCATAGAAAGAAGCTCGTCTGCAGTTTCGATATAAACTGAAAATGCCTTATAATATTGATCATCTTCAAGATAGGGTAAAACCTTACTTTCAAGGTAGATGAGTCCGTTTTTGCCCACATATTCACGCCCTTTTCCGTGAGTGGTGAAGTGATATTCTCTTGTATCACGGCAAATGTAAAGCATTATGCCGTCATCATTTTCACCTGCACCATAACCACCATAGTCGTAAATATCATCAGCAGACGCTTCTGCCGTATCCGATGATAATTCGCTTTCAGTATATATTGCCACTTCAAAGTCATATTCATTTCTGACTTTATCAAGTTTCCCTGAAAGATCCGCAAGCTCCGATTGCATCAGATAACCTGCATCGTCAACGATTGAGGGATTTTCAAAATCAGCAAAAGCAGTAAATGAAAGTGAAGTGATAATTAAAATAAGTGATACATAAGATAGTATTTTTTTCATAACATCATCACCCCCTTAATGAAGTAGCATCCATCCGATTGCAGCAGCTACTACATAGCAAACACCTGCAACCTTCCAGAAATACTTCCACTTTTTATTTTTATCTACGGGGTATTCGCCTACGACCTTTCCGGTCTGACCATT
>JAZSCT010000070.1:0-2013 GCA_045530725.1 Clostridia bacterium
ATATAGGTTTCCGACTGGAAAACGAGGAAAAAAATGAACAAACAATGATTGCGCAGGAATTGGAATATGAAATGAAAGAATATAATTCATCCAATCGCCCCCAGACAGCAACTGCCTGAAGAAAATTATTAGCTATTATGATACTTTGTCACCACATCTATTGCTAAGTGATTGATGCGGTGACAAAGATAGAGTTTAGTTGAGGCTGTAAATTTTTCTGTGTCTTTGAGTAAAAAGGACTTTCTGATTTGAATCAGATATGTATAATTTTCTGTCGATTTATAACATCAAATTTCTGTCGAACTTTATTTCTAATATTAGTATTACCTATTTCTTTTGAGTTATACATTGTTTTCAAATTTTTTGCATAACAAACAGACATTAACAGTATTTCCTTTTTGGGCGCTGCCCAAACCCAGTCTCAGGAATAAGAAGCGGGGATTCTGGTTATACTGTTAATGTCGGAGGGATAAGAAGAGAGTGGAACTCCTTTGGATATGGAATTCCACTCTCATTCTTTTACAGGTACTGAGTCACACGCTCTTCATACAGAATGATCAGCTGACCTAATACCTGATCCCAGTTCCGATAGCGTTGTGTCCACTTCCGGGTGATATTTCCGGATGCTAAATACAGCATCTTTTCTAAAGAAGTATCACTTGGAAATACACTTTTTGCTTTGGTTACTTTCCGGTACTGACGGTTCAATCCTTCTATGATATTCGTTGTATACATAATCTTTCTGATCTCATCCGGGAACTGGAAGAAACTGCTTACATCCTCCCAGTTCTTTTCCCAGTTACTGATGGCATAAGGATATTTCTTTCCCCATTTTTCTTTCATATTTTCCAATTCATCAAATGCCGCAGATTCATTTGGTGCATTATATACATTTTTAAAATCGGAGGAAAATTTCTTTAAATCGCTATAATTTACATATTTGAATGAATTACGCAGCATATGAATGACACACCGCTGGATCTGTGCATTTGGAAATACTGCCTGAATCGCTTCCTTAAATCCAGGGAGTCCGTCCACACAAAAGAACAGGACATCCTTTATTCCTCGGTTTTTCAGGTCATTAAGCATTCCCAGCCAGAATTTTGAAGTTTCATTTGCACCAACAGTAATGCTTAAAATATCTTTGTATCCTTCTACGGTAACTCCAAGGATGATATAGGCTGCCCTGCTTAAGATGCGTCCCTCTTCTCTGACTTTATAATGGATACAGTCCATAAAAACAAATGGATATATAGGATTTAAAGGACGTGACTGCCATTCCTTAATTTCAGGAAGAATCTTATCCGTTATCTTACTGACCATGTCTGCAGACAGCTCAATCCCGTATAAATCCTGTAACTGATCATGAATATCCCTGGTGCTCATTCCGCGGGCATAAAGGGAAATCACTTTTTCTTCTATGCCGGAAACATCCCTCTGATATTTAGGTATCAGTTTGGGTTCAAACTCGCCATTACGGTCTCTTGGTATGTCAATTGGAAATTCTCCATACTGACTTTTCAGTGTTTTGGTAGAATAACCGTTTCTCTTATTGGAAGAAACAAGTTCTCCTTTTTGGTTCTTTTCATAACCTAAAGTAGCATCCATTTCTGCTTCCATAAGTTCCTGTAAAATGTCTTTAAATCCTTCTTTAAGATAAGCATAGACATCCATAACATTGTTAAAATTGTTCTCTGTAATAATCTGTCGAATCTGTTCCTTTGCAAGTGCCATAAAAATACTCCTTTTCGATAAGAATTTTCATATCCTAATTCTTACCAAAAAGGAGCCATTTATTACTTGAGACACAAAATATTTTACACTACCGCATCTGCTTTACTAGTTTTTCATTTTTCTTTATGCTATCCTATATAAGAAGCTGACTGCTGAGTTGGGGCGGACTTTTCGCGGAGCCTTCCTCCCTTCTCTAACAGGAAGAACATTCTTTTGAATGAGTGCTTCTACATCAAGTGGAGGTATCCTGCCACGATAGAATTGTCTGCAAATCAAAAC
>JAZSCT010000021.1:0-110869 GCA_045530725.1 Clostridia bacterium
TTATTTTTTTCATAGTTAAATCCTCCTAATGTTTTTATTTTGACTGGCAGGTCTTTTTTATTATATCACATTAGGAGGATTTTTCTCATCGGTTAACCTATATTGAACCACGCGACTATCGCGTGGTTTTCGTTATACAAACAAAGGAAAGTATCCGAATGGATACTTTCCTTCCTTAAAAATATTATCTTTTTCTTGGTACATCCGTTTATATTTCCCCTTGTCGTTTTGCGTTATGAGGAATTTTTACATTTCACGGAGAACTTCGCCGATGTCTTTAAATATATACTCCGGCTTGATGTGGCTTTTTCCCACATCATCCATAGTTGTCTCCCCGCTAAGTACAAGTATCTGGCTTATCCCTGCATTCACACCGCAGGCGATATCTGTATAGATTCTGTCACCGATAACAATAGTTTCTTCCTTTGAAAATCCTGTCTTCTCCATAGACAGAAGTGCCATCTCTGGCTCAGGCTTTCCGATAAATTTCGGTCTCTTGCCGCTGCACTTGTAAAGCATCTCACAAAACGATCCGCAATCGGGAACATAGCCGAAAGATGTGGGACACACCCAGTCGGGATTGGTTGCCACATAGTGAATGTCATCAAGGAGAAGTATGCAGGCATCTTCAAACTTTTTGAATGTCATTTCGTTGTCATTTGAAATACACAGACAGTCAATACCCTCTTCTCTCTTGTCGGTTATATTAAGTCCTGCATCCTTAAGTTGCTTTTTGAATGATTCTGTACCGAATGCATATATTTTTTTGTATGCCATTTTCTTAAGATAGAAAATTGTAGCGTCTGTACTTGTAAGGAAATCTTCGGCAGTAGATTCTATCCCGAGTTTTTTCAGTTTGGATATATATGCATCCACACCCTTGGAGGAATTGTTGGTCATAAATATGTATTTGCCGCCGATTTCCTTAATCTTTGCGAGAAAATCAAGTGTCGGCTCAAAGATATTATCCCCAAGATACAACGTGCCATCCATATCCATCAAAAATAGTTTCTTATCTTTAATACTCATAGTATTTCTCCTATTCAAGTATATTTGTGGTGATGTAATCTACACCCATATCTACAAGTCTTTCGGCATCTGATTTATCATCACATGTCCAGCTGTTGACTTCAAGTCCCATACCGTGCACTCTATCTATAATTTCTTTTGTAAGGTTACGGTATTTGATATCAAGATCAAACATGTACTTTTTCATAGTCTCGAATATTTCTTTATCAATATTCTCCTGACTTGTAAGGAACTGTATCTTTGCATCGGGAAGAAGTTTTCTCAAAATGATAAGATTATCCATCTTAAATGAAATAAAAACTGTTGAATACACATAGTCATTTTCTCTTATTTCATCAACGATTTTGTGTATGTATTTTGCTTCCATAGAGTTCTTTATTTCAAGAACGGCAACTTTGTCATACTTTTTGCAGATGCTTATGTAATCATAAAGATCCGGCATATAATAATCAGAACGATTCTCTTCGATTCGCGGATTCTTAAGAAGCATTTTTTTAAGGGAAGAATAACGTGTCTTTTCTACGATTTTTTTCTTACCTGCCATTCTCAGTGTATTGTCATCGTGAAACACAATTATCTTGCCGTCTTTTGTTACGTGAACATCTGTTTCTATGCCATGATAACTTCTGTTTGCAGCCGCAACAAATGCTGCTGAAGTATTTTCACATTCAAGACCGCTAAGTCCTCTGTGAGCAATTATTTTTACCTGATTCTTGCTAAATTTTACCGTGTCCATATTATCCTCCAAAAACTCTTTTAAGTCCCTCAGACTATATTTTATCATATTTAAGATTATTTACAATATGCGTCCTTATTTTAAAAACAAAAAAGACATACCGAAACAAAGTACTATATTGCTTTGCTCCGATATGTCTCAAAGTGTCTGTCTAAATATAATAAGTATAGCAGAATTTGTAGTTTTGTCAAAAATTATCTGCAATAATTGTCGATATAGTTCTGAATAGCCGCTTCGATGATCTTTTCTGCATCTTCCTTGCCCTTCACTTCGTTTACCACAGTATCCTTCTCTTCAAGTTCCTTATATACTTTGAAGAAATGTGTCATTTCTTCAAATATATGCTTAGGTATCTCAGAAATATCCTTATAGGAATTGTATGTAGGATCCTCAAATGGAATTGCAATGATCTTTTCGTCAAATCTGCCGTTGTCCATCATAGTGATTACGCCTATAGGATAGCATCTCACCATTGTAAGAGGGTTTACCCTCTCTGAACACAACACAAGCACATCAAGAGGGTCAAGGTCATCTGCATAAGTTCTCGGAATGAATCCGTAGTTTGCAGGGTAATGTGTGGATGTGTACAGGATTCTGTCAAGCATCAGAAGTCCTGTTTCCTTGTCCATTTCGTACTTGTTTTTGCTTCCCTTTTCGATTTCGATAACAGCAACAAAGTCACTTTTTGAAATCTTCTTAGGGTTAATGTCATGCCATATATTCATATAAATTCTCCTCTTGTTTTTTAGTCAACAAAGTCAAATTCTTCGCCCATTCTGTCTTTGAACATATCAAATGCACGATCAAGTTCATCATCATCTTCAATAGCCACAAGTATGTCTTCTCCATCTACACTTTCAAGGCGCATAAGGATAACATCTGCATCTTCATCGCTTCCGTCATCAGGCTCTACAAGTGCTACATACTCCTTAGAATCCATTTCAAAAGCGTCAATGAGTTCAAGTTCTATTTTGTTTCCGTTTTCATCCTCAAAGGGAATGATCTTTGTTTCTTCTTCATTCTTTGTAAAATTGTCGTTCATTTTTTTCATTCCTTTCATTTATTATAAAGATTTTTATGTATCTCATACCTTTTCACGTTGTGGAGGTTTTTTACATCTCATTTACTGTCAAGATAACTTTGTAGTATTATGGATGCTGCTACAGTATCCACTACCTTCTTTCTGTCTTTGCCCTTTGTTCCTGTTACGTGAAATATCCTGTCGGCACTTACGGTAGTGAGCCTTTCATCCCATAAGACTATTTTAGCATCATTTGAGATTTTTTCAAGACTTTCTTTGAATTCAAGTGTGATTTCTCCACGAAAACCTATACTCCCGTCCATATTTTTGGGCATTCCAAGGACTATTTCCGTGGGTTTGTATTCCGCTATTATCTTCTCTAAATTTACCATCATTTTTTCAAAGACCTTATTTTCAAGAGTGCATATCCCCTGAGCGGTTATTTCTAAAGGATCGGAAACACTTATACCAACCCTTCTGTCTCCATAGTCTATACCAAGTATTCTGCCCATTATTTTTCTCCTTATTTGTCAAAATATTTTATGATGGAAGATACGTTATCATTCATAGTTTTCATATAAGAAAGGAACTCTTCCTGATATTTGTAATCTCTGTCAACTATTCCCTTATTTGAATTTATGTTTGGAAAATGATTGTTTTTGTATCGGGGATCATTGTCCATATATCTGCACCAATGCCATCCTACAAAGACCTTCGATTCAAGCATAGCCAGAACGAAACTCTGATAGTAATTTCCTCTCTCTTTCTGTGTTTCAACTGTCCAGCCAACACCTGCTTGATTGGTCAGTTCTGAATCAGGGGTGCAGGCATCCATACCCTTTACATACCACTCGGCATTGATAAGAGGCTTACCTGCCCAGCGCTACCACTGATCCACCTGAGGCATATCAGCAGTCCAGGCATTACTTTCTGCAAAAACCTGAACACTTCCAACTAATTAAAAAATTATTGTAACTAATATAAGATATGCAATAATCTTTTTCATTTTTTAAATCTCCTTATTAAGCATTTTTATTGCCAGAAATACGTTTTCATTTGCAAGGGTTTTCATAACACCAAGGTTTTTTTCTATTCCTTCCTTTATGCTGTCCATATTCTTATAGCAATAGTCAAAAGTCTCTTTTAACCCTGACATACTGAGTTTTTCCACATCAACATAGTATGGGCAATTTGCATACTCAAGGAAACTCTTTACCTTGGGATCATATGACAGTCCTATCACAGGCACTCCCACTCCGAATGAATATATGAGAGAATGAAGTCTCATGCCAAGAGTGATGGAGCATTTTTTGAATATTCCTTTAAGAACAGCACCGTCATACTGCTTGTCAATCACAGCACCCTTATGTTTCATAGATGCAAGGATTTTTTTGGAAAATTCAAAGTCATTTGGATACTGCATAGGAATAAACAAAGGATAAAGATTGTATTCTTTACATATTTCGTCAAGATTTATCACAATTTCCCTTTCGAAATACTTCTGTGCGTTTTTCCAGTTTCGAAGGCTTACGGCTATTATTCCCTTATCCTTTGGCACTGAGTAGGAATCAAGGATTTTCTCAACAAATTCATCATCTGCACATTCAAGAGTGAAGGTAGGATCGGCTGTAACAGAGATTTTTTCATTTGTTACACCGATTTGTCTTAAAAATTCCATAGAATCCTTTTCTCTTAGTGTGATAAGGTCGGCTCGGTTGAATTCCCTTACCGTACTTTCGATATTTTTCTTCTTATCTACAGGACCTACTCCGTTTGCATATACCATAACGGGAAGATGCATACATTTGGCAAGTCGCATAAGAAAGAGATAGTACATTATAGACTTGGTGCTTGTCACATCCTGAATGAGACTTCCGCCACCGCTTATAAACACTTTTGTCTTTTTCATAGCGGAGAGGATTTTTATGATATTTATTCTCTTGAGTGATTTAACATTGTACTTTTCTTCTGTTTCCTTAGGGTTGTCCGAAAGCACCACAATACTTAAATCCTCGTCACATTCTCTGAAACTTTCTGTCATGGCAGCAAGGAGAGTATCGTCACCGCTGTTATTGAATCCGTAATATCCTGATATCATAAAGTCGTATGTTTCTCTCTTCTCCCTTTCAAGAAGAGCATCATATGCTTTGATATTACTTTTTGCCATTGCGGATATGGAGTAATTTTCTGACACAGTGTGCTTGCCGAAAGAAATAAGTTTGTCCTTTTCTTCATGGGTCATTTCATATACTCTTACAATATCCTGAAACAGCATATCCGATGTCATTATCTCACAACCTCTGCCTGTGAAGTTCGTATCAAGGCAAAGGCTTAGTTTATCTTCATCAAATACTCCTATATATCCACCGAAACCTCCAAGGATAACCACATTTCCTGCACTCATCGCCTCAAGTGCCACACGACTGATACCCACTACCACATCTGCCATAGCGGTAAACTTATACACATCTGTCCTTGCACCTGCAAGGTGGAAGAGTTTTGTTCCGTGACCTTTATTGAAGGCAGAAGTTCGTCTGTCTATTGTGTCATATTCTGTTCCTGATCCTACGATGATAATTTTTGCATTGGGGATCTTACGAAGAATATCTTCCCCTTTTTCAAGAAGTCTGAATGCACCGTCGCAGTTACCTTCATCAAGTCTTGACACATATACAATCTTAAAATCATCATCCGATATCTGAAATTCTTCAAGCAAATCGGAATAATCCACTTCAGAAGAAAATGTTTCCTGATTGATACCGTTGATAGTAAGATGTATTCTTTCATCAGGGATAGAATAAATATCTTTTACATACTTTTTCACATCTTCACTTACACAGATGGTTTCCTGTCCCCAGTTGGTTAGAATCTTAAAAAGAAATCCCGATGAATACACCCCGTGTACTGTAGTGATGAAGGGAGTCCTTGTGACTTTGTTTACAAGTGAGCACACAAAAGCAGGGATACGTGCATGAGCGTGGATGATGTCTATTCTTTCATCCCTTACAATCTTTTTGATAGTACGGTATGACTTAAGAATATCAAGAGGGCTTTTGGCTGTAAGAGGGGCATAGTAATGTCTTATGCCTGACTTTTCAAGTTCTTTTTCATATACACCGCCGCTTGATACTGCATATACGGTGTATCCGTTCTGAGAAAGGTACTTTGCAAGTTCTACCACGTGGGTTTCTGCGCCGCCAATCTCTAAGCCCATAAGAGCCATAAGAATTCTTCTGTTTTTTTGCATAACGTATGCTCCTTTCTGTGAATAATCAAAAAATATTCACAGGAATATAAATCTGCAGGATTCATTTACAAACAAAACCGATACCTGCCCTTGCCAATGCCTTTTACTTCTTCTATAATATTGCATTGTTTCATCTTTGAAATCAAAACCCCGGCTGCAGAATATGAAATATCACATATCTCTGATACATCTTTTCTTCCGAAGGGTTTTTGTGACCCGACTGCTTTGTAGAGCATTTCTATACTGGTCTTTGTCTGAATATTAAATTTCATTTCTTTTATTTTTTGTTCAATAGCCACATTTTCTTTGCCAATAGCCACATTTTGCCCATCAAAGATATACTTTATATGCAGATATCTGTTTTTCAGTTCGTTATTTTCGTTGAGCAAAAGATTCCTTATAAATTTTTCTAAATAAACTGTTGTTTCATACACCTTTTCCTTTAAGTTTGTATAATTGGCTCTTACAAGTGCATTTCTGAAATACCATGCGTTTGAGTAAAATATATCATTTTCTGCATCATATCCCAACGACCTTAAATATTTGATGAAAAACACCGCTGTTGTCCTGGTGTTTCCCTCGCCAAAGATATGAATTTGCCACAATCTGGATATAAAATACGCCAGATGACGGATAATCTCATCATTAGTCAGTCCTTTGTAACTGAATTTTTTCTCTTGGGAAAAATCATATTCCAAAGTTTCGCGAAGTTCTGTGGCATTACCATATAAAACAGTTGCACCATCCAGTACCCATTCTTTCTTTGTAATATTATAATCACGAATTCTGCCTGCATGTTTGTAAATCCCTGTAAACAGTTTTTTGTGGATTCCTATATATTCACTTGGAGAAAAAGAAAATGATTTTTCCGAAAGAATTGCAGCAATACGAACAGAAACTTTGTCAGCCTCTTCTGTCCTGTCATATTCTGATTTTTTCGGTTTTGATTCATAATAACTTTCGATCTGCTTTTGTGCGTCGGTTATTGATATATTGCCCTCTATATTTTCTATCGCTGTTTTTTTCAGTTTTTCCGATGTTTCCAGTCCATCTACTGCCTGCAATCCTATAGCAGTGCTCCAGATGTATCCCTTATATTTTTTGTTTGGCTCTGATTGTTTTATATATTCTTCAAATGGATCGTTATACATATCTTCACCCCGGTCACCCGGATACAGGCTCTTCATTAGTGCCTGATATCCCATTATAAATATATTTTAACACAATCCTTACATTATTTCAACATTTTACTTATTTACAATGTATATTATATGATGTAAAATATAATTATCTTTCAGCGAAAGGAGTACATATATGAAAAGAAAATTACTTGCGATTATTATGACACTTATTATATCCTTATCACATTTTGCCTATGCCGCACCCATATTTGAAATGACGGAAAGCGAAAAGGCAGCAGGAAACATTGAACTTATTACAAAAAAGATGCTTATAAATTCAGGGTTTGTAACGGTAAATATCATAAAGGCAGACCTTAGAGACAAAGATACCTGCCTTACATTCCTTAAGGATGAAAAGAACCTAAAGACCCTCTACAATACCAAAACCCTCACAGACAAAATGGGTGCCACAGCAGGCATCAACGGAGATTTCTATGCAAAAAACTCTTCATCAAATGAAGCATCAAGTATAGGTGTGGAAATAAAAGACGGAAACCTCCTTTCAGGATATGCCCTCTCCTCAACACAAATGGGTGTGGGGGCTAAGTTAGATGACGGAAGTTTCTTCTTTGACTACATAGACACTCTCACCACCATCACCGCACCAAACGGTGAGGGGGATGTGATAAAAGCATATAATAAATTCGACTCATTATCTGGAATAGTAATATATGACAGAAACTGGGGGAATTTAAGCATCGGTTCTACGGGAAATCTAGAAGAAATGGTGGTAGAAGACGGAATAGTCACCGCAATAAATCACGATATGGGACAGATAGAAATTCCTGAGAATGGGTACATACTTGCGTATCTTAAGGATCAGAATTCATTTATCCCCGATAATTTCAAAGTGGGCGATGAAGTAAAAATTGACCGTGTGATAAACCCTGATATAGAAAGCCACATAGACTTTGCCATAGGCGGAGGAACTATCCTTGTGACAGAAGGGCAAAAGGCAAAAATCACCCATACTGCAGGTGTAAGAGAGCCAAGATCTGCCTGGGGAGTAGGCAAAGATGGAAGATATGCCTATCTTGTGACAGTTGACGGAAGAACGAAGACCAGTGTGGGAGTAACTCTTGACGAGTTTTCTGAAATTCTCATAGATATCGGCTTATACAACGCCATAAATCTTGACGGTGGCGGATCATCTACCCTTGTGGCAAAAAAACAGGGAGAAGATGACTTATCTGTAATCAACAACCCATCCGATTCATCCTTAAGAGGCGTGATAAATGGTGTGGGTATCATATCAGAACACAAAAAGGGGAAGATTTCTCAGATAAAACTTGACTTTGACAAAGAAAAAGTATTTGTAAATACATCATCTGCACTTAATGTCACCGCAATGGACAAAAACTATCTTGGAATCGACTTTGATAAAGAAAAAGTAAAGTTTTCCATATCAGAAGAAGCAGGATACATAAAGGACTTTGTATTCTACCCTGAAAAAAGCGGTGAAGTTACAGTTACTGCCGAATATATGGGGATTAAAACTTATCAGAAAATAACAGTCCTCGATATGCCCCATTCTTTGAAACTTTCTACCAAAGAAAGAAAAATGAAATCAGGAGAAAAATATCTTGTGACCTTAAGAGGCTATGATGAGAAAGGTCACAGCGCTCTTATAGACTTAAATCATATTGGTGTCAATGTATCCGATGACATTCTGTCATTTGACGGTAACACCATCAAAGCAACCAAGAAGGGAACTTCTGTTGTGACATTTTCTTTCGGGGATGTGTCAACCTCTCTGATTGTACGTGTTGACGGAGATGATACAGAAATATCACTTCCTGAAGATATATTCCATCCTGATGAAAAAAATGTTTCAAAGGATATAAAATCAGATGAAGATAACTTCTCTGTGGCGTTTTTTGGAAATAGTTTTTACAACAAGACTATGCTGGAGAAAGCCGTTGCAAAAAACCTTATCCACAAAATCAAAGATACTTGCGATATGATATTTTTTGCCGGGAAGAATGTGAATATTTCAACAGAACTTATCCCGATACATACATCCCAAAAATATTCACTTATAAGCCACAAAGGAGTATCATTCTTTACATTAAACAATGCCTCCTCCTCAATACACACACCTGACAAAACACAATGGAAGAAATTTATGGAGGATATAAAATCAGTAAAGGACAAAAATATATTTATCATAATGCCAAATAAGTACAATTTCTCATCTGATACTGAAGAAGAGTTATTTGAAAAGACTATTTCTGACTATGCTTTGTCCGTCGGCAAAGATGTATATATCTTCTCAAACGGCGTAATAAACAGTTACAGAGATAACGGCAAATATATGTTCAATGTTGACGGAGTGGGAAACCTTAATAAGCAAAATGTCCTTAGTGATGCAATGTATCTTAAGGTCAACTGTGAAAATGGCAATATCACCTATTCCTTTGAAAAAATATTCGAATAGTTACAAAAATTGTTACAAATTATCCACAACTTATCCACTTATTTTTGATGAATACGTCAAAGAATAAGTGGATTTTTTGTGAAATAACTATAAAAATTTCGTCATTTTTACACATTTTCCACAATTTGTTGTTAATAAAATGTTAAAAAAATTTGACATTAACATCATTTTGTGATAGAATAGACCTCGTGTTAAGAATACAGGAGGTATTTATGAGAAAAAACATTTTGCTGTTCATTCTCCTCATAACCGCTTTTTTATTGACAACAGTTCCGGGTTATGCGGTAGGGAATGGATATGTAAACGTGGATGCTTTGAATGTAAGATCTCAGGGAATTGTTAATGAAAACAGTTTCGTACTCGGAACACTTGGCTACGGTGAATCAGTAGCAATTATCGGCGAAGAGGATGGCTGGTACAAAATAGTGTACAATGAAATGGCCGCCTTTGTGAAAAAAGAATACATAACACCCGAAATGACCACAGATGAAATAAACTATTATCAGTTTCAGGAAGAGGTATATTCGCCCGATTATGAGGCGCAGCCTATCTACACTTCCGGCGATCAGGTGCTTGATATTGCAGCAATGCATCTTGGCACACCATATGTATATGGCGGATCATTTCCCGGTGGATTTGACTGTTCAGGATTTACCTCATACTGCTTTAAGCAATTAGGTGTTTCTCTGTACCGTACAGCCAACGATCAGCAGAAAAATGGCGTACCGGTAGATAGATCTCAGCTTATGCCCGGAGATCTGGTATTCTTTGGAAAAGGAAATTATGCCACACATGTAGGTATATATGTGGGCAACGACACAATGATTCACTCACCCAGCACCGGAAAGTTTGTGGAATACACTTCCATAACCACAAGTTGGTATAGTTCAAGATATATCGGTGCAAGAAGAATTTTTTAAAAAAAGCATCTCAATGCGTACTTTTGCATTAACTTAAAAAGAAACACCGTCTGACGTATAGTCAGGCGGTGTTTCTTTTTATGTGAGGGATGTAAAAATATCATGAACCATAAAAGTGCAAGAAAAATGATAACAGTATATCCGATATCTGTCTGTTCCGCTCTTTTTTATGTAGAAAATCAATCCGATAGATTGATTTTCTCTGTTTTTTGTGCGCTTTTATTCTGAACAAACATACGCCTGCGCAGTATCGCATACAGCGTTGGCTTTGTTTGTTCAATTCATAATATTTTTCCTATCCCTCACTCATTGAAAATACCATGAACCATAAAACATACCCCAACATCGTCATGTTGAGCAGACCCTGAGCAACGCCAGGGGAGTCGAAACAACTCACAAAAATTATTCTTTCACCACGCACAATGTTTCGGTGCCGATACTCTTAAAAACTTCTATATCTTCCTTTGTAATTATCTCACCGGGGGATACCACAAGCACCGCAGGCGGGCAGGCAACAGTAAGAAATGAAAGGGTTTTTCCTTCTGCATTTTCCACAGGGATTTCTTCATAGTCTCTCATCATCGCATCACGCACACTTAACCTCTTAATATGTTCAGAATTGCAAACCTTTTCATCGTCGATTGCTTCTTTCCTTTGAATATTGGAAAGAACATCAAAAATCTTCTCCAAAGAACATTCAGAAGTCTCAGGGGTAAACATCAGCACAAGAAAATCATCGTCGTAAAACTCACATATAATGCCTTTTTTTCTTAAAGCACCTGCTATCTCATACCCTTTGTAACCATAAGGTTTTGTTCTTAAGGTAAGTTTCAGAGTTTCATCGCCGAAAATGGTATATCCCATATCCGAAAGTCTGTTTTTCAATATCTGCATCTTCTCTTCAAACAGGGATAACTTCTCTCTGTATCCTTCCGAAAGATATTTATTGAGATTGTCAAGAGACTCTAAAATAAGATAACTTGGGCTTGTACTCCCAAAAAGGGAAAGTGCATTTCTCACGCAGAAAGAAAGATATTTATTTACTTCGTCTCCCATATGAAGATATGCAGCACCTGTAAGGGCAGGAAGGGTTTTGTGAGCAGAGTCACAGCACATATCAGCACCAAGGTCAACAGGATGTAACGAGGGACTTAAGAACTTAAGATATGCCCCATGGGCATTGTCACAAAGAAGAAGTACACCGTACTTTTTGCAGACATCGGATATTCCCTTTATATCCTGAATGTTTCCAAGATAATCAGGAGATGTGATATATACTGCAACAGGAAGTATATCTGCACTTTTCAGTTCCTTCTCAAGAGAGTGTGCATCTATTCTGCAACTTAAATACGAATCATCATCAGAATAAAGCCACTTCACCTGAAAATCAGAAAGACCTACAGCAGATACGAAACTTTTGTGAACATTTCTTGCGGCATAGATAAGTCTTTTTCTGTTTGTTTTTGCAGCATAGATACCTGCAAGATAAATCATCGCCTTTATACATTGGGAAGAACCCTCTGCAGAATAATATGTATCACAACCGAAAAGGTGTGAAGCATTCCTTTCGCTTTCTTCAATGATACCCGATGCTTCATAAAGACTGTCTGCACCATCTATCTCTGTAATGTCATACTTTTCCACACCAAGAAAGACCTCCCCCTTGTGACCGGGCATATGAAGTCTCAGCGGATTCTTTTCTATGTAGTTTTTCACAAAATCACATATTGGTGTAGTCATTTCTATCTTCCTTGTCAATTGACACTTATTAACTGTATGGAAACAGGAAAAAAGTTTATTTAAAAAATTAAGATAAAACAAAATACAACGTATTTTGCACCTTTTCTTTTCACTCTTATCTTTTATCTCTTCACTATCTGAGTGCTCTGTGTACTGCCACCGCTATAGCACACTCCATTCTCTTCTTGAAGAGTTCGCAACCGTATTTATAAACACCGTTAACCGAACCTGTGGAATGATATGCATTAGCAGCACAACCGCCTGAGCAATAAAGTTTCGCCCAGCAATCACGGCATTCCTTTCTGGCATACACATTGCAGTCACGAAACATCTTTGTGCAGTCTGTATTTGTAACACCTTTATATATATCGCCAAGTCTGAAGGATTCTTCCCCCACAAACTGATGGCATGGATACAAATCTCCCCACGGGGTAACTGCCATATACTCTGTTCCCGAACCGCAACCTGATATTCTCTTATATATACAGGGTCCGCCTTCAAGGTCTATCATATAATGATAGAAAGTGAACGGGTCATTCTTTTCGTCATATTCTATCATAAGTTCTGCAAGTTTTTCATACTGTTCACTTACTATGGGCAAATCTTCATCCGTAAGACATGATGGATCATCGTGAGCACATACCACAGGCTCCATACTGAGTTCCCTGAACCCCAGAGAAAGCATCTCCTTCACATCTTCAAGAAAATCAGGATTGTGATGGGTAAATGTTCCTCTCATATAGTAGTTTTTGCCGCCACGTTTCTCCACGAATTTCTGAAAGTTGGGAACGATTTTTTCCCAACTTCCCTCCCCTTTATAATCTACACGGAATCTGTCGTGAACTTCCTTTCTTCCGTCAAGGCTCAGTACCACATTACTCATTTCCTTATTTGAAAACTCTATCACATCATCGTCAACAAGTACTCCGTTGGTAGTAAGGGTAAATCGGAAATTCTTTCCCTTTTCTTTTTCGATACTTCTTGCATATTCCACAAGTTTCTTAACCACATCAAAGTTCATAAGAGGCTCTCCGCCAAAGAAATCCACCTCAAGATTACGTCTGCTTCCTGAATTTTCCACAAGAAAGTCAAGGGCTCTTTTGCCCACTTCATAACTCATAACTGCTCTTTCGCCGTGGTATTTACCCTGACTTGCAAAACAATATGAACAGTTAAGATTACAGGTGTGGGCAATGTGTAAGCAAAGTGCCTTTATTACCCCTGCAGTTTTGGCTTTCAAGGTATCCGCCTTGTCTTCAAATGTGTCCTCTGTGAAAAGTTCTCCGTTGTTTTTAAGTTCTTCCACCTGATTGTAGCATTCCTCAATATCATCCGCATCAGGGTACCTGTCTTTGATTGCGGATATAACATCTTCCTTTGAATTATTTTCAAACAAAGAAATAATATCATAGGCAATATCATCTACTGCGTGTACTGCTCCTGATGAAATATCAAGAATAATATTGTATCCCAAAAGTTTGTACTGATGTATCATCTTATCCTCCGTAAATCCTTATTTATAAAAAACAAACCTCTCAAAAAGGACAAATATTTCCATTTTGAGAGGTTAAATTTTCATAGTGTCCTCAAAACACCCGTCTTATATGCGAAAATTACTTATTTTCTTTGTTTTCGCAAGCCTGATTAGCGATACCGCAACTTGTCTTACAAGCAGACTGACATGATGTCTGACATTCGCCGCATCCGCCTTTTTTTGCACTTTCACAAAGGTTTTTTGTCTTAAGAGTTTTGATATGTTCCATAATATTTACCTCCAATGGTTAAAATTCTGTTTTCTAATGAGTGTATTATAGCACAAGTAATAATTAAAGTCAACCATTTATATATTTAGGAGATGTAAAAATTAATTTACATCTCCTTTCTGTCATTTAAAATATTATATTGTTTCTTATGGTGTTTCTGTTATTTCTGTTTCGGTTGTTTCCATTTTCGGATGTCTTTCGCATCCTCTGCCAAAACCCTTTCTTCCCGGACCGCCTTTTCCGCCTGTGTGTCCAGGCTTCATTTCTATCATTTTGTCATATTGTTCCTGAGTGATTTCACCGCTATCTAGTTTTTCTTTTAGGCTGGCGAGTCTTTCGGATTCCTTTTCAGCCATTTTTGCTTCCATTTCGGCTTTTCTTTCTTCCATTTTTTCTTTGAGTTCTGCTTTTTCTTCTTCGGTGAGTTCTTTTCTATCGCCGAACTTTTCTTTCAGTTCAGCCTTCTGTTCCTCAGTAAGTTCTTCCATAGAAAAGCCTTTTCTTCCACCTTTGTGAAAGTCCTTATTTCTTCTTTTGTGTTTCTGATGAACACCCGGTTTTACTTGGGTATTTTCCTCTGTTGTCGTTTCCTCCGAAGCAAGTACCGATGTAGCCACCAGCGTTAGTGCTGCAACTGTGGCAACTGTGCCAAAAATAAACTTTTTGATATTGATTTTCATTTTATCTTCCTCCTTTTTGTGGTATTATCATGATACACAAGTAATATTATAATGCCGTGTGAAGTTTTTGAAAGATTTGTGAAAAATCTCAAAAAATAAAGGGATGCGAAATCTCACATCCCTTGTGGTTTTGAAAAATATTATTCTTCTGTAGTTGTTTCTTCTGTTGCTTCAACTGCTTCAACAGTTTCTTCAACAACTTCTTCAACAACTTCTTCTGCTACTTCTTCTGCTACTTCTTCAGGAGCGTTTGCCTTTTCTTCTTCGATAATCGCTCTTATTGAAAGACCGATTTTCTTATTTTCCACGTCAAGTTCAACAACTCTTGCAGTAATGTGCTGACCAACAGTAAGTTCGTCTTCTACTTTACCGATTCTCTTGTTTGCAACCTGAGAAATGTGGATAAGACCATCAACACCCGGGAAGATTTCTGCGAATGCACCGAATGGTACGATTCTTACAACTTTACATGGGATATCTTTGCCGATTTCGATTTCAGCCTTTACCTTTTCCCATGGGTTGTCTTCAGTTCTCTTGTATCCCAAAGAAATCTTGCCTTTTTCCTTATCCATTTCGATGATGTAAACTTCTACAGCATCGCCTTCTTTAACTACTTCTGAAGGATGTTTGATTCTTGACCATGAAAGTTCGGAAATATGTACCAAACCTTCTACACCGCCGATGTCAACAAATGCACCGAAGTTTGTGATTGATTTAACCACACCTGAGTACTTCTTGCCAACTTCTGCATCCTGCCAGAATGCTTCAGAAAGTTTCACTTTCTGTTCCTTGATAACTTCTTTTACAGAACCAACAAGTTTGTTTCTGCCACGTCTCTTGGAAATTTCAATGATTCTGAAAGATACTTTGAGTCCCATAAGCGAATTAAGATCTTCAACATATCTGTCGCTTGCAAGTTTTGCAGGGATGAATACTCTTGCACCTGATACACTTGCGAGAACGCCGCCGTTAACAACTTCAACAATCTTTCCTTCAAGGATTTCCTTGTTTTCGTAAGCTTCTTCAAGTTTCTTTGCTCCTGCAATAGAATCAATCTTTTTCTTGGAAAGAGTAACTTCGCCATCAACGTCATTTACTCTTACAACGAATACTTCAACAACATCGCCAACATTTATTAAACTCTTCAAGTCTGCGTCAGGATCGTCTATAAATTCGCCTGCCGGAATAAATCCGTCTGACTTGTAACCCAAATTAACGCTGACACCATTTGCTTCGACGCTCATTACAGTACCCTTGACAATGTCACCTGTCTTAAGGGTTACCAAAGCTTTTTCCCTTTCATGTTCTTCGAGTGCTTGAGCGAAACTCATTTCGCCGTCTTTAAGCATTTCTTCCATTTTGCCTATAACCTCCTTAATCATCCACGGCGGTGTTGAAGCCCCTGCCGTGATTCCCACAATAGAATTTTTGGGAATATCTATATTCTGAGGAATATCCTCAAAACAAGCAATCTGATAAACATTGGCACAATACTTTTTGCATATTGCGCTGAGTTTATTTGAATTGGCACTATGACCTGCTCCGATTACAAACATATAGTCTGCTTTCTTTGCAATGCTGGCAGACTCATCCTGCCTTTGTGCCGTCGCACTACATATTGTATCAAATATCAGTACCTTTTTGCAACAATTTTTTATAAAATTTTTTATATTTTCAAAGGTTTCTCTGTCAAGGGTGGTCTGTGCCACCAGACAAACCTCATCATCGGGAGAAATTTTACCTTCAAGTTCCTTAGGATCGGTGGCAATAAGGGCAGTATTTTCGCACCAGCCGTTGATACCGATTATCTCGGGATGAAGCCTGTCCCCTGCAATGACTATCTTGTAGCCGTTGTTGTATTCTCTCTCTACTATCTGATGATTTTTCTTAACAAAGGGGCATGTAAGGTCAATATACGGAATATTTTTTTCATCCATTTCATTTATGACACTTTTCGCCACACCGTGAGCACGTATTGCCACAGTATATCCTTCGGGGGTATGGGAAACATCTTCGATAATATCTATTCCCTTATCTTTAAGCTCGTCCACCACAGACTGATTGTGGATGATAGGGCCCAAAGTGACAATCTTCTCTCCTGATTGCTTCTCGCGAAGAGCACTTACGGCTCTCTCTACACCAAAGCAGAATCCCGCATTTTTTGTCAGTATAATTTCCATAATCCAGACTCCGATTTATTTTGAAAGTTCCATTATTCTTGCATATATGTTGTTTGCGATTTCCTTAAGTTCTTCCTGGTCAGGTTTTTTGCCCTTGTATTCTGACATATCAAGAGGAGTACCGTATATAATCTTCACCTTTGAAAATATCAAAAACTTATTTGCCTTTATGTACACAGGAAGCACGGTTGTGCCGCATCTTGTGGCAATAAGTGCCGCACCTGATTTTACTTCTGCCGACTCTTCGTCGGAGTTTCTTGTACCTGTAGGAAACATCCCCAGCACATCACCCGAATTAAGTATTCCCAAGGATTTCTTTACCGCACCGATATCCGCCTTGCCTCTCTGTACGGGAAAAGCACCGAATTTAAGAAGTACCCACTTAATCACAGGTATCTTAAACACCTCTGCCTTTGCCATAAAGTTGATTTTTCTCTTTGTGAATGCCACAAGGAAAACCGGATCCCAGTTACTGGAGTGATTTGCACATATAAGGCACGATCCATCCTGAGGGATATTTTTTTCTCCTTCAATTTCCACTCTGAAAAACACACTAAGAAAGCCTTTTACCAATGCTTTTACAGTTTTATAAAACATAGTCTTGTCCTCTATATCTCATTAAGATTATTTATGATTATATTTTTCAACAGTTCTACAGATTTCTCAAGCGTATTTCCTGTTGTATCCACCAATACAGAATCCTCTGCCTGTTTTAAGGGGGCAAATTCTCTTCCTGCATCGTTGGCGTCTCTCTTTTTCATATCGGAGAGCACTTCTTCCAAAGTAGTCTGCATACCCTTTTCCATAAGTTCTGCATATCTTCTCTTGGCTCTTTCTTCCACAGAAGCAGTAAGAAAAATCTTTACATCCGCATCAGGAAGTACATATGTGCCGATATCTCTTCCATCCATTATGCAGTTACATTTTGCTGCAAGATTTCTCTGAATATCCACAAGTCTGAGTCTTACTTCAGGAATCTTCGCAATGTCCGATGCACCCTTTGACACTTCTGCTGTGCGGATTTTGCCCGTCACATCTTCTCCGTCAAGATACACTATCTGACCGGCTTCTCCATGGGTAATCTCTATTTCTGTACTATTCATCATCTTAATAACACTGTTTATGTCATTGTTTATATCAATTTGTGAGCGGAGCATTTTCAACGCACATGCTCTGTACATTGCACCTGTATCAATATACACATATCCAAGCTCTGTGGCAACCGCTCTTGAAATTGTACTTTTGCCTGCTCCTGCAGGCCCGTCAATGGCTACTTTTCTGAAACTCATTTCGTCCTCCGTTAATCCGACATACACCGACATTATACAATATTTATGAAAAATAAACAATAGTTTTTTAAATTTTTTAGTGCAAAAATGAAAATCTTGCTACTATGTTGAATCCTTTTTTCAATCTGACAGGATAAGACTTATTGTAGTTTATCATTTTACCCTCATCCCATTTGACATATGCAGTTAAATCTTGGGTATCATCGGCTGAAAATATCTCAAGTACAGAGTCAGTTTCTACAATCACACTTTTGTGTTTATCATCAAGAAATCCCACTCTTTCGCCGTTTAAGTATATTTCGGGAAGGCTTTCGGGAAAGGTGCCTTCCATATCAATTATTACCTCTTCTCTGTTAAACATTCCCTCATCACTTATAAACTCCCCTTCGAAGGTTTCTATGGCGCTGAAATACCCCATCATACCACCTTTTTGCATGAGAACCTGAGATATGACCATTATGAGAAAAATGAAAAAAAGGAGAAAATAACACACTTTCTCCCTTTTGTTAAATAATCTTAAAAGAAATCCCTTCATAAAAAACACCCCTTCGGTATATAAATTATATGCCAAAGGGGATAAATCTTATACATTCATACCTGCAAGGTATCCTGTGGAATAGGCTATCTGAAGGTTATATCCTCCCGTATATGCATCCACATCTATAATCTCTCCCGCAAAGAAAAGTCCAGGTACAATCTTTGATTCCATAGTAGAGGGGTTTATTTCCTTCACATTTACTCCGCCTGATGTGATAATTGCTTCTGTTATTGGTCTGAATGACTTAACTGTCACATCAAAGCACTTAACTGATGAAACAAGGTTTCGCCTTTCTTCCTTTGTGACTTCGTTTACCTTTTTTCTGGGGTTGATTCCTGCTTTGTCTATCACATGGGCTATGATCATCTTCGGAAGAAGTTTGTCAAGAGCGTTTATAAGGTCTTTGTTTTTTGCTTCTTCGAAGTCTCTCAAAATCCGCTTATCCAGAGTAGCATCGTCCAATGCAGGCTTTAAGTCTATATTTATTTTTATACTATCATTTTTTACATCTCTTATGTGTGAACTTGCAGACAAAATCACAGGTCCCGACACACCGAAATGTGTGAAAAGCATCTCACCGAAATCGGTATAGATTTTCTTTCCGTTTCTTTCTACGGTGATTTCTATATTTTTAAGAGATAGTCCCTGAAGGGAAAGATACTCTTTTTCTTTTATTTCCAGAGGAACAAGTGAGGGTTTGAGTTCAGTAACAGTATGTCCCAGTCTCTTTGAAAACTCATACCCGTCTCCCGTAGAGCCTGTAAGGGGATAACTCATACCGCCTGTTGCCAAAATCACTTTATCTACAGTAAGGGATTTGTTTGATGAAAGTATTATTCTGAATGTTCCCTCTGTCTTTTCTATACTTCTGACTTCGCCGTTATATACTTTGACTCCTGAATCTTCTACTGCTTTTTTAAGAGCGTCTCTTACGTCTTTTGATTTATCGCTTTCAGGAAAAATCCTTCCGCCTCTCTCTACCTTTGTTTCCACTCCATAGTCTTTCAGGAGATTTACTATATCATCATTTGTAAAACTGTAAAAAGCACTATAGAGAAATGTGGGATTCACAGGTACATTCTTTATAAATTCTTCTGTATCGGCGCTGTTTGTGATATTGCATCTGCCTTTGCCTGTGATGAGAAGTTTCTTGCCAAGCATGGGATTTTTTTCTATAAGAACAACTTTTTTCCCTCGTTTTGCAGCGGTCATTGCCCCGATCATCCCTGCGGGGCCACCGCCTATTACACCTATAATATCACTCATTCAACAAGCCCTCATTCGTCGGAGTTTTTCTCATACACATCATATTCGTCCCATATATCTTCAAGTTCTTCATAGTTTCTTGCCACTTCGTCTTTTCTCTTCATAACAAGAGCAACTATCAGGGCATTTATCACACTTAACGGCGCAACCAGAGAATCTACAAATGTGGACATATCATTTCTTGCAGTAAGCACATATGTGGCATGCTCTGCAATAGGAGACAGATTGCTGTCTGTGATAGCAACTATCTTTGCGCCTCTGTCTGATGCAAACTTTAACGCGTTGATTGTCCTCTTTGAATATCTTGGATAACTGATACCGATGACCACATCATCCTTGCTTACTCTGTACATCTGCTCAAATGTCTCACTTGCAGATGTGGTGCTTACTTTCTTTACATTGTCACAAATGTGGTTTAAGTAAAATTCAAGGAAGTTTGCAAGAGAATAGCAACTTCTCGCACCAAGAATATATATCTTCGATGAATTGAGTATTGTATCTACTGCACCAAGGAAATCCTCTTCCCTGATCTCTGAAAGAGTCTTTGTGAGTTTGTCTATATCAGACATAAGCACAGTTTTGAGTATATCCTTGTCAGACATTTTGTCTGATATAATCTTCATCCTCTGCACAGAGGTAAGCCTTGTGCGGATTTCTTCCTGCATGGCTTTCTGAAGTTTCGGATATCCGTCGAAGCCAAGTTCCGTGGCAAATCTTACAACGGTGGATTCACTTACATTTACTTCTTTTCCCAATTTTGCCGCAGTCATAAAAGCCGCTTTTTCATAGTTAGTCACAATGTAATCGGAGATAAGTTTCTGTCCTTTGGAAAAACCGGGATATAATTGTTTAATACTTGCAATAAGATCCTTTTTCAATTTATTTAACCCCTTTTTGAACCAAGAACCCCCAATAAACATTGGGGGTTCTTAAGTTTGTAATTATCGAGCTATAATTTTGCGTTATTTATACTAAAAATCCTTTATAGATTGATTAGTCAACTTTAACTACATTAGCAGCCTGTGGGCCTTTATTTCCTTCGATAACTTCAAATTCTACCTTGTCACCTTCTGCAAGTGACTTGTAGCCGTCCATTGAGATTGCTGAAAAATGTACGAATACATCGCCGCCTTCTTCACATTCAATGAAGCCATAGCCTTTTTCAGCGTTGAACCATTTAACTGTACCTTTCTGCATGAAACTGTACCTCCTAAAAAATATGAGAGTGAGTATGTATATACTCAAACATAGTGTAACACAGATGTTTTTAAAAGTCAAATATTTTTTCTCAAAATATAAAATATTCTTTCGCTTGATTTGTGCGGGTTTTCCAATGTTCTTTCGTGGAATACACCCACCTTTTCAAATCCGTATTTGAGTATGTATTTATCGAAGAATTCTTCAGGATAATATCTCTGGATATGATGCTCGTCAAATCTCTTGTACATATCATCATCTTTCACAAAAAATGTAAGATACATATTGTGAAGTTTCTCATCAGAAATATACTCGTTTTCCCAGGAATAAAATATCTCATCATCGTCATATGTGATGGTGTTTGCCCCAAGAACATTTTCAAATTTGTAAATGGTATTTGCGTCAAAGATGAAAAGTCCGCCGGGGTTAAGATAGTTGTCTGCACCCCAGAAAAGCCCGTCGATACTCTCTTCATCTGTAATATAGTTTATACTGTCCTGAAGGCACACAATGGCATCTACAGTACCATATAGTTCGAAATCTGCCGCATCCTGATTAAGATAGAGGATATTTCTGTCTCCTCTCTTTTCCATAGCAACGTTGAGCATATCATAAGAGGAATCCACCCCTATCATATCGTATCCACGGTCAGAAAGGATATTTGTGATACTTCCCGTACCACAGGCAAGATCAAGCACAAGAGAGGGCTTTTTATCAAGATATTTATTAAATATTTTTTCTATGTAGTCTGCAAGGTCGGAATAATTCACATTTTCTGTCAACTTGTCATATACATAGGCAAAGTCTATATATTCTCTCATATTTTTGTCCTTTTTATATTATTTTAATTCGTACAAAGAATTATATCTGCACCCCTGTAACGATTATTATTAGAAAAATGAATATCAAGTCGGAATTTTCCACTAAGATCCTTCGGGTTCGCTATCGCTACACTCAGGATGACGACGGGGTGGTCAAAATGATGCAGTTAAGCATTATTTGTCATGTTGAGCGAAGCATACGCGGAGTCGAAACATCTCACAGAGATTCTTTACATTTGTTCAGAATAACGACAAATATTTACAACTTCTTTAATTTGGCAAATGATGCCATAAGGGTTCTTGTTCCCACATTGTCAAAAGAGATTTCCAGTTGATAATCTCCCCCCATATCGGTAACACCGACTATCATACCTTCGCCAAACTTCTTGTGGGACACTCTCTCGCCCTTTGTATAAGTTTCTGTTACGTTGGTTGCCTCTGCCGCCTTGAAGGTGGATGACGAAATAATGGATGAAACCATAGCGTATGACATAAGGGAGGACTTTCCTCCAAGCCCCACTTTTTCACTTCCGTAAGAGAAACTTCCGAAGTCATCAAAATCTGATGTAAGAGAACTGTAGGCATCCCTCTGAGGTCTTCTTATCACATCGTCTATACGGTGCACATAGTCCTTGGGTATTTCCTTTACAAAGTCGGATATAACCTTGCTTTCGGTCTTTCCGTACATAATTCTTTGAAGAGCATATGTGATGTAGAGTTTTGACTTGGCTCTTGTGATACCCACATAACAAAGACGTCTCTCTTCTTCCAGTTGTTCATCTGATTCTATAGACTGATAACTTGGAAACAGTCCCTGCTCCAACCCGCACATAAATACAACGGGGAATTCAAGTCCCTTTGCACTATGAAGTGTCATAAGAACGATTGCATCCTGCTCTGAATCATAGTTATCCACATCGGATACAAGAGAAATGTTGTCTAAAAATCCTGCAAAGGTTCCGCCTTCCACATTCTCTTCATATTCTTTGGATTTGGATTTGAATTCGTCAAGGTTTTCCATTCTGCCACGGGCTTCGGGAGAATTTTCTGCAAGAAGGCTCAAAGTATATCCTGTCTCTGCATATGTCATCTCTATAAGTTCCGTAACAGATACATTATCTACGCTTTCACGGAGTTTATTTATAAGATTTGCAAAGTCTGTAAGATTTTTTGCAGATCTTCCAAGTGATGAAAGATAGTTTTCATCGGTAATTATATCAAACATACTCTTGCCTACAGTTGATGCAAGAGTGTCGATTTTGTCTATAGTGCTTTGTCCTATGCCGCGTTTGGGCACATTTATGATACGCTTTAAGTTGATATCGTCGCTTGGGTTGTAGATTACCCTTAAATATGCAAGGATATCCTTGATTTCCTTTGTATCATAGAAACGAAGCCCCGAAAGCACTCTGTAAGGGCAGGAAAGGTTATCTTCAAATACACGGGTCTGTGCATTGGTACGATACAAAATGGCAATATCTGAATACTTGTATCCTTCAGATACAAGACGGTCAATCTCTCTTGCAATATACATTGCCTCGTCTATCTGATTTTCACAGGTTCTGACAGTTATCTTCTCGCCGTCGCCTTTATCTGTCCAGAGTCTTTTTTCCTTTCTTTCTATATTGTTTGCGATTACAGCATTTGCCGCAGAAAGAATGTTTTGTGTAGAACGGTAGTTCTGCTCTAACTTGATGTTTTTCGCATCGGAAAACTGTTTTTCGAAGTCAAGAATATTTCTTATATTTGCACCTCTGAACTTATAGATACTCTGATCGTCGTCGCCTACCACACACACATTTCGTCTTACTTTTCCAAGCATACTTACAAGTTCGTACTGCATATTATTTGTATCCTGATATTCATCTACCAGTATGTATTTGAATCTTTCCTGATAATAGGAAAGAGTATCTGGATTGTCACGGAAAAGTTCCACAGTCTTAAAAATCAGATCGTCAAAGTCCATAGCATTGGCTTCTTTGAGTTTTTTCTGATAAAGTCTATATACAGATGCATACTTTTCTCCTCTGAAATCGGGATGAAGTCTTGCATATTTTTCAGGATCTATCATCTCATCCTTGGATGAACTTATTGCATTCATAAGACTCTTTACGGGGTAGTTGTCCTCATTCATATTAAGTTCTTTGAGACAGTCCTTGATAAGTCTTTTCTGATCGTTTGTATCATATATATTGAAGTTTGATGTGTAGCCGATTTTTTCTATATCACGTCTTAATATCATAAGACATGCTGAGTGAAAAGTCTTTACCCACATCTGGGAAGAGATACCTTCTCCCACAAGGGTTTCTATTCTTTCCGCCATTTCCTTTGCCGCTTTGTTTGTAAAGGTGATGGCAAGTATTTCCCAAGGCTTTGCAAGACCTTTTTCCAGAATATATGCCACTCTTCTTGTAAGCACCGTAGTCTTTCCGCTTCCTGCACCTGCAAGGACAAGAAGTGGTCCTTCGGTGGTGATTACGGCTTCTTTTTGTCTGTCGTTGAGTCCTTCAAGTAATTTGCTCATAAAAATCTTCCTATCCTCTTATAACATAATTTGTAAGTTTGCCTATTCCCTGGATTTCCACAGTAACCATATCCCCGTCCATAAGCCTACCTACGCCCTTGGGTGTACCTGTGGCAATGATATCTCCGGGATAGAGTGTCATTATCTTTGAAATATAACTTACAAGAGTATATACGTCTCTCATCATATTTTTTGTATTGGAACTCTGCTTAAGTTCGCCGTTTACATAGAGTTTAATATCAAGGTTTAAAGGATCTGCATCTGTCTCAAGACATGGTCCTACAGGACAGAAGGTGTCATATCCTTTGGCTCTTATCCATTGAGACTCACGGCTCTGGATATCCCTTGCAGTCACGTCATTTAAACAGGTGTATCCCATAATGTAGTTTTTTGCATCTTCTTTGGATACATTTTTGCAGGTTGCACCTATTACCACACCAAGTTCCGCCTCGTAGTCAACCCGCTCTGATTCCTCAGGAATCACTATAGAATCACCGTGACCTATCACAGAACTTGAAGGTTTCATAAAGATAACAGGCTCCTCTGCTACCTTTGATCCCATTTCTTCGATATGTTCTCTGTAGTTTTCGCCTATGCATACAATCTTTGACGGAGTTGACGGTGGAAGAAAATCCACCTGATCCATACTGTATTCAAGACTTATATTGAGTTTGCCTGTATTGGAATCTATCTTTTTTATCTTATCGTTAAAAAGAATACCTTCGCACACTTTGTTATCGTACATAAATCTTACAAATTTCATAATGTCCTCCTATTCAATACCCAATACTTCTTCTACATAGCACCAGAACTCTTCCACACCCATATTCTTTACTGTGGAAAAGGGGATGATGATATCATCTCCCGAAAGTCCAAGAGTCTCTATAATAACGCCAAGGTTTTTCTGAAGTTCGGTTTTTGAAAGTTTGTCACATTTAGTAGCGATAACAACCGCCCTATCACAGAAGTTTCTCACATAATTCATCATCATACAGTCATCTTCTGTAGGCTTGTGACGTGAATCAACCAATGTGATAATCTGCTGAAGTCCCTGTCTGGTATTGAGATATGTTTCTATCATATCTGCCCATTTCTTCTTTTCTTCCTTGGACACCTTTGCATATCCGTATCCGGGAAGATCCACAAAATACATAGTGTCGTCTATATTGAAGAAATTTATTGTAGCGGTTTTGCCCGGTTTCGAACTTACTCTTGCAAGACTTTTTCTGTTTAAGAGTTTGTTTATCAGAGAGGATTTTCCTACATTTGATCTTCCTGCAAATGCAATCTCTCCCGAAAGATTCTTCGGATATTGCTTAGGCGATACAGCAGAGATTGTCAGGGAAACATTGTGTATATTCATATCTATCTTCCTTTCGGGATTCTTTATATAAGTGCTGCCGAAATCACATCGTCTGCAGTTTCTGCAGGAATGAAGGTAATCTTCTGTCTGATTTCTTCAGGTATGTCATCTATATCGGCAAGGTTGTCCTTTGGAATAATAATGGTCTTTATCCCTGCACGGTATGCACCAAGGCTCTTTTCCTTAAGACCGCCGATGGGAAGAACTCTTCCTCTGATGGTGATCTCTCCTGTCATAGCCACATCTTTATTTACCTTCTTTCCTGTAAGAGCAGAAAGAAGTGCAGTAGTCATAGTGATACCTGCAGATGGACCGTCCTTTGGTGTGGCACCTTCAGGCACGTGGATATGGATATCCTTGTTTTTGTAGAAATCAGGGTCCACATTATATTTTAATGCATTGGAACGGATGAAACTTACCGCCGCACGGGCAGATTCCTTCATCACATCCCCAAGGCTTCCTGTAAGTTCAAGTTTGCCTGTGCCGTCGGTGATATTTACTTCCACAAAGAGAGTTTCTCCGCCAACCTGAGTCCAGGCAAGGCCTGTTACCACGCCCACGGTATGCTGCTTACCCTTGGAATTATGTGAGTACTTCTTTTTGCCAAGGTATTCTTCCACATTTTTTGCGGTGATTTTTTCCGAGAAGGTTTCGGTTGCATAGACTTTTCTTGCAACTTTTCTCATCACCTGAGAAAGTTTTCTCTCAAGTTCTCTTACACCTGCTTCTTTTGTGTATGAATTGATAATTTCAAGAATGCCTGTATCTGTAAATGATATACTGTCTTTTGTAAGTCCGTTTGCTTCAAGAGTCTTTGGTATAAGATGTCTCTTTGCGATACAGAGTTTTTCTCTGTCGGTATATCCGGGTACATGTATAACTTCCATTCTGTCAAGGAGAGGCTTGTCTATAGTATCAAGAGAATTTGCTGTGGTAATAAACAATACTCCCGACAAATCAAAGGGAAGTTCCACAAAATGATCACGGAATGAGAAATTCTGCTCAGAATCAAGTACCTCAAGAAGCGCTGATGAGGGATCTCCCTTGAAATCTTTGCTCATCTTGTCAACTTCATCAAGAAGGATAAGAGGATTCTTGGTGCCTGCCTGTTTAAGTGCTGTGATAATTCGTCCGGGCATCGCACCGATGTATGTCTTTCTGTGGCCTCTTATTTCCGCTTCGTCCTTCACACCGCCAAGGGAAATCCTTGCGTATTTTCTGTTAAGTGCTTTTGCAATACTTGATGCAATGGATGTCTTACCTACTCCCGGAGGTCCCACAAGACAAAGGATAGGGGACTTAAGTCCTTCAGAAAGGGAATGAACTGCAAGGAATTCAAGGATTCTGTCCTTTACGTCCTTAAGCCCGTAGTGATCTTTTTCAAGAATCTTTTCTGCGTTTAATATATCTCTGTTTTCTTCTGTTTCCACACTCCATGGGATTTCGCAAAGCGTCTCCACATAGTTCTGTATAACGGGAAGTTCTGCACTTCCGAACTGCATCCTGTACATTCTGGAAAGTTCTTTGTCTGCCTTTTCCATTACATATTCAGGTACATTCATATCAAGAAGTCTCTGTCTTAATTCGTCAATGTCACCTTTGATGCCGTCTCTGTCACCAAGTTCATCCTGAATGACCTTAAGTTGCTCACGAAGAAAGTATTCCTTCTGATTGCGGTCCATATTGATCTTCACTTGTCTGTCGATATCTTTTTCCACCTTGATGATTTCTGTTTCTTCCCTGAGATAGAGACTCAGAAGTTTCAGTCTTTCTACCACATCGACAGTAGAGAGAAGTTCCTGTTTGTCATCTGCTTCAAAACCAACATTTGCACATACTGCATCACAGAAATGATTTGGATTTTCTATATTTATAATCCCTGCAGTAGCATCAACGGGATTTTTGCCCATAGCAGAGTAGTATTCTGCAAGAAGATTCTTAATATGACGGATATATGCATCTATCTCGATTTTTTCTTCCTGAGAAAAGTCCTTCTTTTCTTCATATTCCTTGATTTTGCATTTAAAAAATCCTGTATGAGAAATAAACTCGGTGATTTCTCCTCTTTTGATACCTTCCACAAGAACTCTGCAGTTCTTTTCGGGAAGTTTGAGCACCTGTTTCACTTTGGCGATCGTGCCGAAGGTGTGGATTTCTTCCCTAGTAGGATTGTCATTGTGAGGGTTTTTCTGTGCGGTGAGAAATACTGTCTGATTTGTAAGAACTGCCGCTTCAAGGGCTTTGAGAGCCGCATTTCTCTTCACGTCGAAATGAAGTATCATATATGGAAATACTGGAAGTCCCTTAAGAACAACAACAGGAAGGATTTTTTCTTCAGGATTGTTCTGTACTTTACTTTCTGTCTCTGTATTCTGAGATACTTCTTTTGTCTCGATTTCTTCTGTATTTATATTTTCAACTGTTTCTTTGATATCATCTTTTTTCATACTATCACCTTTCAAGGGTATATCACCCCATATTATATCTATTATATTATACATATTTAGTAGTGACTTCGCAAGTACCAATTTACGTAAGGAGTGTAAAAATGTCCCGAACTGAAAACCAAAGGGAGAAATATTGTGCAGTTATCTTTAGGGTATCATCAAAAACAAATACCATCAGAGCCAACCCCTGATGGTATTTGTTTTTGGTGCAACTTAATGAAAGATTTGAAAAAATGAATACTAAGCAGCCATTTCTTTAAGGTCTTCTTCGCACTCACGGTATGTATCGCCGCTTGTAACGAATTTTCCATTCTCGTCATACACTTCGTAGTGTCCTTTTACTCTTACGATTTCATATGTAACTGTTCTAATTTCCATAGTATATATCTCCTTTGATTTTTTGGATTTTTTACTCTGTGATTATAATATATACTACCTGTTGTACCATAAACCGTACAGTTGGCTCGACATTCATTTTTTACTATAATAAACATACAAAAAAGAAAGGATGCAGATTTCTGCATCCTTTGTGGTTAAATATTTGTTTTTATTGCCTGCATTGTCTTTGCCGATTCAAATGCAGCCTCCATTACCTTAAGAACTCTTAATGCTTCCTCAGGCTTAATCTTCAGTTCTGCTTTGCCTTCTATGGCATCTATCATCTGCTCATACACAGGATCAAGGTTATCCACCACATCTTCAGGGCAATGTATATCAAATACTTCTACTGTAGAAGGGTCTCTGGGTGCCATAGTCTTGGTAGGACCTGCTTTGACCTTTCTTATTTCATTTGCCCATGAGTCGTCTCTTTCCTTACATTTAACTGCCCTTCCTTCTGCAGTCCAGTCATCTATCTGAAGTGTACCTTCGTCACAAAGCACATACCATCTTGGGTGGCTTATGAAGTTGTTGGTTGCCACTTCAAGATATGCTGTAAGTCCGCTTTCGAAGGTAAGTACAAGATGAAATGCATCGTCAACCTCATCATAGTGAACTGAATACATCTTACAGAATACATTTACTACCTTTTCATCAATCATATATAGCATCTGGTCGATAAGGTGTACTCCCCAGTCAAACATCATACCGCCGCCAAGGGCTTTTCTGTCACGCCAGCCCTTAGGGAGACCTCTTGAGCCTTCCACCCTTGATTCAATCACATAAGGCTTACCTATAACCCCCGACTCAACAAATCTTCTCATTGCCACAAAGTCTTTGTTTGTACGTCTGTTATGATCTATGGTAAGGATTTTGCCGCACATTTTGGCTACATCCATCATTTCTTCAAGGTCTTCTGACTTGATTGTAGCAGGCTTTTCACAAAGTACATGTTTACCTGCTTTGAGTGCCTTGATTGTGATATCTTTGTGCACATCATTGTAGCAAGCCACAATCACAACATCCACTTCTTTGTCAGAGAGAAGTTCCTCAAGGGATTCATATGCATAAATCCCTTTTCCTCTGGCATCTTCCACTCTTTCGGGATTGATATCATATATTCCTTTGATGCGGAATTTGGTATTCTCTTTTGTCATCTGTGTATAATGGTGACCTGACATCCCGCCAAATCCCACGATACTTACTGTATATGTATCTTTCATTATACCCACCACATTTCTCCGGGATTCTGATAAATGATAACTTTCTTAAGAAATTCTACCGCCTTTTCCAGACCTTCTCTTGAACTCATAAGACCGTCTTCGTGTTCTATAGAGATACATCCTTCGTATCCTACAGCCTTAAGGGTACTTATAATGTCATTCCATACTGAAGCATCGTGACCGTAACCTACTGTTCTGAACACCCAACTACGATTAAGGATGTCACCATAACTTCCTGTATCGAGGACGCCATTTACCTTTGTATTTGCTTCGTCAATCTTTGTATCCTTTGCATGAAAATGGTAGATTGCTTTTTCTTTGCCAAGATATTTAATAGCCTCCACCGGATCGATTCCCTGCCAGAAAAGATGGCTCGGGTCAAAATTTGCACCGATTGTTTCGCCTACTGCATTTCTCAGTTTCATAAGAGATGAAGGATTATATACGCAAAAACCAGGATGCATTTCAAATGCGATTTTCTTAACTCCGTGCCTGTTTGCTTTCTTCACTTCTTCTGTCCAGTAGGGGATAAGCACATCTTCCCATTGGTATTTAAGTATGTCAAGATATTCATTTGGCCATGCACATGTTACCCAGTTGGGATTTTTTGAATCTTTGCAGTCACCGGGGCAACCTGAGAAACCCACTATTGTATCAATCTCCATCTGTTCTGCCATAATATATGCCGCATCCATATCTGCCTGATATCTCATGGCTTCTTCCTTTGTAGGATGAACAGGGTTTCCATGACAGGCAAGAGCAGAAATCTTCATATTGTTTGCTTTGAGGAGATCCTTAAGTTCTTTTGCCTTTGAAAGATCTTTGGCATATTCCACTGCATCTGCATGTGCCTTGCCCGGATATCCTCCAACACCAAGTTCTATTGAGTCAACACCCAATGACGCAAGGTATTCTATACTTTCTTTAAGTGGTGTGCCACCAAGTACAGGGGACATAACACTAAGTTCCATAATAGATTCTCCTTTTTTAATTTATGGTTGATTCTCTTGATATTATTTTATAATTGAGAATTTTGTTCTGATATTTTTCTTTCTTCATTACCTTACAGAGCATCCTGAAGGCCTCTTTCCCAAGGTCATTTGCAGGTTGTGCAACTGTGGTAATGGAAGGTGTTGTTATATATGATGCATCCGTGTTGTCAAATCCGATTACTGACACATCCTCGGGAACTGTTCTTCCACTCTGGATGATTGCCTTTATAGCACCTGCCGCCATTCTGTCAGAAATTGCAAACACGCCGTCAAAATCCGCCCCTGACCCAATAAATGCTTCCGTTTCGCTAACAGCATTGCGGTAACCGTAGTTGCCTGAAAAAACAAGTTTTGGATCAAATTCGATGTGATTATCCTTAAGTGCCTTTTTGTATCCTTCAAGTCTCTCTTTGGTAGAAATAAGATCATTATCTACAGTAAAAAATGCTATTTTTCTTCTGCCGGATTTTATAAGCCGGTTTACTGCATCATATGATGCTCCCATGCTATCCACAGTAACATAAGGAGTAGATTCTTTGTCCACATATTCACAGCATTGAACAATGGGAATTGTGGCAGAGTATTCCCGCATTTCTTCTTTTGTAATAGAACTATTCAGGATAATCATTCCATCTACAAGTTTGTTCCTTGCGAAATTTACATATTTCTTCTCGGTATTCTTGTCTCCGTTTGTGGCACATACAAGGATACTGTAACCAGATTTTTCTGCTTCTTTGTCAATCGCCCTTATTACCTTGTTACAAAATGTATTGGACAGAGATGCAAGCATGACAAGAATGTTATCTGTCTGTCTTCTGCGAAGATTTCTTCCGATAAGGTTGGAATGATATCCCACTTTGTTTGCTACAGACAGTACTTTCTTTCGGGTTTCTTCCGTAACTGCCGCATCATCATTCATAACCCTGGATACAGTCGCAACCGACACTTCAGCAAGTTTCGCCAGTTCTTTTATGGTCAAATATATCTCCTCCTTTTTGGTTTGTAATCGTTTTCATTATACCACATAACATAATAAAGTCAATAGCACAAATTTAATTTAACAAAAAGAAATATTATTTGTTACAAAAAAGGAGTGTAAAAATTTTTGCTTTTTACACTCCCTCATAAGGATATTATTCAACAAATGCATACTCGCCCATAAAGAGTATTTCGTTATTTATGGTATCTTTTATAACATACACAAAAGGTTTGTCGATTTTTATAACCACAGGATCATTTGTGATAAGGGCCGAGGTTACCTTCATAAGGACTGCAGTTGCTGCAGCAGCCTCTGTCCCTTCTTCGTTCACATCGATATATGTCTTATGGATGACATCACTTACCGCCATAGAAATATCTGACATTGCCGAAAAATCTGCACCTGATGTAAATGATTTATTCATTCCAAGACTATTCAGTATCTCATTAAGGTTCAGACTGAATTCTGTCTTAAACTTCGGAAGGCTTATATCAACATATGCATTTTCCATTGAAATGCCGCTGAGGTATTTGTCAATACTTTCAATTTTTGTATCAAATCTCGGCATAATCACGTACATACTGAGGGCTTTGTCCCCTGATATATTTGTATTGCCATTGTGGTCAAAATGTCTGGTGTATGGAAGTTCGACAACTGTTGCCTTGTCATTTATGAAATAATTGAACCTTCCCAACTGACGCATAAAGTCAACTGTGTGGAATTTGCCGTTTCTGTCAGCGAATTCTCCCTGTTGTGTTGCCTGCTTTCTGAATTCGTTTTCCCAGCGTCCATTGAAATATACTGCATTTACAAGAGCCGCAGCGAAATCTGAATCATCAATAATTGACGGTATTTTGCCATTGGTGTTGTCATTTACCCAACCATTGATTGTCTCTTCAGCGTTTGAATTGTTTACTTTGCCGGCTTCTCCATTGTAGAATTCTTTCACGGCATCTTTATATTCCGCCTTGAATTCTATGCCTTCTGCACTATCGGTATTTACCCATACAGAGTTTGCCACATTGAGTTTAAGTTCTTTGGTATTTGTATAAATGTCGATAAGTTCTTTTGTCTTTTGGTTGAATTCTGATGTGGTAGCAATCTGCATTACATCCTTGATTTCTTCCAATGTTTCGCCTCTTGCACCTGAAGCAAGAAGTCCAAGTGCCATCTTTATACTCAAAGGAGAAATCATATAGTTTTTGTCTGAAGGCATCTTTGAATAGAGATTATCTGCAAAGGAAACCTCATATTCCTTCTCGTTTACAGGTTCTTTGTACTCAGGTTCTTTGATTTCTTCCTTAGGTTCATCTTTGACTTCTTCCTTTATCTTATCTTCAATTTCTTCTTTTGTTCCTTCTTCAGGCTTTTCTTCGATTTCCTCTTTTACTTCCTCTTTTGTTTCTTCCTTTACTTCTTCCTTTGGCTCTTCTTCCACAACATCCTTACTTGTGGAAAAATCCTTTATTACAAATAAGTCTTCATTTCCTTCATAATCAATTCTTACAGATGGAAATTCTGTTTTGTCAACAAGGATGGTGTTTACCGGTAAGTAAAATACAACACCATAACTATCAATATAGAATTCTGCATTAATTGCATTATCCTTTACATATTCTGATGCAACAGTCTTATAAAGGTGAGGGTTTGCTGAAATATGACTGTTGAAGGTTGATATAATGAGATTTGCAAGTTCTTCCTGAGAAATACTGAATATATTTTCCTTCTTCATAAGTTGACCTGTTGAAAGGTCGTATGTTACGCCATTTTTGATTTTGCCATTGGAGAAATCTCCCTTTGTTCCCGACAAAGTATGGAATGCAAAAGAAATAATACTTCCCCGATTGTATGTCACGTCAAAAGTTCTCTTGTATTCTGCAGGATAAAAGTCTCCCTTACTTCCCTGTGCACAATAGTTTTCATACATTACAGCCGCCGCTTCGTTTGGCTGATTACAAAGATACTTGATGTATTCATATGCTCCGTCCCTGAATTTCACATTAAGAGTTGCCGCAGATGGGGACTCTGATACAATTTCAGGATATGCACATAATCCCTTAAGGATAACTTTACTGTCCTGAGAATATGAGTTGTAATTCTGATATTTGTATATAACAGGATTTGCTCCCATATCTGTATTTACAGTAACAGTTCTTGTAGCCTGATCCCAGCCTACTTTTGCACCGAATCCCTCGGATACGGCTCTTACAGGCACAAGAGTCCTGTCATTTATAATCTTTGCAGGAGTGTCAATCTTTGTTCCTCCGTCATTTGTATAGATAGTGTCTGCGCCTATAAGAAATGCCACATATCTTGAACCAAGTTCTGCATACACCTTTTTCCTTACAGGTTCATATGAAACCTGTGCCCCCAGTTTTTCAAATATGGCTCTTACGGGCACAAGAGTTCTGCCATTTTCTATAACAGGTGCCTGATCGAAATTCACCTTTTCCCCATTGACAAGTACGGTGATTTCACCCTTTGCAAATACGGGAAGTATGGATGCCGCAAGGCAAAATACGAGGATAACAGATAATATTCTTTTGATTTTCATATATGACACCTCTTTCTCTGATTTATAATTATATTTTTACATAAAGAGAATGGTTTTTCAATATGTTTTAAAAATTTTCACAAAAATGTAATATTGATGTCACTAAAACCTTTTTCGAAACAACAAAAAGGAACTGCAAATAAGCAGTTCCTTTTTTGGTACATTATTTTGCAAGTTTTTCCATAACTCTCATAAATACTGTGGCTGACTGAGCACGTGTGGAGAGATTCTTCGGATTGAGGGTTGCCTCTGTTTCTCCCTTCATAATCCCTTCTCCTGCCATATACTGAAATGCAGGGATTGCATACTCGGATATCTGAGAAAAATCATTGTATGAGAGAATATTTGTATTTTCGCCAACTGACATATCAGCCTTTTTGTACATAGCATATCTGTAAACTATTGCTGCCATCTGCTCACGGGTGATATTGTTGTCGGGCGCAAAAAGCACATCTGATATACCATTTACAATGCCATTTGCACTTGCCCATGCTACAGCCTTTTGGTAATATGAGCCTTCGGGCACATCAGAAAAGGCAGTATTTCCTGCAACAGGTTCTCCTTCCATACGATAAAGCACCGTCACAAACATGGCTCTTGTAACCGGTGTATCAGGCGAAAATGTGCTTTCTGTCACGCCCTTCATAAGGTTGTTTTTGTTGGCGAACTCTACTGATACATAGTACCAGTCAGAATCTTTTACATCTGTGAACGGATTGGTCCAGGTTTTTGTGTCCTCTTCTTTTTTATCCTCTGTTATCGTATCATCCTTTGGAGGCTGAACAACAGGAGGTGGTGTAACAGTCGGCAGTTTTCCCACAGAACCGCTGCTGCTTCCTCCGCCACCGCCACCGCCTGACGGTAATGCGTTAACTGTAAATGTGATGTCATCAAACTCTACTTTTCTTCTGAGGGTTTCTTCATGACCGAACTGAGCAAATCCGTCATCAAACTTAACAGAAGCACTTCCGTATGAATCGGCGGTAACTTTAATTTCTGCAAGGATGAAACCCTGACCTGTTGGAGAAACAGCAGTTTCTGTAGGAAGATAAAATCCTGAAAAATCAATGACTTTTCCGGTAGTTCTTGAAGATATAAGTTGTGTAGGTCTAGTTGATGGCAGATATGAAAAAGACTTGATGGTAAGATTTGTAAGCGTACCCACAACATCAAAAGAAACCAGTTGAGAAAAGTCTCCTTTATCTACCGAAATAATCAAGGTTATTTCACTACCCGGATAAAGATCTGTCAGCGAAGATGTAGAAATGCTTCCTGATACCCCTTCAAGATTATCATATATACCCGCATAAGATGTAACAGAAAATGATGAAATTATCATACATAATACCAATATTACAGATATTTTTTTCATAAATGTTTCTCCTTTTCAAAAATCAAGGGGATGTAAAAAGATTTACATCCCCTCTTTTTAGAAATTATTTAATCATACCAAAGGCATCCAACGCTCTGTACATCATAATGAATGCTTCCGCTCTTGTAATAAATTTGTCGGGGTAGAAGCACTGATCTTCATATCCCTTAACGATATCGTGTTTAACCAAAGTTGCAATATAAGGAGCCGCCCATGTGATATCGTCGCTGTCTCTGAACATAGACATATCATACTCTTCAAGCATTACAAAATCAAATGTATTCATTATAATTACAGCAAATTCTGCTCTTGTTATATTTTTGAGAGGCCTGTAACTATTGTCCTCAGGGTATCCCTTGATAAGTCTTTTTGAGTGTGCTGCTGCCGTATATATATAAGGTATAGCCCACTCTGCAGCGGCATGATCATCACTAAAGCCCGGCACACCGTTAAGCACATTAAGTCTCAATGCATCAACACTTAATTTAGCCGCTTCCTGACGGGTAATATTGGAATTTGGACTGATGACAATTGCACCGTCTTCTTCGCCCGTTCCATTGATGTATCCCTGTTCATAAAGTTTATCTATTTTTTCATAGTGCCAGTCTGAATCAGACATGTCGGCATATTTACGTTTGCTACCTGTGCCTGGCTGATCAGGTGTAGGTTCGACCGGTGGAACTATAATACCAGGTGTAACACTTATACCTCCGCCTGAACCGGAACCTGAGCCTCCGCCACCGCCACCACCGATGGAATTAACAGTAGTGGAAAACGCCGCTACTTTAAGTTCTCTGTGATCGTCGGTATATGTGTAATCTTTTCTTAAGTAACAGTCATTAAGTGTCAGACTTGCAGCGCCGGGATAAACAGTAGTAAATTTAAACTTCACAAGTTTTGCAAGCCCTTCTTCCGGATCCTCTGTAATATATGTTGAATCACGAAGTAATGCTACTGTATAACTGATTACGCCGTTTTTACTTTTATCTATAATAGTAGATTTATTTGTCTTAACAGGTTCACTAAGTTCAGGTGAACCGTCACCAAGATTTGCAATAAAGTCTATGTCATCAGGATTGGGAATGTCAGCAGATGCTGAATCACCAAGGAACTCTATTCCTGTTAATGTCAAATTTGTGTATGACCCGATAAGGTCAAAAGCAACAATTTTATCAAGGCTGTTTGTATCAAAATCAACCTTAAGGATTACTTCAAGTGCATCACCCGGATAAAGAGCAGTATCTGATGTTCTTACAAGTGTTCCGGTTATGTCATCATATGTCTCGTATATACCTGCATAACTGGTTACAGACAATGACGATAATATTAAGATGAAGGATAATATAACCGCGGATATTCTTTTTGTTTTCATATGTAAATCCCTCCCGTTATGTGTCTAAGAAACCATTTTTTGCCTGTTTTTTACTATTTACCCAAAAAGAGCAGATAATCTGCTCTTTTCGGGGTTTATAGTAATTAAATTACTCTATTGTTTATTAGTTTCCGCTGTATGGTGTGATTGTCTTACCATCAACTGATACCTGGCCACGAGCAAGTGTGATGAAGTAGTGAGCCATTGTTGTTACGTCAAGGTTGTCAACTGTCAGAGATGTATTACCTGTATAGAGGTCATACTTAACTTCCTTAGCCTGACCGTACTTACCTGCTACATCTGAGAAGTCAACAGCATCAATTCTGTTATCTCCGTTGGTGTCACCTGCGTAAATCTTAGAACCTGTAACTACAGATGCTGTGTAACCATCAAGTGTTGTTTTCTTAGATACAACAACATTGATTGTAGCCTTTGTATAACCAGGAACTGCTACTTTTACTACATATGTTCCTTCAGCCTTGATACCTGCTACTGATACCTTGATGTTTCTGCCATCAAGAGCAATAGTTGCATCGGCTACATCAACATCATTAAGTGTAACTGATGTATTGCTAACAAACTTTGTATCTTCTACAGAGCCGATTGTTTCAATAGCAACAACCTGATCAAATGCTGCTTCATAGATTGCATATGTAAGAGTTGTGATTCTTACACCGTCTTTGTCAACTGTGATAACACCGTTGTTTGCATTGATTGTAACATCTGCTGTTACATCTGCAGGTGTCTGGTTTTCGTCTCTTACACCATTTGTTGTTGTGTATGCAAGAACCTTAACATCTGCTACTGCTTCAGCATCTGTGTAGAATGATGTCTTGCCTGAAACATACGATACTTCATAATCAAATCCAAGTACATCGCCTGCTGTAACTGTAACTTCTACATTGTTACCGATTGTAGCATTTACAGCCTTGTATTCATTGTATTCGCCCATATCAACGATTCTTGTAAGTTCATAATCGCTGATTGCAAGGCCGAGTTTTGAGTTTACATCAGAATTTGTTGTATCAAATGCAACTGTAAAGATACCTGCGCCTGCATCGTATGCAGCGTCGTTGATTGTGAATTCAACACTGATATTGTTGTTGTTGATAGTTTTTGAAAGGATTTCAAATCCGTCTGCAGCTACGATATCTTCCACGTCAGTTTCTGCGTTTGAATAAAGGATAGATATCTTACCTGTTTCGATATTACCAACAAGATCTTTTACGTAAACTGTAGCAGTTACGTCTGTACCTGTCTGTACTTCTGTTGCATCTGTTGTGATAGATACTACAGGATTTTCATCTGTTTCGTTTGCATAGTCAGAAGGAACTTCGAGAAGTGAAACTTCTACAAACTGTTCAACATCTTTGTATGCAATTTCAAGTGCTTTGCTTTCAGCATCGCCAACTGCAACTGAACCAGCATCATTAATATTTGTACTGTCATATGTTACACCGTCAACAGCAACTGTTGCATCGCCGTTTATAATTGCTTCTGTAACTGTTTCCCATTCATCAGCATTAAGTTCAATGATCTGGAATACATTTTTCTTAATCTTAAGATTGTCAAAGATATCCTTAAGTGTAGCACCTACAAACTTAATAAATTCTGTAGCTGATGTTCTTGGGTCTGCAGATGCAAACTGGAGTTTACCCTGAGATACAGAAATCTCTGCGATTGCAACACCGCCAAGTGCAAACTCTACCTTGCCGTCTGCGTAAGAAACTACGACACCAAGTCCTTCAAGGTCCTCTTTGTCAAGTTCTTCTATATCTGTTACAACATCATTTGTAAGAACTTCTCTTGTTGCTGTGATAAGTGTCCATGCTTCTGCGATAATTTCTGCATCTGACTTACCGTCAGCAGAGATTGTTCCGTCAACTACGATAACAGGATCACCGTATGTAATTTCTTCTACTGAGAATACAACTTCCACTGCATCAAGTTCTGCATATGCATTCTTGAATGTGATTGTTGCAACGCCTTCACCGATTTCTACATCGTAGTTGTCAGATGTGATTTCAACACTTCCGTCAGCCACACCATCTTTGAGTTTATCCGCTGTAACTGTAAGTCTTGCAATAATGTCTGCTGCTGCAGGAACTGATCCGAATACTTCGTTTGAAAGTACAGCAGATGGATTTTCATATGTGATAACTGCAGGGATAAGTTCAAAGTCAAGTTCTGTGCCTGCACAATCAACTGATCCAACATATTCTATGTTAACCTTCTTAGCTTCCAGGTCAACTACAACACTGTAGCATACCTGCGGTAATGTAACGCCGATTTCTGCAGGAAGTCTGCCTTCTATTCTGTCTGCTGTTATCTTAACTGCTGCCTTTACAGTATCTTCATCAACACTTTCGTGGAACTGAGTCTCTGTAAGAACAGCAACAACATTTTCAAATGTAACAGGTGCATCTGTAAGTGTGAATTCAATGTCTTCTACAGAAAGATCTGCATAATCGCCAAGGAATTCAATGCTGATCTTACCTGCGTTCTGATCATCTATAAGAGTTGCTTCTGCTCTAAAATCTTCGCCGTTTACAAGAACAACGTCAGAATCCTTAGCATCGTTAACCCATTTTTCTACTGTAACAGCAACGCGTTCTTCAATGCCTGCCATGTTGTCTGCAAAATCAACATAATCATATTCTGTTGCAGCGACTGCTGTTGGAGTTTTGTATTCAACTTTGTCGATGATTGTATAGTCAAGTGTGATTGGGTCAACACCTGCAATTGTGATTGTAACAACACCGTCTTTTGCTTCTGCGCTGAATCCTGTTGTGATTACAACACCATCATCTTCAACACCATCTGTTGTAGTATATTTCTTAACTTCAACTTTTGAAAGGATGGCTGCCTCAGATGTACCGAAGTCAAATGCATTTTCTGCTGTCCATGTTGCATCATATCTGTAAGATACTACAGGAACATGTTCTGCGATAGTATATGTAAGACTACCTGCAACTGCTACAGTTGGATCAGCATCGATTGTAACTGTTACGTTACCGTCGTTAAGTGCTACTGTATAACCTTCTGTCATAACAACACCGTCATCTGCAACGCCGTCTGTTGTTGTTACCTTTGTTACTACAACTGCTTCTTTAATATCAACTTCTTCTGTTCCTTCAGGGAATACTTTTGCTGCTGTTGTAACATCATTCCATGCTGCAGAATAACTGTATGTAATTACAGGATCAGGATCAGGAATAATTTCTCCGCCACCTGTTGTAACTGTAAGTGAGTCGTTTGTAAGAACAATTCCTTCTGCTGTAGCAGGCTGATCACCTGTCATACCATTAGCATCACCAACCTTAAGGGCATGCGAAACTGTTGCAGTAACGTCTGTTGCGCCATCATCTACTTTTACTTCGTAAAGTGCAAGATAAAGGTCTGTTGGTGCTGCAAATGCATAGTAATTAACCTTCTTGTTTGTGCTTGTAAGGTTTGCAACATCAGTTGATATGCCGTAAGAAGCATATGTTCCACCTGCTGTGAACTCTGTCAAGTCAGAGTCTTTTGCAAAAATTGTATCATTGAGTTTGTTTGTTTCAGCAACAAATGTTGCACCTTCAAGTGTGATATCCGCATAACCGGAATTAAGAGTTGAGAACTTTTTAAGATCAAGTCTCAAATAAACTGTAGTTCCTGCTTCAACCTCAGTAATTTCTGTTGTTCCGTCAACTGCTACAAATGTAGCTGCAACCTCATATGTTGAAGTGTCGCCAACGGGAAATTTAATTGCAGCAAATGCTGTAGGCATTGCTACAAAAGAAACCAACATTGTGAGAGTAAGCACGAGACTTAGAATCTTGTTAAATGATTTCATAATCTTCCTCCTTATAAAGTCACTTTAAGAGGCTCCGAACACGAAACCTCTTAAAGTATTAATCTGCATTAATTATTTTGTATAAGATGCCTTAACCTCACCAACGTCATCCTTATCTACAACGCCATCAAGGTTAACATCGCCATACAATGGGAGGCTTACATCAAATGACTTAACTGCAACGCTGTCTGCAACTGTAACTTCTGCAGAAGCAGGAGACATCTGATATACACTCATATCGAATGTATCTACATAAGATGCAGAAACGATAACCTTGTATGTACCTGCGCCTACGCTGAATGAGTAAGAACCGTCAGCAGCTGAAAGTGTCACACCCTTAAGTGTTTCTCCCTGATAGAGGTAAACAAGTGCATTTTCAAGAGGCATTTCAAGATCTACACTATTGATGACACCTGAGATACCGAGTGTTGCAATTGAGTAGTTAAGAGTTGCGCTGAAGTCTGCTTCGAGGATAGAAACAGAGATAACACCATTGTTTACTACGATTGTAGCCATTGTTGTAACATCTGTTTCTTCGCCTGTTGCTACACCGTCTTCAAGTTTGATCTTCTTAACGATTACATCAGCCTTCGCTTCTGCATCTGTGGTAAATGTTGTCTTACCACTCTTGAATGATGCAGCATAATCGTAAGTGATGTTTGCAACTGTGAATGCGATTGAAGTAACCTTGTTACCTGTAAAATATACATCAAATACGCCGTTATTTTCTGTAAGTGTACATGATGATGTGATGTCTTCTATGTCACCTTCAACACCATCTACATATTTAGTTCTCATAACCTGAACGTCAGCCTTCGCTTCTGCTGCTGATTCGAACTTACCGTCAAGGCTTGTCTTGAAGGATGCAGCATATGTATAAGTAACAACTGACTGATCATTAAGAGTAATAGACTGTGAATACTTTTTAGCTTCGTCAAGTGAAGAACCACCGATATAAACATCTACAGAAGTAACGCCGATTTCGTGAGCTCTTTCATCAACCGGGAGGTCAAATGATACATTACCATTTGCATCTGTAACCGGTTTCTGGTCAATATTTACAATTTCATTGTCTGCAACTGTAGCGAGATCAACGCCACTTTTAACAATGATAACTGTACTTTCTTCACCCTGGGAATAACCACCAAGTGATACTGTGATTGTGTCGCCTTCGTATGTTACGCTTGTGTAGTCTGCTTCTGCAAGACATGGCATAGCGAACATAAGAGAAACGAGTGCAAGAGCAATAACTCTTGTAAGGATTTTTTTCATAACCTTCTCCATCTCCTTCCACTTTTTAAAAAGCAGTATAATATATTGTTTTTAAGCGATGATGTACGGCAACCCGCACTTTTGGGTACAGTTTCCCCACACCACATAAAGATACATATTTATTATAAATGAAACACCACGTATTTTCAAGTGTTTTTTCAAATATTTTTGTTTTTGTTATTTTGCATAAACTTTGGTGTTTATTTTTATTCAAATTACCTACAAAAATGTGCACTTCAAAAATCCCTACACAATATATAGAGGCAAAGTGCACTTTGCTTCAGTCTATTCTTTCTGTTTTTCCTTCTGTATCTATCAGTATAAAGGATAGATCTTTATCTTCGGCACAGAGTTTCTCTGCAAGTTTTTTCCCTGATACAAAAACTGCCGTGGAATATGCATCACACATTTCACTTGACTTATTTATCACAGTAACGCTCTTAAGTCCCGAATCAGCAGGATATCCGTCAAAGGGATTTATGATATGATGATAATATATGCCGCCTTTTTCAAAACCTCTCTCATAGCCTCCGCCTGTTACCAGGGAAGTATTCTTCGCATTTATCACTTCTAAGTATTCCCCTCTTTTGCCATCAGGATTCTGAATACCTATTCTGTATTCATCATCCCCCATACAATAGATATTGCCTCCCAGATCAAGAAGTGCTTTTTTGTACGAATGGTTCTTTATAATCTCACAAAGCCTGTCTGCGGCATAGCCTTTTGCCACAGCACCAAGGTCCAGTTTTGTATAAGGGGAAGAAAAGCCTATTTTTGTATCAGGATAGAATACTATATTATTATAGGAAACTTTTTTTAAGGTTTCTTCTATCTGATATTCCGAGGGCACAATATTTTTTCCGCTATTTATATCCCACAAATCAACAAGGGGTTTGATAGTAATATCAAATGCTCCATCTGTATCCTTTGAATAACCTACACTTCTTTCTATAAGGCTATAGAGTTCTTCAGATACTTTCACAGGGGATATGGAACCCTTGTCATTAAGCAGGGATATCTCACTTTTGGTGGAATGGACGTTAAAAAGTTTATCCAGTCTGTAGATTTCTCTTTCACACTCCTGAAGGATCTCATCAGAATCCTTTGCCGTCACAGTAAGATTTATAATGGTGTCAAAGGCAAAGAATGTGGTCTTCTTCGTTTCATATCTAGAATTAAGATATATATATCCTGAAAAAGCAAGTGAAATTATTATTATCGCTGAAAGTATGAGAATGAATTTTTTCATAATGTATCTCCGTATTTAATGTTTCGTGATTTCCTTTATTATATTATAGCACGGTTCTTTTAAATTTTCAAACTGTGAAAAGGGGAGGGGGTTTTTTCCTCGTCCCAACTCAATGGTAAACGAGGGAAGATTCATACTGTCCATTGCCCAGTCCTTGAATCCCGAGCAACTTGCTACACCTTCGGGCATACTAAGTTCATAGCCTGACACTTCCGCCAGAGCCTTTGCAGTATCTTTGTACCACACATCCTTCCAGTCACCGGGATATATCACTTCTCCCTGAGTATGAAAGGCAAGGGCAAAACGGAAGGGGATTTTTTCGCATAAAGTTTTTACCGCCTGAGTTTCAGGTTCGCTGAAAGGGTATTTACCCGAATACCTTGTATAATGAGGGGAATCTATGCCGCTTATTTCAGCAAGATGCACACCTTCGTAAAAGCGGCAGTCGTAATTGTGATTAAGATCTACTCCTCTTATATTTGCCTGCCAGTATAAAGGGATTTTTTCTTGAGGGAGTATGCCAGTAACATCTTTGAAGTAAGGGTGCGACGAATGAATGGAATTTAACACAATATCCACTCCGTCAGGGTTAAGTTGTGGAATAATAAAAAATTCTGTTTCTGAGTAAATATCATAGGCATCTTCGTCAAAAAACTTTTCATTATTCTTTATACAACGGGAAAAATCACCCACAAACCCCACCGAAAGTGCACCTGTTATCCACTCAAGAGCGTGATGAGTGGATATAATGAGGATTTTTTTATTTCCTTTCCCCACTTTGATACACCATATATCCTTTTGCATATGAGATCTGCCCACAGAAAACATTTTTAAAAAAGGATAGGAAGATACAAGTCTTCTTAAGCAAAATGTAAGTTTGTTGTAACTGAGATTGTCAAGATTCAATATGTTTTCTCCTTTCTGTCAAAGATAGATAAAAAAAGATGCACCTTATCCGGTACATCTTTATGAAAAAATATATAATTTTATTACAAGCCTATAAGCCTTCGGATGTCATTGAATGTAATCACAATCATCAATACCATCAACAGGGCAAATCCTATGAAATGCACCCAGGCTTCTTTGTCCTGTGGAACGGGCTTTCTGAAAATCATCTCTATAAGAACGAAGAATATCCTTCCCCCGTCCAGAGCAGGAAGAGGGAGAAGATTCATAATACCAAGATTTACCGAAAGCATCGCCATAAGAGACATCAGGCTTAACAGTCCCATCTTTGCCGCATTGCCGATTTCCTTAACAATGCCCACAGGACCTGAAACGGAATCTGCAGGTACATTTCCCGTAAACAAATCCACAAAACTTGTCACAATGAGTTTTGTCATAAACACAAACTCGTCTGCAGATGCCTTTACTACATTTAAAAATGTCTTTTCAAGAACGTCAGGCTGAAATCCGTATATAAATCTTCCTGTTTTTTCGCCGTTTTCGTTTATTTCTTCTTTCTTTGTAATGTATTTTCTTACAACGCCCTCTTTTGTTTCAAAAGTAACCGTCACATCATTTTCATACTTGTTTCTATATTCGAAATATGTGATATCGTTGTAGGAATCGATATCCGAAGAATAGTTTTTTCCTTCCAGACGGATAATTCTGTCGCCGGGCTTAACTCCCGCATCAAAAAATGCGCTGTTCTCAGAGACAACCGCAATCTGTGATGTGGGCACAACCACATTTGAAATAATAATCACAAATATTATAAATCCCAGCAGAAGATTCATAAATCCGCCTGCAAAAAGCACAAGAAATCTTTTAAGAGGAGATTTGTTGCAAAGAGCACCGGGAGAATTACTCTCCTCATCTTCTCCTTCAAGTTTCACATAGCCGCCAATGGGAAGAAGTCTTACAGAATATGCAGTCTCTTTCCCTTTGAAACCAAAGAGTTTGGGCCCCATACCTATGGCAAATTCATGAACGGTAACTCCCACCGCCTTTGCGGCAATGAAATGGCCGAATTCGTGAATAAATATTAATAAACAAAATACAACTACTGATGCAACAAGGGTAATCATTCACATTTACCTTTCATTTTTATTTTTTCAAAAGAGAATACACTTTTTCTCTGGCATACCTGTCTGCCTCAAGGATACCATCTACTGTGACAATCTCCTGATTTGAAAAATCTTCCATAGCCCTCTCTATTAACTCACTTATCTGAGTATATCTGATTTTGTCGTTTAAGAAAAGTTCCACACAAGCCTCATTTGCACCATTTAATACTGCACACATAAGACCGCCTGACTTAATAGCATCAAATGCAAGTCTTAAGCAGGGGAATGTTTCATAATCGGGCTTTTCGAAATTCAGAGACTTGATTTCGAAGAGATTTAAAGGCTTTGATACCGAATATTTCCTTTCGGGGAAATTGATGGCATAACTTATGGGAAGTCTCATATCGGGAGAGCCCATTTGTGCAATAATGGAATTATCCTCAAACTCAACCATAGAGTGAATGACACTTTCAGGATGGACTATGGGTATGATTCTGTCACAATCCACATCGAAAAGCCATCTGGCTTCTATCACTTCCAACCCTTTGTTCATAAGGGTTGAACTGTCAATGGTAATCTTTGCTCCCATATCCCAGTTGGGGTGCTTAAGCGCCTGTTCTTTGGTAACACTTTCAAGATACTCTTTTGTCTTTCCCCTGAAAGGTCCTCCTGACGCAGTAAGCCATATATTTTTTATTTTATCCCTGTTTTCCCCGTTTAAACATTGAAATATGGCGCTGTGTTCGCTGTCAACGGGAAGAATACTTGCTCCCATTTCTTTTGCCAGTTGTGTCACCACTTCTCCGCCTGTAACGAGGGTTTCTTTATTTGCAAGAGCGATATCCTTCTTTTCGCAAAGGGCTGATATTGTAGGCACAAGTCCCGATATTCCCACAAGGGAATTAAGCACCATATCAGCATCGCCAAAGGTCGCAGCTTGGATTATGCCATCTGATCCTGCAGAAAGTTTTATGTCTATATCTTTGCAACGTGCTTTCAGATCAGAATAGAGACTTTCGTCACCTATGGCTGCAAATTTTGGTTTGTATTTTCTTATCTGCTGTTCTAGAAGTTTTGTATTTTTGTTTGCAGTAAGACATACCGCCTCTGTATTGGATGTTACATCTCCTATTACATCAAGGGCCTGAGTGCCGATAGAACCTGTGGAACCCAGGATGGATATTTTTTTCATAAGTAGTATTCACCTTCAGTCTAAAGTATTGGAAGGTACTGCATAAAGTAGTACATAAGAGGTGCTACAAAAAGTACAGAATCAAATCTGTCAAGAATGCCGCCGTGTCCCGGGATAAGAGAACCATAGTCCTTCACTCCGTGTTCCCTCTTGATACAGGATGCGGCAAGGTCTCCGAACTGGGAAATCACAGAAGAAATAGCCGCAAATATAAGAAGATTTGCAACCTTTGGGAAATAGCCCAGTTTTGATATTATCACACCGTATATAAATGCCACTACCATACATCCGATTGTACCACCGATACTTCCTTCGATGGTCTTTTTGGGGCTGACTTTCTCTATAAGTTTGTGTTTGCCGAAAAACACTCCGCTAAAATATGCCAAAGTATCCGTAGCCCAGGGAGAAAGAAGCACCAGCCATATAAGAGCCTCTCCTCCTCTTGATGCACGGATAAGTGCAACGTATGAGAAGAATACCACAACATAAAACGTGAAGAATATATTTTCTGCTATAAGTGAAAATCTTGTCTCGCCATACTTAAGCACCGCATAAATAAGACAGATTATCACATACAAAACGGTCATTACCACCATTATTTCTTCGAATTTAAGAGGGCAAAGACCCATACAACTGAGAATGTAAATAGAATTTACCCCTAGAGAATAAATAATATTTACAAAGAAAAGGTATTTGTCACTATCCAGAACACCGATAGCCTTCGACCCTTCATATACAGCCACAAGCGAAATAAGAGCCATAGATATACCAAGAGTAAGTTTTCCCAAAGAAAGAATAACTATAGCAATTATTACCATGCAAATCCCTGACAAAATACGGGTTTTCATATCAAACTCCCCCAAATCTTCTGTTTCTCTGCTGAAAATCTATAATAGCCTTTTCCATTTTCTTTGGCACAAAATCAGGCCAGAGAATATCTGAAAACCAGAATTCGCTGTAAGCACATTGCCAGAGAAGGAAATTTGAAAGGCGGAGTTCTCCGCTCGGTCTGATGATAAGATCAGGATCAGGAGCGAAGGATGTGTAGAGACGGTCGTTGATGTCCTTTTCTGTAATAGCATCGGGATCAATCTTTCCTGATGCTACATCCTCTGCAATAAGTCTTACGGCATTTACAAGTTCTTCTCTTCCGCCGTAATTTAAGCAAAGGTTTACATTGAGTTCATCATTCATTTCAGATTTTTTCTCTACTTCTTCCATAAGGTCGCAGATTTCAGGATCTATACCTTCTCTTGTGCCGAGAAATCTTACCCTTGCTTTCTTGTCGCCCATAAGTTTGTCATAATCGTGCATATACTGAACGAAAAGTCTCATCAATGCATCTACTTCATCCTTAGGTCTTTTCCAGTTTTCGGTAGAGAAACAGTAGAGAGTAATATTCTTTATACCGATATCACCTGCATACTGAATAATCTTTTCGAGATTTTTCGCTCCCACAACGTGCCCGGCACTTCTCGGGAGACCTCTCTTCTTCGCCCATCTGCCGTTGCCGTCCATAATAACCGCCACGTGATTAGGGATGTTTGACATATCAAGTTTTTGTGAATGAGTCTTACTTTTAAAAATCTTAAGCATATCCGTCCTCCAAAAAAGATTCTGTGATTTGAAACCTTCTCATATGTGCAAAACAACAAAAATGCACATTATTATATATATTATACAATAAAATATTAATAACTGCAAGATGAAGATGCAAAAAGACTCTCCAACCATTTTTCAGAATAACTATGCCAAAAAATCACACCAAAAGTGACCGTCCATTTTGGTGTGATTTTAATGTTTCAGTATTTATTTTTAAGACATATACCGAGATCATACATACACTTCATCCCGTTTCCAAACCTTTTGAGATCGTTATATTCATTGTACATCTGCATTGCCCCCAGAAGTCTTTGCATTAAAACATCCTGCTTGGGAGTGAGTTCTGCCCTGAGATTTTCAACACATTCATTAAGATGATTATAACGTTTTGCGTATTCCTTGTCACACCACTTGTCTCTTTCTATAGATTTTTGTTGTTTCAAGTATATATCTCTTATAATATCATCTTCCATAAAAAACATAACAATCCCCCATTCAATTAAAAAAGGCGCCGGAAGAACCGACGCCAAAAAACGTACGACTCTTTTTGCGCACAACAAAAGAATACAAATAAGACAACTCCGTTGTAAGAGTACGTACATTTTTTACAATGTAACAAGTTGCCTATATGTATTCGTTATTTAATTGTTGTGCGCAAAAATATTATACACCAAAAAGAATTTTTTAGCAACAAAAAGTTTGTATATTATCAAAAGTTAACAAACAGAACTTAATTTCACTACAAAAGACAGATTTTGAGAAGTTGGAAAAAATGTTCAGAGTGGACAAACAGAGCCAAAGTTGTATGTTTATACTACGAAGGCGAATGTTTGTTCACAGTAAAAAGGCACATAAAACAAGAAAACATCGCCCGATAAGGCAATGTTTTCCACATTAATAAGATTAATTTGTATTTCTTATAATATCCTTTTATAAAGTCCCTGCCTTTTTACGTTCTGGACTTTTTTTACTCTTCTCAAACGGAGAGAATTTCTTTTTCTTTCTTACTACATGTATCATCTACCATCTTAATATACTTATCAGTAAGTGTCTGTGTATCCTTTTCTGCAGCCTTAAGATCATCCTCTGTAATCTCGTTATTCTTCTTCTGGTTTTTGAAATAATCCATTGCATCACGGCGGATATTTCTTACAGCAACTCTTGCTGCTTCTGCCTTTTTGGATACATCTTTTACGATTTCTTTTCTTCTTTCTTCTGTAAGCGGTGGAAAACTAAGTCTTATTGCCTTTCCGTCATTGGCAGGATTAATGCCAAGTTCGGATTTCTGGATGGATTTCTCAATCTCTGAAAGGATTGAAGCATCCCATGGCTGAATAAGAAGTGTTCTTGCATCAGGAACACTTACACTTGCGATTGTTGCAAGTGGTGATGCTACGCCGTAATATTCTACTGTGATTTTGTCAAGAACTGCAGCATTTGCTCTGCCTGCTCTGATTGAATTGTATTCACTTTCAAGATTCTGTATTGCCTTGCCCATTCTGGTTTCAAACTGTTCCAAGTTAGCCATAATTTTTTCTCCTTTTTTATAATTAATACACCAATGTTCCTATTTCTTCACCGAGAAGAACTTTTTTGATATTTTCAGGATTATCAAGACCAAATACCCTGATAGGGATGTTGTTGTCCATACAAAGTGTTGATGCTGTGGAATCCATTACCCCAAGTCCCTGATTGAGTACATCGATGAATTTAAGTTTGTCATATTTCTTGGCATTTGGATTTACATTAGGATCGCTGTCATATACAGCATCTACCTTCTTCGCAAGAAGGATAACTTCTGAGCCTGTCTCAACTGCTCTTAATGCCGCTGCAGTATCTGTTGAGAAGAAAGGATTACCTGTTCCGCAACCAAATATCACCACTCTGCCTTTCTCCAGATGTCTTTCTGCCTTGCCTCTGATATATGGTTCTGCAATCTGCTTCATTTCTATAGCAGTCTGTACTCTTGTAGGGATTCCCACATTTTCAAGTGCATCCTGCATAGCAAGTGAATTTATAACTGTTGCAAGCATACCCATATGGTCTGCTCTTGTTCTGTCCATACTTTCACCGGTTCTTCCTCTCCAGAAGTTGCCGCCGCCTACAACGATACAGATCTCAACGCCCATATCCACACATTCCTTGATAGTCTTGGAAATCTCTGATATAGTTTCTGTATCAAGTCCGAATCCCTTAGGGCCTGCAAGTGCTTCACCGCTTAGTTTAAGAAGGACTCTTTTGTACTTAGGGTTCATTTATCATCAATCCTCTCTGTATAATTTATCTTTATTTTATCTCATCAGTTATTAATTCGACAAAAGATATTTATTTCCTCTTTATATTTTTAATCTTCGTCCAAAAATTTTATCACATCCATAGGGTGTGCTACGATAAGGTCTGCACCATTGCTTTTAAGTTCATCATATGAGCGGAATCCCCACTCACAGCCTATGGTAAATACCTCTGCACTTTTGCCTGTAATCATATCTGTGGAAGTATCCCCCATATACAATGTCTCATCCTTTGTAACGCTCAGTTCCTCCATAATCTTTATCACGCCGTCAGGGGCGGGTTTGAGCGGAAAAGTGCCGTTTTGTCCCTGACACACATCAAAAGTATTTTCAGGAAAAAATGCGTCTATTACGTCTTTGACTGCACCATGTGGCTTGTTTGAAAAAACTGCCACCTTTATTCCTCTTTTCTTAAGATTTGAAATAAGGTCTTCTATTCCCTCATAAAGTTTCGAAAGATACAATGAATCTGTCTCATAATCATCGTGATAATATTCAGCCATTTCATTGAAGAGTTTTTCATCATAGGCGTTGTACTCATCGAGCATTCCTTTGACTAAGACCTTGTATCCGTTACCTGCAAGATATTTGTATCTTTCTCTGTCTATGGGTTCAAATCCGAACTTTTTTAATGCTCTGTTACAATAGTATGTAATGGTATCTATTGTGTCTGCAAGAGTGCCGTCAAGGTCAAAGATCATCGCCTTATATTGTTTCTTCATAAATGTCATACACTCCTTTTATCATCTCTCTGAACCTATCTACTGTGTCTGTAGGAGATATTATTTTCATCTTGTCGCCGAATGTGAACACCCAGGCAAAAAATGTGGGACTTGCAAATATCTTTGCCGTCACAATAAAGTGCTCATCATCTTCTTTTCTTACCATTACATTTTCCCCAAACCTGTCAATCACAGGATTTATAACCGAATTGTGACACAGAATCTGTACCGTCTGGGTTTTGCCTGCATACATTGAAAAAATCTTTTTGGAATATTCACCTAAGTTAAAGTCCTCGTCGGTAACTGAGCGCACATCTTCACTCTTTTCTGTAAGTATCCGTATATCAGCCATCTTGTCCACTCTGAAGTGAGAAAGGCCGTTTTCGTGTCTGGGATAGTGACAGATAAGGTAATAATTGTCATCGGAATATGTGAGAGAATATGGACTTACCACATAATCCTCTCCGTTGTTTCTCAATACCCTTTCCTTATCGGGAGAATATTCATAATACTTGAATGCAATCTTAAATCCGCCATAAATTGCTTCGTGAAGGCTATCCACATTGTAGTAGATAATCTCGCTGATATTCTTTACTCTGTCTGCCACATACACCTGACGCTGAAGTTTGTTTGCATTGTGTCTGGATGTGAGAGACTCCAGTTTGTGAATAAGGTCCAGGCTCTTCTTTTCTGTGATGAATTTGGAACATTGAACGCTATCTACAAGGAGTTTCAGTTCAGGCAGTTCAAAATCACGACTGCCGATATAATAGCCGAAAGTTTTGTTCTTTTCGCATATAATATCCACACCGAAAAACTTAAGTTCTTCTATATCGGAGTAAACAGATTTTCTTTCTGCTTTGATACCGTTTAAACTGAGTTTGTCTATTATCTCTTTCATCCCCATATGGTGGTTTTCGTCGGTGTTTTCAGAAAGAATTTTCAATAGATAAAGCATCTTCAGTTTCTGATTTGATTCCTTTGGCATAAAAACCCCTCCCTGTTTATTTAAGTTCGGCTATTGTCACTCCCGAATCCCCCTCGCCGAATGTGGCAAGGTGGTATGTCCTTATACCCGGGTGTTTCTTAAGGTACTGATGAATGCCGTTTCTTAGTATTCCCGTTCCCTTACCGTGAATAATACGTATCTGATGAAGGGAACAAAGCATAGCATCGTCTATGAATTTGTCCAGAATATATATGGCGTCTTCCACATTCTGCCCTCTGATATCCACTTCTGTGCAGGCGGACATGGTCTTGTTGAGCCTTTCTGCATACACTTTTCTCTCGGGTTTCTTTTCTTCAGGCGGCTTTATCAGTTTAAGATTTGATATATGAGCCTTGATCTTCATAATACCCACTCTTATCTGCACATCGCCTTTGGAATCAGGCGGATTGATAACTGTTCCCGTCTGATTTAAGTTGACAATCTGCACATTGTCTCCCACTTTGAGAGTTTTTGGCGGTTTGGATGAAGTCTTTTTGTCAAAGAGGGCGTTTCCGATGCCTGACGCCTGTTCTTTTGATTTTTTGAGAAGTTCCTGTCTGGCTTTTTCGGCAGCACGGTTGGCTTCCCTTTCGTCCTTCATCTTCTGTGCTTTTCTGATCTCGGTAAGTGCTTCGTCTGCCTCGTCTTTTGCCTTGTCTATAATATCTTTGGCTTCTTTACGGGCTTTTTCTACGATTTTTTCTGTTTTTTCATTAAGTTTCTTATTCTTTTCTTCCATTTCACGGCGGAGTCTGTCTGCCTCTTTTTTGTAACTTTGGGCACGTTTCTTTTCTTCCTCTGCCTTCTGACGGTTTCTTTCAAGGTCAGAAAGAATATCTTCAAACTTAATGTTTTCTGTGTTAATATGATTTTTTGCGTTATTTATAATATGATCCGAAAGCCCAAGCCTTTTTGAAATAGCAAAGGCATTACTCTTGCCCGGTATCCCTATGAGAAGTCTGTAGGTAGGCATAAGAGTTTTTATGTCAAATTCACAGGAGCCGTTTTCCACTCCGTCGGTAGATAATGCATAGAGTTTCAGTTCTGAATAGTGGGTAGTTGCCATACATTTTGCACCCATTGTGCGGACAAACTCAAGTATGCTTATGGCAAGTGCCGCACCCTCCACAGGGTCTGTACCTGCACCAAGTTCGTCAAAGAGACAAAGGGATGAACCATCTACCTTATCGAGAATATCCACAATATTTACCATATGAGCAGAAAATGTAGATAAACTCTGCTCAATGCTCTGCTCGTCCCCTATATCTGCAAAGACATTTTCAAAGATGCTTACCATGGAGCCTTCTTTTGCAGGGATAAAAAGCCCCGTCTGTGCCATAAGTGTAAGAAGCCCCACAGTCTTTAAGGCAACAGTTTTGCCGCCGGTATTGGGACCTGTGATAATAAGGGTGTCAAATTCTTCCCCAAGATGCACATCAATGGCAACTGCCTTTTGTCTGTCAAGCAAAGGGTGTTTCGCTTTGATGAGATTTATTTTTCCATCCTGATTTATAAGTGGCTTGAAGCAGTCATATTTGTGAGCGAAATTTGCCCTTGCAAATATAATATCAAGAAGGATTACTGTTTCATAAGACATCTCAAGAAGTTTTGATACCAGAGATACATCCGACGAAAGTTCCATTAAGATTCTTTCTATTTCCTTCTTTTCTTCTATTGTAAGTCTCTTTATTTCGTTATTTAATTCCACCACGCTTTCAGGCTCGATAAATACCGTAGAACCTGTCTGGGAAATATCGTGGACAATTCCGCGGATTTCCCCTTTGTATTCTGCCTTCACGGGGATAACGTATCTGTCGTCACGCATTGTGACAATCTGTTCCTGAAGATACTTTCTGAAAGTTGTGCTTGTGGTGAACTTTTGCAGAGTATCTTTGATTTTGTTACTTGCACCACGGATTTTTCTTCTGATATCGTTAAGTTCGCCCGATGCACCGTCTGCCATAGTTTCTTCGTCTATAATACAGGAAGTGATTCTGTCTCTCAAAGAGTTGTCATCATAAAGAGAATCTATATGTTCATAAAGATAGGTTAACTTTGTATCATCAGGATACTTCTTTATCCTTGATGCAGTATCAAGAAGTTTTGCTACTCCCAGAAGTTCACCCATAGAAAGCATCCCGCCTATAGAGGCATGCTTAAGAGACCCTCTCACATCACGGGAACACATAATGGGAAGATGTCCCTTCTTTGTAACGAGCATTGTGGCTTCGTCGGTTTCGTTGAGGGTTTCTGTAATCTTCTTTATGTTTGTCATGGGAGTAAGGGAAAGTATTTCTTTCTGTGTTGTCTCCATTACTGCCAATTGAGAAAGCATTTTCAGTATTTTATCAAATTCAAGAGTTTTCAAAACCTTTTCGTTTATCAAAAATATCCGTCCTTTTTTGAATGTTTATATTGATTATATAGAGTATAGCACACAAAGTAAGTGTTATGCAATGATTTTGAGTAAATTTTTCTTTTAATTGTCCTTTTTATGGGATAGTAAATGATATAAACTAAAACCATACCAAAGAAAAAGGAGCGAAAACAAATGAAAGTAATCAATTTTTTGTTTAATCTTATTATAGCATCAGGAGTATTTATGATACTTGGTACTGCAGGAGGATCTGATATGGGAGATGTCACATTGTCCGAAATATTTACATTTACCCTTTCGGGGATTTCACTTATATCAGTAGGTCATACAGGTAAAACCATTATTGGCAACCTTTTGTCCTCACATAGAAAGACCTTTGGAAACATTAGAAAATTTCACGAAGAAAGAATACCCCGCAGAAATATTGCTGCATAAATAATTTCTCTTCTCCCATGAAAACTTACCAAAAGGGACCGTCCCTTTTGATACTCATTATGCAACAACCTTCTTTTGTGATTTTTGTTTTTTGGTAGAAAACTATTATATCACTTTTTTAGGTTGTTGTCTTTTTTTATTGTAACATATCTATTTTAACAGAACACAAAATTACCCCATCGGAGGGACAGTCCCTGATGGGGTGATTTTCATAAAGTTATTTAAAACTCATCCACAAAATAAGCATTACTGCTTGCAGTTTTTCCGTATCTATCCATAACGGTTATTCTTATATATCCGTCATCGGGGTTTACCAGAAATACCCCTTCTGTAAGACCTTTTCCCTCGTTTCTCACATTCTGGTTTCTTCTGCCATTTACAGACATTGTAATTCTTTCACAATCCGATGTCTTTACATATACTTTTGAATCCTCATAATAAAGTTCATATATTTCAGGGCCCTCTGAAGCATAGAAGTTACCATTTTCAAGGGCTTCTATTATTCCTTCGTATGTGAGACTTTTTGCCTTAAGCATAGTGAAAGCATGGAATGAATCACAGTCTGCGCTGTCAATGGGGGATCTATTGTGATTGTCATCTGAACCTACACAGAATATCCTTCTTCCTTTCATAAGAAAATCGTCATATTCTTTAAAGTTGTAGTCAGCATATCCTGAGTGGATACATGCACCGTTGTATATCTCCATAGCATCCATATGACGGTATCCGATATAGTCGGGGTATCTTTCCAGAGACCATCCCGGATGATTGTATATAACAAAAAAACCTGCAGACTTGAATCTCTGCATCATATCATTTACACATGCAAGGCAATGATATCTTTCATAGTCAGGCTCTCTGTCATCAAACTTAACCTGACTTCTGAAACTCTCTGCATTTCCCACATGGAAATACTTCTCTCTGTGATAGCAGGGAATGATAAGATTTGTCTTGTCCTTTGCTATGGCGCAGAAGTGACAAACTTTGGAATCCTTACTGAGAGATCCTCCGCCCTCTGCAGGAGTATTTGACTCAACACCGTTTAATGCCACGAAATTTTCGTCAGTAAGATGCTGATAATCAAGAAATACATTGTGGTCTGTATATGCCACAACGGAATATCCCTTTTTCATATATTCTTCTTTTATTTCTTCCGGACTTAACTTCCCGTCAGAAACTGTGGTATGGCAATGAAGATTTGCTTTATAGAAATTACCGCCCTCAGGCAACAAGTATTTTCTCATATATATCCTTCTTTCAAGACTGTTTATTATACTCTCACATAATAACATCTTTTCTTATTTTTTGCAAGAAAAAAAGTCTCATATAAATGAGAATTCTCTTTTGAAAACCATAAATCTATTTTACTAAACATAAGGAATAGGAAAAATTGTTCATATCGGTCAAACTGAACCGAAGTTGTATGTTTATACTACGATGGTGAAGTTTGTCCCAAGTAAAAAGGCACATAAAAAAAGAAAATATTGCACAGTATGCAATATTTTCTACATCAGAAAAATTAAATATTTTTCTTGTTTTAAGAAATAAATTAAAGTTTACCCCTGCCTTTTTACACTATGGGCGATTTTTACATTCCGCAAGTGAATAGTTTTTGTAATGAACCCTAAAACAAACCAGGTATATTCATGCCACCTGTAAGCTTTGACATCTGCGACTGATTTTCATCATCCACTTTTTTCATAGCGTCATTAACTGCCACAAGGATAAGATCCTGAAGCATTTCTATATCATCAGGGTCAACTACTTCCGGTTTCAATACGATTTCCTGAAGTTCTTTTTTGCCTGACATTTTTACAGTTACTGCTCCACCGCCTGATGATGCCTCATAACTTGTCTGCTCCATTTCTTCCTGCATCTTGAGCATATCCTGCTGCATCTTCTGTGCCTGCTTGATCATGGAACTCATATTGCCCATGCCACCCATGCCGCCCATGGGAAATCTTCCGCCTTTTGCCATTTTTTGTATCCTCCTTAAAGTGATTTGTTTTTTATTTAAGATATTCTCCGTTTCTTGCATCATAATAGAATTTATCTCCTGTGTCAAGAGTTATCTCCCAACAAGGTACTACTGTAAATGTTTCCACTCTGTCTGTAAGGGTATATGATGGAGCAAAATATCCGAAATCCACATTTCTAATGGTTATATTGCCCTGTGGTCTGTCGGGATTTGATATAAATTCTATAAGAATGCTTGTAATCTGACATGGCTCTGCCATATCTTCCCGTTCTCCTTCTGCCACAGAAGGGACAAGCCATTTGCCTTTGATATTCACCTTATCTTCAAGAACTGTTATATCCAGAAAGTTTCCAAATATCCTGAAATCATCAATGGCTTCAAAAGCCTTTAGGTTTTTTAAACTTTTACCGTCGGTTGTAAATTCAGCATACAAAATACCGAGTTTTTCCAGAAGCCCTTTTACCTCACTCAATGAATCCGCCCTGTATGGTACGGATAATTCAAACATCTCTCCACCCGGATATTTCACATCCACAGGAAGTCCCTCAAACTTAAGTGTCTGCATTGAGAAACCTTCCATATTTTTGGACCTTTCAGGAATAATGGATTTGTCTATGGATATCCCTCGTTTTTTGAGCACATCCACAGTATCCTGTATGGTCTGCTGAGGGATAACTGTTTCTTTGTAATCCTTGGCAAGCATAGTGATGATAAGGATAATATTCAATGCAGAAAAAAGAACAATAAGAAATGTTTTCAGTTTATTCCAGTTCATATATTATCCTCCTTTATCATATCTTCACATCATTTCAGAAGAAATTCATTGTTTTTGTCGTCTGTTGCCACATAAGTCATCATGCATCCGCCCTCTTCATCAAAGGTATATGCAGGTGTAATACTTGTGACTGCCTTACTCTGCAGAAAGTCTGCATTCTGATACAGTTTGTCAATAGCCTCAATAGTAGCCATATTCACGATATTTTCGCTGGTTTCAGGGTATAGTTTCATCACCTGACGGTATGAAACGATTCTTCCTGATTTGACAATCATCTCAACACCGTGCTTCATAAGGTTGTTATTCACATTCATATTTATATCATCACGGATAATATACCCGTCATTGAAATAATTCATGGTTATTTTGAAAGTGGAATTATTGAGTCCCGTCACATCCGATGACACGGTAAGATTCAGTTCGTGCTCGGGCAAGGTAGTTCTCCAAAGTCTTGACACAAATCCAAGACATGCGGAATATACCTCCCTTAAGTTGTCCGCATTTGATACGTCAAGCGAGATACCCTTGTCATTTGCAATGGCTTTGTACTCTATGATTCCGGATTTGTAGAATCTGATTGTGGAGTAGTTCTCCACATAAACCACATCTTCATTGTCAGGGTACTTCCTGGGTGATGATGTATTGTAATCAAAGCATTTTAGGATTTTTTCCACAGTATCACTTCTGAACTTACCATCATTTGACACAATGAAATTAAGGGGTGTTACAGCCTTGTGTGTTGTAGAAGTGATATTTAGGAGCACTTCCGAACCTATAAGGATATTCTGTTTTCTGTCACCTGCTTTATCAAAGTTCAGTTCGAAAGAATAAGGAAGCATACCTACAGGGTTTCTGGCATTTGATTCCACAAGTTCAAGAAACCGTTTTGTATCACATTCCACCTGACACATCTTGTATGTATTGTCCTTTTCATCATTGATATACACACTTAATGCATCATCATAGGAAGAACCGTATGATACTACAAAGTCTTTCATTATGCCTACAGATGCATTCGGTTCCTTTATCCTGAAGATATCTCCGATAATAGACATATCGTATTTCACAGGATAGGTCACAAACACCGACTTGTTCTTTATGGCTGAATACCATACTGATTCTGAGACAGTTTCGTATTTTTCTTCCTGGAGTGCTTTTTCAAAAATTTCCTTTATTTCAAGAAAGACTTCTTCAAAACCCTCTTCATTCTGATAGTACACGCTTCTTTTGGCAGAATTGTTTACCACTATTCTGTGGGGCAACGCCAGATGCTCTTTTGACAGAGAACCGAAAGCACCGTACTTATCTGAAAGTCCCAGTTTTTGTTTTATAACAGAAAAAAAATTATAGTCATCATACCATAATTTTTCGTCTGTCCATGTATTAAAGGCTAAAATAACGCTGCACAGTATTAGAACTACCAGTACAGCGTTTTTTAAGTGTATTTTTCTCATAATCGGATCCTCGCTCCCGATGAGATTTTATTATTTGCCCATTACATAAGCCTTAAGGTTGCCGCCGAATTTATCGGAAACAAGAGTAACCTCAAGCCTCTGTGTCTGAATATCAGAACCTGCCTGAGCATATACAAGGATTCTGTTGAGACCGTTTCTTAAGAGCACCTGTTCTGCATAGAGACCGCTTACTCCAACGACCTTTTCGTCCTGTTTAACGTCATTTACAAAAGTATTGATCTTTCTGTACATACCTGTGGATGCATCAAAAATATATACTGCCATTGTAGATCCCTTTGTACCTGCTGCAGATACGATACATGTGGAATTGGATGTGGTTGTGCTGAATGAGTCAGGGTTGAGTACTGTGAAAAGATCAGCAGTATTTCCCTCATATGTTGTACCTATAAATTCCGGAGCAGCCATAGCACCAAATGGGATAATCACAATCATCATACAAAGGATTGCAATAATAATTTTTTTCATAATATATTACCTCCCCAAATAAGAGTAATTTGTTTTTTCGTTATTTCTACATTTACTATTATACTATCATAATGTTACAGAAATATTACAACGCCATTACATCTGATTGACATTTTATTCATCTACAGGAAGCATTATTATTACTTCCGTTCCCACGCCATAGTCACTTGAAATAGTGATTTTGCCTCCGTGTTCCTTGATGATTTCATTGGATATGGCAAGTCCGAGGCCCGTACCTCCCTGCTCACGGGATCTTGCCTTGTCCACTCTGTAAAACCTCTCAAATACGTGAGGAAGATCGTCCTTGGGTATGCCCATACCGTTGTCCTTTATCTTGATATACACATTCTGATACATCCTTCCGGTAGAAACAAATACCGATCCTTCTCCGCCGGGGGTATATTTTATAGCATTTGATATAATATTTACTATTACCTGCTCAAGCCTGTCCTTGTCTCCCATAATGATAGGAAGTTGATTTGTAGGTTCGTAGGTAAGTTTCACATTTTTTGAAGAAGCATTGATTTTCATTCTTTCCACAATGCCCATTACAAGGTATGATATATCCACGTCTTCCTTTTTGAGTTCTCTGTGTCCGTAGTCGAGTTTTGAAAGAGTGAGAAGGTCCTTTACAAGTCTTGTCATTCTGTCCGTTTCCTTGTTGACAGTACCAAGAAATGTAGAGAACATCTCCTTGTCTATGTCATCTTCCTCCACAGAATCCATCATGGTTTCCACATAGCCTTTCACCGTAGTAAGAGGGGTTCTTAATTCGTGAGACACATTGGCAACAAACTCTCTACGTGAATTTTCCAATTTTTGTTGCTGAGTGATATCCTGAATCACTACCACCACTCCGCCGGGGGTGTCTTCTGTCTTAAACTTTGCAAATACAAGTTTGATTTCCTTTTCGCCAAGTTCCATCTGCTTTTCTATGGCTTCATACTCACCGGAAAACATTACCCTTGTAATTGTAAGTTCTGTGGGCTTGAATATGTCATTAAAGTGCATCTTTTCCACTTTTTCATAACCGAGGATTTTTTTTGCGGCAGGGTTTATGTGTATGATTTTTCCGTGGTTGTCAAACGCCATAATCCCGTCTGCCATATGTCTGAGGATGGTTTCTACCTTATCTCTTTCGCCTTTGATTTCGCCAAGAGTCTGATTGAGTTCCACAGCCATATCATTGAAGGTATTGGTAAGTTGACCTATCTCGTCGGTGGAAGTAACTTCTATTGTATCTCCGAAATCTCCCGATGTAATTCTCTGCGCCTTCTGTGTCAGAGAAGATATAGGAGATATGATGGTCTTGGAAAGAAGAAAACCGAAAGCAATAGATATGATGATTCCAAGTCCCAGAGCCATAAAGATAATGGAAAGAATATTGTTGACTATATCGTCAACTTCTTCTCTGGAATCTTTTATATAGACAATGTATCTGGTTTCATCTGCACTTCTCACAGGCACACCGTAGTCCATATAATCCGATGCATAACTTGATATATCGCCTGTTTTACCGTTCATGGCAGCAATGATGTTTGGCGATGCTATAAGTGTCTTTGCAAGGTCGCTGTTTGAAGAAATAAGTGCCTTGCCGCTGTATGCATCAAGGATATAATAGTTTCTGAAAGAGTCGATTCCCAACTGTCCCTGATAAGCAGTAATACTTGAATTTATACTGGATAAAGGGTCCTCCCCATCAAGTTTCAAATCAAGTTCTCTCTGGAAATCCTCATTGAATACATTGGTCATCAATGTCTCAAACTCTTCATTATAAAACCTGTCTATTCGGTTGATCATAAATGTGCCGATGATAATGATTACAGATATTGTAAGCAGTACAAACATCGCCATAATCTTATAACGGACGCTGGATTTTAAAAACTTCGGTTCCTGTACCAACTGAACATCCCCCAATATAATCTATCTGAGATTAGTCGTGAAAATAGTAACCCACGCCTCTTTTTGTCATTATGTACTGTGGTTCGCTTGGGTTGTCTTCGATTTTTTCTCTGAGTCTTCTTACAGTAACATCTACAGTTCTTACATCACCATAGAATTCATAATCCCACACCTTGTTGAGAAGAGATTCTCTGGAAAAAATCTTGCCTTTTTGCATAGCAAGAAATTTCAGAAGTTCAAATTCCCTGAAGGTAAGTTCGATTACCTTGCCATTCTTTGTGACTTCGTATTTCTCAGGAATGATCTTGATGGAACCGAATTCCATAACATCAGACTGATTGCTGTCATTTACTGCGATAACTGTTCTTCTTAAGTTTGCCTTTACTCTGGCAAGAAGTTCTCTTAAACTGAAAGGCTTTGTCATATAGTCGTCTGCACCAAGTTCCAGTCCCAGCACCTTATCCACTTCATCTTCACGTGCTGTAAGCATAATTATAGGAGTGGATGATGTCTCACGAATCTTCTTGCACACACCGAATCCGTCCATCTTGGGGAGCATTACGTCAAGCAGTATAAGATCGGGATCACAGGACTTGGCTTTTTCCACCGCCTCTTCTCCGTCATATGCTTCCACTACTTTGTAGCCGCTTTTTGTAAGATTAAGTTTGAGAATATCCACTATAGGTTTTTCGTCATCTACTACCAAAATCAAATTTTCCATTATTTTTCCTCCGTTTTATTCATTTTCTTTCATTTTTTCCTTTAATCTGCGTACCTTTTCTTCTTTTCGTTCCCTGAGTTTCTTCGCTCTTCTTAAAGACATCATAGATATGGGAATATACAAAATACATATAAGTACTATAATCGCTATTATTCCTGCGAGAATCCATCGGATTATCATAAGGATTCCTTCACCGATAAATCTTAGCCCCGATGCCCTGACCTTTGAAACTTCTTTTTCAAAACTCACCCCGTTGCCCGCCACTCTGAAAGTGGCTATACGGTCTTCTTCTTTTACCGTCGCAATGAGGTTTGCTTTTTCCACATCTGAAGGCACCGTCACATATATATCTGATGTGGGTTCGATATAGAGGTTTTTTTCTCCTTTGAAGAGTTTCTTTATCTCTTCTTTGGTATATATTACTCTTTTGTAATCAGAAAAGGCAAACTCTACGGCTTCTCCCGCCTCGGTTGCACATATATCCTGTGATTCGCTGCCGAAAGACACCCACAGAATCTCTCTGTTGTCTCGAAGTACAGAAAAAACTATGCTGTGTCCGTATTTCTTGTAGGAATCCATCTTTGCAAATTTGCTTCCCGATATATACCACTCACTCTGAGGATCATTTATGTTAAGTTTCTGCCTGATCTTAAAAGGATTCTTTTTTTTCGAGAATTCATTTACTGTATAAGAAGCATCTTTTGTTAACTCTTTGAATACAGGGTCTTTGCAAAGCGCCTTCATCAGAAGATGAACATCATAAGGCGTGGTATATTCTTCCCCTTCGCCATATCCTGAAACTGTCTCATAATGGGTATTTACCATCCCAAGTTTTCTGGCATTGGCATTCATCATATTCACAAAGCCTTTTTCTGAAGAACCAATGTGATTTACAAGACATAAATACACGTCATAAAAATCAGTAAGATATACGCACCTTATGATATCTTTAAGACTGTATGTTTCCCCTGAGGTAATGCTCATACGGGGTCTGTCGTTGGTAAGAGAATCAAGCCACTCCTTTTCTACAACAACGGTATCTTTGGCATCTGAACTTATGGCAGTATATATAGCCATAAACTTTGCCGATACCGAAGGAAGCACTTCTTTGTATGCACCTTTCTGGTAGAGGATTTCGTCGCTGTTTATATCTGTAAGGATTGCTGACGGAGAATGAATTTCAGGCATCAATGCAAAAGAAGATATACCGAAGGAACACATACTTATCATAAGAGACAAAATAAGTGCAGTAATCTTCATTGATTTCTTCATTTCCATCACATCCTTTCTGTGTATATAATACATCTATTATATAATAACACAGTTTAAATCAAAAAACAATAGATTAATTTCTGCCAAACTGTAAAACCTTCCCGAAATGTTACACTTGGTTTGTCCAAAGCAACCCCCAACAAAAAAGAAAAGCATCCAAAAAGATGCTTTTCTACCCTAAACTTTTATATTTATGACTTAGAATTGTTGACTACTGTTTTCAAATTGACGGGTTGTATTCCGGGGAGATTTTGCCCATATCAAAGGTATTCACGGAAACCCTTTCCTATTATATCACCTGTGTTGGTTATTATAACAAAAGCGTGGGGATCAATCTTCTTCACCATTTTTCTCAAATAAACCGCCTGACTCCTTGCCACCACAGTAAGAAGCACACATTTGTTTTCGTGGGAATATGATCCCACGTAGGACTTACTCATAGTAGCACCTCTGTGAAGACTAACAGTAATAAATTCATTTATCTCATCAGGTTTATCGGTGATGATTGTGAAATACTTGGAGGTGTTGAGGCTTTCTATCACGCTGTCCATTACAAGCACCTTTGCCGCAAACCCAAGCACACAGAAAAGCCAGGTCTTAATGCCGAATACAAAAAATGTAGCCATCACAATAAGCACATCCGATACCATAAGAGCCTTGGAAATATTAAGATCAGAATGTTTCCTGATAATCATAGCCACAATATCCGTACCGCCTGTGGAAGCATCAAGATTGAAAAGAAGTGCCGATCCAACCGCAGGAAAAAATATGGCAAACACAAGTTCCAGCAACGGTTCATCAGTAAGCGGGGAACTCAAAGGCATAACAAACTCAAGCCCGTATGTAAGAAAAGACAAAAGCAAACTGCAATACACAGTCTTAAGTCCGAATCCGCTGCCTACAAATATAAAGCCAAACACCAAAAGCACAACGTTTATCACCATCATAAGAAATCCTGATGAAAAATCAGGAAATATTCCGCTTAAGATAACAGATATACCGCTTACTCCACCTGTGGAAAAATTGTTTGGAAACTTAAAAAAGTATATTCCTATTACCATAAGAACTGTTCCCAGAGTCATTAAAGCCAACTCATAAAGAAACTTCTTTACAGGGGACTTCTGATTGTTTTCGTTCATTTTTTTCACCCTTTGTATAAATTATACACAAAGCATATTACAAAGAATATTTAAAGTCAATCAACAAAATTGCGGACTTTGTGTGTTTTTTTGCTTATTTTAGCACTTTCTCAAAAAAATAGGGTGCGAACAAAGGTTCGCACCCTATAATTATTATTTTGCATAATCTACAGAACGTGTTTCCCTTATAACATTGACCTTTATCTGGCCCGGGTATTCAAGTTCTGCTTCGATTCTTTTCACAATATCTCTTGCAAGAAGAATTGTTTCATCCTCTTTTACGCTGTCAGGCTTAACCATAATTCTTACTTCTCTTCCTGCCTGGATAGCAAAGGATTTTTCTACTCCGTCAAATGAGTTGGCGATTTCTTCCAGTCTTTCAAGACGCTTGATATATGTTTCAAGATTTTCTCTTCTTGCGCCCGGTCTTGCAGCAGATATTGCATCACAAGCCTGAACGATACATGAGATAAGTCCTGTTGGCTCTGTGTCGCCGTGATGAGCAGCAATAGCATTGATGACTTCATCTGATTCACGGTGTTTCTTAGCAATATCCACACCGATATCTACGTGAGAACCTTCGATTTCGTGGTCCATAGATTTACCGATATCATGAAGCAGACCTGCTCTTTTTGCCACTTTTACATCTACGCCCATCTCACCTGCCATAATGCCTGCAAGTTGGCTGACTTCGATAGAATGTTTGAGTACATTCTGACCATAACTTGTACGGTATTTGAGTTTACCCAGAAGACGTATAATTTCAGGATGCAAACCATGTACACCTGTGTCAAATGTTGCCTGTTCGCCTTCTTGTTTTATTATGCTTTCAACTTCTTTTCTGGCTTTTTCAACAGTTTCTTCAATTCTTGTAGGATGGATTCTTCCATCTACAATAAGTTTTTCGAGAGCAAGTCTTGCAATTTCTCTTCTGATAGGATCAAATGCAGAAAGAACAACTGCTTCCGGAGTATCGTCGATGATAAGATCTACTCCTGTAAGTGTTTCAAGTGTTCTGATATTTCTGCCTTCTCTACCGATGATTCTACCCTTCATTTCGTCATTTGGAAGGGCAACAACCGATACGGTTGCTTCTGCCACATGGTCTGCAGCACATTTCTGTATTGCAGAGCCGATGATGTCTCTTGCTTTCTTTTCTGCGTCGTCCTTAGCCTGATCAATAATGTCTTTTACCATTATTGCAGACTCATGTCTGACTTCGGATTCAAGATTCTTAAACAGATATTCTTTGGCTTCTTCTCTTGAAAGTCCTGAGAGTTTCTCAAGGATTTCTATCTGCTGTGCCTTGATCTCGTTTGTTTTCTGAGTAAGAACTTCAAGTTCTTTCATCTTCTGATTAAGTTTTTCGTCTTTTTTGTCCAAGGCATCGCTCTTTTTGTCGATATTTGCCTCTTTTTGCTCAACTCGTCTTTCTAAACGATTTATCTCTGCTCTTCTGTCTTTGATTTCTCTGTCAAGTTCTGCTCTGGATTTATGCACTTCTTCCTTGGCTGACAGGAGAATTTCTTTCTTTTTTGTTTCTGCCTGTTTTTCTGCTTCTGCTACGATGTCTTTCGCCTTTTGTTCGGCACCGCCCAGTTTCGCTTCGGCTATTGTCTTTCTATATATCACACCTGCAGCAAATGCTACAACTGCCGCTGCAACTGCAATGGATATTGAAACAGATATAGATAGCAAAGATCTCAACCCCTTTCTTAAAATAATTTTTGAAAAAAGGTCAAACCTTTCCGATATTAAAATTTCCAACCTGAAAAAGTCATGCCCTTTTTCATTTACGGGTTCTGACCCGGATTTAGAGAGGAAAACAAAACAAATATTTCCTCATTTTTGCAGGAACACTTCCTGCCATTTGTTACTTGTTGCTTTTTAAAGCCGCCATTTTTGAAAGTTTATAACATAAAATTAACGAATGAACCTTTCGCTGACAACACACGATGTTTCGTATAACGATACATAGTTCCACTCATACGTATCCATTGTATAATAAAACCCAAGGATTGTCAACCGATTATTTTAATTTTTTATAATAAATTTATATTATATTATTTGACTTTTAGGCTTATTGATGGTAAAATTGTATGGATAATGGGTATTTGTTTGCATTTGATGGAATTCATAAAGGATTTTATATATTTTGCTTTTCGGGAGGTAAGGAAATGATATCAGAAAATAACATCATCAAAGATACCGTTGAAAAAATCACGAAAAATTATGCCGAAAATGAGATTCTTCTCTCAAAGAAAGGAAAAACTCTTCCTTCAAGAGATGTTATAATAGAAATACTTGAGGAACTTAAAAATGTGGTTTTTCCCGGATATTACAATGGAGAAAAAATCTCCGAACAAATGATGGAATACTTTGCAGGAAGCAAACTTACAAAGGTATATCAACTGTTAAAAAACGAAATAGAACTTGCCATATCCTACCGGGATAACGAAATCTCTCCTGAAGAAATCTCCATGAACGCAGAATGTATCACAGCAGGATTCTTCCAGAAGATTCCTTCGGTACAGTCACTCCTAATAAAGGATGTTCAGGCGGGATTTGACGGAGACCCTGCTGCAAAAAGCAAAGAAGAAATCATCTTCTCATACCCCGGGCTCTTCGCAATATATGTATATAGAATCGCTCACATCCTTTATCTAAAGAATGTGCCCTTCATACCGAGAATTATGACGGAATATGCACACTCACACACAGGAATCGATATAAACTCAGGTGCCACAATCGGCGAATACTTCTTCATTGACCACGGCACAGGTGTGGTAATCGGAGAAACATGCCATATAGGAAACAATGTAAAGATTTATCAGGGTGTTACCCTTGGTGCTCTTTCCACAAGGAAAGGTCAAGCACTTTCAGGAGCCAAGAGACATCCTACCATATGTGACAACGTGACCATCTATTCAGGTGCTACCATTCTTGGCGGCGAAACTGTAATAGGTGAACACTCTGTGGTGGGAGGTAACTCATTTATAACACAGTCTATTCCGCCACACACAAAAGTAAGTATCAAAAGCCCCGAACTTATCATCAAAAATCCGGACGATATGATGAAAAATACATTCGAAATCTGATGTTTTGGTAAAAATTTTAAAAAGGAGGTAATTTTTTTTGAAACTTATTATAGCAGAAAAACCAAGCCTTGCAAGAAATATTACCTCTGCCATCGGTAATATGAAAAAGTCAAACGGCTATTTCGAAGGAAACGGCTATATTGTCACATGGGCATTCGGACATTTGTTTACTCTTGCAGACATTGAAGAATACAACCCATCTCCCGACGGAAGCGGCAGATGGACTATGGAAAACATACCCTGCTTTCCCGACAAATTCAAATTCGGACTGAAAAAAGACCAAAAAACCAAAACTGTTGATCAGGGTGTGGTAAATCAGTTCAACATAATAAAGACTCTCTGCAACCGTGAGGATGTGGATGCAATCATCAACGCAGGCGACTCAGACAGAGAAGGTGAAATCATCGTAAGGCTCTGTGTGTCAAATGCCTTGCAAAAGAACAAAACATTTCTTCGTCTGTGGCTTCCCGATCAGACAAATGAAACCATAAGAGAAGCACTTACCGAAATGAAGGATGAAAAGGAATACCAGTCCCTTGCAGACGAGGGCTTTGCAAGAATGTATGCAGACTGGCTCTACGGAGTGAACTTAACAAGATATGCCACTCTCAAATCAGGAACACTCCTAAGAGTGGGGAGAGTCATTGTGCCTATAGTAAAAGCAATATATGACAGAGATATGTCAATCAGAAACTTTGTGCCTGACATATACTATGCAATAGTATCTCAGGAAGAGACAAAGGGCGAAAAGATAGAACTTGTATCAAAAAATAAATTCGAAAAAAAAGACTTAAGAAAAGCACAGGAACTTTGTACCTCCTACAACGGTGAAGAAGCCATCGTTACTCAGGTGAAGAAAAAGACCGACACAATGAACCCCGGCAAACTCTATTCACTTACAAAACTTCAAAATGTGCTTGGCAAAAAATACAAAATGTCCATGGACGAAAGCCTTAAAATCGTCCAGGACCTTTATGAAAAAGGATATGTGACATACCCGAGAACAAACTCCGAATACCTTGCCACAGCAGAGCAGGGAAAAGTGAAAAATATCCTTCAGGCAGTAAAAGGTCTCGGATATCCTGTGGAGTTTAAGTTTAAGAAAACCATCTTTGACGATTCAAAGATAGAATCCCATTCTGCTCTTACACCTACACACAAAATCCCCAAAAAGACTGACCTTGACGAACAGTCATTCATTGTCTATTCCACAATAATGAGAAGGTTTGTGGCGGTTTTTTGCAGCGAGGAATGTAAGGTACAAAAAACAGAAATCACAATCAGCCTTGGCGACAAGGAAGAGTTTTCTCTCAAAGGTACCATCATCAAAGAGCCGGGATGGACTAAGTATGACGATTATTCAAAAAAGGACAAAATCCTCCCGCCTCTCGAAAAGGGCGACAAGGTCAATGTGGATTTTAAGCCTGTTGAGAAAGAAACTTCTCCACCTAAGCATTACACAATAGAAACTCTCAACAACTACCTGAAAAACCCCTTCAAGGAAGAAAAACAAAATACAGAAAACGAAAGTGACGAAGAAGAATACAAGGCAATATTCGAAGGACTTGAACTTGGTACCGAAGCCACACGTACAGGTATCATAGGCAATGCAAGAAACTCAGGTTATATACAACTGAAAAAAGACGTCTATACCATTTTGCCTGCAGGTGAATACCTTATTGAATCATTAAAAAGAATGAATATCAGTATGGACAAATTCAAAACCGCAGAAATGGGTAAAGCGCTTAAAAAAGTTTTCAGAGGAGAATTTAGTGTAGATGACAGCCTTCATATTGCAAAGAATGAAATCGCTGAAGTATTCAGAAAGAAAGAGCAAAAGGAATATGCCTTTGACACAGATGACGGATTTTACGGTGATGTGGTGGGCAAATGTCCTGTTTGTCAAAGGGATGTTGTAAGGACAAAGTTCGGCTACGGATGTTCAGGCTATCGTGAGGGTTGCAAGTTTGCAATAAGCGGTGTGATATGTGACAGAGTAATTGCCAAATCCCACGCAAAAAGCCTTCTGGAAAACGGCAAAACAGAAAAAATCGAAGGATTTTTGTCAAAGAGAACAGGAAAAACGTTTTCTGCACATCTTAAACTTGAAAACGGAAAAACAGTATTTGAATTTTAGATAAACAGGTGATAAATTATGCTTTTGGCAGATAAATGGAAAGATTATGAACTTCTCGACTGTGCAGACGGGGAAAAACTTGAAAGATGGGGTGACATTATCCTTCGCCGCCCTGATCCTCAGGTAATATGGAAAGAAAAAAGCAATCCTTCTTTGTGGGATAAGGCAGACGCTCACTATCACAGAAGCAGATCAGGGGGAGGAGAATGGGAATTCTACAGGAAACTCCCTGACGGATGGCAAATTTCTTACAGAGACCTTACTTTCAACGTGAAACCCACAGGATTCAAGCACACAGGGTTATTTCCTGAACAGGCGGCAAACTGGGATTTCATCCAAGAGAAGATAAAAAATGCAAAAAGAGAAATAAAAGTACTTAATCTTTTTGCCTACACAGGCGGCGCAACTCTTGCTGCAGCGGCTGCAGGCGCATCTGTATGCCACGTGGATGCGGCAAAGGGTATGGTTACATGGGCAAAGGATAATGCCACTTTGAGTAACTTAAGAGAAAAGCCCGTCAGATATATCGTAGATGATGTAATAAAATTCGTACAGAGAGAACACAGACGAGGCAACAAATACGATGCAATCATAATGGACCCTCCGTCCTACGGAAGAGGTCCCAACGGAGAAGTGTGGAAACTGGAAAACGAACTTTACGGTCTTATAAGTTCATGTATAGACATTCTTAGTGATGATCCTCTGTTTATGATAGTAAATTCCTACACATCGGGAGTTTCATCCACTATCATATCAAATCTTATAAGCCTTACCGTGAAGAAGAAGTTTGGCGGTATTGTAACCAATGATGAAATAGCCATACCTATAAAGGCATCAGGGTTGTATCTGCCATGTGGTGCAGCAACACGCTGGATTAACGAAATATAAAAAACGGAATGTAAAAATGCCCCGGAACGCAAAAAGCAGGAGATAAAAATAATACAGTTCCATCAGAGAGGACAGCATTTTATCCTTTTTTGGTAGAAAACTTCGCTTTGTCAAGCGAATTTTTCTCCATCTTATGCTTTTTGCTGTGAACAAACATTCGCCTGCGGAGTATCACATACACCTTTGGCTCTGTTTGTCCACTCCAGACCATTTTTCCTATTCCTTAACAACATAACTCCAAAATGTAAAAAACAAAGAAGGTCACAACATTGATAAAAACAGAAAACCTGTCTTTCAAATACAAGACAGAAGATAATGAAAAGTTAATACTTGACGGAATTGACCTTGAAATAAAAAAGGGCGAGTTTGTGTGCATATTAGGCCACAACGGCTCAGGTAAATCCACTCTTGCAAAGCATATGAATGCTATCCTTCTGCCAACAGGAGGCAAGGTATATGTGTCAGGCATTGATACCAGGGACACAGACAGGCTCTGGGACATCAGGCAGAATACTGCATTTGTATTTCAGAATCCCGACAATCAGATTGTAGCAACAATCGTGGAAGAGGATGTGGCATTTGCCTGCGAAAACTTAGGTGTAGAGCCTGAAGAGATAAGACAGCGAGTAGATGACGCCTTAAAAACCGTAGGTCTTACAAAATATGCCTCCTATGCTCCTCACAGACTGTCAGGCGGACAAAAGCAGAAGGTGGCTATAGCAGGTGTTATCGCCATGAGACCTGAGACTATCGTATTTGACGAGCCTACTGCTATGCTTGATCCTTCAGGAAGACGTGATGTACTCTCCACCATAAAGAAACTCAACAAAGAACTTGGCATCACGATAGTTCTTATCACTCACAATATGGATGAGGCGGCACAGTCAGACAGAATCGTCATTATGAATTCAGGCGAGATAGTATCGGACGACACACCACGAAATACATTTTCAAATGTGGAAAAGATGATAGAACTTGGTCTTGATACCCCTCAGGTAACAAGACTTTGCCACGAACTTAAAAAAAGAGGGATAAATATCTCTGAAACCGTTATCACAGTTGATGAATGTGTGGATGAAATAATGAAAATTTCATCTCCCGGGTTACCCTTCCCTGATTTGTCTCACATTGACAGAAAAAAAGACGATTCAAAGAGAAACAGAGACATCATAAAAGTAGAGAATCTCTCTCATATCTATCAGGAGAATTCTCCATTTGAAAAAATCGCTCTGAAAAATATCTCCCTTACAGTAAAAGAGGGAAGTTTCACAGGAATAATCGGACACACCGGCTCAGGAAAATCCACCTTCATTCAGCATCTTAACGGTCTTATAAAGGCAAGTGAAGGAAGTATCACGGTAGATGGAGTATCTGTCACCGACAAAAATGCGGATATGAAATCTGTCCGAAGAAAAGTCGGTCTTGTATTTCAGTATCCAGAATATCAACTATTCGAAGAAACTGTTTACAAAGATATTGCCTACGGGCCAAAAAATATGGGTAAATCAGAGGAAGAAATTGATGTGCTGGTTCGTCACGCGGCTAAGATGGTGGGACTTAAAGAAAAATACCTTCAAAAAAGCCCATTCGAACTTTCAGGCGGACAAAAAAGACGTGTGGCAATCGCAGGTGTACTTGCCATGAAACCATCCATCATCATCCTGGATGAACCATGTGCAGGCCTTGACCCTAAGGGCAGAGATGATATACTTGATAAACTAAAACTTATAAACAAAGAAGAAAATATAACCGTTATTACCGTTTCTCATTCTATGGAAGATGTGGCAAGATGTGCAGATTCTGTAATAGTTATGAACGACGGAGAAATGGTTATTATGGATACTGTAGCAGAAGTATTCAAAAATGCAGACACTCTTAAGAGTATAGGACTGAATGTACCTGAAGTAACTCAGGTATTTGCAAGACTTAAAGAAAAGGGCCTCAATCTTCCTTTGGATATATACACAGTAAACTACGGGGCGGATGTTTTGTGTGCCTTTTTAAAGGGAGGTGGGGAGAAATGATGCGAGACATTACCATAGGGCAGTTTTTCCCTGTGAAATCCTTCATCCACGCCCTTGACCCAAGAACAAAAATCATCTTCACACTTCTTTATGTGATTTTGATTTTTGTCTGCTCAGATTTGTGGTCATATATATTCCTTACAGGATGCACCCTCTTTATAATCGCCCTTTCAAAAGTGCCTTTCAGAATGTATATAAAAGGGCTTAAACCTTTATTGTTTCTGATATTTTTCACAGCCATACTGAATATCCTTATGACTAAGGGTGAGACTGTGACACTTTTCGGATATAAACTTGAATATGGGTTTATAAAGGTAAGCAAAGAAGGGCTCATCTTAAGTATAAAGATGGCAACAAGAATCATATTTCTTGTGCTTGGTACAAGTGTGCTCACTTTTACCACATCTCCCATTATGCTTACAGACGGTATAGAAAGGCTCCTTTCCCCCTTCAAAAAAATCGGAGTCCCTGCACACGAACTTGCAATGATGATGACTATCGCAATGAGATTTATTCCTACTCTCGTTGAAGAAACTGACAAAATAATCAAAGCACAGAGTGCAAGAGGGGCAGACTTTGACACAGGCGGAATCATAAAAAAGATAAAGGCGATGATTCCTATCTTCGTTCCCCTTTTCATATCTTCATTCAGACGTGCAGACGAACTTGCAACTGCAATGGAATGCAGATGCTACAGAGGCGGAGAAGGAAGGACAAGACTCAGAGAACTTAAAGCAACAAAAAAAGACCTAGTTGCAACCATATTTACGGTGGTTTTTGCAACAGGTATAATTTTACTTGGCATTTTCTTTTGATTTGTGGTGATATATATGAGAAATCTTATGCTCACAATTTCATATGACGGCACATCCTATCACGGATATCAGGCACAGGAAGGCAGTATTACCATTCAGGAAGTAATGGAGAAGACTCTTTCGGAAATTATGAAAGAAGAAGTATCTGTTCAGGGATGTTCCAGAACTGATGCAGGAGTTCACGCAAGAAGATATGTGATGAATTTTCACACAAACTGCAATATCCCTTCAGACAGAGTGGCAATAGCACTTAATACAAAACTTCCCCCTGACATTGTTGCCATAGACTGTATGGAAGTGAGAGATGAATTTAACTCAAGATTTGACACACAGTCAAAGACATATAAATATTTTATAAACAATTCATCATACGATGTATTCAAAAGAGACTTTCAATGGTATATCTCAAGAGAACTTGATGTAGAAAAGATGATTGAAGCATCAAAGCACTTTGTGGGGTTCCATCCTTTCGACTCATTTATGGCGGCAGGATGTCAGGTGAAGGATACAAGAAGGAATATAAACTTCCTTACTGTAGAAAAATCCCCCGAGGGTATAATAGAAATCACTATAAATGCAGACGGGTATCTTTATAATATGGTACGTATAATCACAGGCACCCTTGTGGGTGTGGGACAAGGAAGATTTCGTCCCCATGAAATAAAAGAAATCATAGACGCTAAAGACCGCACCGTAGCAGGCGTCACAGCACCTGCAAGAGGGCTTTTTCTCTGGGATGTGTTTTATGATGAAAACAAACTCTGATATTTACGAAAGGAGCATATATGAGAATGAAAAAAAATATTTTTTCTTCCATCAGATTCAAAAAACCAGAACCAAAAACAATGATAATTCTCATTGTTCTCATACTGGCTATGGCAGGACTATTATACATAAATGCTCATCCTCCCATACGTCACTCAATAATAAGGTTTTTTAATCCCGATTTCACTCCTGTAGAATATCAGCTTGAAGTGAAGGATACCGATTCCACACTTTTTGCCAGAGTAAAAGACAAAGTTTTTCTCATATCAGGAGAAGGTCTTATTCAGACAGATGAAAAACTTAATACCAAAACCTTTTTAAATCAGTCAGGCTCCAAGCCTCAGATTGAATCTCAAAAGGATAACTACATTCAGTTCTTTTCAGGGTCAAAAACAGCCTTTGCAGGAAATATCAAGTCTCCACGTGAAATCAAATGTAATGGAAATGTGATAACTGCCACCATAAACAAAAACGGATATTATGCAATAGCCACCGAAGAAAAGGGCTACAAGGCACTTATTACCGTATATAATACCAAAGACGAAGAGATTTTCAAGTGGCATTCTGCTGACAACTATATAACAGGATTGTCACTTTCTCCCGACAACAAAACCCTTGCGGCAAGCACAATGAACTATGGAGAAGACAAACAAAAAAATATGCTTTATGTATTCAAATTTTCTCAGGAGAAGCCTCTTTCTTTGACAGAAATCAAATCAAACTTCATGGCAAAAGTAAAATATGTGTCTTCTTCAAAAATCCTCATTGTATCATCTGATGACATTCTTATGATTTCTCCCAAAGGAAATATTTTGTGGCAGACATCCTTTGACGGAGAAAAACTCATTGACTATTCAATAAATGATTCTTCTGTTGTGACTGCAAATCTGTCAACATCTGCACTTCTCGGAAAGACCGTGGTAAACATATATAACTACAATGGACAGAAAACAGGAAGTTTTGACAATTCGGAAGATCTTATCGATCTTGATTCAACGTCAGATACAATTCTTGTAACAAACAAAAAATCCATCCACGTCATAGACAAAAAAGGCAATGAAACAAATAATATAAAATTTGCAAAAGATATCAAACAAGGTTTGCTTTTCGGTGACTCAGGCTATGCGGCTGTTGTCACAGGAAATGTAATGCATAGTGTAAAAATTGACTAAAAAGGAGTTTTCTCCATGGAAGTATTGAAATATCTTGCAGATGCAGTCACCATACTGGTGCTTGTCGTTTTTGCAATAGTGGGTATGAAGAGAGGATTTGTCCGATCACTTCTTCATTCTGCCTCATTTTTTATAGCAATTATTGCATGCTTCTGCTTTGCAAATCCCATCACAGATCTGATTGTCACATCAGATATGGGCATATCTGTCAAAGAATATATATACAATCTTATACTTACTCCCGTAAAGGAAGCACCCCAGATGCTTCTTGGCGATTTGTCCCTTCCTGAGTTTCTCATCAAGGGAATCAGCGAATCCCAGCCTGTAATAGACATAGCAGAATCACTTTCACTAAATATATCAAACACAATAATCAGCGTTGTTGTCTTTATTTTGCTTTTTATCCTGACAAAGTTTGCGCTGAAAATCCTTGACAAAACCCTTGGGCATATTACTTCCCTCCCCCTTATCAAACAACTCAATTCATTTCTTGGCGGGATTATGGGTATAATAAGCGGTGTATTGTGGATATATGTGATACTTACAATCCTTGCGGCATTTTCCTTTGTGCCACAGATTGAACCTTTGATAGAAATCATTACAGAATCTGAAATTTTGTTTTTCTTATACGAAAACAATATTATTCTTGGACTGTTTTCATAAGAACTCTCTTTAAGGAGGTGTCATGAATGCTTAACTACTTCAAAAGCGAAAACGGGATATTGAAAGAAATCGAAACAATGGAGAAAGACTGCTGGGTAAACTTAGTGGCTCCTACTCCTGAGGAAATAGAAAAAATAATCAGAGATACAAGTATTGAGCCTGACTTTATCAAAAGCGCACTTGACGAAGAAGAAACTTCCCACATCGACCAGGAAGACGGTGCTACTCTCATTACGGTGGATATTCCTTACGCCACCAACTCTGACGGTGCAATCATCTATTCCACAATGCCTATAGGTATCATTGTCACTTCCGACAATGTTATTACCGTTTGTCTTAAAGAAAATTCCATCATAAGAGAACTTTCTTCAGGCAAACAAAAGGGAATAAGCACAAGTTTCAAGACAAGATTTATCCTTCAACTTCTCTACAAAGTGTCGGTAAGATACCTGCAGTACCTTCGTCAGATTGACAAGATATCAAAAGATGTGGAAAACCAACTGAGAAAATCCATGAAAAATCAGGAACTTATCCAACTTCTCGACTTGGAAAAATCCCTTGTATATTTATCCACATCACTTAAAGGTAACGAAGCAACCATTATGAGGCTTTCCAGAGGAAAGTTTATCAAAATGTATGAAGAGGACGAAGATATCCTTGATGATGTATTGCTTGAACTCAAACAGGCCATAGAGATGAGTAATATTTATTCAAACATCCTGTCAGGTACCATGGATGCATTTGCGTCTATTATTTCAAACAACTTAAACATCGTCATGAAAGTCCTTGCAGAAATTACAATCATCCTTGCTATCCCCACAATTATCACATCTTTTTACGGAATGAATGTGGTGGGACTGCCCTTTGCGAACAGTCCCCTGGGAATACCCTTTGTGATTCTTCTTACAATCATCATAGCACTTATCACTACACTTGTGATTATGAAGGGTAAATTTTTTAAGTAAAATATCATAAAAAATATAAACCTGACAAAAATTTTCAGCAAAAATTTTTGTCAGGTTTTTTTACATCTTCTTACTCTGTATTCTGTATGCTATCTTTGCAAGTAAGGTTTCGGGGAGAAACTTCTGAAGACTTACAAGAAATCTCATACCGAACCCGGGAATGATGATGGTCTTTCCCTTTAGTGCTTTCTTTATGGCATATTTTGCCACATAGTCACTTTTGAGAGCAGAAAGGCTGAATTTCACATTTGCCACTTTGTCAAACTCTGTGCTTACAGGTCCCGGGCAAAGACAGGAAAGTTTCACATTTTTCTTTTCCCGCTTTTTCATTTCTTCATTTACTGCAAGAGTAAGCCTCATTACATATGCCTTGGTTGCATAATATGTTGCAAGTAGCGGCCCCGGAAGAAAAGCGGCAGAACTTGCCACATTAAGTATTCTTCCTTTGCCCTTTTTGTCAAAGATTTTCACAAATTCCTTTGTGATTATATGAAGTGCTGTGATATTTAAGTCTATCATCTCAAGTTCTTTTGAAAGGTCTGTCTCGGAAAAGAACCCAAGGTGACCGAATCCCGCATTGTTTATCACAAAATCTATGTCCTCGTCTTTGATTTGTTCCACGAACTCCGTACATTTCTCTCTGTCTGACAAATCCACAGAATATATCTCCACATTATCTCCAAGTTCATTTTTTAAACTTTCTAGTCGTTCATATCTTCTTGCCGCAAGGATAAGGCTATATCCCATTCTGTGGAGTTCTTTTGCCATATCCAAGCCTATTCCCGAAGATGCTCCTGTAATCAATGCTCTCATATTTCTATTTTTCTCCCACTATTTCTTTAATCAATCTATCTACTGCGATTCCTTCCAGTTTGTCTATTCCCATTTCGGAGGATTCCTTCACACCGATACAGGTGATTTTTGATGCAAATTTCACCGCGTCTTCAAAAGTCATTCCCCTTGTTGCCCCACCTGTAAGAAGTGATGCAAACACATCTCCCGTTCCGCAGTACGCACCGTAGGACTCCTTCTCGCTTACCGAAAAGAATCTTTTGTTACCGCTTTCATAACAGTAGTTGATAATTCTGTCTTTTCTTCTCAGCCCCGTAATTACCACATTTTTGCATCCTAAATCTGCAATTTTCAATGCGATTTGTTGTGCAGCGTCATCGCTGATTTCTTCTGAGGTATAATTTGTATCAGAAAGTATGCAGGCTTCTGTCACATTTGGCGTTGCATAGTCGGATACAGACACAAGTCTCTTCATATCCTCACACATATCCTTTGTATATGTGGGATAGGTCTTGCCTTCATCACCCATAACAGGATCTACAAGAAGAATGGTAGATTCCTTCTTGAAATATTCTGCAAACTTAAGTACACAGTCTATCTGTGAGTGCGACCCGAGAAACCCCGTATATATTGATGAAAATTCCAATGGTGGATCTGCCTTTTTCCATTGTTCCAGATACATATCTATCTTCTCTGTATAATCGTCAAAAAAGTAGTCATCATACCCTGTGTGATTTGATAGTATCGCCGTAGGCACAGGCGCACAATGAAATCCCATTGCCGTAAGTATGGGTATTGCTACAGTAAGGGAACACCGTGACCAGCCCGAAAAGTCGTTTATTGCTGCTATTCTTTTTATCTTTAAATCATTCATAATCTTTGCCCCGTTGATTTTTTCTTAAATTTTATCACAGAATAAAGGTTTTTTCAAGTATATACCCAATGAATAAAAGATGCTTATAAAGGCTATAATATTTTCTGAGGACAAACCTCATATTTTATTTAAGGAGATTAAATATGACAGAAAACAATGTAATTTCAGGTATCAAATGCGAAGCAAAAAACTGTAAACATCATACTGCAAACGACTACTGCACAGCAGGTCATATCCAGGTGGAATGTAAAGACGCTACCACAAAGAGTGAAACATTCTGCAAAACATTCGAAAAGAACGAAAACTGCTGCAACTAAGGCTTGTCATATAGCAAAACTATACCATTGGGGACGATCCCTGATGGTATAGTTTTTAAAAAAATATCAGTGGAAATTACCGAAATAATTATGTTTAAAAAAATATCTTATATAATAATATCTATCATTATAATACTTCTTATCATTATTTCAATTTATCTTAATTTTAACAAAAACACTTCCCCGAAAAGAGGGACACTAGTCAGGAGTGAAACACATTGGCATTTAAGATGACAGACAAAGACTATGACAAAATGGTCAAAAAGACTTCCCCCAATTCAAAAATCTTCCTTGATACATCTCTCGCCTTCATAATCGGAGGGACTATCTGTATGATAGGTCAGATTCTTACAAATCTTTACTTAAGACTTAATATAGACAAAGAAACTGCATCAAATCTCACATCAGTATCTATGATATTTATTGGTGCTTTTCTTACCTCCTTGAATATATACGGAGATATTGCCCGTTTTGGCGGAGCAGGTACTCTTGTGCCAATTACAGGCTTTGCAAACAGCGTAGTAAGTTCTGCAATGGAATTTAAATCCGAAGGGTTCATCATGGGTCTTGGTACAAAGATATTTACCATAGCAGGTCCTGTGGTGGTATATGCCATAATATCAGGTGTGGTATGCGGAATACTAAAATATATTATGCTTATGTTCGGGGGTTAATATGCAAAAAAAGATTGGTAGGCAAACAGTTAAGTTTCAATCACCCATAATAATCAACGGTGCTTTTTCTTCTGTGGGAAAAAAGGAATCCCAGGGACCTTTAGGCGAATATTTCGACAAAAAATATTCCGATGACAAAATGAATCAGTCATCTTTTGAAAAAGCAGAAAGTGAACTTATGAAAGGGACAGTTCTTGGTGCAATGAGCAAAGCACAGTTGACTTTTGACAAAATCGACTATATATTCTCAGGGGATCTTCTCAATCAATGTATAAGCACCACCTTTGCCATCAAGGATTTCGGCATACCTTTCTTCGGAATATTCGGCGCATGTTCCACCATGTGCGAGGGATTGAGCCTTGGTTCTATGGCTATTGACGGAGGCTTTGCCAAAAATGTAATAGCAGTCACTTCAAGTCACTTCTGTTCTGCAGAAAGGCAGTTCCGTTTCCCACTTGAATACGGTGGGGCAAGGACTCCCACAGCACAATGGACTGTGACAGGCAGCGGTGCAGTCATTCTTTCAAAAGAGGGCAACGGACCATCTGTCACTCATATAACTACGGGAAAGATTGTTGATATGGGCATCAAAGATGCCAACAATATGGGCGCCGCTATGGCACCTGCGGCGGCAGATGTGATAAAGACTCACCTTCTTGAAACAAAAAGAGATCCTTCCTACTATGATCTTATTGTGACAGGAGACCTTGGTAAGGTGGGAATGGATATAAATATCAGACTTCTGAAATCCCACTCCATTGATATACAGGCTAACTACTCTGATTGCGGAGATATGATATTTGATGCCGAAAAGCAAAATACAAAGTCAGGCGGTTCAGGGTGCGGATGCTGTGGATCGGTTTTTTGCGGATATTTTATGAAGAAACTGAGGGAAAAAAGCCTCAACCGCATACTTCTTGTGGCAACGGGAGCCCTTATGAGCACCACAAGTTCAGGTCAGGGACTTACAATCCCCGGTATAGCACACGCTGTGGCAATCGAAAATATGGAGGGATGATATGACAGACAAGTTAATATGGGCATTTCTTGTAGGCGGAAGTCTGTGCGCCATTGCCCAGATACTTATTGACCGCACAAGTATCACTCCTGCAAAAATAATGGTCATATATGTGGTATCGGGTGCGGCACTTACGTTTTTTGGCATATATGAATATGTGGTGAAATTTGCAGGGGCAGGTGCCACAGTTCCCATCATAGGATTCGGATACTCTGTAGCAAAAGGCACTATAAAATCCGTCACAGAAAAGGGCGCCATAGGAATCCTTACAGGAGGTCTTACACAGACATCTGCAGGGATATGTGCGGCGGTGACTTTTGGATACATCGTGGCGTTAATACGAACCCCCAAATCCAAATAAAATAAGGAATGTAAAAATGCGATGTAGCGCAAAAGTGAAGGTTATATTATAATTTATTTTTATTGTAGAAAAACATCTTAGCGGATGTTTTTCTTTGTTTTTATTCACTTTTGCTTTGAACAAACATTCGCCTGCGGAGTATCACATACACCTTTGTCTCTGTTTGTCCAATCCATCACATTTTTCCTATTCCTTATATCTATTATTAAATGCGATGTAGCGCAAAGAGTACCTTCTTCTTCATTGACAAATCCACCATAAATGATATAATTTATATATAAAAATCATTAAAAGGAATGATGAAAATGAAACTGTTACTTTTTGGCGGAAATGTGATAAATGTATTTACAGGCGAAACCGAAAAAGCCAATGTATTAATAGAAGATGACAAAATCATCGGCGTTGGTGACTACACTCCTGAGGATGCGGACATCACAGAAGACGTATCAGGAAAAACCCTCTGCCCGGGATTTATCGACGGGCATATACACATAGAAAGCACTATGCTTACACCTTCTGAACTTGCAAAAATCTCCCTTCCTCACGGCACCACATCCATTGTGGCAGATCCTCACGAAATAGCCAATGTTTGCGGTGTAGGCGGAATAAAGTATATGATCGAAGCAAGTGAAGACATACCTATGAATGTGTATATCAATATCCCTTCCTGTGTACCTTCCACACCCTTTGATGAATCAGGTGCAATCCTTGAAGCAGAGGATATAAAACCACTCTACAAAGAAAAAAGAGTAGTAGGCCTTGCGGAAATGATGAACTATCCGGGGGTAATATTCAAAGATGAATCTGTAATAAAGAAGATTACCGATGCACATATGGAAGGAAAAATCGTTGACGGTCACGCACCATTCCTTTCAGGCAGAGACCTTGACAAATATGCCTCATATCTTATAGGAAGCGACCACGAATGCTCCAACACAGATGAAGCCATAGAAAAAATCAGAAAAGGTCAGAGAATAATGATAAGACAAGGCACCGCCGCAAGAAACCTTGTGGATCTTCTGCCGCTCTTCGACCCGCCTTATAATCACAGATGCCTTCTTGTAACCGATGACCGTCATCCTGCAGACCTTATGAATGAAGGCCATATAGACTACATAATCCGTCTTGTGGGGCAAAACGGCAAATCAGTTATTACCGCAATACAAATGGCTACTATTCAGGCGGCAGAGTACTTCGGAATCAAAGGTGTGGGAGCAGTAGCCCCGGGCTACAGAGCAGATATCCTTGTACTTAACGATCTTGAAACTGTGGATATAAAAGATGTATATTCTCACGGAAAAAAGGTAGTGGAAGACAAAGTAACAATGCCTTTTGCAAAGCCTGAGATAAGCAGTAATCTTAAAGAAATCACCCTCAATTCGTTTCATCTTAAAGAACTCAAAAAGGATGACTTGTATATTGAGCCGAAGGCTTCAGAATGCAGAGTAATAGAAGTTATCCCCGGTCAACTTATCACCAATGAAAAGATAATGACTATAAACTGGGACAAATCCAACGGCATAGACACAGACAGAGATATACTGAAACTTGCCGTTGTAGAAAGGCACAAAAATACAGGTCATATCGGGCTTGGATATATACACGGCATCGGACTTAAGAAAGGCGCTATAGCATCATCTGTTTCTCACGACTCACACAATATTATCCTCATAGGGACAAATGATGAAGATATGGTAATCGCCGCAAATCATATAAGGGAATTCGGCGGAAATGTAGTAGTATGTGACGGTGAAATCATATCAGAGATGAAACTCCCCGTTGCAGGTCTTATGGCAGATATGAGCGGTGAAGAGATCGCTTTGCAGAATGAAAATGTAAGAAAGGCTGTCCATACCCTTGGTGTAAATCACAATATTGAGCCATTTATGAATATGGCATTTGTAAGTCTGTCTGTTATCCCGTCACTTAAGATGACCACGCAGGGCCTTGTAAATGTAGATAAGATGGAGAGAACTTCTCTATACATCGACTGAAATCAAAAATAGCAAAAAACAATGACTGTTCACTATTGAACAGTCATTGTATTCTCTGTAAATAATTATTTGTTTTTGCAGCGATTTAGTTCCATCTCCAACACAGTCTTTACTGTGTGCTGTCCCATATTATCAAGGAGATTATACTTGGTAAGGACATCAATGGAGTCGTCATCCAATTTAATATTGGATTCAAAATTTACAAGTCTGATATTAAGTGCTTCACACATTTTCACCACAGTAACATATGCTGTACCTGACACACCATTCTTCAAAGCGCTGACTATAGTTGTTTGCGGCACATTTATGCTCATGGCAAAACTTCTGACTGAGCGATACTGCTTTTTGATTTCACCGGCAATTAATTCGGTCAACTTATCCATACTTACCCACCTTCTTCTATTATATTTTAGTACAAGCCCCACAAAAAGTCAATTGTAAAAAATTGACATTTTTTTGCAACGTTTCTTTGAGAAAAGGTTTGTTTTTTTGGGCAATTGTCCCAATTTGTCACGCTATTTCATATATAAGTAATATTGTGTGCTAACCACCCATCCAAAAATCACAGACAAACCGTGTACCAATCGGCGATACATTGCATTACGCATTACGATTCGTCATTCTCATTAAACTGTAAGTGACTTTCCCGCACACCACAAATAATGGGTTTTCAAAAGGAGAAAAAACCAAAAAACACCCAAAAATCTGTTGACAAAGCCCACTTTATATGCTATAATCCTACTTGTGTTAAAAATACAGGGGTATAGCTCAGTTGGTAGAGCAGTGGTCTCCAAAACCAGAGCCTGCATTCCCCTTGATAGCAAGAAATCCCACTATTTTCAAGGGGTTTGACAATTTTCACAATTTAATATAGGGGTATAGTTCAGCTGGTAGAGCGACAGTCTCCAAAACTGTAAGTCGTGGGTTCAAATCCTACTGCCCCTGCCATTAAAAAAGCCTTAAAAACGCAGATATAATGCGGTTTTAAGGCTTTTAACTTTGTTAAAATAATTAGAACTTATGAATTTGCATCACATAACAGATTTGTTATACTAATAATTTCTGTTGACTCGTGTTGACACTTTGTTGACTCAAGAGAATTATACTTTTCATGAATCATACCCATAGCATTAAAAACAGCACCACTATTTATGTGAGTATAGACACCTGTAACTACCTCTGCTGTGTTATCACCTAATACCTTTTGAACAACAGGAATAGGAACACCTTGTAAAACAAGATTGGTACACATAGTGTGCCTGAAGTCATATAATCTATGCCTTGTATCAATGCCCGCTTTCTTTCTAAATCTTACCCAGCGAGATTGCAAATTTTGGGATTTCAAAAAATCACCATCATTGCCAGGAAATAAAAACTCCGTATGTATATCACCCTTGTAATCCTTATTTGTAATCATTCTATTATGCTGATTCATAATTAAGTCAAGTGTCTTTGGTGGAATTGCAAGTTTTCTATGACCATAGTCACCATTTTTTGTGTCTCCTATATACTCTGTGTAACCGATAACATTACCATTTTCATCATAGTCCTTTTTCTTGCTTGCAGCACGTCTAATAAAAATAGTCTTTTCTTCAAAATCAATATCCTTTAACTTCAATGCTCTTAATTCTCCAGGACGTATGCCTGTGCTTACAAACAAACTAATAATACCTTCAAGTGGCTCATACCCCTCAGAAGTCTCTATGATTTTTTCAAGCAATTCATCTGAAAAAGCCCTATCTACAGTTGTCTTACCGCCATCATTTTGAATTGTTTTTTCAGACTTGGTAAGTTTTTTAACCATCTTAACAGGATTTTCTTTTATCAAGCCTTTTTTTATAGCATAGTCAAAAACTATACCCGCAGATGTTTTAGCCTTTTTTAATGTGGAATTAACATACTTTTTAGCCATTTCTTTAAATAACCTTGAGAAATCTTCATCAGTTATCTCATTAATAGGCCTATCACCAAACTTCTTAAGTGAATATTTTGAAAAATCCCTGTAAGTATCCCAAGTCCTATCGGTAGCAGAATACGGACCTTTATTAAAGAATTCCTTTGCAACTTCATTATAAGTAACTACAGGAGTTTCTTCTTTTACCCCATACTTTGCTAATTCCATAGCCAGAGCATCTCGTGCCTCATCTTCGGTTTTGAATGATTTCGATTTTCTGATTCTCTTCCCTTCAGGAGTCTTACCTAAATCAAGTTGAAGAATCCATCGGTCAGAGCCTTTTACATAAGTCACAGACCCATTTGCCATATCTGTGTCCTCCTCTACAACATTTATTTCCCATTCGGGGGTTGTAGTATAGCATCCTTCTTCAGGTGTTTCAAGGCTTGTTGACAAATTTGTTGGTTTTGCACCCAATAAATTTATAATAGAAACAATAGGAATCAATACCCCAGAGCCGACATTCAGAGTTTGCAAACTACCATTTGCTATACACACCTGAACATCTTCTACACTAACACCCAACTCTACTGCCGCTTCCACAACAGTTAACGAACTTTTACCATATTTTGTACACAAAAAATTCAACATACAAAATACCTCCAAAAAACTATACTCTACACAAGTCACGACTCATGCAGGTATGTTTATGAAGTAAATGCTGATACAACTGCTAATTATAGAGCTCATATGCAGAAAATCGAAAAAATTATCTGCATTTTTACATTGAAAATATAAGAATTAAGACTCAGAACCCCCATGGTATTATAAAGTTGGTGTTTTTAACACACAAAAAAATAGATGCCCATTTTACTGGACATCTACCCAAGACATCATAACCGCCAAGGCTTCATGATAAGACTTACAGGAAGTGACTTCGGAGACAAAGTCATCAACCTCATCCCCGAAACCATTTGTACGCAAAGCCCTTGACACAATACCCATAAGGTTAAAGACATTTCCATCTTGACCTGTTAACTGAACTGAAATATCAGGATGCTTTATATTTACAGCCATAACAGCACCTCCCAGAGTTTTCTTGTGAGTATAACTCTAAAGTAAAGATAATGCAAGGGGGTATTTAAAAAAGTAAAACTCTTTCAGAAAATTGCCTTTCTAATTCCTTTTTAATACCATCATGCCCAAAGCGACACCAAGACTCTTGCGCATCATCAATTGCATAAAGGGTGTCCATACTCACACACCAGAAGTCACCCCTCGCTATAATGTTCTCATCAAATAAAAATATACTATCATTAGTTATAATAACATTACGTTTACAGTTATAGGTATTACAAGAATCCAATACGCAACAATAGTCTTCATTTAGTGTTTTAATGAACCTATCTGTTATTTTACATAAACAGTCAATGCCAATTTCATCTCCGAAACGCTTTTTTACCAATATAAAGTAACGCCCAATACCCATAATATACTCAAGTTTTGTTAACCCGTTGGTAACGACAGCGAGGTCGCCACCTTCTAACTTTAAAGAAATACAGTAATCCTCAAACATAAGACCACTCCTCATAACAAATTTTTGTACAGAAGATTTCTCATCCGCACACTTATATATAACATCTGCTATAACACATCTTAATTTGATAAAATCTCCGATGCTTTTCAAAAAAATATGTTACAAAGTACCCCGCATATGCAACATAGGGAATAGAGGTTACATAGGTTACAGGGGGAGTTTTTATAAACCACTCAAATTATTTTATAAAATAGGTTTAAAAGTTTTATAAAACAATCAAAAAGGTTTTATAAAAGACTCAAAATCTTTTATAAAACCCCTCTGTGATTCTGATACTATTGTACCCGCACAATTTCCACTCCTGCGATTGGAAGCATAATTGTGTCATTACAAGTAACAATTACATCGTAGGACTCTTTACTTTCTAAGAAATCCTGTTCGCTACGCAAAACAGCAGTTATTAGCAGATTGTTAGCATCCGCATAATCATGTAACACCTTTAACTTCATTGCTTCTTCCGCTTCATCAGAAGCCTTTAGGAAGAAAGCACACCTTCTAAAATCAGTCATCTAAACCAGCCCTTTCAATCAATATTTCCCGCTTATACTTATAAAAAGTATTTCTACTAACCCCAACCACAGCCATTAAGTCCTTATCATTCAGAGAGCCATCAAAGTCTTTTGATAACTCCTGAATTTTACTTTTAACAGCAATAGCCTTTTTTACATTTAACTTTCTACCCTTAACGCCACCCACTTGTTTACCCTCTAACTTTGCAGTCAGCAAGCCTTCAGATGTTCTTTTATGAAGGTCTTCAACCTCTTTTTCAGCCTGTTCAAAAGCTATCCTTATCTGTTTTTCTGCCAGTTTACGCAGATATTGATTTACCCCTTCCAAGATGTAGTCAACATCTTCTCCTGTAAGAGTCACCTGACGCTGAAGAGCCTCCCTATAAACTTCTGTATTTATATGTGGCTCTTTTAAAAAGACTAACGAGATTTGTTTATCATATAGCTCAAAGTACAAAGCAACGCCTCTGTCTGAATCACGTGCAAAACGCGAAACGGAGTCAAATATTATACGGTCTCCCGCCTTAACTACCCTTAACAACTTATCCAATTCCTTACGACCATAAAACTTTGTGCCTGTAAAGACTTCCTTAAATATTATTGCGTCAGGATAAGCAGCAAGGATATTACGAATCTGCCTGTCTATTGATTGCCTTTTAGTACTTATTCGCCCATACCCATAATCTTTACCCATAAAGAACACCTCCTAAAGTATTAAAACTAACGAACGCTAATTTTGATACTGTATCATACCGCAAAATTCGGAGTTTGTCAGCTCGGTTTTGATACTTTTTCGCACTATGTCAGTTTTGATACTAAAATCATATCCGCATTGCATAAAAAAGATAAAACCGAATTGCCTTTCAAGGTAATATAAGAAACCATCCGCAAATAAAAAGTTTTGTCAATTATCTTTTTAAGACATTAACAACTTGAAAAAATAAACATCAACAACAACTCCTATTCAGTATATTTTCGGTGCCGAAAATATACTGAAGTATGTAAAAGCGAAATGACAGGTTCAGTTTTTATAGTGTGCTTTTTCTTTATCTCAAATAGCAGAGAAGTAATCTCCAATAGAAATCAAAGATAATAGTTCCAGAAAAAAATATCAAAAAATTTTTAGAAGTTTATCAGGTACCCCCGAACACATAAAAATATATAACCTTTTTCAACTGCGATATACTAATATAAATAATCTGCTTTAACAGGTGCGAAATGTAATATCAAGTGTTCATTAAACACTATTTCATGCGGGTTGTATCACTTTAAAAGTGACGCGCTTCTGGGCAGTATTTACCTACATATCAACTAAGGGAATAATCAGACATCGGCTCATATAACGCAACTATGAGAATGTTTTGATAAAAAATTAGACTTTAAGAAAATAAAAACCTATAATTATTCAGATTATAAAAATTAAAACCTAATTTTTTGAATTATTATCCGCACAAAAAAAGAGAGAACATAGACTAAATCTACATTCTCTCAGAAAATTTTAATTTTCAATTATTCCTCGTCAATATTAGTGGGAAGTTTACCTATTATTTCAAACAATTCCTTTTTAATAACAAATGGTTGAGTGAAAGCATCTAATACCAACCCTACAACATTTTCACGAGCCATTGCCATACTCATGGCTTCAAAGGTATGCTTTTCTACCTTGCTGAACCTACCGCCATAGTCTTCGCCCATTTGCTCACAATTAGAGAATATTGGGAAGAACAACTCATCGCCATTTTGCAAGATATCAGGCTCCATCTTAATATCATTCATAGATTGGATAACATCACCTTTTTGTGCATTAAGGAATTGTTCCGCATCTTCATTGCTTATAACAGCATTACATGGAATCCATATAAAACTATCTCTCAAGCAGCGCAACAAGGCAAACAGGTTTTGCTCTGTTCTGTCATTATTAAATTGAGCAACTAACGCCCTTAAAACATTACCGCCCTCAAGGGTTTCTCTTTTCACACCCATTACAAATCACCTCTTATACCAAGCCGAAATACTTTTCAAAGAATTTCAACATTTTATCAATAATACCCTGTTTTTTCTCGGCTCTGTTACCACCGCCGAAGCGAGATACAGGAGGCATGAGTTTATCAATATCTGTTCCTGTAGTTTTAAGAAGCCCATCCCTGAAAGCATTATCCATAAAGCGCCTGGTCTCATCGGCCTTTAACTTTTCACCCGCAATCAACTCATCGAGGTCAGACTCCTTTTGTTCCTTAACAAACTTGAGCCAATCACGACTCACATCAGTATCGGCATTTATTGACGCAATAAAGTTATCAATAAGCTCTTTTTTAGACCTAAGCGCAAGACTTGACTTAATTGCTTTATCAATAGAAGCAAGAATCTCCTTATCTTTACAATTAGATTTATGATATTTAGCCACAAGCATCAGGATATAATCAATATTAACCTCTACCTGCTTAACAAGTTCCATTTCAAAGACAATATCATCTTTTATACTATCCTTTTCACCCGTAGGCTTAAACTCATTTCTTATATCAAGATATGTACCCGTATAATCCTGAAAGTCAATAGGTAATAATATTTCATTACCAGCAAACTTATCAAATGATGAAAGTATATTCCTGAGTCTTAATATATTACCAAATAAAATTACAAAATCCTTTTTATTTTGCTCACCTATAATTTGTTCGCTTAAAGGATATTTCTGCAGAAGTTGTGCTATACGCTCCTCATAGCCAATCTGATGCTTACCATTATCATCCTCATAGCCATAATAGTAATCCTCATAGGATTTTAAAAGCACAATACCTGTAGCATCCTTATCGCCGAACAGGGATATAGCATCCTCAGTTTCCTGTTGTAAATCTCTGAAGCACACAATATTACCAAAGGTTTTAACCGAGTTTAATATTCTGTTTGTTCTTGAAAATGCCTGTATCAACCCATGTTGCTTTAAGTTCTTATCTACCCATAAGGTATTAAGAGTAGTAGCATCAAAGCCTGTCAGGAACATATTAACAACAATTAACAGGTCAATTTCTCTCTTTTTAACCTTATCAGATAAGTCCTTATAATAATCCTGAAAGCCTTTATCGGAAGAATCAAAGTTGGTCTTAAAGGTCTTGTTGTAATCGGCAATTACATCATCAAGAAAATCACGAGAGCTCTTATCTAACTTTTCCGTGTCAAAGCTCTCATCCTCCAAGATTCCATCGGCATTATCGGCTTCATTAGGAGCAAAGGAATATATTGTAGCAAAGGTAAAGTCCTTATGCATTTCCTCAACCTGCTTTTTAAACTCTAAATAATATTTTTTAGCCATTGGGATAGAACTTACCGCAAACATAGAGTTAAAGCCATTTACCCTCTGACCTTTAAGGCTATAATAAGAATTACGCTTTGTTTTCTGGTCGAAATGCTCCAAGATATATTTTACGATTTCCTCAACTCTTTCGTGAGAACCCAGAACCTCCTCTGTGTTTATAGCATGAACCTGCTTGTCTGTCATACCTTCTTTTGCCGCAACAGTATTAACATAGTCAATCCTGAATGGCAGAACATTGCCATCGTTTATAGCATCAACAATAGTATAGGTGTGAAGTTTATCACCAAACGCCTGCTCGGTAGTACGCATATTAGGGTTACCGCTATTTGAAGAATTTACAGCAAAGATAGGTGTTCCTGTAAACCCAAATATATGATAATTTTTAAACTCCTTTACGATACGAGCATGCATATCACCAAACTGACTTCTGTGACATTCATCAAATACCAATACCATGTGCTTTTGGTAAACAGGATGCCCTGAATTTCTTTTTACAAACTCGTCTAATTTTTGGATAGTGGTAACAATAATTTTAGAAGAGTCATCCTCTAACTGCTTCTGCAGCACTTTGGTGCTTTTATTACCATTTGCAGCACCTTTTTCAAATCTATCATATTCTTTTATAGTCTGATAGTCTAAATCCTTTCTGTCTACCACAAAAAGCACCTTATCAACATAGTCAAGAGAGGTAGCAAGTTGGGCAGTCTTAAAAGAAGTTAATGTTTTACCCGAGCCAGTTGTATGCCAGATATACCCGCCAGCAGACAACTCACCAGTCTTTTTATAATTTGTAGAAACTTCAATCCTGTTTAAAATACGCTCGGTTGCAACAATCTGATACGGTCTCATTACAAGCAAAAGTTCTTCGCTTGTAAAGATACAATATTTAGTTAAAATATTCAGGATAGTATGCTTTGCAAAGAAAGTCTTTGTAAAGTCCACAAGATCAGCAATTACCTTATTATTACCATCCGCCCAGAACGAAGTAAACTCAAAGCTGTTGCTTGTCTTTTTACTGCTTGACTTTGAATTTTTGTTACCTTCCTTTATTGCACTATCCCTTGTGGTATTAGAATAGTATTTTGTATGTGTACCATTAGAGATAACAAAGATTTGTACATATTCATACAAACCGCAGCCAGCCCAGAAACTTTCCCTTTGATATCTGTTTATCTGGTTAAAAGCCTCTTTTAAAGCAACGCCTCTGCGCTTTAACTCAATATGAACCAGAGGCAACCCATTAACCAGAACAGTTACATCATACCTATTATCATGAGTTCCGCCATCTTCAACATACTGATTCAGTACCTGAAGGCTATTATTGTGAATATTCTTTTTATCAATCAGGTATATGTTTTTAGTGCTACCGTCATCACGCTTTAACACCTGAATAAAGTCCTCTTGTATTTTACGAGTTTTCTCTACAATGCCCTCATTACTATTTGAGATATTATAGTTATAAAAGGATTCCCATTCTTTATCGCTAAACTTATAATTGTTTAACTTTTCAAGCTGCACCCTTAAATTACTAACCATATCATCGGCCTTATGTATTTGTATATACTCATATCCTTGCTCGGACAGCATTTTTATAAAAGCAGCCTCCAAAGCAGCCTCGCTCTGATAAGCATCAGAACGCTGCTTCTGTGGCTCATATTCAGTAACAACAGTACTTTCAGAAGTCGAAAGAATTATATTATATTGGCTCATACACCTTGTGCCTCCAATCTTTTCACTTTGCTATCTAAATGTGCTTTCAAATCTTCGCTTTTGGTTATTGGGATAATTTCTTTATCTGTTATGAATTTGAGGATTAGTTCTGCACAATAAGCTTTTGCATATGCCAAGTCTCCTTTTAGAACAAAGACTCTGCTACCGTGTGATATTTCTGAACGTTGATTATAAGTAATCTTAAAATCTCTTTTTGTTGCTATATAAGTTTCTAAACTGTCAGAAATCATAGCCGACAAATAGTTTGTTATCATTTGGGTTAAGTCTTTTTCGTCGTATTCTATTAGAGCTTCGATAGCGGTTATATACATTACGAATTTTTGAGCATCAGAACGTTCGTGGATAATTCTCCCATAAGTTGTGAATGCATACCTGATTCGTTCATTGACCTCATTTTTTTCTGTTGAGGATAATCTCTCGATTAACGACTTAAAAATCGAGGAAACTGTATGAACTAAATTGTATGCATCAATATTCTTGTGCCTGTAAATATCATTTTCAAACTTTTCATAATTTTGCATGTGTGACGAAATAAAACAACGCCCGAACACAGGGTGAAAATCGTCAAATACGCAAACCGAGTAAGCGTTCCACTTGTTAATGTCAAAGAAAAATTGACAAACACCTTGAAATACCTCAAATTTATATCTTGCCAATTCATATGCTTTTTTAACATCTGATGTTTCAATAGCAGTAGAAATCCACACAGGATGTTCTTTAAATTGTTGATGATACCCCAAAAAAGTTTCTTCTGTTTCATAGCCTGTTAGTTTAAAAATATGTTCTTTATGCAGATTATAATTATAAAGAGTAAAACAACCTATTTCCAGCGGAGTATCTGTATTAACATCTACGCCATAAAGAGTGAAAAAAACATACTGCCTATCAACTTTAGCCATGTTAAGTTTATTATAAAACTTATCAAAGTTTTTTACTGTTACGCTCTCGTTCATAACTTTTAACCTTATCATAAAATGATGAAGTTTATCTGCAACATAATCAATAGAGAACTTTTCTTCGATACTCCCAGAAGAATATATCTGCCAAAAAGTATTATGATAAGAATCTGCATAATCTTTAGATAAATGAAATGAGTAGTGTTTATTTGTACGCTCGAAATAGTGAGAAAAATGCACGCAACTATCGGGGTAACGCTTCAAGTCTACACATCCCTCATATATTTCTGCATATGAAATTAATTCATTCAGTTTCTCTATTACTTCGTTTTTTTTCATGTGGTTAATTCCTTAAAAGATAATAGTTTGTCGCGATAGTATTCGTATTGCTTCTGTCTGGCTTCAATCTCTGCAGGCAGACCAATATTCAAGTCATTACAGATAGCATCAAAGTTATCCAATACCCTTACTAATCTTTCCTGAACATCTAATGGGGGTAGTGGTATTTCTATACTTTCAATAGACGGAACATTTGAATGCACAACCTTGCTTTTAATTTTGCCCTTACTCTTTTGTTGTTGAGCATCATAGGTAGAAAGCACATAACCTAAATATTTAGGATTTTGGTTGTGCTTTAAAACAACGATATCTCCGCCTGCCAAGCATTTTTCATTACCCACATAAGCAACGGATTTTGCAATATCTTCTACGCTTTCGCCTGTAATAGCAAATAATATATCCCCGTATTCAAAATACTTTGGACTTTTAACATATTCTGCTTTGGTATGAGATTTGCACTTATCAAACCACACGTTATATTGTGTGTATATCTCGCCGTAGCGAACGCAAGGAACACCATCTTCTGTTACTTGGTCTCTTGTGATTCCAGAGCCTCTGAATATATCTGTTGCTATATCCTTTAATTGTACTTTAGGTATAGAAGCATCAAAGGATAAGAGATTATCCCTATAATACTCATATTGTGTTTTACGAACTGTAAGCTCCGCTGTAAGCTCCGCTGTAAGCTCCGTGAAATTGTCAAGTATCCTGACAATTTCACCCTGTACCTCTATTGGTGGTACAGGAATTTTAATGCCAGCCATAACATTGCTCATCAATTTAGCATTACCCATACCTTTTTGAACATATTTCGGTGCTTCGATGCATAAAACATAATATAAAAATTTAATAAGCATTTTGTCTGTGTTGACACTTAACAAACCACACACATTAGTAATATTAAATTTCCCTGTTCTATAAAACATAGTTCCAGCATTAGCACCATCAGTTGTCCAAGTTAAGTATTCACCATCATAGGCATAAGAAGAAATACAACCTAGACAACCATCATTTTCAGTTTGAGAAGAATACACAGGATAATCACCTTGGTTATCTCTTATAAAATCTTTTGAGATGACAACGCCTCTACTTATATTACAGACTTCTCCAACTCTACTATATTCAACCCCATCAGGACACAGTTCTTTTATAAGTTCGTCTAATCTACTCATTACTGCACCTCAATTTCTGCTATTATATCATCAATAGCGGCTCTCAAGGTCGCTTGACGAGCGACAATCTCTTTTATTTCGGCATTTAATTTTACGATATCTACCTTTTCTCTTGTATCCTCCTGCTCAACATAGGTAGATACAGACAGATTATAATCCTGTTCTGCAATTTCATCAAAAGCAGCAAGATGAGAGAAGTGCTCTATTTCCTCACGATTTTCAAATACCCCTACAATTTTAGAGATATTCTCATCGGTAAGCATATTATTATTCGTAACCTTTACAAACTCATTAGACGCATCTATAAACAAGGTTTTATTATCTGCCTTCGACTTCTTTAACACCATAATACAGGTAGCAATAGAAGTACCAAAGAAAAGGTTTGAAGGCAACTGAATAATACAATCAATATAGTTATTATCTACCAGATACTGTCTTATCTTTTTCTCCGCACCACCTCTATACATAATACCAGGGAAGCAAACAATCGATGCTGTTCCATTGGTGGCAAGCCAAGCAAGTGAGTGCATAATGAATGCCAAGTCCGCTTTAGACTTCGGAGCCAGAACACCCGCAGGAGAAAAGCGAGGGTCATTAATTAAAACAGGGTTATCATCGCCCTCCCATTTAATAGAGTAAGGGGGATTTGACACGATAACCTCAAATGGCTCATCGTCCCAATGCTGAGGACTTATAAGTGTATCCTCGTTTGCTATATTAAATTTATCATAAGCAATATCATGCAAGAACATATTTATTCTGCAAAGATTATATGTAGTAGGATTTATTTCCTGACCATAATACCCCTGACGAACATTATCCTTACCTAATATAGTTTCTGCTTTAAGAAGCAGAGAGCCAGAGCCACACGCAGGGTCATAAACCTTATTTACTTCTGTTTTACCCACAACAGCAAGACGAGTCAAAAGCTCGGACACTTCCTGCGGAGTGAAGAACTCACCGCCAGACTTACCAGCATTTGAGGCATACATACCCATTAAATACTCATAAGCATCACCAAATACATCGATGGAATGGTCTTTATAATCTCCAAGTTCCATATTACCCACACCGTCAAGGAGTTTTACAAGTTTATCATTTCTCTTTGCAACTGTGGCGCCCAATTTATTACTATTAACATCAAAGTCATCAAACAGGCCTTTGAAGTCATCTTCACTTATACTGCCTTGCGCCGATTCTTCAATATGCCTGAATACCTTTTCTAAAGTTTCATTAAGATTATCATCCGAAGGAGCCTTCGTTCTTACATTACAGAATAGTTCAGAGGGAAGAATGAAAAATCCCTTTTCTTCTACAAGGCTATCCCTTGCCGATTCCGCATCACTATCAGACATCTTTGCATAATCAAAATCAGCATTACCCGCAGCCTGCTCACCTTCGTTAATATAATTAGTCAAATTCTCTGATATATAACGATAGAACATCGTACCCAGAACATACTGTTTAAAATCCCAACCATCAACAGAGCCACGCAAGTCATCTGCAATAGCCCATATTGCTTTATGTAATTCTTCTCTTTGTTTATTATTTATTACAGCCATCTTAATCCTCCAAACTGTTCTTTTGCTATATTATATCATACAGGAGTGTCCAGAAAACAGGACACCTATTCTATAACTTCCACGTCAACTATTTCTGCAATATCATCAAAAGTGCAATCAAGCGCAACACAAACTTTTACCAAAACATCCATAGTTACATTTTCATCCCTTGTAAGACGCCCGATGTTATACCCGCTAATCTGTGCTTTCTCCTTTAACTGAACTTTTTTCATTCCTTTATCTATCAGGAGTTTCCATAGCCTTTTATAACTGACTTTTTGCATTTTTTCCATCAATAGTCACCTCAAGAATACAAAATATACTAATATTCTATCATAAAATATATAATTTTTCAAGCTTTACACCGAAAATATCTACACTTTTTATCATATTTTTTATTTTGGAGCATTTCTGGCTACTTTGTAAGCCTTTTAATTACTTCGGCAACAAATTACCCCTATAATTTATTAAAAAGCATTTGTGGCTATTTTTGAGCCTTTTGTAAACGCTTTAAGGATGACAATTCCCGCAACTGTCATACCCGCTATTGACCGCATCCGCTCTGGAACTGAAATACACCCTGTTTTTTTCTATAGGCAAAGAGTGACAAGTAGGCTTGTGGAACTTCTTGGAATTCTTATTGCCAATATATGTTCCCGTGCTTTCTGTTTCTTTAAATACATTTTCATGCTCATATGATGTTGGGTTAGTTTCTATATTTTCATTTCTTGCAGTAGTAACAGTAATATCCTTGCCATTGCTTTCAACTATAATATCACCCTGCAGGTCTGTTCTATAAACCTTCGCACCCGCATCTCTGAATCTGCTCAAAGCATCCTCGTCAGGATGCCCATATTGATTACCCTTACCAACAGAAATAACCACATATTCAGGCATAACCTCTCTTAAAAACTGATAAGAGGATGAAGTATCAGAGCCATGATGACCTGCTTTTAAAACAGTAGCAGACAAATCATAACCCTGACTCAAGATGTCGTGTTCTTCTGAATACTCTGCATCGCCTGTAAACAGGAATGATGTATCTCCGCACACCACCTTAGTTATGATTGAGGTATTGTTCAAATCATCTTCATTTTCATAGGTAGGGCAATATAACTCTACAGAGCAACTACCCAGATTAAAAGAAGTACCAGAATCAGGATGGGTTATACTTTTACCCGCTGAAGCTACTTTATTTTTAAAAGATTGGTAGAACTTTGCATCATTTTCTGTTTTTGGCGCATATATTACCCCTACTGAAGCCTTTTGTAAAGCACCAGACAAGCCTCCCATATGGTCTTCGTGTGCATGAGTTCCCACTATATAATCGAGATGAGAAATACCCAGCCTATCAAGATAGGAATAAATTCTGCTACTGTCCCCAACATTACCGCCATCAATAAGCATAGCACTATCACCGCTAATCAGGAGTGCAGCATCCGCCTGACCTACATCAATAAAGTGTACTTTAAGACCATGTTGTATTACCTGTGTGGCGGTATCTCCTGACTCTTTCTCTGACTCAGTACCCGATTCAACAGGTTTCTGCGACTCTGTTACATCTATTTGTGTTCTTTTGGTAATAGTGGTGGTATCAGTTGAGGTCTGAGAGCTACAAGCACTTAAAATACCCACAATCATTAGTAAAGACAGCAATACACCTAAAAATTTTCTATTCATAAAGACATTTTCCTTTCTTTGTATATAGTCTAACAGACTATATTATATCACAAATCCCTACTGCCTGTAAATAATATTTATGGTCTGTGAGTGTATAATATAAGTGAAAGTAGGTGTTATAAGTGGATATAGAATTTTTAAAGCATCGATTGGCTTTATTAAGAACAGCAAAAGAAATCTCCGCAAGAGAATTAAGTTTAAGATTAGGTCAATCTGAAGGATATATAAACCAAATCGAATCAGGTAAATCAAAGCCATCAATAGAAATGATGTTCTACATCTGTGAAGAATTAGGTGTAACTATGTCGGAGTTCTTCGATGATTCCAAAGAATACCCCGCATTGATTAACACGCTTATTAGCGAGGCAAAAACACTTGACAGGAAATCTCTTGAAAGTGTTATTGAAGTCATAAGAAATATGCGCAAATAACCACAAAGGCAGACAGGTACAACTGTTTGTCTTTATTTTTACCCATTTATAGCCTTTAACATCTTCAAAGTTCAACATCAACAGTTCAACATCTTCAAGTTATATATTTTACATCCAGAATAAAATCTAAAATCTAAGTTCACTTTATTATATTTTTTTCAGGTTCAGGTTTTTCATAATTTATGATGGCATTATCAACTATTTAATCAAGATATGCACACATATAAAAATTATCCGATAAAATTGAAAAGTTCATCAGGACACATTATTTCAACCTCACAACATAGACCTGATTAATGCGACAAAAAACATAGCAAAAATGACACCGTTCTCCAATAGTTTAAGTATATAATGAATAACACCCCAAATAGCACATCGCCACCAAAACAAGCAATTTGAAGCAAAACACAAATATTTTTAGGAGTTAAGAAAATAAGTTCCTATAAACCTTAACATATAAATTCTTAATAACCAAATTTTTAAACCCATTCTGAGAGAAAACCACTACCGCAAAAGAGCAGTAGTGGTTTCCCTTTGTGAGATGATTAAAATGAAAAGTTTTTATATGAATAAGCCTACTCAATCAACATAATTAAACATTTTTTTGAGTTTAAGGCTTAGGTCCATATCTGAATCCGAAGGCGATTGTAAAAGATGCCCTACAAACGCCAACTTATTTTTATCCAAAGACTTTAACCTTCTTTCAAAAGTAGGATAACTATACGTCTTTAAAAATTTTATTTCAGGTACACAATCCTGAATATCAAATCGCCTGTACTGGTAAGAAGGAATTGCATTATCTGCTTGTGAAAACAAGAGGTCTTCTGGATAGGATAGAGCAAAATCTATTATTTCTGCAGCAAGTTCATCACCATTTCTGATTCGGTCTAAAATTGTGCTTCCGAGCAATTCCTTTAGTTTACAGTTTGCATACCAAATTGAAGTGGTAAGCGGCTCGGTATCAGTATCCCCGAGTTGTTCTACTGTAGATTTATTATCGCAATCACATTCGATATAAGAAACTACCCGCTTTATAGTATCTGCATGACATAGATAGGAACACTCCTTAACAAACTTCTTTAATTTTAAAATGAGCTCATTACCCGATTCATCCCGCATAATTTGCTTAATCAGATTACTCACGCTCATCATCCTCTCCGAAAAGTTTATTTACAAGTTCACAATTTTTAAAGGAATAGCCAACAGCATCATCTGTAACAACGAAGTTTTCACCTAGAACATTAACTGTATTCCATACCTTACCATCTTCTTTGCTTATATTTTGCAAACGAATTGAAAAAGCCATTTTACCACCTTTCATAGACCTGTCAGTTATAACTGTATATACTGGACTATGAGAAGTAAAACGAATATCAGATAATACTATGTTAAAATAAGTTCCCGTATCACTATATAACAGCGGTAATTGCTTTAACTCTTCCTCCAAATCACTAACATCTATATAAAAAGGAACACAAAGCGATGCTTTTAGTCGTCGGCTACGAGCATCAATATATAAAAAGTACTTGTCTAAATACTCACTAAGGGGCATTTCTGCATACATTGAAGGACACTCAAGACCATACAGTATGACAGCCATCAAACGATTAAAAATTTCCTTTGCCAATTCTTCTTTAAGCCACATATCACTTACCTCCTTTGCACTCCTTAATAGTAAAAACATCAAGAGTGTTGAGCATTACAATTTCTTTTGAATCAAAATCCCTTACAGGAAAGACGCAAGCATCCAACACATTATATTGCATAGCCTTATCGTAGTCTGAGCCATATTTTAGTGTTCCTTTAATAATCTTCCTGACTCCGTTAATCCTGCAATCAATCTCACAAACCCCAGATTTAAGCCTTTTCATAATACTTTCTGTTCTTTTCCACGCTAAGGTGTAAGGTAGCACAGTAGTTTTCTTTGAGTTGGGGTGGAGCTTACAGGAGGTAAGGTGGAACTTGCCACCAGATTTATCCTTATCCTCAAACTTGATTACCTCAAACGCACCGTCTTCAAGTTCTTTCTTTGTGATTATACGCTTTGACTCTATAGTGTTCATACGATTATCACTAATTCTGTTCATAGAGCAAAAGCGAAGCATATAATTTAAGCAGCATGGGTTTTTAGTGGCAAGATAAGAAGTTCGGCCTCTGCCATCCTTTGCCTCTACCGATACATACGCAAGACCTGTCAAGAGATACAATGTTGCAAGTAAGCGCTTATTATTACGCCAAAAATTCTGTTCTAATGAGCCACCTGTTTCAATGACATCCGATTGAATTGCTTGAGAAATTTTATCCCTTGCCTCTCTGTCAGAGAAGGCAACATTGATATCTTCAAAGCCATACAGCCCTTTTTCAATATTGCCTGTTATATCAACCATTAAGCCTTTTTCCTGCTGATATTTACTTAACAACCTATTAAGTCCATTGCTAACCATAAGAGGTCTTTCTGCTAAATCAATACCACAAGTCTTAGCATCTTTTATTTCAAAAATTGACATATAAAAGCACGCCCTTTCCTAATTTATCATCACTTAAGTATAGAAAAAGGTGTGCTTTAAAAAAGTGTTCATCTGAAAATTTAATGTTATCTGCGCCAAAATTCCTCGTATACGCGTTTTGGCTTTGGCATTCTTGTGATTGTTTTCTGCAAAGCCTCCTGAAGATACCTTACATCAAGCCCGCAATCACGATAACCACGCAGGCAGACATCATAGTAATGACCCGAAGGTCTACCAAGCTCGCCATTATACTTGTTCATTACATAAACAAAAAGCTCTTTGCAGTCCGATAAATCGCCCTGTGAAATAATAAGCTCTTTGGGATTCACCTTTGCTATTCTATAATGAGTCGGGTACCCTTCAAATCTGTCCAGAGCCATTTTACAACGCTCTGTAATTTTAAAAATACCCACAGGAACACGAGAAGTTGAGCATTTTTCAATAGTGCAGAAGCAGTTACCATCATGCCCGCGAAAGAGAAGTTCATACCCCTTTAAGAAGCCTGTGGCTATGAGTTGCGAATTTGGGCAACGCATCTGCATTTGTCTTAGGTTTAAGTTAGAACCATAGGCTACGTAATAATATACCTTTTGTGTTTTCATAATAACATATTCCTCCTTATGATGAAGTCCTGTCACCTCTGCGCCAAGCCTTTGATTGTGTTCCAAACCTATCTAGCAGGTGTATTCTCATTGTTTTGAATTCAGGGCCGATGCATCCAAGTTTCAACAACCATACTCTGAACTTGTACGCTTCTGATTCACTCTCATTTACTACGACAGGTTTATAACTACTCTTGGTAAGTGTGGCACAATAAGTCGTTAAAAGTAAACAAAATTCTATGTATGCCCTTAATTTTCCAGCATGCCGAAGTGTTGAGCAAAAACAGCGATACTCCACAGTCCCGTAGTAATACTGCGATGTTGGAATCAAGCCCCTTGTCATATTAACTATGTGATATCTACTTTGAGGATAACGAGTGTAACGCTCATTAGAACTACCAATGGTGCTATACCAAACATCCGCAATCTGACTTAATGTTTTAGCCTTTTTCTTTTTTAAAGTCTCCACCAATTTAGTAGGTATCCGCTGGCAATATCTATATCTGCTATTATACGCAGTAGGAACGCCCAAAGCCTTATAAATTAAATCCTGCTTACTGTGAACTTGGTTCAAAATATGTACAATCGTAGTAGGTGGTAAATCCTTTATACCTACATGGATATGTACACCACAGGACTCAGACTCAAAGAAACCTGCTTTTCGCAATTTACGAACTATTTCCTGATACATTTCAATATCTTTTGCCAGAAGCGGAGGTGATACAAATTCAACCTTATGGGTGTCAGGAGCAGAAACAATCCTCCCATTTCTTTTTTGAAGAGGTGTGATTGAAGCATCACTCATAACAGTCCACTTTCTGCCCTGCGGATCAGTAACAGAGTGTTTATCATAGTGCGTCCCTTCGTACACATAACTTGTTCCAAAGAAATCTGCAATAACCTCTGCAGCACGCTGTCTGGAATTGCCTGTCATCTCTAACTCAAGTCCCCATGTAAGATTATCATATATTTCACGATTCAAAGCCATCATCAACATCTCCTTAATATGTTCTTGAAAGAACATAAAAGAAGATGTGATTTATGGGCTTTACATGGGTTAAAAGTGTGTAGCAACTCTTTTAGAAACAGAGTATGTTGAAGTATAACGCGTTCTCTCTGAGTTTTCAAGTCTTATGCGAGGTTTTCTCCGCAACTCACAAAAAAGAAGCATCTATGTTAAAAATCTATGAGGTTTCGACAGCACCCTAAGTAATTTTTTATTTCTTTTTTCTGAAAAATAGGAGTTTCTGACACCTAAAATCCAAAAAGAAAATGAAAAGTAAAAATCTACCCTATATTTTTGAAAAAGTTTCCCTGATAATTATTTCAAAGCCAACAGCCCCAAGCCTAAGTTTTTGAAGCCTTTTGACACCCTTGTGACGAAGTTCTGACATCGCCCAGCATTGGAACACCTTTCTGGGTATTTAAAGCCTTGTGGCGAATTTTGAGCATAATTTGACATATAGGGAACAGAGGCTACATAGGTCACATAGGTTATAGGGGGAATATCAATAACACACCGTTCACATCAACATACATAATTTTTATATCTTGAAAAATATGCTGAATTTATTTATACAGCACTTTTATCTTTATCCAGCAGAGTTCGGATAACACGCACATTTGTTTTTACACCATTTTTAACAACACTCTTATTTACATAAACATTATTTCGGGACATAGAAACTGAAAAATCAACCGAGTATGTATCACCATTGACAACTGTTTCGTAACTTATATTATCTCGCCTTTCTTTAGAGGCTCTACAATATCTATTGCCATTGTCGCCCCAAAACCAACTGTTTTTATACTTGTCTGACAGAGCCATAAACCTTTCAAAGTTTTCTCTCTGTTCAGGATTTAACCTAATCTCTTTAACTTTCATTTTGAATCCTCCTATTAAATATTTTTAGTCTTTTTACCGTCAACACACATATTTTTTATATCCCGAAAAATATGCAGAATATTTTACACTCATCCAAATCCTTTATGCTGAATTTTGACCTATATACTCACAAAGAAGAATTATCGCATCTTTCACAGGCATACTTCTATTACGCTTACTCGGTATTAACTCTTCAATGGTACCCAGAAAGTTATCGGATGTACATTCATTCGCATGGAACGAATAATTGCCAATCTCATAATAATCCATATTACTCTTATCAAAACTATGATACCCTATAGGCTTTGCCTCTGTTTCTTTGATAAGTTTAGAAAGAGCCTTATTTTTTAAATCATACATCTGCTCCTTTTTATCTTTACTTTGATGGAGCAAGTAATGAAGTGTACTTTTAGGCAAATAATGACTATAGCAATCATACGCATTGTGTGCGTGTTCGTTTTGCTTATCTCTATACCTTTTTGCCTCCTTATTAACAGAATAGAGAGCCTCTGCAACCTTGTCGGGTGTGAGATTAGAAACTACCTTCTTTTCGTGAATCCGTTTCTTTTCTGCTATACTCTCAAGATATGCTTGTTCCTTACTTTGAAAATCCTGATGAATAATATTAACCAACATAGGACTATAGTAACTTTTACCGTAACTATAGGACTCGTTAAAGCCAATACAGGCTTTATAAGTTGGAATATCTAATTTCTTTAATTGAGTGACAGATAGACATGATTTTACCCATTCTGCAGGCAAGACTTCTTCATTGCCTGCAGAATACGCTGTAACATTGCCATACTGATTTACTTCAAGCATATACTTGCTTTTTGTGTTTATACAAACATCAGAAACATCGGTACTTGTTACTGCATTTAAGAATTCTGCAATGCTTGTAGCCATAGCCTGTGCAAGTAAGCAAGGAACTGCATTGCCTATCTGTTTATAAACTTCCGCAACACCACCGCAGAACTCAAAATCATCAGGGAAACTCTGAATCCTTTTGATTTCATTTATATTTAAAGGTCTATCATATTCAGGGTGGCATAGAGTGTTTGGCTCGGAAGCAGCAACAGTATGACAAACCCTATCAAAATCAAGTCTTCTATATCTTGAAAAACGCTTTACAGAGATAGCAAAATTACCATTTTCGTCAAGTAATGATTTGTCAAATAAGTTAATGTTAGCAGCCTTGCCAGGCAAAGCACTTTGAAGCACCTTTATAACATTATCACTATAAGCCAGATGCTTTGATTCAGGAACATCCTTGATAGCCTCTCTTAAAGTGATATGCTTACCAGCATGAGTCGGCTCAGGAAAACTGTATGTAACCCCCATAGACTTTGCATTATTCCAGACATCCTGTCTTATAGCCACTATAAACACGCGCATACGCCTCTGTGGAACACCATAATCTGCCGCATTTAATACCTTTACAGTAGAGTATAAGTCTTTGTTCTCCTGAAAAGAGGCATAATATCCGATTTTTCTGAATTCTGCCAGCATATACTCGATGACATTAGAGTCCTCAGCACTAACCAGAGCCTCAACATTTTCGATAAGCAGCATTTTGGGTTTAATACAATCCGCAAGTTGTAAATAGTGGTCGAAAAGCATTCCATTATCGCAATCCATGTGTTCCTTTTTGCCCATAATACTATAGGATTGACAGGGTATGCCACCACAAAAGACATCTACATCGGAGCCTTCCACCATTGCAGTTTCTAATAGAGAATCAAAATCCATATCAGGTTTTTGAGTCATAAGGCTTTCAATTTTTGATTTATAAGCAGCTGCAACGATTTCAGCCTTAACATCATCTTTTGTTATATCACCAGCAATTATATTTTCACCTGCAAAATTTTTATGTAGTGTTTTTACCGCCGAATTATTCAGTTCTGCGAGGGCAAGACTTTCAAATCCTGCCCTTTTAAATCCCATTGCCATGCCACCTGCACCAGCACAAACCTCAATTACATTTAACTTTTTCATATTTAAAATCCTCTCTTTCTTAAAATTCGTCAATATCTCTACCTTGTTCTAAAAGAAGCTCTTTATAGAAATCTGACATAGAGATATAGTGCCATCTTATGTATTCGCCAATGAATGTGTTGCTTAATAATTCCAGAACCCTTAGGTAATATATTTCATCCATTGTACAAGCATCAATTGTGCCATCGAACATAAAGCAAATTGTGTCACTTATTGCAAAGTTCAATAAGGTTTGAGCCGATTCCACAACACTACCCGAATTACAAAGTAAAGCGTTTCTCGTATAGTCTTCGTATATAGATTCTTTACTTAAATCCTTATAATTTTCTCGGCTTTGGGATATTATATCAATAACCCTATCTGTTAATTCCTTATAGATAGTTGGGAACACACTGTCAAAGCCTACCCAGAAGGCTTTACGCTCTTTATCGGTAAAGCCTTTTTCCAACAATTCAACAACATTATCAAACTCAGGTGTACCTTCATAATAATCAGTCATTGTATTCCAAGACTCAATAAGATTGCCGAGAAGAGCAGCAGTAAATATTCCTGCTGATTTTGCCTCAACAACGAAACTATGTCTATTCTTACAACGACACGTATCACAAAGATAACTAAGGGCTTCATGCCCTGACATACGCCAAGTTTCATCAACAACTACAAACGCTTTTTTTCTACCTAACACATTATTTTTTGTTTTCATAACAAACACCTAACCTTTCTTTTATCTTGGCAATCCGAGCAGTTCAATTATCTGCTCTTCAAATTCAGGATTGCTTTTACCTTTATTTTTATTAGATATCTTTTTGGGCTTTTCGAGCAACGCCTGCTTATCCGCCTTTTCTTTAAGCACATAGTAAGCATCGATGGTTTTTGCTTCATTACCTACAAGAGATACATTTGATTCCCACCATGTATACTCAGTTACAAAATAAGGTGAAGTCATACCCGTATATTCTTCAAGCCCAGACGCCTCAAAATTACACACAATATATTCCTGTACAACCTTTGAAAGTTGTGAACATTTAAATTCTTCGTCATAATATTCCGAGTTCTGAAGTGCAAAGGTTTGTAGAAATTGTTTGGCATATTGCTCTCCAAACGAATCTGCTATCATTTGAATACCTGATTTCTTCGGTTTATCATTTTTACCATGCAATTTAAAAAGATTGCTTTTTAGAATATCAAAATCAGATTTTTTTGAGTCGTGAATGATTGATTCTGATTTATAAAAGTGCCAATTTGGCTCATTCAGTAAGTTCCAATATGGTGCTATCCCTTTATCATTCATGCAAATCAGGATTTTACATTTTGCATTCTTACAAGCCTTAACCAATCTCTTATGCATTACATAAGACCAATCATTCTCATAGGTATTAACCGAGTTGTAATAAGGACAATCAATAACAAGCAACACATTCGGGTTATACTTGTGCTTTTCTATAAGCTCAAAGCAGTCAGTATTGGTGCAATCAACATTTTCAATACCCGCATGAATATCTGTGAAAGTATTAATATAGGAGCGAATGTTGCTAAGTCGCTTTTCAAACCTACAGAAAACATCACCCTTTGTATCTTTAGCATTATACAGGATTGTGTTTCTATTGCTGTGAACAGAACCGTATATTACAATAGTTGTTAAAGCCGCAGCAGTAATCGAATCAACATCCTTATGATTATCATACCCACACACAACATAGTTCTTTGCTACTTGAAAGAGTGCTCTGAGTATACTTTCTTTATCTGCCGCATCACCAAGAGTCAACACCTTATCAAGTATAAACTGAACCTTATTGTTAATAATACTTATATTATCACGCTCTTTAAGCATTGCCATAAGTGTTGCTACACCATACTCATACTCGTTATAACCAAGCCTATTGAATTTTTTGCGGTCAAGGGAAAGGATGATTTTACCGCCCCCGCCACAGAGGTCATAAACCTCTGTGACATTTCCCTTATCAGCTTGTTCTTCAACTATTTTTGAAAGGTCTTCAACAAGTCTGCTTTTACCACCTACACAAGGAAATCCAATAAGTTTTTTACTCATAACTTTATCCTCCTTATATACCTAATATCGCACGATTTATATTTATCACATAGCAACGAATGTCTTTTGCATCCGCACTCAAGGTGATATCTTTTGCAAAATTCTTGCCAGGAAGTATGTAACCACGCTCAACGAACTCTGCAACAATTTCTCTCATAAGAACAGTATCGCTATCCTTACGCCCGATGAAGTTTTTGAGTTCTTTCTCCCTAATAGCCAAAGTCTCCTTCTTGTATTTTGACTTATATACATCATCATCCAACCATGCAGCCTGAACATCAGAAGTTGCATCCTGATTTGTTCTTGAAGCAAAGGACTCATGATTTTCCTTTATATACTCAATAAGATTGTTGTAGTACTTGTCAATCAAGTTATCCGCACTCACTCTATCAAGCAGAATATCAATAGCATTGTCTATGCTCGGGTCAAGAACTATAACGTGATTCTTATCATCCCCAACCATATCGTGGCATTTATAGGTTAAAGCGATACTTTTTAGCTCAGTAATAGTCGCTTTATCAAGAAAACCATAAAACGCCATATCACTCTTGCATACTCTATCAAAATTGTTAACGAAATCATCAAATAGATACGTTAACTCTATCATGTCGCCAATCTTTGACTTTACCTTAACCGCATAACCTTGTCCCTTTGTTCTTTTACTATAATTACCGCGATATACAGCAACCTTCCAGAACTTGTTGAAACGATAATCCTTACCTCTTTCGTCCTTGCTCATCGTATCTTCCCACCACTTTCCATCTTCAAATGGATTATAAATATTTTCTGTCATCACATTTTCCTCCTCTACAGAATTCATATTACCTAAACTTTCAGATAAATTAGACATCTTAATGTCTCCCTTCATAATAAATTTATAAAATATATTTACTTACATAAGGCAAGCACTCTTTTTGCAACATCGGAGCAAGTGTAAAGGTTTTAACAATATTCAATTTTCAAGGTACAATGTAGCCTTTTGAAAAGCGCACTTCATCTTTGCTACACCTATATTCTAACACACAATTTTTATAAAATGAATTGTACCATGCACTGTGATTTTACGACAGATTAGGTAATTAAGTTCTTGATTTTGCAAAAATATACCTATTTTTATGTGTTATTTACGCTTGTTATAAATTTTTGTTTAAGATTAATTTTTAAAAAAGTGCAATATTGTTCTTAATGGTATTGTGTTTTTATCATTAATATGGTATAATAAAGCAAAGGAGGGAATCAAATGGCATCAAATATAGAAAAACTACGATTAAAAGAAAAAATTGAACCTAAACAAATGGCTAAAAAATTAAACCTTTCCACAAAAAGGTATAATGACATCGAATATTCTCCCGATTTACTTAATTACGAAGAAATTATAAAATTAACAGAATATTTTAATGTTAGTTCAGATTACATATTAGGGTTAAGCACAATACCATTGAGAGTTGACGAACTATATAATTGCTTTGAAAAAGAGTTTGCAGAAGATTTTGAACCTGAATTCAAAAAATGTTGTTCATTCAAAAATGAGGATGGGACAGATAACGAACTTATTATTTATGAAAGAAAACAATCTGAATTCTGGAAAAATCGATTGAGAACAAGAGCTTACGAATTAGGATATACAACAAAAACTATATCGAAGCTAACAGGGTTATCTACAGAAAAGGTAGATACATTGTTAAATACCCCTCAAATGGAGTTTGAAGTAAAAACAAAAGACTTACTCATGTTATTTAGAGGTTTAAAACTCAATTTTAAGATTTTAGACAACACTTCTACAATATCAGGAGACGAAACCTTTGATGAATACAGATTCCGACTTTTAGCAACAAAGGCAAAGAAATTAACCCGCACAAACAAAGAAAAATATTTAAAATTTATACACCAACTCTTTTTATCAGATATAAAAACAAAATCACCTATCGAAATTCCAGTTGATTATGAAAAATACCAAGAACGTATAAAATATTTACGAACAGAACAAGGCTTTGGTGGTTGGACGAAACGTCCCCAAAAAGAACTTGCCGAAAAACTCACTAAAATGGGACACAAGTGTAGTGAAAGTACAATAAAGAATATCGAAAAACTAAATGATGAATCTGAAGCATTAGGAAACACAGGAGCAAAAACTCCACTTTTTGTAGCCCTATCAAAACTTTGGGATTTGCCTTTGAATTACATTCTCGGTGATAACAAGGAGAACGACACTAGGAAATCAGATTTTTATAGGCTATATTCTAAATATTCAAAATTGACAGAAGAAAGCATTGTCGAACTAAATCAATTTATAAAATTCATTACAGAGGAGACACAAGCATGACAAAATTCGGAGATAATTTAAGAAATTTATGTAAAGTGAAAAACATAACACAACAAGCATTGTCGAATAAAACAGGAGAGTTAGGGAATTACATAAATGTTAGAACGATTAACAAGTATATAAATACCCCTAACACTTGTCCGCGATTGCATCATGCACGCACACTTGCCGAAGCATTAGAAGTCCCTATGGATATACTTTTTGACGAAGAAGGCATATCAGAGAATTTCGATAAAGATATATATAATAAGTTAAGAACATTCCTTTCAAAACAAGGACAGGAAAAATTGCGAATGGCTGAATTATATATGGATTACCTTTTGGCAACACAGGAAGCCCCTTGTAAAGAAAAATAAAATAAAGGCCTAAATTTTACCTACCCGCATTTTTAAAAGCGATATAGGCCAATTTTGAGCCTTTTGAAAAAACACATATTTTTATTTATTAATTTTTAAAATTACCCGAGTTTGTTGCCAACATTTTGCCAACAAAAACAAAATTAAAAGTGGTGTAATCCCTACAAACGCCGTAGATTAGCGGGTTTCAGAGGTTGCCTTTTGAGTGGAGGCTCTGGTCTCCAAAACCACGTGCCGTGAGTTCAAGTCTTACTGCCCCTGCCAAAAATCGACATTCTTCATCAGAGGAATGTCGATTTTTCTTATTACCTCTTCACTATTCACTTTTCCTTAAAAATGCTTGTCGATTTTTGGAAAGTAATAAGTAATAGTGAATAAGGAAAAAGTGAAACTTGTATAATAAAAATGGACTACCAAAAGAGTGAAAATATGATATAATATTTTCAGGAGAGTGAACAAGATGGAAAGAAAAGTGAATTACACAAAGGAGTTCAAGGTTCAAGCGTGTGATTTGGTAGTCAAAAA
>JAZSCT010000013.1:0-4495 GCA_045530725.1 Clostridia bacterium
ATGCTGTATCAGACGGAGGCATTCAAAAAAATATGACATCAGAAATGATATTTGATTATATGAGTATCGTTTTAAACAAAAAAGCTTTGGCTGAGCAGGATTTCAAGGTAAACTTTTCACTTACAGATACAAAAGAAGCTTATAATGTACACATTAAATCGGGTGTAATGCTTGTGTATAAGGGAGAGCTTGCAGACGATGCAAAGGTTTCTGTAACCTGCCCGAAAAATGGTTTGTTCCTCATTCTTCAAAGAAACAGCCAAGGCATAGACAAGTACGTTAAAATCAATGGCGACAAAAAATATTTCGAACTGATTACCGATAATCTTACAGAGTTTTCTATAGCAGAAGATGAAAAGTTTACCTTGAAATCCTGCTCAGCCAAAGCTTTTTTGTTTAAAACGATACTCATATAATCAAATATCATTTCTGATGTCATATTTTTTTGAATTCCACCATCAGAAACGGCATTTTTTCCTTTTACTGCAAGGTTTCCATTTCTTAATTCTGATGCCGCTGAAAGATACGCATTTCGCCATGTTCCTGATTCTGCCTGATAACCAAGCTGTTCCAATGCATCTGCACAAAGCAATCTTGCATCTTGATTTTCCGGGTCTGCATAGACTAAAACATTAGTGATTTCCGCAACCCACTGATATTCACCTTTATCAAAATCTTCTTTTGCCTTTTTTATAATTTTGTCTGTATCACCAAGATATTCCATCCATTTTTTTGCACTGTCTGATGGAGGAAGAGGATTAAGATTTACAGGATTTGCGTCATACCATCCCATATATTTCTGATATACCGCTTTTGAATTATGTGCAACTGTTCCATAATACTGACGGGTATACCAGTTTTTTGCAAGGTTTTCGGGAAGCTCTATCATATTTGATATTTCATCTGAGGTATAACCCTGATTTATATATGTAAGTGTCTGATCGTTTATAAATTTATAAACCGCCGCAGTATCTTCCATATACTTTAAAATCACATCATTTCCCCAATGAGGCCAGTTATGGGACTGGAAAGTAACTTCTGCATCTTTTCCATATCTGCTTATCGCTTCGAGAATATACTTTGACCACGCACTTCCGTCACGAACCTGAGCACCTCTTAAAGTGTATAAATTGTGAAGAGTTGTTGTACAGTTTTCAGCCAACCATAACGCATTTTTCTGCGGAAACCATATATTCATTTCAGCCGGAGCCTCAGTTCCCGGAGTCATCTGAAATTCCATTTCTACGCCATCTATTGTAATTTTTTCACCTGTAGCCTTGATTTCGTAAGTAGGCGTAATAAAGCTAACTACTCCGGTTGACTGTCCCATACCTATTCCCATAGCCATTTTTCCTGTCACACCCGGTTCCAAAAATACTCCATACTGATAATTTGCTCGTCTTGTCATAGCTTTTCCTGCATATACATTCTCACTCACGGCATGGGTGGTGAAATGTTCAGGTACAATAATCGGAATTTTTCCGCTTGCAATTTGTGCCTCTATCGGAAGAGAAGAATCTGCAACCTCTTCTTCAGATATCACTCCTTTTATTCCTCCAAAATGGTCAATATGAGGATGTGATATCACAACGGCTTTAATAGGCTTTTCTCCAAGATTTTTCTCTATCAATTCCATAGCAGCCTTACTACATTCCATAGTCATAAGAGGGTCAAATACAATTCGTCCACTGTTTCCCTCAATAATAGTAAGGTTTGCCATATCATAGCCACGAACCTGATATATACCATCAGTCACTTCAAACAAACCATATACATGATTATTTTTACTGTTTTCCCATAGACTTGGATTTACAGAATCAGGGGACTTTTCTGTTTCGTCTAAGAATGTATATGCCTTCTGACTCCAAATTACATTACCATTTTCATCCTTGAGTTCAAGAACATCTGGTGCATCTATAAGTCCTCTTAATGCAAATTCACTTTCCTGTTTATCTTCAAAGTCAAGTAAATCATAAACACCTGCATTTATTTTGGCTGTATGCTCTGTGGCAGATTTGGTGTTTGAATTAAGCATTGTTTTATCGCATCCTGTAAGCAACGGGCAGGCAAGAAGCATTGCAATAAAAACGCTTAATAATTTCAAATAACCTTTCATATCAAATTCTCCTTCTACACATTTGCGTTTATAATATTTTATATATTTTTACTTATTATTTGCAAAAGTTCAGACAGTCAGCAGAAATATAAGTTCTGCCATTTTCTATGTATGCAATTCTGTCTGACTCAAAATTATTTTCGTCAACGGTAACAACATTTGTATCTGCCATAAAGATTACTGTTGAATTACCTGTTTTAACAATAATTTTTTTTGGCTCAAGTGCGTTCCAGATAACTTCGTATCCTTTCTCTTCAAAACTTTTGCGAAGCGGTATGTATTCATCGAGTATATTTATTCTGTTCTGACTTTGTGCATACTCACCGCCAATCACTCCGTTTAAATTTTCCGTAATGTAGCTTTCAAGAAGTTCTACATCGAGTATTCCTGTATCCGACAAAAGCTTTGCCCCTTTAAACATCGTTGCCCCTCCGCCATACTCCATAAGGAGATAGCTATGGGAAGCAAGAGTATACTTTTTATCAAGTACAATTGGCTCATATGCACCGGTTTCCTGATTAAGTACCTCAACATCTGATACGCGTCTTGCTCCTTCTACGCTCACAAACTCCTGGTTTTCATCAAGCATTACAGAATGCTTAATTTGGGGGTCAAAATCGAATTTAATGCCCGATACATGCTGGAAGCTTCCGTTTTCTTCCGGATAAAAAACCAATCCATATTCAAGCATATCCACAATTTGCTGCCCCGTCACCTCTGAAATGCAGGTTTTATTGGCAAACGGAAAAACTCCTAAAATTTCATTGAATGTAATATCACCTGTATCAATATCATTTCTGATACCACCACCATTAATAAATCCAATATCTGCACCTGTAATCTCGCGATATGCATCTGCACAAAAATCTCCAAGGTTTGTTTCGGCATTTCTGATAATTCTGTTTCCCTGTTCATCAAGCGTAGTAAGGCTAACTTCGCTCACACCGATTTTTCTCTCACCAAGTTTTGCGTATTCTTCATTTATAGTAGCAATATATTTTGTTATTTCTTCATCGGTTTTTTCGTATGTTTGGGTGGGTACAAGCTCGGTTTTTATTGCTCCGTCTGACAGAGTAAGCTTGCCTATATTAGCAAACCCTGTTCCTGTGGATGCAACGATTACATCATTACCGGCTTTGTCGTTTACTACCATACCTTCCACAACGCTGTGTGAATGTCCATCGAGAACCACATCAAGTCCAGTTGTATTCTGAATAAGTGTCTGTGCGCTCCACTGCTCAAAAACATATTCCGTTCCAAGATGGGCAAGTGCAATTATGTAATCCGCGCCTTCTTTTTTTGCAGCATCTATGCTTTTTTGTGTGTTTTCGTAAAGTGTATCTGCACAAAAGCTATATGTATACTGACCTTCTTCATTTTTAAACTGTGCAGGTGAAGAAGATGTTAAAGTATCGGGTGTTATAATTCCGATATATGCAACCTCTGTATCACCATAGGGCACTATTATGTATGGATTAAAAACACTTTTTTCTTCGCCAATTTTCTTGTAGTTGGAACAAACAACAGTTGAATCAAGTTTATTGACAAGCTCATGCAGACGCTCAGTTTTATAATCAAATTCATGATTTCCAAGACCTACGGCATCATACCCAATCAGATTCATAATGTTTATTATATATTCGCCCTTTGAAACTATGCCAAGGCTACCACCCTGAACAAAATCGCCGGAGGTTACAACACCGACATACTCTGCATCATCAGATATTTCATCCTTTAGTGCAGCAATCTTTGCATAACCATCCACACTGCAATGAACATCACTTTCAAACAGAATCACAATTTCCTGTGTGTCCGCTGCACTTGTTACCAACCCCAGAGAAGACAACAGCATAGCCAACACGACAAAGCCAATACAAATTTTCTTTTTCATACATTAACAGTCCCTTTCAATAATTGTTTTTTAAGACCTGCTATTCCGATTAAAAAGTCAGCACAAGTCTCACATTAAAAGTGTCAAACTCTTTTCATTTTTCAGTATTTAATTACCTATTGAAAAATTTGGCACACTATGCTATAATGATTATACACCGCCCATCGATGTGCGATGCAAGTGTTTTTTGAAAATTTTTTCAGAAATATTTATTTTATACAAAAAAACGAGGTTTTTTTATGGATAATAACAATTTATTTTCCATCGGCGAGATAGCAAAAGCCATTGGAATCACAAGAAAAATCATACTGAACTATGAAACAAAAGGTCTTATTACTCCGGACAAAAAAGACGGCACTACGGGTAACAGATATTACACTATTGACACATTCACACAAATCCGTACTATCCGTGTGTTTCAGGACTTAGGGTTGTCGCTTGACGAAATAAGAACATATTTCAGCGATACAACGGATTTACAACCGATG
>JAZSCT010000065.1:0-1901 GCA_045530725.1 Clostridia bacterium
ATATCACCCCTCCTACATCACCCATCTTTTCTGTGATCGGCTAAAGATTCCCTTTCGCACCTACCTGACCTCGGTTCGCTGTGATTATGCCGCAAAGCAAATGCATACTCCGGAAAAAAGTCTCACCGAAATTGCCTTTGATTCCGGCTTTGGTTCCCTGAACACTTTTTGCCGATGCTTCAAAAAGCATTTTTCTATGACACCATCCCAATACAAAAAGACAATAAAATAAGTCTCTGTCCTATATGAGTGTTGATGAACAAAAAATATACAATTTTAAATATAATTATGCATAAATAGAATTGTTACTAACATAAAAAATTACGTTCCTTTACAAGTACATTTTGTGGAGGAACTATTTTATGACTGGTTTTAATTCTAATTTCAATGATATTCAAAAGCAAATCTCTTTTGCAAATCTTACTGACGAGCAAATTTTGGAGTTGCTATCCATTTTGCAAACAAAGAGAAGTGAACAATCCAAACTAACAAAGGAAGAAAAGGTCTTTCTTCAATGTTGCAGAGAACGTAGGAGTTATTCTGCAAATAAGGATTTAGATACTGTTGTTTGTCCTATTTGTGGTTCAATCAAGATTATTAAGAATGGCACAAAAAATGGCAGACAGAGATACAAATGTAAAGACTGTGCAAGAACTTTTGGGGATACCTTTGGTACTGTTGCTTTTCGCTCCAAATTATCTATTGTAAAGTGGATTGAGTTTATCAAGTTAACTTTACAAGGGGAGAGTTGCCGTACCATAGCAAAAGAACTTGGTATCAACAAGCAGACAGTATTACACAACAGACATAGGATATGTTCTGTTCTTCATCAGTTTGTGTGCAATCAAGACGATTTCAAGAGTTTAGCAGAGAGTGACGAGTATTACTATCCTTTGTCTTTCAAGGACATAAAAGCCCCAATGTTTTTCTTGAATACACTTGGCAGAATGCCATATACTCATAGAAATTACAAACAAAAACTCGAATATATTGAGAAACAAGGATTTGACAATGCTTTCCTACAATCTCTCATTAAAAATGAAGAACAGGTTAGAAATGAGTTGCTTAACTACGTCAATGACGATGATTTAAAATCACAAGAAAAGTTCTCCAATGCCCTAAATGGTATGGATACAGAGAAAATTATTCAGGTCTTGAAGACATTGAATGAACAGCAGAAGAAAAAGAGAGGTATCAGCAATCAGCAAGTATGTAGTTTGTCTTGTGTTGATAGAAATAATAACCATTTCTTGCAAACTGTTTGTGTTGGCAGAATATGGGCAAGTCATATTGAAAAAACACTTTTACCACACTTTACGGAAGATACTGTTTTGATTACAGACAGCCACAGAGCATATAAGACGGTAGCAAACAAGCACAAGATACCATTAAAGCAAATTCCAAGCGGAAAGCATACAAGTGGTGGATATAGTCTTGGTCATATCAATGGTTATCACCACAATATAAGTGATTTTATGTATCTGTATCATGGTGTATCTTCCAAATTTCTTGACTACTACCTTGCACTATTCTATTGGGTTGAGAAGAACAAGCACAAATCCTATCTTGAACAAGCCTATGATATAATTACTCTGTTATCCAATCAGGCTAAAAAGATACCACTTAACAAGTTTAAGGACAAGCCTATATCCTTTGACTTAAAAGGTATGTTAAGTTAACAATTTTGTTGATTTTATCTCTGTAACGTGACAAATGAGCAAAAGTATGATATAATATAGTCATAGATTGAAACTTTTTTCTAATTTATCAGTCTATATAGATAATAAAACAGTTAGACAAATAAGAATTTGACGTTCAATTTTCACTCTACTAATGGTTGATTTCTCCCCTTTCAACCATTAGTTTGTGTTATTTTTCTTAAAAGGTGCTACAATTAAAGT
>JAZSCT010000063.1:0-1900 GCA_045530725.1 Clostridia bacterium
CATATCCGTGAAGTGTTTTTAGGGGTACTTGAAGATGCTGATGTTGCGTCTTTACCTCCAAAGGAAAGAGAAATATATGACAGGCGTCTGAAACGTTATAGAGACAACCATGCTTGCCTTGATTATGCTATTGAGAAGGGAATTAGACAGGGCATAGAGCAGGGAATGGAGAAGGGTATTGCTCAGGGTATTGAACAAGGCATTGAACAAGGAAAGGATAGAAGGTCATTGGAAATAGCCAAAAATATGAAATTGAAGGGTGTTCCGTATGAGACTATTGCGGAATGTACAGGTTTAGGGATTGAGCAGATAGAGAGTTTATGATGTAAATCTATATACAAAAGCAGGGACCTTAACGGGTCCCTGCTTTTGTAGTATGTGGATGCCATTTGAGATGTACACAACTCCCTTTTTTGTAGGAAAATACACCTTTCTAAGGATTTTTTTTGTAGGAAAACGCAGTTTTTTGCATTAGTTTTTTATAGGAAAACGCACCATGTGTATGGAAAACATTATCTTCATAGTATTTCCAATGTTGTTGAAGAATTTTTGGATTAAGTAAAAAATTGCTAACTTTAGAGTATCTAAAAACGCTACGCTTATGAAAAAGATTCTGATTTCAGTTTTATTGCTTCTTTTCTGTGTAGTATCATCAAATGCACAGAGGTATAATTTTATGTATCCCGATAGAGAGAGCAAGATTTTTTTTGATAGTGTGTTATATGTCAATCCTAAGTTTTATCCTGGTGTGGTGATTTTTGAAGGAGGCAAGCAGTCGGGAGCTTCAATAAATATCAATACATTAGATAAGAAATTGCATTTTATTGGTCCGGAGGGTGATACTCTTGTAGTTAAGAATAATGAGGAGGTAGACAGAGTTTATATATTGGGTAAAGCATACGTAAATAGCAGATATGGATATTTGGAAATGCTTGAGATAACCGGGGATATAACGTTGTGTGAGCTGAGGCTAACAGAGATTCATACTGATGCTGCTCCAGGAGCATACGGTTTGAAAACTCAGACATCCTCAGTAAAGAGCCAAACCAGTTTTCAGATTTCAAATGATGTAGGCGGTTCAGAACCTTTAACTAATATTCTTGTACAATTTGATATTGACAGTGAGGTGGCCTTTTCATATAGGAAAAGCCCATATATGCTTGTGAAAGGAGAGGCGTATCCTGTGTCTAAAAAGCTCCTGTTAAAGTATTTTCCTAAACAAAAGGCCCTTATTGAGCAATATTTGAAAGATGAGAATCCTGTTCTTACATCTGTTGCTCCAGTTCAGAAATTGTTCTGTATGCTGAATGAGAAATAATAAATTCCAAAAATAGCGAGAAGCTGACCTTTGGGTCAGCTTCTTCGTTTATGGAGGTAAGTTGCCACTGACCACCCTTTGGGGAATATTTGGGGGCATTTTGTTCCCCAACGGACATTTTTTATTTGCTGTCGGGAAGAATTTTAAGATTGCTTTTCTTAAGAAAAATTTTCAGCGTAAATTATACGCATTTACTTGGTGTTGGGGAGCTAGATAAATAGTTTTGCCCGAAACTATTTAAACAGCTTTTGTGTATGAAGGAGAAAAAAACAATGTGATGAACCCGTTTGTGGATTGGGGATTCAAGTATCTGAGAAAGATGATATTGAGGAGTGTGAACTCTTTTATGAAAAATTGTTATATTTACTGGTAAAAATGAAAGAGGGTATGAAGACAATAGAGGAATTGAAGACTGAAGTTTACCAGCATGGATTGAATGAGCATATCCGTGAAGTGTTTTTAGGGGTACTTGAAGATGCTGATGTTGCGTCTTTACCTCCAAAGGAAAGAGAAATATATGACAGGCGTCTGAAACGTTATAGAGACAACCATGCTTGCCTTGATTATGCTATTGAGAAGGGA
>JAZSCT010000068.1:0-1750 GCA_045530725.1 Clostridia bacterium
GTCATTAACCAGCAAGGGAACAACTGTTATTGATGCAAAAACCATAAGTGAAGTCAAAACAATAAAAAACCAGTTAAGTGCATGCCCCACCGCAAGATTACAGATTAGGCATACAATCAGAGGAATCATTAAAACAGCTGCTGTAATCAGCCCAATCATTGTGCTTCTCTTTCTTTCTTTCTTCAAATGTTTTTCAATCACACGATTTTTTTCGATTGATAATTCCTGTGTAACTGCTTGGTTCCCAAGTTCACTAAGTAACTCTTTACATTTGGAACATTCCAAAATATGTTCTTCGATAACAACCTTACTCTTTATGCTACAAACATCATCAATATACAAAGGTAAAAGATCTTGAATAATCTCACAATCAAATTTCATAACTTCTCCTTCCTACTGCATTTTTTCCTGCAGTTTTAGTCGGGCTCTATGATAAGTAACGCGTGCCCAAGATTCTGTTTTATGAAAAATCTTACCAATATCCGCAAAGGATAATTCACCGAAAACCCGGAGTTGGAACACTTCTTTATACGGTTCTTCCATATTATGTAAATACTCGTGAATCCTAAATGCTGTTTCTTTATTTTCAATTTCCTGCTGGAAATCAAGCTCATCAGGAACATCATCGCCCAGCATTTCATGCTTTTTATGCTTCTTAAGCACATCGTAAGCTATATTTTTTGCAATTGCACAGAGCCATGTATATTCACTCGACTTGCCTTCAAACTGCTTGTTCGCTTTTAATGCTTTAAAAAACGTTTCCTGCGCAATTTCTTCTGCCAAATCCGGATTCTTCACAAGTAACAAAACAAAAGAGTATATTTTCATAAAATACGCATTATATAGCTTTTCAAAATCCACGAATATCTCACCTCCTTTTTGTTTTCTATTACTTAGACTGACAACAATCACTTTCGTTACAAAAAATTTTGATATTTTTTATCAACACTTCAATACCAGAAGGATGGTGTACATCCAATCATGGTAAAATAGTCACCACAAGAGAAGAGCAATAAAATATCCCACTACCTTCTTTTATGGTGGTGGGAAAACACTTTGTAGAACTTATTATAGCCCCCAGAAAGTTTATTTTCATAATTAATAGTTCTCCTTCAAGATGTAAGTTACAGATTAATCTACTTGTGTTCTAGTATCATCTTGACCGTAAAATCCAAAATTTTCGCTCTCATCGAACACACCAATTATATCATGATATGTACATTTTCTCCACCGATTTTTTATGCTTACACATCATAAAAGTGGAGCAGTTTCCCACTCCACTTCTGATACTACCTTGCTCCTCTGTCATTCTTATGCTGATGGCTCTGTCTATTATTTTCTCGTTCCTTTACTTCTTGTTGCTTTCTCTGCAATCTTGTCTTCAAACTGTCCGACTCAGCCTTATTTCCGGTTTGCTGTTCCCACTTTGCAACTGTCGACTGATAATCTGCATATTCCGCTTTAGAAACCTTAAATTCAGCCAAGAACTCCTTCACATTCTTATATCCATAACCCTGCACCATACTTGATAGGTACTGTTTCATATTGGCTATTTGTGTCTTTAGCTGTTCTGCCTGCTCCTGCAACTCCTTACGCTGTTTTGCCTTAAAAATGCCCTTTGCTCCAGCAAACTCCTTCTCCACGCTGGCAAGCTGCTGTTCTCTCTCATAAATGGCTGTATTTTGTTTCTCCAGTTTATTATAAATATCTGCAAGTCTCGGATACTTGGAAGCAAGTGCTGACTTCTTTG
>JAZSCT010000057.1:0-2105 GCA_045530725.1 Clostridia bacterium
ATTAGAGAAAAAAAATCCGGAAGACCATTAAATGATATGCCCCCTGTCAAGTAGACAGGTTAAATATCTAAAAACAATTATGACTACCGTATCTTCGGATGCGGTAGTTGTTTTTTATGAACAGCTATGCTGTTACATCAATTCTTATTGCTCTTGTTTAGCTTCTTATCTGGAGCATATCTATCTGTCAACACCTTGCCGTAGGTGCTTCGCAGTGTTGACAGATAGATATGTCTCCAGATTTTTTACACTCAAGAGCAATAAGAATTGCTATGATTCTCGTTGAGAATCCTTCTTTTTAAGCCACCCATTTTTCTTTATACTTCTTAATTCGTTTGTTTTCTGCGATTGGGTAAGCAGTTGGTTCATCAGATGCTAGAGCTTCAGTTCTAACTTCTAATGGAGTTTTACAGTTGTATCTGTCCTGTGGACGTTCCTCGCTGTAAAATCGTATATAATCATGGATTGCAAATCTTAAGGATTTTTCATCTGTGATGTCATACATTTGATACATTTCAGATTTTATAATTCCCCAGAACCCTTCTGTTGGACCATTATCTATACAGCATCCGACTCTGGACATTGATTGTTCCATTTTGTGTTCTTTTAGTTTCTTTTGAAATACTTTGCTTGTATATTGAAATCCACGGTCACTGTGGAACAGTGGTTTGGCATCAGGGTTCGCTGCAATAGCTTTATCAAAGGTTTTAAAAACCAGTTGGTTATTGTTCCTAGTCCCAAGGACATATGCAACTGGAAAACGGTCATATAAATCCAGAATCGCACTCAAATATAGTTTTTTATCCTGACCAGGTACTTTAAATTCTGTCACATCCGTTGCCCATTTCTCATTAGGAACAGTTGCATAGAAATCTCTTCCAAGTTTATTTTCGGCAATCGTTTCTGGTTTAGAAGAAGAGTATTTCTTCTTTTTCTTTCTGATTACTGCATGGATTCCGAGTTTCTTCATGATTCGATGTACTCGCTTTTTATTGTAGTTCGTGTGGTTAAAGTGATTGATCCATGAAGTCATTCGTCTATAGCCTAAGATGTGATTGAACTGTTCATCGTATTCCTTTATAAGTTCTGCTAGTTTTATGTTTTCTAATTCATAGTCAGAGACTTCTCTTTGAAGCCATTTGTAGTAAGCTGCTCTTGAAATTTCAAAGAATTCACACATCCAGTTGATGCTCCAGCCTTCAGTTTCATAATAAAACTTTATTGTCATATATTTTGGTTCATGGCGTTGTTTTCCTAGCCTCACATCCTTTCGAATTCCTGTACTTTTTTTAACAATAAAGCTATTCTTTCTTGCTCTTCAAGTTTCTTTTTAAGTCGTATATTCTCTCTTCGAAGAAGTTCTAATTCGCTCAATTCATCATCTGACTTGTGGTGTCCACGCTTATCAAGCAAACCATCATCACCCTTTTCGTCATATTTTCTTACCCATGAATAAACCTGGCTATAGGATACATCATAGTGGCTTGCAGTTTCTTTATAATTACGGTTGTGTTCGATACAGTATTCTACGATTTCTTTACGTTCTTCAATAGTTGTTTTTCTTCTTGCTTCTGCCATATAGACCTCCCTTTTAGGACAATAATCCTTAAGTTCTCTATTGGCATTATACAATGAAACCCATTCTTGTAGTTGCTTTTTTGAACGAAGTTTATACTTAACTGAAATATCTTTATAGGATCCTTCTCCTGATAAGTATTCAAGCACAGCTTTCTCTTTAATTTCTGACGAATACGTCTGATTGCCTTTGGGATATAGAAATGCATCTGCACCATATAAACTATAGCTAGGCAACCATTCCTCAATCATTGATGAACGTCTTGATTCACTAAAATAGATACCATATTTTTCACAAACTTCCCTGTGTGAATATTTTCCAGAGAGATAATCCTCGCATGCTTTAATTTTTATTTCGGGTAAATATTTTGACATAGAAAAATCCCCTTAAGTAGATTTTGGTTATTTACCATGTCTACTTAAGGGGAATCATATCAAAAGCTCTCTCTCGGTGTTTTGTAATTTTACACACTACATTCATATTACGGTTTGCAAGTAAAGTGGGGATATGTTAGAATGTAGTGAGTTCG
>JAZSCT010000020.1:0-190934 GCA_045530725.1 Clostridia bacterium
CAAGAGGAATATATGAAATTGTTCGGCAACTCATACTCAAAAGAGTATAAGGATTATGTGTGCGTGGACCCCCTCGGCGGAATAATAAAGCCAAACTTCGTTACAGATCACTTTAGGCATCTTTTGGAAGAGCATGGCTTAAAAAGGATTAGATTCCATGACCTAAGGCACACATGTGCTTCGCTTCTCTTAGCAAACGGCATATCTATGAAGCAAATACAAGACTGGCTTGGACATTCGGACTTTTCAACAACGGCAAACATCTATGCCCACTTAGAATACGATACCAAACTGCAGTCGGCAGAAATGATGGCGAAGGTGATTGGAAATGAAGATTAACGGTCATACATACGGAGAATTTATCAGCATGGACAATGTCCGCATAGAATTGCATATGTCAAAGCGGCGATTGGCATATCTACTGCAAAACGGATACATCCCGTGCGAAATTCGGGACTCAGTAACTTGGAGGTACAAAATACGCACCAAAGATGTAGTGGCGTACATCAAAAGCGGGATATCACCCGATATTCCGCCGGGTGTGTTCAAAAGGAAACCGCAAGCAGAAGTAGAAAGAATTAAGTTTAATAAGAAAAAATTAAAAGAATTGTTTAAAGAGAGAATGAGCGAATATCCTGATGCTCTGACCTATGATGATGTAGCAAAGATAACGGGCCGTGCAAGAGGTTGTGTTTGCAAATGGACATCAGCAGGAAAACTTAAGGTAGTGAAACTCAACAGCAATGTAAGTATCGTGCCAAAATCGTGGCTTCTCGAATTTATGCTTACAGACGATTTTATATATAACTATCCCAAGGATAGTAAGATAAAACCTATACTCAACCAAGCAATCTTCAAACGATGATTGCTTGGCTAACTGACAAATTCACTAAAAATACCACTAAATACCACGAAATATCAGGAAAACTATTGAAAATTGAAATATATAGTGTTATAATATATAGTGTATTTTTTTAAATAAAATTTGAGGTGAATTTCATGTCAGAAATATTAATGGACAATTGGATTGGAATTGAAGAAGCAGCTAACTATTTAGGTGTGACAAAAGAGACTATTCGCAATTGGATTAAAAAGACCGACATCCCCGCCCACAAGATAGGTAAGTTATGGAAATTTAAAGCTTCGGAACTTGATGCTTGGGTAAAAAGCGGAAAGAGTGCAATTTGACATATTTGTGATTATTTAATGTGTAAATTAAATTAGGAGAAAATAGTGATGATACGATTAGCAACTGCCTTTAGTGGAATTGGAGCTGTAGAACAAGCGTTGAAACAGCTTGAAATAGATCATAAAATAGTGTTTGCGTGCGACAACGGAGAACGATACTTAAAACAAACATATGAGGAATTAAAAGAATATATTAAAGCACAACAGGCAGAAAATAAAGAGTTGACCGCAAGAGAAATAATAAGTGACATTTATGATAAGACTGGAAAAGAAAACTATGTAAAAAAAACATATATGGCAAACTACGATATTGATGAAGAATCTTGGTATGAAGATGTTAGATTTTTAGATGGTACAAAATATGTCAACAAAGTGGACTTATTTGTCGGCGGAAGTCCTTGCCAAAGTTTTTCTATTATGGGCAAGAGAAAAGGCTTAGAAGAGGCTCGTGGGACCTTGTTTTATGAATATGCTAGACTGGTCAGTGAAATAAAACCCAAAGTGTTTATATACGAGAATGTAACTGGTATGCTGAACCACGATAAAGGTCATACTTGGGAAGTTATATCTAAAATATTCAATGAGTTGGGTTATAAATGGACCTATTGGATTTTAAACGCAAAAGATTTTGGATTGCCTCATAATAGACGAAGAATTTTTGTTGTTGGTTTTAGAAAGGATTTCAGAAGATCTTTTAGAAATCTGATTGAACCGCAAGGAGTGAAACTACAATGCTGTCTTGAAGATTTTTTGGATAGAGATATTCCGAATAGATATTATTTACCAGAGAAAGGATTTAAAAGAGTTATTGATCCGAAACAGATTAAACATGTTTCATTAAATGGTAAAATAGCTCGTTGTCAGGTTGCTTGTCAGCAGTACAATTGGTTTGGGGACATGAGATTTGAAACTAAGGTTCCTAAACGAATTGAAATTGATGAGAGAGTTTATAAGGGTATGTATAATGGAATAAGAGGAGTTGCGCGTTGTTTAACCCCCAGAGAATGTTTGAGATTAATGGGGTATGATGATGAATTCAAATTAGTTGTACCAGATATGCAATTGTATAGACAATCTGGGAATTCAATTGCAGTAAATGTAATGAAAGAAGTGTTTAATTCAATACAAATAACAGGAGTGTTTGAGGAGAAAAATGATGAAAAATAATAAAAAACTCCAAGTAGCTACAGTGTTTAGTGGAATTGGTGCACTGGAATTTGCATTAAAGAGATTGGGTATACCACATGACTTGGTATTTGCGTGTGATAATGGAGAAATAGAATTTTATGAAGATGAACAAACTATTCGAACCAGTATCAGTAATATATCTTCGCTTGAAGAGAGAAAAAAATATATAAAATCGATGATTCCTCAGAAAAAAATTAATTTTGTAAAAAAATCATATCTTTCTAATTATGACATAGATGAAAATGATTTTTATGCGGATGTTAGGTTTTTAGAAGGATATGAGTACAAAGATAAGGTCGATTTGTTTATGGGCGGCAGCCCATGCCAAAGTTTTACTTTGTTGGGTTACCAAAAGGGTTTAGATGAAGCACGAGGAACATTGTTTTATGAATTCGCACGTCTTGTAAAAGAAATTCAACCAAAAGTTTTTATATATGAAAATGTACAAGGATTATTAAAGCACGATGGCGGTCGTACATGGGAAGTGGTACAAAGGGTATTTGATTCGCTAGGATATAAATTACATCCTAAAATCTTAGATGCTTCTAATTACGGGATACCTCAAAAAAGAAGGAGAATTTTTGTTGTAGGATTTAGAGAAGGTGGAGAAAATTTTATGTTTCCAGACGAGGTGCCTCTCAAATTTACAATGCAAGATTTTCTGATTGAGAATACACCAGAAGGAAATTTTCAATCAAAATATGGTAGAATTTACCTTGAACATAGTAGGGGTAATGTTCCTGAAAAATATTTCCTCTCTGAAAAAATACTCCCTGGAATTATGTGTGAAGGAACTGGTGGATTTTCAATGAAACCAGAAATTGATTTAAAAATTGCAAGACCATTAATGAGTACAATGCACAAAATGCACAGAGCTGGCGAAGACAATTATGTGACCACAAATGGTAAAATCAGAAGACTTACACCAAGAGAATGTTTGAGACTGATGGGATTTACTGATGATTTTAAAATAACAGTTTCAGACACCCAAATGTATAGACAAGCCGGCAATTCAGTTGTCGTTGATGTGCTGATGGGTATTATTAAAGAAATCATGAAAAATATATAGGAGGTATTAATTATGAAATGGTCAATGGACACACATAAATATATAAGTGAAACAACTCGTAAAGCGTTGCAAATAATTGCAGCACATGCAATAACATCTGATTCCGAGCCAGAGGAAATTGAAGCTGTAGAGCGAGAGTTAGCCGCTAGTGGAATTTATAAAGATTATGAATCAGCAAAAGGAAGAGTACGAAGAGCTTTGTTTACATACTACAAAGCATACAACTGTATGGATGATAACGAAAAATTAACACCAGTTGGTGCATTGTTTGCAGAAAACAAGATTTCAATAAAAGAGTTCTGCTTTCATTATATTGTGAATTATAAATATGTTAATGAGGATACTTCATATTATCCGACCCATATTCTGCTTACTTGTCTTAAAAAATTGTATGAAAAAGACCCTCAACAAGCGTATATTTCTGCATATGATTTTTCACAGTTAATAGAGTGTAATGGGGTAGAAGATATTAATGATACATATATTACACATCTATTAAAAAACCGAAACACTCCTCATGATGAACCAAACGAGAGAAATATCGGATACGATGTTTGGGCTAAGATGTTAGTCCAATCTGGAATTCTTAACAGAACATCAGACCGCACACTTATAGCAAATAATGAGGAATTAATTGATTGGATATTAGAATCTTATAGCAAAACACTGATTGATGAAAAGGGAACCATAAATTCTGGTATTTTGAATTATATTCCGATTTTGCAATTAGAAAAACCACATGGAGATTATACTATTTTTAAAGATGATGCAAAAGCCCTACAAGCTTATCTCGTGGATCGAGTTGATGAAAGCATTATTCAAAAATATATTTTAAATAATTTAACAACATCATTTTCTGATATGAAAGCATCGTTGGGGTTATCCGATTCTGCTTATGGTTTTTATAATGCATTTTCTGGTTTAGAAAGACTTGTGGGTGGTGTTTTATCTCTTAACGCAAATGATACAGTCAGAATCATTGGTGATATTTTGATTAATGCAGAGTCGGTTTCAGAAGATGATGCTCACGATTGCTTGATATATAAAACAGGGCTTAAGAGTGCTTTTTCACGAAACAGAATATTGTTTGGTGCCCCTGGTACAGGAAAAAGTTTTACTTTAAACGGAGACCGCAAAGAAATACTATACGGTGATCGAGAAGTGGACGAAGATACAATAGATTTGAGTCAATATGGAGAGTATGAAAGAGTAACTTTCCATCCGGATTATTCTTATGCTAATTTTGTTGGAACATATAAGCCAGTCTCATGCAAAGATGGTATTACTTACGAATATGTACCTGGACCATTTATGCGCATATATGTAAAGGCGTTACTTAACAGTAAAACTGATACACCTAAGCCATATTTACTTATTATTGAAGAAATAAATCGTGCTAATGTTGCGGCTGTTTTCGGCGATGTGTTCCAATTACTTGATAGAGATGAAAATGAGATTAGCGAATATCCAATTCAGGCATCGGAAGATATGAAAAAATATCTTGCAAAAAAGCTTGGCGGAGATCCGGAAGATTATGCAGAAATTCGCATCCCTGACAATATGTTTATTTGGGCAACTATGAATAGTGCTGACCAGGGTGTATTTCCTATGGATACTGCATTCAAGCGCAGATGGGACTTTAAATATCTTGGCATAGATGATAGTGAAAAAGGCATTGCCGGGAAAACAGTTGTTTTAGGCAAAAAAATAGGCACACAGGATTACCGACGTGTCGTGGAATGGAATGAATTGCGAAAAGCAATAAATGAGGAACTTTTAAAATATAAAGTTAACGAAGATAAGTTAATGGGTCCATACTTTATTTCAAAGAAAAATCTTCCTGAAGGAGATATAATAGAAGCTGAAGAGTTTTCTCGTATTTTCAAAAACAAAGTAATTATGTATTTGTTTGATGACGCAGCAAAACAAAAGAGAACTACACTCTTCGAAGGATGCGAGGAAAAATCAAGAAATCAGTATTCAAAGATATGTAATGAATTTAATGAAAAAGGCATTTTTATTTTTGGGAATGATGTTTCGAAAAGATTTACAGTTTTACCAGAGGATGATGAACAATGATTTCTGTTTTTTTAAGAGAACAGCGTAGATATGCTCAGGACGAGTTGGTCAAGCTGTTTTGCTGTACAGAAGAAAAAACGGTACATATTCTCAAAAGATTAAAAGAATATGGTGTATTAAAAGCCGTAAAAGTTTCGGATTTGCAAAAAGATTTAACTGATTTAGTCGATGAAGACATTGAAATAGCAGATGTGGAAATTGGCGAAAATGAATATTTATATGTATTTACTTTTGTCGGTGTTATCACCATTGAAGGTAGAGTCTTAAAATGTTATCCAAAATATCTTGCTAATGATTTAGAGCCATTAGATGAGTTGAAGCAAATACTTAAAGTTTTAGAAAAGTATAACTCAAAAGAGCAAATTATTAGAATGTACAACGACACAAGTGATAGCAGTGCATTTAATATGCTTGCTGTAATGTTATTTTTGCTTCAGGATTATTATGATTATGGACCATATACCAATACACAAGATATTATCGAAACAAACGGTGATGGGGATATTTTATGGGACAAAACTATAAATGAAACATTTACTCTGCTTAGTAATAATCGTCCGTACTACCCTGAAATATTGACAAGAAAGCGTACAATTGATGATTTTGATTATTTCAAACGGTTGCACGAATGTATTCTCACCAGATGTACAACAGAATTACAAGATGCTGATTTATTAGAACTGTTTGACATTGCTGGAGTGGATGTTTCAGATGAAGAAATTGATGACTTTGGCGAAAAAGAATATATCCTTGATCGTATCGTAAAGGAGTTGAATGTACAATTTAATACCAGAAAACAGTTGCTGTTAAAAACCCTATATGCTTATATCTCAAACAGCAGAGCTTTAGATGATTTAGATTGTTTTAGTATGTTTGGAACAAACAGCTTTAATTTGGTATGGGAAAAAGTTTGTGCAGAGGTAATGGACAATCAACTTCAAAAACCACTGGCTGCCTTACCTATAAAAACAGCTGAAGAATACAAAGGTTATAGAAATAAAAGACTTATTGAATTGATTGATAAACCTATATGGGAAGGGATTACTGCCGAAGGTGAATCATTCAAAAAAGAAGCAAAAGATACTTTGATTCCAGATTTAATTTCAATTATAGATAGTGATAAAGGATATCAATTTATAATATTCGATGCAAAGTATTACAACCTTCAGCTAGAAGAAGAAAAGGTTTTGCGAGGACAACCCGGAATAGAGTCAATTACTAAACAGTATTTATATCAACTTGCATATAAGCCTTTTGTAGAAGCTCATAAGATACAAATTATTAAAAACTGTTTTCTTATGCCAACATCTAATGAAGAAATAATCATAAAAGGCACTGTTACACTTGCTATGCTAAAAAACCTTGGCTTACAGGACATTCAAATAAGGCTTTTGCCTGCTAAAATAATGTATGCTCACTATTTAAATAATACAAAGTTAGAATTATCATTATTGGGACTTTAATTACATTAGTATTGGAGGGAAGTAAATTGGCTATTAATATGTCTCTAGAAACTTTAAAAGCTATATTAAAAAAAGAAAATTATGGAATTGTATCTGAAGGCAGAACTGGTAACAATTTAGGAACCATTATCAAATTAGAAAATGGTTGTATTATAAATTGCTGGGACAAGGGTACAGTTAATTGTCAAGGAAAGAACATGGATGTTATAGAACAGTTATTAAGCAGCACAAGAACTGATGCTTTACCTAAAAATAATAAGGTATTTGTTGTATACGGACATAATAAGGATGCGCGAACACAGTTAGAAGCAATGCTGCGACGCTGGGATTTAGAGCCATTGATTCTTGACCAACTACCCTCGTCAGGAACAACAATTATTGAAAAGTTAGAAGAATATACATCTCAGGCTGATTTTGGCATTGTTCTTGCGACACCTGATGACATTGGATATGCGAAAGACCAGGAAGAAAACAAAAAGTATAGAGTTCGCCAAAATGTAGTATTAGAGTTAGGTATGCTTCTTGCTTCAAAGGGGAGAGAAAAAGTAGCGATATTGCTTTCTCAAGCGGAAGATATGGAATCACCATCGGATATACATGGGCTCATATATATTCCGTTTAAAGACAATGTGGAAGAAGGCAAATTATCCTTGGCAAAAGAAATGCAGAAAAACGGGTATACAATTGATTTGTCAAAGCTGTAATTTATTACAACTTATTTTATAAATGAATGAGAGCGAGAAGAACCATGATTAGATTTATTTGTTATCCAAAATGTACTACTTGTCAAAAGGCTAAAAAATGGCTTGATGACAACAAAATAGAATATGACCTTCGTGATATAAAGGAAGATAATCCTAGCCTTGAAGAGTTATCTGCTTGGCATAAAGTGAGTGGGCTTCCACTGAAGAAATTCTTTAACACATCAGGGCTTTTATATAAGTCAATGGAACTTAAGGACAAGCTTCCTGCTATGTCAGAAGAGGCACAGTTAAAACTTCTTGCAACAGACGGAATGCTAGTTAAGCGCCCTCTTGTGATTGGGGAAGACTTTGTTTTGGTTGGATTTAAAGAGAGTGAATGGAGCAAAAAACTATGAGGAAAAACTTTGGAGCAAAAGCTGTTTTATATCCAATGCCAGTGTTGATTATCGGTACATATGATGAAAATGGAAAAGCCAATGCAATGAATGCTGCATGGGGTGGAATCAGCGAGGAAACACAGATATCTATTTGTGTAGATGATGGACACAAGACGGCTACGAATGTTGTTAAAACAGGTGCGTTTACTGTAAGTATTGCAGACGTAGAGAATGTTGTGTCTTGCGATTATGTAGGTATAGTTTCTGGTAATAAAGAACCTGATAAAATAGAAAAAGCAGGTTGGCATGCTACAAAGAGTGAGTTTGTAGATGCTCCGCTTTTTGATGAACTACCTATGGCACTTGAATGCAAGCTCATCAGCTATGACGAAGAAACTTGCAGACTCGTTGGCGAAATTGTAAATGTCTGTGCTGACGAAAGAATACTTGGAGAGAACGGCAAAATCGATTTAAATAAATTCAGTCCTATCACCTATGATCCGGTGTCTCATACTTATCGCAAACTTGGAGATGTCGTTGGCAGGGCGTTTAATGATGGGATGAAGTTGAAATAATATTGATTTTAGTGGAGGCTTCGAATGAAGAAATTAAAAATATACTCATTTTTTGCTGGAGCAGGATTTTTGGATTTGGGATTTGAAAAATCTGGCTTTACAATTGATTTTGTGAATGAATATACCAATTCTTTTTTGAGAACATATAAACATGCAAGGAATGTTATGAATTTGGCTCAGCCAAAACATGGATATTATTGTGGAGATATCAATAACTTGTTAAAAGGCGAGTTGAAACAAAAATTGTTTTGTGATATTAATTCTAATAGAAATAGAGAGCTGATAGGCTTCATTGGAGGACCTCCTTGTCCTGATTTTTCTATAGCAGGTAAAAATGAGGGCATTAGTGGCAAACATGGGAAACTAACCAATAGCTATAAAAGAGCGATTCTTTTGTATGAACCTGATTTTTTTGTATTTGAAAATGTTAAAGGCTTGTGGACAACTAAAAAGCATAAAGAAGAATATGTAAAAATAAAAAAAGCTTTTTCAAGAAAAGGATATGTATATATAGATAAGATTGTAAATTCATTAGAATACGGAGTTCCGCAAGAAAGAGAACGGCTTATTTTATTTGGGATAAAATCTAATCTTTTGAGCGATGATAAGACAGAAGCTAGAAAAATACTTAAAAGGAAATTTGATTGGGGAATTGAAGAAAAATATAGTTTATCAAGTGTAAATAAGTGTACTTGGCCAGATACTACTGAATTTATATTGGATTCTCGATTGGATAAACCACATAATATTATCGAAGAGTTAACTGTGGAATATTGGTTTAATAAAAATAATGTATCTAATCACCCAAATAGTGATAATTATTTTGAGCCACATGCCATTGAACGGTTTAATAACATTATGGAAGGGGATGTTAGTAAAAAATCCTTTAAACGTCTTCATCGTTGGAGATATTCTCCAACTGCCGCTTATGGAAATAACGAAGTACATCTACATCCATATAAAGCTCGCAGAATTTCAGTAGCTGAAGCACTTGCGATACAGTCGCTACCAATGGAATTTGAATTGCCGATCGATATGACATTAAGTGAAATGTTTAAAACAATTGGGAACGGGGTTCCATATTTAATGAGTAAAAAAATAGCATTACAAATCAATGCTTTTATACGTCAAAATGTGAGAGAAATGGGGCAATAGGTATGGTTCATACTTTGGATGAAATAAAACAAGATTTAAGGACACAAACGGAGAAACAGTTTTATACCAAGCATATAGTGAGGTCAGAAAATTGGTACTTTAATGAATATATGAATAAAAGTTCGGATGAAGTAATAAAAATATCTGATGACTATAGAATTATTATAAGCGATAGTATGAATGTTAGTTTCAATTCAGTAATGATGGTTGGGAGTGGGAAATTAGGATACAGCCTCAGTCCACCAGAAAAAGGAGAAGAAACAAAATTATTTATGCCATTTAATGATGACGAGAAGATTCGAAAAATTTCTGACATAGACATTGCTATTATATCAAGTGATATCTTTCATCATTACTGGGATTTGTTTAGGAAGTCATATAAATTAAAATATGAAAGTACATATGTCCATGTATATAGAGGATTGTATAGAGGATATATTGATGAAAGAAATATTATAGAGGTTGAGGGGTGCCGAAAACAATGGAATGAAACCGCTAGAATTTCCAAAAAAAGATTGCATTCTGAACTTTATTTTAAACACGATATTAATTTTAGAATCTATAGAAGTTGGGAAGATTTCGAGGAATATAATTTGCAGAATATTAAGAAAATAAAAAGGAGCATTGAAGAATGAAATATAGTTTTACACATCAAATAAATACTATTGATGAAATCAATAGAGACTTTTTAAATGGGAAATTAAAAATTGACACTAATTATCAAAGACGTAAAGTGTGGAATATACAGGACAAAGTAAGGTTAATTGAGACAATAATTATGGAATTGGTTATGCCGGAAGTGTTTTTTTGGACAGCAAGCAGAAATGCAGAAACAGGAGAGGCTATAACTCATATTGTTGATGGTCAGCAAAGAATAAACGCCATCGTTGACTTCGTTAATGGCGAGTTTAATTTGAATGAAAAACATTTATTAAACGAAGAGGTTAAACGAGACTATGGAAATTTGTTTTTTAAAGATTTAAATACTGATATTAAAAATAAAATCTGGGAATATCCTATATCTGTAGTTAAAATTGATAGTGCATGCACGCTCGAACAAATCACAGATATGTTCTTTAGGTTGAATTTAACCAACTATAATTTAAATCCACAAGAAAAACGTAATAGCAAAATGAGTGATTTCGGAGATAAGAGTGAAGCACTATCCACCCTTGATTTTTGGAAAAACAAAAAGCTATTTAGTTCTAATGATGCTAAACGCATGAAAGATGTAGAATATTGCTGCGCAATATATATATTGGCCAACGAGGGAATAGTGGATCAAACTAATGGTAAAAAGATTAATGATTATTATGACGATTATAAAGATAGCTTTGATGAAGACAATGTTTTGACAGACAAAATTTACATGGCTATGGATACAATAGATAAAATGACCGATAAAACAACCCTTTCTTTTGTATCTAAAAAAGCTCAAATGTATACTCTATTTTGTGTTGCTTTTGAAATGATAGAAAGAAAAATTGAATTGGATGGAATTTTTGAAAGATTTAAGGCTTTTGTAGAGGCATATAATAAGTTTCGTAATGAATTTGTTATATCATATAATGACCCTATACTTTCTGAAATGTATGAAAATATAAAAAAATACAAACTTGCGTCTTCCGAGGGTATCAATAAAGTAGGAAACAGAGTAATCCGTTTTGAAATACTGTCTAAAATATGTATTGAAAGCGATTATAATATTATTAGTAAATTAAGTGAAATTTCAAAAGACTTTGAAGACAAGCTAAAGGAAAGAGAAAATAATTTTGATAAATTGGAAGATGATGATTTAATAGATGTAGTTGATATTGAGTCTTAAGGGGAAATTTTGATGACCGAACATAATTTGATAAGATCGCCTAAATTCCTTCGTTGACTTCCGTCTATTCTTGTGGTAGTGTTTGTGTTACCAAAGGAGGTGACATGGATGGCGAAGTACACATTGGAAGACATTATGTGTGGCGAGAAGTACAACATTGAGAGCGATGTCTTTATGGAAGTATTCAGGTTGGTGGAGCAAAAGGCTGATGCCAAGACGATACGAGAACAACTTAATACGATTTATGTTAAGCATGCGCTACTTGTAGCGAAGAAAATGCACGATGAAGGCGATTGTATTTCGGATGACGGAATTACAATCGCCTTTTAATATGCCTTAAAACTTGAAACATTGATAATGACTTTCAAAATGTATTAAGGACACACAGAGGTGTATAATAAAATTGAAAGGAGTTGTCAGTTATGCAAACAATAACACAAACGCAAATTGAACTTTACAAGGAATATTTAATCAGCGAGGAAAAGAGCGAGGTCACGGTTGAAAAGTATATCCGTGATATCAGTGCATTCTTAAGATGGTTGGACTGTGGTGAACTAAATAAAACTGCAGTCCTTCATTATAAGCAACAGCTTATGGAGAACTATGCTCCAACAACTGTTAATTCTGTTTTGGCATCGCTTAACGGATTCTTTGAATTCAACGAAAGATATGACCTGAAGGTGAAAAATCTCAAAGTACAAAAGCAGATATTCTGCCAGAAAGACAAAGAACTAACCAAAGCAGAATATGACAGATTATTAAAGGCAGCACAAGAGAAAAAGAATGAAAGGTTATACCTTGTGATGCAGACGATATGTTCAACTGGAATTCGTGTGAGTGAGCTAAAGTTTATAACAGTTGATGCAGTAATGTCAGGGCGAGCACAGGTTAGGTTGAAAGGCAAAATCAGGACGATACTGCTGACTAAAGAACTTTGCAATATCCTGAAAAAGTATATCAGGGAGCAGAAACTAATATCAGGGAGTGTATTCGTAACACGAAAAGGAAAATCACTTGACCGATTTTATATTTGGAAAGCAATGAAGAGCCTTTGCGAGAGTGCGGGAGTTGAAAAAGAAAAGGTCTTTCCTCATAATTTACGGCATCTATTCGCACGGACTTATTACTCACTGCAAAAGGACATAGTTCGCCTTGCTGATATACTTGGACACAACAGCATAAACACTACAAGAATTTACACTGTTGAAGACGGAGATATTCACCGTAGACAGATGCAGAGATTAGGACTTGTTCGGATGCAAAATTAAAGCCACATAATCAACATTATGTGGCAAAGTTATAAATTTATTTGAGTAAATTATACCACGAAAGTACATAAAGGTCAATGTTTCAAGTAGTTTTAGAAGAAAATCAGAAAATTTGGACATACCAAATTGACCAATGAAGATTTTGAGGTTCATTGGTCTGGAACTCTTTGAAAATCGTGGTAACCGATATTGCTCTTTAGGGCGATTTTTTTATTTTAAAACTCAAAGTTACACACATAATGTTGATTATGTGTGCTAATGGAGAGAAACTATGAATCAAGAAGAATTAAAATTACACAGATGTTGCTTTACAGGGCATAGACCTGACAAAATGGATCTTGGAGAAAAAGAAATTAAGCCGTTACTGGAAAAAGTAATAGACGATGCTATTGCAGAGGGATATGTGACCTTTATAACCGGTATGGCAATGGGAACAGACATATGGGCAGCGGAGATTGTGCTAGAGCGAAAGAAGGCAAACAAGGACTTGCATCTTATATGTGCTTTACCACACCCGAATTTTGAGAGTAGGCGAAGCATGGCAGAAAAGATGAGGTTTAATAAAATAATTAAAAAGGCTGACATTACAAAAGAAATAAATGACCATTATTTCACTGGGTGTTATCAGGTGAGAAATGAATGGATGGTTGACAGATCAAATCTTGTAATTGCAGTATTCAATGGGCAGAAGAGTGGAACGAAGAATACGGTTGATTATGCAAAGAGAAAAGGAGTAAAAGTTGTGAATGTGCTTGATAGCATTTAAAATCGATTTTGAGGGCCGAGTTACAACGGCTGTTAAAGGGGTTGTAAGACCAAACTCTCTCGGGTAGGGTAGTTACACCACCCAAGACATTAACTCACAAATAAGACGGCTGTTAAAGGGCATGTGAGAAGCATATAACCCAAAAGGTAAACTCACATAGTTAAAAAGACCACTCGTTCGAGTGGTCTAAGTGTTATTACATATTTGACATAAGAGTAAAAAATGTTATTACCATTGAAATAACCGTTAAAGTAGTAAAAAAGACAACACAGTTTTTAATAGTGTTAAGCATTTTAAGTTGTTTAAATGTTATATATTCAAGTCTTTCTTCTGGCGTTAATTCTGGTGTATGTATTGTATAAAAAGCACCTGAACCTTCCCCGTCAAACCCATACTTATACTCAAATACACCATTTGGCAATGGTTCTCCGTTTTTGAGCATTTGTTTGTATTTTTTATTATCCTCTTTTGAACAATCTATTTTTTGCAGTAGATTAACATCAAAGTATATTTCTCTTAATTCATCTTTTAAGTCAATTTTATTTTTTGCCATTAAAAACACTCCTTATTTTTAAGATAGTTACATTATATACCAAAACACTCCAAAATTCAATAAATTATAAAAAAATAAAGACGACAAGTAAAAAACTTGCCGTCTTTTTGAAGAACCGAATGGTTTAGATGCACTGCTCTTTTAATTTATTTCACATTCATTATAGCTTGTTGTTTTCTTACTGATATATTGGCATTCTATGAAAATAAGGCAGGACAGTGAGAATTGACGAAAAAATTAAAGAGGAAAATCAGCAGAAAAAATCTTGCTAATTTTTTATTTGTTTGATTTTTTGTCGAAATATGTTATAATATATGTAGAACAAATTGTGGAGGAACTATTATGAATAATAATTTAGACGCCAACAAAATTTCTGCTGAAGTAATTACAGAATTAGCGAAAACAGTTTCTAAGTCAATCCTTGAAAAATTAAAAAAATCGTACAAGGATAATATTAATAAAAACAATATAGATTATGGTATTGCTTTTGAAGAATATTTAAAAACATCAAGAGAAAATGTTAGGATGGCCAAAACAATATTATATGGTCAAACACCGCGTGATTTGTATTCATTTTTCGAATGTATGAATATCCAAAGCAACGGAAATATTATTGATACTAGTAATGTGAATAATATAATCGAGCATGGACATAAAATAATAATAACAGGCACCGGCGGAATAGGAAAAAGTATGCTTATGAGGCATTGCTTTTTAAGTACTATTCAAAACACTCAGTTAATTCCTGTTTTAGTCGAATTACGAGGTTTGAATGATACGAATATAGAAAATATTTCTATAGAAAAATACATATATAAAACCTTAAAAATATTTGGCTTTAAACTTGAAGAAGAGTACTTTAAGTATAGTCTTGAAACGGGGTGTTATCTTATTTTATTTGATGGTTTTGATGAGGTTAAAAATTCAATCTCGCAAAAGGTAACACAAGAGATAAACGATTTTAGTAATCAGTATAATGAAAACTATATCATTGTTTCCTCACGTCCTTCATACGAATTTATAGGTTGGTCTGATTTTGCTGAATATTCTGCGATGCCCCTTACTAAAGAGCAAGCGTTGTCTTTAATATCTAAGTTGGATTATGATAAGGATTTGAAGAAAAAATTCATACAAAGATTAGATGAAAGTTTATTTGATAAATATGAATCCTTTGCATCTAATCCTCTGCTTCTTACCATTATGCTTCTTACATTTGAAGAACGTGTTTCGTTCCCAGATAATAAAACGGACTTTTACGAACAAGCTTTTGCTACTCTTTTCCATAGGCATGATTCTATGAAAAGAGGAAAATATAAAAGAGAAATTTTATCTGGATTAGGGTATGAAGATTTTAAAAAGGTATTTTCCTATTTTTGTTTTCGGACATTTTTTAAAAACAAATATGAATTTACCGAACAGGCAGTTCTCGAAAATATAACAAGAGCTAAAGTTAAAATAACTTCCCCTATAAACTTTCAGGAAACAGATTATTTGAAAGATTTAACAAACGCAGTCTGTATGCTTGTTCATGAGGGATTAAACTATAGATTTTCCCATCGTTCCTTCCAAGAATATTTTGCAGCAGTTTACGCCACACAGTTAAGCGATGATGAACAAAAGAAGTTCATCGGAGCTTGGTTAGGAGAGGATGGCTTCCGCTCAACTTCCGATTTTTTAAATATATTATGTGATTTACAACCCGAAAGATTCTTAAAAAATGTATTATATGGGCCATTAAAAGATCTATATAATATGTATAAGAAAAACAATTCTTCAAAGGATTGGTTTTTCAAGTATATGTATAGCAGAGTAACGGTTGAAGATAGAGATCAACAAGGTGAACGAGTTTATATTTATGTTAGCAATAGGTACTATCATACAATATTACATTCTATGATTCACTATAAGAGATGTGAACGGAACATACATCCATTTAATGATTCTTATAACAACATAGCTAAAAAAATAGCAAATGCAATCAAAGAGAAAAACAGTGGCAAGGACATTAGAATAGAAGAATTGGATAGTGAACTGTTTGAAGATTTAAAGTCCATATTCAAATGGGTGTCAGATGAAATCGACATAGTTTGCGATATTGTCGAGAAATTCGAAACAAATCAGTTTAGTAGAAAAAGAAAATTTGAATCTATGATAGATGAATTGTAATCATAACAAAGAGAGGACTTGTAGTGTCCTCTCTTTATATTTTTATAAACAAAAAAACAAACCCGAATGTTTCTCCTATAAGAAAAAAGTTTGGATTTGTTTTCGTTGGCGGACAGGGTGGGATTCGAACCCACGTGCCGGATTGAATACCGACAAACTGATTTCGAGTCAGCCCCGTTATGACCACTTCGATACCTGTCCGTGTGTATGTTTGAACTCCGATTTGACAGAGCAAAAAACAAGCAAATTATAGAATTTTGTTAGAAATGGCTAGAAAAACCGCTAGATAAGGGTGTAAAAACAAGGTTTGAACCTCGCTTAAACCCGCAGGCTTCCGCCATTTGTTGGGTTTCATCTACTGTCTCACCGAGGGGATTTCGAGTCAGCCCCGTTATGACCACTTCGATACCCGTCCATATCAAAACTACAAAATGTATTCTATCATATCTGACATAAAATTTCAAGAAATTTTTGTGTGGGAGAAAGAAGAATATATTTTTTTGATTATATATTTACAATCATTTACATTTATGTAAATAATTGTAAATAACTTTTGGGAGTTTGTATATAAGATTTGACAAAAATTTAAGCATGAATCTGATTATAATTGATGTATTGACCGACGATGTTTTTGGGGAAATAAATGCGGTTATAAACACAAATATACGTTATGGGGGAAAGTATTATGCTTAAAGTACTATCTTATTATCAAAAAACCAAAAGTGCACTTTGGGGAAAAGTTTTATCGTTACTTTCATTGAAAGATGTGTTCATTGACGGAGTATTGGCTCTTATTTTGTCAATGATATCTATGTTTTCTTCATATGCTCCCTTCGGGGTATCTTTTTTTGCTGCTACCTTTTCTGATTTCGGATGGACTATAAGGGTGGCAGCGGTTATACTTGGGACATTTTTGTCAGTAGGCGTTGCAGGTGGGATAAAATATCTTTTTTGCCTTATTATTTTTACGGTTACAACGGTGATGTTTTCATTTCACAAGCCGATGTTAAGGGCGGGGGCAATGTCTCTGTCGGTCCTTTTGGTAAATGCAGTTATACTTCTTACAAAAGAATTTCTTCTCTACGATCTTTTCGTTATTTTGTGTGAATCATTTGTGTGCTTTGTATCTGTTCTGGTTATAGAAAGAGCATATCCTGTTATACGTCACCCTTCTATTGTACATTTATCAACTGCAAATGAAATTGTATGTGTTACTTCGGTTATGGCACTTTTTCTTGTTCCATTCGCAAGATTGCCCGAAATTTTTTCTGTATCTGTCGTAAATATACTGAGTCTTATTCTGTGCATGGCTTTTTCATATAAGACAGACCTTGGAAAGAGTAGTGCTGTGGGAGTTGTACTTGGTGCCATTAACGGAATAACTGAAGGTAATGTGTCCATGATGATGGGAATATACGCTTTTTCATCAATGTGTGCCTCTGCATTCAACAGATACTCAAAAGCCGCAGTTACACTTGGTTTTATCCTTGCATCAAGTTTTATATCGGTATTTGTAGGCGGGACGGTTGATTTTTTGATAGATATATATGAAATTGTCATATCTGCCGCAATCTTTATGCTGATTCCTGGACGGGTGCTTGAATATTTTGAATTGATAAACGGCGAGAATCCATCTCATACAAGCACAATATATTCAAGATTTGAGCATATTGTATCAGAAAAAATACGTGGTATATCTCAAGCACTTCGTTATCTGTCAAAAAAATTTATTTCATTTAATCACGATTCAAAACTTTACACAAAAAAAGAAATTATATATCTTTTTGATGAGTGCTGTGGGGTAGTCTGTGCAAATTGTGGTATGAAATATAATTGCTGGCAGAATTCATACAAAAAAACTTATGGAAATATGTTTGATATGATGGAGATATGTGATGCCCAAGGGGAACTTACTCATACGAATATGCCATATGAGTTCAAAAAGACCTGTGTAAAAACAGAAGAATTTATACACGAATTCAACAATATGTACAGAAATTACAAGTCAGAAAAACTTTGGAGGATGAGAATAATGGAAAGCAAAGATATAGCAGTTACCCATCTTGAGTGTGTTGCAGAGGTGGTAAATAATATATGTGAAGAAATCAACGTGAATGTAGATACAGATGCAGAAGAAGAGATATATTCCACTCTTACAAAAAGGGGATTTTCACTTTCTTATGTGTGGGTGCTTGTGAAAGACGAAGACCGATTTGAGATAGACGTGTCGCTTCTTTCTTACAAAAAAGATGATGAGCAAAGAATATGTGATATTGTAAGCGATATTATAAAAAAGCCCCTCAGAGTCGGGGGAATAAACGAAGATTCAAGAAGTAAAGTGATCACCCTTCTTCCAAGAGAAAACTATTCTGTCACAGTAGGTGTATGCCAGGCTGTAAAGGATGGAGAAGAGGTATGTGGAGACACATATGCTTCTGTTTGTATGACGGATGGAGGACATTTTGTAGCAATATGTGACGGTATGGGCTCAGGAAATGATGCACATAACGAAAGTGTGGCTGTAATAGAACTTTTCAAGCAACTTATCGAGGCGGGATTTACCCTGGATTCTGCATTGAGTCTTATTAATTCTTCGTTGATACTCAGAAACCGACAGGAAATGTATTCCACACTTGACGTGTGTATATTTGATCTCAAAGGTGGGACAGTATCTTTCAAAAAAGCCGGTGGTGCTGAGAGCATATTGTACTCAGGTGATGTGTGTGAAAAAATCCGCACAGAAACTCTGCCGGTAGGTATAAAAATCTCGGATGGAGTAGGGGTGTTTTCCCGTTCTGTAAAGTCGGGTGGAATTGTAGTGATGATGTCTGACGGAGTGGCAGATGCTGACGATAATACCGACTGGATTTCAGATATTCTGAATGAAAGAAAAACAGCAAATCCCCGTAGTTTGTCCAGGATTATAGTAGATGAGGCAATCAGAAGATCGGATGGAAAACTGAGAGATGATATGACTGTAATAGTCGCAAAAATAAAATCAAATGTATAAAACTTCATAATATGGAAATAACTGTATTATAAATGCAGTAGAAAGGAAAGGTGCCTATGCCGGAGAAATTCCGTGCGAATGAATCAGAACGGGGCGGATTTTGGTTCTGGAAAAAATCACCCCTACAAAATAAACACAGGAGAAACATATATGTTCCGGCAAAGGACATAATAAGTCAGGCAAATGATGTTGTAAATAAGTGTATTTCAGGTAAGAGTGCAGAGCAAGATGAGAAAGCCGTGATTCGTGCCAAAAGGGTTCAGACAGTATTCTTTCTCGGAGCATCTGCAACAGTTTTAAGCATATTGGTATATTTTTTGATACATTGATGCTACCCCAAACACAAAAAGGAAGATTGGAATATGCCGGTCTTCTTTTTTGTTGACTTTTTTTGATAATGGATGTATATTTTAAATAGTAATAATATGGAGATGGTAGTAATGAATAATAAACTTTTGTTTGTGTATAATCCATATTCGGGAAAATCAAAGATCAAGAATAAACTTGGATCTATAATAGAGAAACTGGCAGAAAAAAACTGGGAGATAAGAGTACATCCTACAAAGTTTACAGGTGATGCAACTAATGTAATTGCATCCGAAGGAGGGAATTTTGACTTTATTGTAATAGGCGGTGGCGATGGAACTATGAACGAGGCTGTGACCGGCATGATGAAAGTGCCGAAAGACAAAAGATGCCCCATAGGATATATCCCTACAGGAACAACCAATGATTTTGCATCAAGTATGAACATACCCAAGATGATTGACAAAGCAAGTGAACTTGTGGTTACCGGTACACCTAAAGCCTGCGATATAGGACGTTTTAACGAAAAGTATTTTCTGTATGTTGCTGCTTTTGGCGCTTTTACCGAGGTGACATATGAGACCAGTCAAAAAACAAAAAATATGTTTGGCTATGCGGCATATCTCATGGAAGGATTAAAATCTCTGCCTCTGATCAAGCAACATCATATTAAAGTAACATACAACGAAGGAGAAAAAATCGAGGGAGATTATATTCTGGGGATAATTTCAAATTCCACATCTGTTGCAGGTATGAAATACTCAAAGAAACTGGGTGTATCAATGAATGACGGGGAGTTTGAATGTATATTGGTGAAAAACCCTCTCAATCCCATCGATTTGCAGTTGACTCTGGGTGATCTTATCACGCAGAATGTGGAATCTTCGCGAATTGATTATTTTAAGTTTTCAAAAGCCCTGATAGAATCTGAGGATAATGTGAAGTGGACATTGGACGGAGAGTTTGGCGGAGAAAACAAAAAAGTGAAAATAGAAAATATAATGAGTGCAATCAATGTGGTATGTTGATATGCAAAGTCAGAAAAAGGTGATTCATAAAAGGATTGCCTTTTTTGTGTATATGGAGTTCGAGCCTCTTCTTAGGCTTATTCTAATAAAAAAGATATATGCATCTTTGATACATATATCTTTTTTGGCGACCGAGAACGTCGCACTTCGCTTTGCTCAATGGCTTGTGCACCCAAGCCATAGGCTTCGGTACCGCACTACGCCACACCTCACGGAAACATTGCCACCGGCAATATTTCTTTTTTCGTTCGGTGCCCTTCGGGTTCGAGCCCCTTCTCGGTTTCATTGTAATAAAAAAGATATATGCATTTATGATGCATATATCTTTTTTTGGCGACCGAGAAGGGGCTCGAACCCTCGACCTCCAGCGTGACAGGCTGGCATTCTAACCAACTGAACTACTCGGCCATATATTAAATTGATAGAAAAAAGCACCTCTTATCGAAGTGCTTTTTTCCTGGTGCAGGTGGTGGGAGTCGAACCCACACGATGTCACCATCACAGGATTTTGAGTCCAGCGCGTCTGCCAGTTCCACCACACCTGCATTCAAGCACTTGATTATTATACAATATAAATTTGAAATAATCAAGACTTTTTTCAAAATATTTTTAAAAATACAAAATTCAATCAAACCCATCTTTTAGTGACAGCACGAATTGGAAGTTTTATAGCATTAAAGAACATTGAATTTTTGTATATGATTTGATATAATGATCGAAGATACCAGATTTCCGGAGGGATTTTTATGAGAATATACGAAGATTTCAAAAACCGATCATACAGAAGAGAGCCTCAGAGGGCATACTATATCCCTTATGATTCTCTTGAAAAGGCACTTAAGGGTGTAAAGAGTGAATCGAATTATTATAAGACACTTAACGGCGAGTGGGACTTTAAATTCTTTGAAAGAGATATAGATGCAGTAGAACCATATGTATTTACTGATAAGATCGATGTGCCTTCCTGCTGGCAGACAAGAGGCTTTGAAAAGGGCGGATATTCCAATATAAACTATCCATATCCTATCGATGTACCTTATGTTCCCGATGACAATTCGTGCGGTGTATATAAGAGAGACTTCGAACTTGATATGATGTGGAATGACAGAAAGACCTATATAGTGTTTGAGGGTGTTTCTTCATGCTTTTTTATATACATAAACGGTATCTATGCAGGTTATTCCCAGGGGTCCCATCTTCAGGCGGAATTTGATATAACTGACTTTGTAAAAGAAGGTACAAATACCATCGTTGTAAAGGTTTTGAAATGGTGTCTCGGAAGTTATCTTGAGGATCAGGATTTCTTCAGGCTGTCAGGTATTTTCAGAGATGTGTATATGCTTTCAAGAGAGCAAAACCATATCAAAGATGTGAACATAAAAGCAGATATGAAATCCATCACGGTAGATAAAGACAATTACGAAATATTCTTTGATGGAAATAAGGTGGAAAGCCTTGAAAGTCCTCGTCTGTGGACTGCAGAAACACCAAATGTATATACAGTAGTTGTCAAAGGAGAGACAGAATACATTCCTTTCTGTGTTGGAATGAGAGAAGTGAAGATTTCTGAGAATTATGAACTCCTTATAAACGGTGTTCCCGTAATCCTTAAAGGTGTAAACCATCATGATATGCACCCTGTAAACGGATACACCCTTACAGAAGAGGATCTGTATAATGATCTTATTAAGATGAAAGAACTGAATATAAACACAGTAAGAACATCACACTATCCTCCGCATCCTGAGTTTCTCAATATGTGTGATAGACTTGGAATGTATGTAATAGATGAAACAGACCTTGAAACTCACGGATATGCAAACAGAAATCCTCATACAAAGTATGCCTATGATGTAGAAGACCCTATATGGCCATGTGTGGATGACAGATTTGAGGAAATGTTTGTGGAAAGAATGGAAAGAATGGTGGAAAGGGACAAAAACCACCCATCAGTCATTATGTGGTCCACAGGTAATGAAAGCGGTCACGGAAAGAATCATGTCTCGATGATAAAATGGACAAGAGAAAGAGATGATTCAAGAATCATTCATTGTGAAGATGCCTGCAGAAAAGGTGAACTTCAGAATGTTGATATATTCTGTTCTATGTATTACAGCGTGGATAAACTCATTGAATATATACAAAATGAAGATATAAAAATGCCTCTTTTCCAGAGTGAATATGCTCACTCTATGGGTAACGGCCCCGGAGATTTACACGACTATATGGAAGTATTCAAAAAATATCCCAAGGCAATAGGTGGATGTATATGGGAATGGGCAGACCATACTCTGATTGTGGATGGAGTACAGAAATACGGTGGTGATTTCGACGAACTTACTACTGATGCCAACTTCTGTTGTGACGGACTTGTGTTTTCTGACAGATCATTTAAGGCAGGTTCTCTTAATACCAAGTATTCCTATCAGTATTTTGAGTCAAAAACAGATGGAGATAAAGTCACAATCAAAAACTGGTATGACTTCACAAATCTTAATAAATATACAACTACATTTACACTTGAAGTTGACGGGGAAGTTGTGGCGTCAAAGAAAGAAAGAATAGATATTGAGCCACATATGGAAACAGTTATTGATTTTCCTTTTGAATTACCAAAAGAATGTAAGTATGGTGTCACTTTCAATGTGCATATTAATGATGACTCAGGATATGAAGTTGGTATGGAAAGCCACAAGATGGATGTGCCGAGAAGAAAGATAGTTTTTTCGGAGCCTGAATGCAATCTTTTGGATACTGAATACAAAGTATATATCAAGGGTGACGGATATTCATATGTTTTCGATAAGCATTATGGCGGATTCGAAAGCATTATAAGAAATGGCAAAGAGCAGCTGGATTGTTGCACGAAACTTTCTGTATGGAGAGCACCTACCGACAATGACAGAAAGGTGAAACTTAAATGGGGATATATCAACAACGACAATATGAGTGGAGAGAATATGAACAGACTCTTTACAAAGGTATATTCCTGTGAAGTAAAAGACAACTCTATTATTGTTGAAGGCGGTATATCAGGAGTTGGCAGAATCAGACTTATAAGATATAATGCGGTGTATTCATTCTTCAAAAATGGTGAAATCAAAGTAGAACTTAAGGCAGATGTTGATAGCCGTCTTAAAGAAAACGGTGTATATCTTCCGAGATTCGGATTCGAATTTACATCCCCTGTAGTAAATGATTCATTTGAGTATTACGGAATGGGCGATGGAGAAAGTTACTGCGATATGCACTATCATACAAAACTGGGAATGTACAAAAGTTCTGCTGACAATGAATACGTAAACTATGTTAAGCCTCAGGAACATGGCAATCACTTTGATACAAGATATCTTAAGATGGGAAACGGTCTCACCATTGTGACAGATGACAGTTTTGAGATAAATGTATCATCATATACAAAAGAGGCACTTACTGATGCTATGCATACCGACGAACTTATATCAAACGGAAAGACCAATATAAGAATTGATTATAAAGTGTCGGGAATAGGCTCCAACAGTTGCGGACCGAAACTTATTGATAAGTACGGACTCTATGATTCAGAAATTGAATTCTCATTTTATATTATGTAATGAAAAACAATGCAAAAACACTTTGTTTTTGCATTGTTTTTTGATTTAATATAGCGTAAATGATACAAATTCGCAGACCAACTTGCAAAGCATGCTGGAGACTACACATTGATGCTTGAAATCAAGAAGTCTAATCACAAAATGTATGATGATATCACATTAAGTGAATACTACAAAAGGTCAACAAACGCACTGAAAAAACTGAATTCTATGATAGAAGAAAGACTGTAAAGTAAATTTTACAGTCTTTTTTGTAGAGGATGGAATATAATTTTGAAAATGTACTTTAAGTATATCCGTAAGATTTTATAGAAATTTTACATTGAATCCGTTGATTATTACAAAAAATCTTTTATAATTAACATATAATTTACATTAGGAGGAGAAGTATGGACTTTTTTGATATTCTCACTTTAATTGGCGGACTTGCTCTGTTTCTTTATGGAATGGATGTAATGGGAGACAGCCTTAAGAAACTTGCAGGCGGTAAACTTGAATCAATCCTTGCCAGACTTACATCAAACAGATTTAAGGGATTTTTCTTGGGATTTCTCGTTACTGCCATAATTCAGTCATCATCTGCTACCACAGTTATGCTTGTAGGTTTTGTAAACTCAGGCATTATGACTCTTGGACAGACCATCGGAACAATAATGGGTGCCAATGTAGGTACAACTGTTACTTCATGGCTTATCAGTACCACAGATATTACAGGAGATAATTTCTTTATTCAGTTGTTTAAGCCTTCATCATTTACACCTATCCTTGCAGCCATAGGTATCATAATGAATATGACTGCATCCACATCCAAAAAGAAGGATATAGGATCAATACTTCTGGGCTTTGCGGTACTTATGTTCGGTATGGAAGCAATGAGCGGTGCTATGAGCGGACTTAAAGAGAGCGAAAGTTTCAGACAGATTCTTGTAATGTTTGAAAATCCTGTCTTAGGCATCCTTACAGGTACAATCCTTACTGCAATAATCCAGTCATCCTCTGCATCTGTAGGTATCCTTCAGGCGTTGGCGATTACCGGTGCAATCCCTTATTCTATGGCTATTCCGATTATTCTTGGTCAGAATATCGGTACTACCATCACACCTGTACTGTCTGCCATAAGCGGAAATACAGATTCAAAGAGAGTTGCAGTTACCTGTGTATATATCAAGATGATAGGCGTTATTGTTGTAGCAAGTATATTCTACATTCTCAATGCTACAATCGGATTCGGATTTATGCATGACAATGTTTCTGCATTCAACATTGCTGTAGTCCATACGTTGTTTAATATAATTTCCACAGTTATCCTTATTCCTTTCACACATTGGTTTGAAGTTCTTGCCATTAAGACTATCAAGGATAAGGGAAATGAAAAAGAAGACGCTATCTTCTCCAAACTTGATGACAGATTTCTTGATATGCCGGGTTTTGCGGTAGAACAGTCAGGTGCGCTGGTTTGTGAGATGGCACGTATTACCGAACAGTCCATAAAAGATGCAACAGGTCTTATCAATAACTATGATGAAAAACTTGCAAATAAGATTATGGAAGATGAATCCCTTGTAGATAAATACGAGGATAAAATCAGCACATATCTTGTGAAACTTTCTGCAGTCAATTCTACAGAAAATGACTCCAAGATGATAACAGAACTTCTCCACGTAATCGGCGATGTGGAAAGGATGAGTGACCACTCTGTAAATATTCTTGAAGTTGCCAAAGAAATGTATGACAAAGGTATCACATTCTCCGAACAGGCACAGAAAGACCTTAAAGTTATGATATCGGCAGTATGTGAAATAGTAGAACTTTCTACAAATGCTCTTATAAGCAATGACATTGAAAGTGCAAAACTTATAGAGCCTCTTGAGCAGGTTATCGACAGACTTAAACTTAAGATAAAAGCAAGTCACATCCAGAGACTTAAAGACGGCGACTGTACCGTTGAATACGGATTTATCTTATCCGACCTTCTCACAAACTGCGAAAGAATATCTGACCATTGTTCAAACATTGGGGTTTGTATGATAGAAATTGCTCACGGCAGTTTTGAAACTCACGAATACTTAAGCCGCGTAAAAGATGACGGAGAGAATGACTTTGCTGCAAAATACGCAGAGTATAAGAAAAAATACGCTCTTCAATAACAATAGAATGAAAAAAATACTCCGGATTTTTAAAAGGGATGTAAAATATGCAGTTGAAGCATTAAGTCCTTATCTTTGTATGGATACAAATGAAACAAACTTAAGGGCAAGAGCAATGTGCAAAAGTCTAGAGTATAAAGAAATAGGTATGGTTCCCTGTAAGTTTAACGGAATAGACAGTGTAAATCTTGTTTTGCTTAAAATTTATGGAAAATAAATCAATAATAATGTATATAAGGGTTGTCACTTTATTGGTTGACAACCCTTATACTTTTGGGATAGAATAAAGATATATGTAATCAATTTCAAGGAGATATTGAATATGGAAAACCTTAAAGAGAAATTTGTAAAGATATATAAAGAAAATATCACAAGAGAAGGAGCAGACAAACTTCTCGAGTACCTTCTGAGCGACAAAAGTGATTTCTTCACCGCTCCTGCAAGTACACGTTTTCACGGATCATACCCGGGAGGACTTGTGGAACACAGTATAAATGTGTATGAGTGTCTTAAGGACTACCTTTCAAGAGACAGAGTAAAGGAACTTTACAATATGGACTTTTCCGATGAAACAATAGCGATTGTTTCACTTTTGCACGATATATGCAAAGTAAATATCTACAAGCCCGGAACAAGAAATGTGAAGGATGAAAATGGCGTCTGGAAACAGGTGCCCACATATACATTCGAAGACAAAATGCCCTATGGTCATGGTGAAAAAAGTGTGTATATCATAAATGGATATATGCGACTTACAAGAGATGAAGCCTTTGCAATAAGATATCATATGGGATTTACAGGTGTAGAAGATGTAGGTACAGTAAGCAATGCATTTGAGATGTTTCCGCTTGCATTTGCAACTGCCACAGCAGATATGGAAGCAACTTTCTATCTTGAATCGAAAGGAGAATAATACTATGGCAAAAACTGTTACTCTTGGTTCAACAGGTATCACAGTAAATTTCAATGGATTCGGCGCACTTCCCATACAGAGAATAAGTGTGGATGAAGCGGTAAAAATAGTAAGAAGAGCCTATGAGGGCGGAGTAAGATTTTTTGATACTGCAAGGTACTATTCCGATAGTGAAGAAAAACTCGGTGTTGCCTTTGAAGGAATAAGGGAAAATGTGTATATCGCATCCAAGACCGGAGCAGAAAATGCAGAAGATTTTTGGAAAGAATTAAATATCACACTTAATAATCTTAAGACGGACTATATAGATTTGTATCAGTTTCATAACCTGTCATTTGTACCAAAGCCTAGAGATGGCACAGGTCTTTATGAGGCAATGCTTGAAGCAAAAGAAAAAGGTCAGATACGTCATATCGGCATGACAAATCACAGACTTCACCTTGCAAATGAGATTATAGATTAGGGACTTTATGAAACATTGCAGTTTCCCTTTTGCTACCTTGCAAGTGAAGAAGAAATAAATCTTGTGAAGAAATGCAAAGAAAAGAATGTGGGATTCATCGCTATGAAGGGTATGAGTGGCGGACTTATAAATAATTCAAAAGCAGCATATGCTTATATCTGTCAGCATGACAATGTGCTTCCTATATGGGGAGTACAGAAGGTGGAAGAACTTGAGGAGTTCCTTTCTTATGACAAAAATCCGCCATTACTTGATGATGAATTGAAGGCAGTAATTCAAAAGGACAGAGATGAACTTTTAGGGGAATTCTGTCGAGCCTGCGGATACTGTGTGTCATCATGTCCTATGGGGATTGAAATAAATGCCTGTGCAAGAATGATGATAATGCTTGGCAGAGCACCAATCGAAGCCTGGACAACTCCTCATTGGCAGAATAAGATGAAAGAAGTGGAGAAATGTATCGGATGCGGTAAGTGTAAGACCAAATGCCCATACAGTCTTGATATACCGAAACTTCTTAAGAAAAACTATGATGAATACTGGGAATTTTTGAAAGAAAGAGGGATAGAAAAAGTGGTGGAATAGAATCCACGCTTTGAGAATATGAGTTTTATTAATGGAATAAGGCATTTTGCCACTATTACAAAGCATAGACATAAAGTAATATCCCATTGCAGAAGGGCGGGTATCTTCTGGCAGGGGGTAAGACACGATTTGTCCAAATATTCCCCGTCGGAGTTTCTTATGGGTGCCAGATACTATATCGGCACAAGAAGTCCCAATGACGGAGAAAGGGCAGACAAGGGCTATTCTTCTGCATGGATGCATCATAAGGGAAGAAACAGACACCACTTTGAATACTGGACTGATTACAACCCTGAAACCCGTCTTATGACACCAGTTAAAATGCCTATAAATTATGTGAAGGAAATGTTTTGTGACAGAGTTGCCGCAAGTAAGATTTATCAGAAAGATAACTATGACCCGAAGCATCCTTTAGAGTATTTTATGAGAGGAAAGGCAAGAAGAAGTATTCATCCTGAAACATCCCACCTTCTTGAAAGTTGGCTTAAGATGCTCTCGGAAAAAGGAGAAGATGAGACACTAAAATATATAAAGAATCAGAAATCATATTAATTATAAGAGGCGAAATTTATGAAAATTTGTGTTTACGGTGCATCAAGTTATAAGATTGATTCTTCCTTTATTGAAGATGGGGAAAAACTTGGCGGGCTTATGGCAGATAAAGGATATTCACTTGTATTCGGCGGTGGTGCAAATGGAATGATGGGTGCTGTTGCAAGAGGAGTATATAAGGGGAATGGCGAAATCATCGGCATCTCTCCCGAACTTTTCAATGTAGATGGAGTTCTTTTTGAAAACTGTAATGAAATGATATTCACAAAGACAATGAGGGAGAGAAAGAAACTTCTGGAAGAAATGTCTGACGGATTTGTTGTGACACCGGGGGGGAACGGCACATTTGATGAATTTTTTGAAATACTTACACTAAAGCAACTTGGTTATCACAATAAGCCTATAGCAATCCTTAATACCAATGGATATTTTGATAAGTTGGTTGAATTGTTTGAAGAGGCACGAAAAGGAGAGTTTATAAAAGATAATTGCCTTAATCTCTATAAGGTATTGAATACTCCTGAAAAAGTAATTGAGTATATAGAAAATTACCATGATGCAGGATATAAGGTTGAGGAACTTAAGAATATAAAATAAGAAATCAGGATGTGTGAGATGTACATTTGCTGGTTTATGTGATTTTGTAGGGGACGATGCTTTCATTGCCCCGTGAAAAAAGGCAGAAACAAAATTAATTGTTTCTGCCTTTTTGAATTTTGCCTTTAAGATTGTAGGCTCTTAACTTCTTAAATTGTAAAAACTTTTTATTTTGCTCTTTTTCTCATTTTATCAACTAAAGGTGTAATAAATATCAGCACCCCTGTGGTGATGATTATCTCAGGTATCATATATGAACCGTTGTAGAATACAGAATAGTAAAGTACCGTCTGTCCTTCGGGGGCATACACTCCCCATATGAGAAGTCCCGACAGAATATGGCACAGATATCTTAGATTTACTGTGATAAATCCTGATAGTGCATAAGAGAACTTTCTGTATCTTAATATCTTACATATTATCCCCGAAAATCCAAGCACAGAATAACTTAATACATAATCGAGCATTATCACAAGAATAAATGACACAAATGTCTGTGTAGGCGGCGGATAAAATCCCCCTACAGGCGGTATCATCTGAAGAACAGAAAATACAACCGATGTAAGAAGCCCGTATCTGAGCCCAAAAATCTCAGATGCGGCAATTACAGGCACCATAGAAGCAAGAGTTACCGAGCCGCCCTGAAGCCATGGAGCGGGGATGAGTTTTGATATTACACAAAGCACCGATGACAATGCTACAAGCATTGAACAAGCGGTAAGTTTCTGAAGTTTTGTCAAGATAATTCCTCCTTTTTCTTTAAGTGAATTATATATAAAATTTATGCATAAATTTTTAAACAAAAAAATGACTATACCACAGAGAGTATAGTCATAGCAATACAAAGAACTTATTTCCCTCCGTTGGCATTATCCAAATCAGGTAATGGGTTAAAGTGACACACACTTACTCTCAGCCTGCTTTATGCAAGCTCCCCTTTTGTTGAACTCATCATAGCACACAAATAACCCTTTGTCAATGTTTTTTTATTTGCACGGTCACTTTTTGATAGATTTATATCCTTTTTCCACATTGACAATATGTGGCATAAACTGTATAATGGAGGAAATATTTTTATAAAAAAGGAGAATGAAAATGAAAAAAGTATTAGCTTTATTTATTTCACTTGTATTATGCTTTTCATCTTTTGGATCAGTATTTGCAAGTGAAGATAAAATCGGCATTGATATTTACGGAAAAGAAGTTACATTCGACGTTATGCCTGTGAATATCAATGGCAGAGTATTAGTGCCTTTGAGAGGAATATTTGAAACTCTCGGTGCAAAGGTAACCTGGGACGATGCCACAAAAACAGTACTGGCGTCAAGAAACGGAACCAATGTAAAACTTACCATTGATTCCAAAACAGCCTACATAAATGACAAGGAAATCACCCTTGATGTGGCTCCCGGAATTATGGAATCAAGAACACTTGTTCCTGTAAGATTTGTATCTGAAGCACTTGGGGAAAAGGTTGACTGGATTGATTCTACAAAAACAGTTGTGATTGTATCGAAAGACAGAGAAGTTAAAGGTGACATTCACAGAAATGTACCGGAAACATTCGCACTTTCTTCTGATTATACAGATATGAAGGACTATACTGTAAAACAAGTAGTAGTTCCTGAAAATATGACTAAGACACCTGTCATTACTCCTGATAATTTTGCAAATGCGGCGTTTACATTCGAAAAGGGCGGCAAAGCAGAAGCGGATGGTAATGTACTTAAGGTAACCGTTGACGGTGTAACGGAAAATACAACCTGTGCTATAGGCAGACTCAACGGATTCCTCAAAGATAAGTATGATGCAAAAGATAGATTCATCATATCTTTCTCTGCGAGACTTATTTCAGGCGGAAAAGAGGGTGTAGGTAATATCCAGGTTCAGCAGGAGCATCCTCAGACATATGCGAAATCTGTATTCCAGATTTTCGAGATTGTTCCGGAATGGAAAAACTATGTATTCCCATATGAAACGGCTGCAGATGCAATAGATTTTGCCGTAAGATTTGGTTTCTTTAAACAGACAATAGAAATCAAGGATTTCTATGTATATAATGTAAAGAAAGAATTCACACTTTCTGAAATTCCAAGTACAACCAACGATTATTCCTTCTGGAGTAATGTGAATCCGTGGAAAACTGAAGGTTCATGGCAGTCTGATGTGATAAAGACGGTTGATAAGGTAAGAAAAGGTGACTTTAAGGTGGTTGTCAAAGACAAAGAGGGCAATCCTTTGAAGGATGCAAAGATCGAAGCAGATATGTTTGAACATGATTTTGACCTTGGTGTAAATCTTAAGTCGGCAGATCTTACTGATGAAGACAAAGAAAAAATAGCAAAATACTTTAATGCCGCTATTGTAAAAGACGGTATGGAGTGGACAGGCTTTGATGCTGCAAAGGTTAATGCACAGATAGATATTCTTAAATCCCTCGGCATCAAAAAGGTTATAGCATCTCCTGTTATTATGGATTCTAAAGATTTCATCCCTTCATCACTCTATGATGTAAGAGAAGATAAAGAACAGGTAAAAGCAATAACAAAAGAAAGAGTTGAAACAGTACTCAAAAATGTCAATGCAGATGAATTCATCCTTAAAGATGATGTTCTTATGAGTTCTGGAATAAGAAACAAACTTGGAAATTCACCACTTGTTGACTGGTATTCATATGCAGAAGCGCTTGACAAAAAAGTGATGATCAATCAGAATTACCTTGCATCAAGGCCAAGTTATAATCAGTATATAGATTATCTTCTTTCAAATGGTGCAAAAATAGATGCAATCGGACTTGGCATGGAAATAAATGCAGAAACTCTCTTGGATACCGAGAGAACAGTACATATGTATGACAATCTTAGTCAGTACAACAAAGACATGGTAGTTACAAGTATTGCTTGTTCCTCTGTAGAAGGCGACACAGTGAGTGCAGGATTTTTAAGATATTCTCTCTATTCTGCACTTATGAATCCTTTTGTCAAAGGTATTTATCTTGAAGCAATCCCGGGTGGATGTGCAGAAGAGGAATTCGCAGATCTTATGTACAATAAGTTCTGGACAAAAGGCATAACAGTAAATACTGACAAAGATGGTGTTGCAGTATTCAATGGTTTCTTCGGTGATTATGATATCAAGGTTACCGCAGAGGGAAAAGAATTGAAAGTTACAAAAGCATTTTCAATGGGATGCGAAAATGTTCTTGAAATTGTATTAGAATAATTGATAAGGAGGAGACTGGTCTGAATAAATTCAGACAGTGAATAGGTAAGAGTGAAAAGTGAAGAGGTGTGGAGCAAAATGCAAAGCATTTTGTATATATGATATTCATACCTCTGACTTAGTGAAAGGAATGACTATAGAATGAAAAGAATTATTAGTATATTGCTTACATTTGTATTGGTGTTCACCTCTTTGTCGGTGGTTGGCGTATCAGCCAAAGAAGAGGGGTCACTATTTATGCCAAGTATCTTTGATGACAGTATGGTGCTTCAGAGAGACAGAAACGTGCCTGTATGGGGCGAAAGCACAAATGAAGGGGCAAAGGTTACTGTAACACTTGGTAGTTATTCAAAAGAAACTACTGTAAAAGACGGCAAATGGTATCTTGAACTTGATCCTATGCCAAAGGCAAAAGACCTTACAATGACAGTTACAGATTCCACATCCGTTCTTACATACTCCAATGTGGCACTTGGCGATGTAATCCTTCTTTCAGGTCAGTCAAATATGGCTATGGAACTTAGGAAATGCTACGGATATGAGTATCTTATTACAGATAGTGTAAACTACGATGTGAGAAACTACCGTCAGACAAGAAAAGGTTCATATCAGGAAGAAAAAGATAACCTTGGCGGAAACTGGGTCAAAGTTGACGGTGATACTGCAGGCGGTGTTGAAGCAGTAGGCTATGTTATGGCTTATCAGATTTCAGAGAAGTATGATGTGGCTGTAGGTCTTGTAAGAGTAAATCTCGGTGGTGCCGCTATCGAATCCTATATGGATTATGAAGTGCTGAAATCAAGACCTGAGTATGAAAAGATTATTTCAAATTTTGATAAATACAAATCAGGTGAACTTGCAGAAAACTGGAAAAAGGCAGGTTCCACACTTTATAACAGAATGGTTCATCCGCTTATTCCTTATGCTTGTTCATCACTTGTATGGTATCAGGGATGCGCTAATTCAGGCAATCCGAAACTTTATAATTATCAGCTTTATGATTATATCAACAGCTGGAGAGAATCTTTCAAAAACCCTGATATGCCTGTATGTGTAGTTCAGCTTGCACCATATACAGGAAAGTATATGGAACTGCGACAGGTCCAGGCAGATACATCAAGAAGAATGAAAAATGTGGCACTTATTACCACAGCAAACGAAGGTCCTAAAGGCTATCTCAATGAAGAACTTATCCACCCACAGGAAAAGATTCCTGTAGGAAACAGAACATTCTATGCGATAGATAATATGTACTACGGTGCATCTTATGAATATACAGGTCCTGAATATTCATATATGACTATAGAAAATGATAAGCCTGTTCTTCACTTCAATCATACAGGAGAAGACGGACTTAAGATTGCAAAGGGTGATAAACTTGCAGGCTTTACTGCATCTAAGGATGGAGAAAGTTTTGAAACTGTTGAGGCTATCATAACTGATGCTGATAAGATAGTCATCAATATGGAAGGCGCAAAGTATGTAAGATATGGTTGGGTTAATATGGAAAAAGACGGTACCCTCGGCGGAAATCTTACAAACTCATCATTGGTTCCCGCAGGTCCGTTCAGAGCAGATCTTCCAAATCTCAATGTAGGTAAATGTGAAATAGCAGAAGGTAAGATTAATGTTACTCTTACAAATAAGGGTTACAGTCTTACAGAAGCGATTGTTTCTGTATCAAAAGACGGGGCGGAAATTAAGAATGAAAAACTTGTCTTTGAAACAGTAGATACAGAGTCACTTATTCTTGATGCACAATCAGGAGAATATACAGTTAAGATAACTGATGCGTCAGGTAATCTGATTGCAGAAAATATATTGAAATAAATAAACCAAAAAATCAGAATATCCCTTGCGATATTCTGTTTTTTCACGCCAAAACCCGTCGGGTTCGAGTCCCTTGCGGCTTATAAATAAAAAAGGACAAGCAAATGCTTGTCCTTTTTGGTGCGCCTCCAGGGACTCGAACCCTGGACACCCTGATTAAGAGTCAGATATTTTATGCTTTAAATAGCATAAATAGAGCAATTTGACTATCAACTGACTACGATAATTTATATGAATTTAAATATACTTACAAAAGACTTGACATATATGATATCATATATATAGAGGTTAAATCATACAGCATTACGCATATATAGTACTTGACATATATGATATCATATAAATACGGGTGTTTGTCATTCATACGTGAAATTATATTATCTTCATATATATATTTCGAAGTATATTACAAAGGATAATGATACATAATGAAAAAAACAGTAAGATTTGATACTAAAGAATTTTTTATTTCACTTTCTATATGGTTGTTTGGCGGTATAATTTCTCTTCTGCCGTTATTTGCAGATTATATAGCATACATTTCAACATTGGAATCCGGCAAGGAAAAACTCGCACTTATGACATTTGTATTAAACTCCTCTGATATCATATACATATTGGTTTCGGTAAATATCGTTGCTTTCTCTGATTTGTTATTCGATGGGTTCTGGGCAAATAAAGGAATAGGTGCTGTACGAATCTTTATGCTATTAGTTCAGCTCTTATTAATTCTTGCTTTGGCATTATTGTATGGAATGGTACGATATGGTGATGGAACCTTTTCGTTTTTGAAGACCGCTAATACATATTTTCTCTATGCAAGCATAATACTATGCATAGGAACATATATATCTAAACATATAAATCTAAACATATAAATCTCAATGAGGTGATAAAATGAAAATTGCTATTATAACAGTTTTTGGAATAGCTGTTGTGCTCACTATTATTCAATTCATATTAATCATTTATTCGATAATCAAGGCGTTTGCGCCAGCAAACTCTTATGTTTTTCAAAGAGGATATAATTTGCATAAATCTTCTCAATCCATATACAATATAACTATTGACAAAACTCTTGAGCCTTATGTATCCATAAGTGAAAAACAAAGTGTTCCAACCGAAATACCAATGTCTTTTTTGCAGAGCAAATTCCCTTCTTCGTCATCTGGATACAACCAAAAAAATTGTGTAAAGAGAAGTAACAAAATTGCTCCAGCAGCATAGAAAGGAAGTCTTATGAAAAATACTAGTTATCAATTCTCACAGCCATACATAGTGAATAGCATCTTTAGAACCAATGAAAATTTCGATGCCGGTGCAAAGCAAAGCATTGAAATTTCTACCAAACCCGAGAAAATTATCAAAAGAAGCAAAGACAATCCTCTCTTAGCAACAGTAGGTCTCACCATTACTATTGGCGAAGAATCAAAAAAATCACCATTCTATTTAAAATTAACTATGTGTGCTGATTTTACATGGGAAGACAAGTCGGATGAAGAGGTAAATAAGTTTTTATCAATAAATGCACCTGCACTTATTGTTGGATATATGCGTCCAATAATAGCTTTAATAACATCAAATTCTAAATTTCCAACATTCAACATTCCTTTTATTAATTTTGTTAAATAACTTATTTATTATAAATGACAAAAAGAGGACCACACGGTCCTCTTTTTGTCATTTAACTATTCATTTTTCGGAGTGATCTTCGAACTTTCTTTTGATTTCTGTCTTTTTTCAATTTCCTTTTTTCACTTTCGATTCACTTATTCCAGGAAATGCTTTTCGGATTTTCCTCTGTAGTTCTTCGTCTCCGTTTTGTATTGCATCAACAAGAACCGCCAAAGGCCATTTCTCAATAGTGACCTCATCATATTCATATTTTTCAATAAGTTTACCCCGAAGAAGTTTTCCTTTGTTCGGATCATCTGCATACAGTTCTACATAAGCCGCCTTTATCTCCTTTGTGAGACTTGCCTTTGTAAGACTTTTTCCGTTGTTTGAATAGTAATTAAGTATCTTTTCTTCAAGTTGGATATCACCCGTAGTCAGACATGCCGCCAAATCTCCATAAGTATATAGCGCCTTTGATGAAGAATAATTACTTATATCGTGAGCAAAGTCGCCTTTTGCAATATCAAGAGCATATCCCTTCACTCCGTTATACAAGTTCTTAAAATTGTTAACAGGGATACCGGTTACGTTTCCTGTAGCAACAATGAACTTACTCCAGGCTTTATTAATCTTTGCTTGTTTTTCAGGACCTTCTTCGTCGCTGACAAATGCTTTTGTCAACTTCGCACTTGTATCAATGAAATTCTGCAAAGAATCAAAAGCAGGTTCGCTAAGAAAATCATAACCATTAACAAAAGCATCTGCAATATTCAGAATTAAATTTCCGCCTACAGGAATTAATGTACAGAACATATCTTCAGCCATGTTAATCAATGAACGGCGAGCCACACTACCCGCTGTGATATCATTCTCTTCTTCATCTTTGTACGGAAGGAATTTTCTCAACGCCATAGCACCCAGCATTGTGACCATTGACAGCCATATTGTGGAATACACTCGTGCTTTGACAACCTTTCCAAATTGTCTTTTTGCATCATCATAAGACTTCTTATTTTCTGCACTACCATTTTTCTTATATGCTTCTGCTTTATTTTTCATATTAGCATAGGCATCATATATAAGCCCTGTCTGCTGAAGGTTGTCCGTCTGGAACATAGTGAGTGTTTTTGTGAGTTCATTAGTTGTCTTAAGCGCTTCCGGTCTGTGAAGTATATCATAGTTTGACTGAGTTTCTTCGACCACCTTATCATACAAATCTGTTACCGTAGTCATATATTCAGGATTATCTGCAGATATACCCATCTTATCTCTGACTTCTATTTTGCACGCTTCCCAGAGAGCCGTAGCAACTGTACAGTCCATTGCCTGAAGCCAGTTGCCCGGGCGAAGTCCTTCGGGAATATTCTTAAGCCAGGGGGCATACTGATTTATCGCCTTTGTCATTTTGTTTGATGCACCGGCAAGTCTTTTTCTTTCTGCTCTTTCACCGAGTTCTGTGGTAGAAAGCCCCTGAGCACGCTTGTACAAAGTTCCTGTATATTCTGATATTTCTGCACGAGTTGTCTTTGTATGACGCATATATTCAGTTAATCCTTTGGCAAGAGAAGATTCGCTCAAATAGGATGATGCAGTCAAATAGGAAGTAGTCTGTTTAAGCGTAGAGTTTAGATTAGCATAGAATATAGCACCGATCCACTTTCCTCTTACAGCAGAAAAGAAACCGCTACTTTTTTCTCTTGGCATTTGCAAATCTCTGAGAACCTGTTCCACTACTCCTTTTTGAATCCTGGAGCCAAACTTTTTACCAAGCAGTTCCTTTACACTTGAAACTCTGCCATCAGGATCCCACACAGCAATGTTATATACCTTGTTGAAGTTTCGTATAGGAATAGCAAGACCTGAATACTTCGCCACAAAATCAATATGATCATATACATTTTCGTGAAGTCCACGCAGTATAATCGGCTGCTTTGCATTTTGAACAGTTGACTTGAGGGAGCCATTTCCTTCAATAGAAGCATCCACCTTTATCCCCTCAATATCCGTTTTTACAAAGTCCTTATCTACATATAACCTTATGTAGTTTTCCGCTTTGGCTATCTCTCTTCCCACAAGTTGTATCGAAGTCTGATTAATAGCATTTTTCCCATCCACATTATACAAATGTCTCGCTTTATTAATCCATTCCATATCATAGGAATCAAGCATAGATTTTATCTTATTGATATGTTCCTGAGTTATGTGTTCTACACTTACAGCACCTTCGGTCAATGCTTTGGAAGTATGTCCTTTGTTGTAATCAGAAATATTAGGTATCTTAAATCCGCCATTCTGCAAGTGAGTTCTTCCCTGATCTCTTTCCCAAGCCATTAATAGTTCGCACATAATGCTCTTGGTAAGCGTAACCTTTCTTCCGTTTTTGTCAGCCAAGCCCACATCATACAATTTGGTGCGAAAATCAAAGAATGCCACTTCATTTCCGCCATTGCCACTTGTTAGTTCATCAAACGGCTTATTAGCATCAGAAGTGAATTTTGCGGCTTTTCTCACACCACGATTAAGTTGGTCATACATTTGCCACCAGGCAGAATTCTCATCATAGCCGGCAATAAATCTGTTTATTCTGTGTGGATTGAATACAAATGCTCTTGTCGAGGCATCAGCGCTTCTCAATGATTGCAACAACTGTGCCTTGTCTTTTTCAATAAGGTCCGCTTTTTCTTCCCAGGTCTTTATAATCTCTTCTCCAATTTCCATATTAGAAATTGATTTCTCCAAGCCTATCTGTTTTGTGGCGATAGAAAGTTCGTGTCGAATCTCTTTGAGTATATTGTAAAGATTTTCGAGTTCATATGCAGAAAGATCAATTATCCTTTTATCCTTTGTGAGTTTATAAAGGTCACCAATCTGGTCGCTTAATTCCTGACTGTATTCTGCTGCATATTCTCCATATACTTTATCATTCTTAAGATTGTCATACTCTGTTTTAAGTGTATCGAGTTTAAGAGATACCTTTGTGGGCTCACCATTCTCACCGGTTCTGTCGGTATGGAAATCCAACACAGAACACACATCTGCAACAGTTGTGACAAGTTCCTTCGGATAACCGCCTGCTTTTTCTGTCTTATTAAGACCGGCTCTGAAATCCGATACTACACTTCTTATCTTGGATTTAAGAAGAGCCACCTTCTGCTTTTCACGATATCGTTTTAGTGTTTCTGCTTTTTCTTCCTTGGAAAGTCTTGTTTCCCAATATCTGATATAGTGCTGTGCTGACAAGTCCTTTCGAAGTTTGGATATCTTTTCCTCACTATCCTTTTTCAGTTTATCGAGTTTCCTTTCATAATCGCCCTTGACTTTCTCTACCGCCTGTTCCTTTTCCCAAAGAGATTTCTTGTACATTCTGTCCGCCTTGGTGTCAGGTGTAGCACTTATGCCATCAAGAGCAGAAACAAGACGATACACAGCATATTCCGTCGCATCTTTTGTATGATTGGCATGGGGATTATATACATCGGGAGTTAATTTCGACAATGTTTCATCCATAAGGTTAAGTTGATCTATAGGATCCGTCACTTCTCTGCTGAATAAGTGAGGAAATGTTTCACATAGATCCTGATATGCACTATCCAAAGGTAATCCATCATTTGTAAGGTTGAATGTTCCCATATGAGATTTTCGGAAGGCACCAAACTCAAGTTCATTCTTCGCATAGTCAGGAAACTTTATCCTTGTTTCGCGAAGATATAATTTAAGTGCACTATAATCTTCGCTTTCGAGAACAGCCTCAGAAGAATTAATTATCTTCTCTGCAATATGAACAAGTCTTTCTGCCATCTTATCATTGGCAATCTGAATTTTACTTTCCACTTTGCCGGCTTTCTTGACATCAAGATAGTAGTCATTATAAATCTGCATAACCTCGGGACCGATAACCTTCGAATCTACGGTTCCCTGAAGTTCTGATATTACTTCTTTGACTACCTTTCCAACTTCTGCAGCATTTACTGTCTTTGCCTTTGAAACAGTCATCTGTCTTTTAGCATTGGTAAGTCTTTTCTGAAGGTCGGAATTTTTGCGAACCATAGATACAACTTCACTTGTATTTAACTTTGCAGCATTTATAAGATCTTCATCAGCAATCTCTTCTGCTTTTTGCTCGATGTAGTGTTGGGTTTTTAAGTCGGGTTCTTCGGAAGAAATGTTGAAACGGATATCAGGATTTGCTGTAGGATTAGTGTTACTTGTTAGTTTAATTTGATTTTTTTCAAATACAACAACTTCATCACCATACCTCGACTGAATAATACCGTCATAACCTCTTTTTCGAATCTCTTCGGTAAAAGACTCTCCCATAGATGATGTCATATAATAATGCGGTAAATGTTGATCAATATAACTGTATTTATTCCTTCTTAAATACTCTACAACCGCAGAAAGTCTATTTTTTTCCGCCTGCTCTCGGCTGTCAAATCTTGATATCAACCAGGCATCTCTCAACTGTTCTGTGCCATTTCTTTCTATAGCATCCAATATATCGTCACATTCCGATTCTGTGATGGTGCCTTTTTCTTTTAGGAAGTTTGCCATCCAATCGCCATCTATGTAGTGCGTTTTGATTAATGACTTAATATTTTCAGGAGCATCAATAGAATCAATATCACGAGAATATCTGTACTGATAGATTTTTTCGTCTCTATCATCCACTTCAACAACCGATAATCTGTCACCTTTATATATGCTTTTGATTTCATCTGCAAACTCACTAAACGACTTTTGAATAATTTCATCAGAATTTAATTCAGCAACATCGACATATGTTTTTTTGGCTATATCAGGAAATTTTTCTGCAACGTTAATGATGAATGAAGCAAAATCAAAATTAACATCTCCATTATTCTGACCATCAAAGCCACCCATTTCTTCATCATAAATAAATGGTTTTTTCACATTGAGATAACACTTTAATATTCTGCTTCCGTAATACTCCGCCTCATCTTCTGTAAATGCGAAATAAAAGCCCTTTCCAAACCAACCACGATCATTGGCAGAACCTATCGCACTTTCATCAAACTCGTAAAATTCTCCGCTGTTTGTTCCGTGATATACAGGAAACAACAATCCGTTTTCGGTAATAGTGTTCTTCCAGCCGTCAACTTCACTTACTCTTATTTTACTGTCCTTAAAATACTCTTGTTGCGCATTTGTAAGCGGTGTTCCTTCGGAATCATTTGAGGTGATATTAAACCTCACATCCTTGCTTTCTGTGATTCTTTTTGATAAAGGAATTTCATCACCATTATCATCATACGTTACTTCGTCTGCAAGTTTTGCCTGAGATGAGTCAAATATGACCGTTTCTGTTTCAAGCATTATCCCATCATAGTTTGTTCCGTTAACCTCGTTGAATAATTCAATCGCTTCAACCAAATCTCCGATAGCCGTCGCGGATACATCCTGTATCATCCAAAAGTCATCCTTGCCATACAGATTATCAAGAATCTCGTCAATATCTGTTGTTCCGTAATTCCAAATATCGTAATCGTCCTCGTTTTCTGCAACTGCTTCGAGAAACTTTCGCATCTGTTCTTTTGTGACGTTATAATCTCCGTGTTGCAGTGGATTTTTGATATTAAGATAGTATTCTCTCACATCTCCATATCTTTCTGCAGTCTGCTTGTCATCAGTAAAATAGAATCCTCTGCCATACAGATTTGAAGGTTTAGATTTTTTTCTGTCAAACACATTGATATTTTCTTTGCCACCACGATACATAATTTTGAGTTTTCCATTACTATCACGAGCAACACTATCTTTCAAAACATCTTCCGCCTTTTCAGACACCGAATTATATTTTGTTTTTTCTGCATCATCTGAAGATTTCTGCATAGAATTGTTATTGACATTCCCTTCGGGGTATGTTACACTTTTTATGGAACCATATTTGGTTATGTGCAACGGCAATTGCAGCCTATTAGCCACTAACCAAGTATCGGTTCTTTTTTTATTTGGTTCAATATATAAAATATCACTTGTATTTATCATATTTTGAGTTTGCACCATACTCGAAGGATGTTTTTTATCTTTCCTACTATGACTGCTCACGACCTTTATTTCATCAAGTATTACTGTATGTGTTTTGTTTGTCGGCAACAATTCTAATACAGCCATAATTGGCACGCCATCTCCATCGTACACCTCGCCAAACATCGTTATTCGACTATCGAAACTTTTGGACTGCATAACAATTATCGGATTTTCCAACAAATTAGGAATTTGTTTCATAATATTGTCATCGAGGTATTTATGCGATTTCAACGATTTATTTATTTTTGAAGAGTCCCAATATATATTTTGCTCTTTTACATTGATGCTTTTCAGAGCATCCGATGTAGCACCAACTTTGAGTTTAACACCATCTTTCCTTCCTTCGCTAACCCAAGTATCATAATCAATTTCAAAATTTTTGGAAATTAAAAACTTTGCCACTCCTCCACCATCAATCTCATTTTTATACTCTGCAGGAGAATTGTTTGCCTTGCTTTCGGCATCGGCAGGTGTTGTTTCCACATCGGATGTTTCATAACCGCCTATTGCTTTTCTGAACTTGGCAATATCTTCTGATACATCCACAGAGAGAGTCAATGTACCTGCGTTAAGATTTGCAAGGATTTCTTCATCAAGATATGCGTTATACAAATCCATAACCTTATCCCACGGAAGATCGGGCGAAACATCGTGAATTTTCTTAAGATATTCATTTGCTGCCTCGTTATACCTTTTACTAAGAAATTGTCGCAAATTGATTTTCTCTTTTTCAGTAAGTTTACCAAAGACGGATTTCTTAAAGTCGGCATATGCTTTTGATGAAGATGAAAAATGCACAAGTTCGTGGTCATTAATCTGTGTAGGAGATTGCAAAGCATTGTCATATGATATGTAAACAGTATCGCCATAGTGAACACCCGATGCGTTAAAATCACCACACGCAACATCACCCGAAATAAATACAGTTTTTAATCCTCTCGACTTATTCTGTCTTATGATATCGGATACTTCTACATCATCACTAATATACTTTGAAGGAATCTCTTCATAGACAAAAGTATCGCCATCAATTTTAATTTCTCCGGATTTCATCTTTCCGTTATTTCTTAATTCTTCGGTTCTGTTCCTTCTTTGTTCAAATTCTTCTCTGCTTCTGCCTTTGCTTTCAGTTTCCTCTGCTCTTCCTGAAACCTCTTCGCCATACTCTTCGGCACGTGCATCAGAAGTCCGTCCCATGTTGTCATTGTAAATATCGGTTCTCCCGGAAACAGTTTGTTCAGTATTGACATTTCGATTTACCTCGCTTATCTCTTTTATTTTTGATATAACACTTGCGCCATTATCTTTGAAATATGATACATATGGATTGATATTACCGTTCTGATTATAGTATTCAACAACCTCATTTGCAAAATCATACACGCTCGAAACACCATTTGCAGCCAATGTACCAAGTGCATTTGGTTTGAAGGTGTCGCCCATGCTGAGGATGACTGGGGAATAATCCCCAGAGTTTTGCATATCATTAGATTTGACATCATTATTATCGTGTGATATAATGGTGTCAGAAGAAGATATAGTGGACGGGACGGATTCGGACGTAATTGGCGTGGTATCATTTTTTGATGCAGTCGCTTCTCGATGACTTACTTCTTCTTTTTTTATTCCAAACAATTCATTATACTTTGCAGAATCAAGTAAATATGCCGACTTCAACGACATAGAATGACGACCTTTTGATATAACAGTTATCACAACAGAATGACCGTTAATCTTTTTGCCAAACAAAGACTTAACACTACCGTCTTTTTGTTTTTTGACTTCCAAAACATCATCATAATTCACCATATATTCTGGCAAGTTTTTTATATCTTCTTCTGATAATGGAATTTGATGTTCCCTTATCTCATTTGCATGTTTAGAAGTATGTAAGATATCTGATGAATTAAGTTCAAGATAATATCCCGTTACATCAACATCGCTTATTTCCGCTATATCCTTAACCATTCTGTCAGTTGCTTTCGAAAATGCTCTTATAGAATGAAAACTGCTATCTTTTAAGGCTCTTTCAATAAAATCATCCGTCTCTTTTTTTGATTGAAGTATAGCACTTTCTCCATTTTTTATAATATCTTCTTTTTTGTGTCGAGTATGTTGATTCCCTGTTTTTATATAATCATCATAATCCGCCATACTCAAATACTTAATACCATCATTTTTATGATTCACAAGTTCATATTCTTTATTCGATGTAATGACATCCATCTGATTGTTCGAATACTTTGCCATTTTTACATTTTTGCCGTTTCTTAATATGACAGTTGTATTCTTATCATCTCTTTCAACAATTTCAACCTCTCCGCCATTTTTTGAGTTTCTGTATATGTTTCCGACGGAAACAGCATCTTTTCCTGATGTTTTTACACTTTCAGATACATTTTCATTTAAGGAAGATATATCAGATGCAGAAGGATAAGAAATCTCACCGATTTTTGATACTTTTTTTATGGCGCGATTTTGTGCTTTTTCCCTTCGCTCGGTTTCGTATTCAAATTGCTCAACATTATAGATATGCTGTAATCCAAGCTCATAATTAGAAATGTTCGATATTCCTTTTTTTGATAGTTTTTCCGCATGCTTATATGCATTCGACTTTTCCGGCAGACTCAATCCTGATTGTATAATATCAGCAGCTGACGTTCTATAATTCGCACCTGTTCGTTTGATTTCAGGTATTCCAAAGCCGTGATATACACTACTCATAGCGACACCGGATAACCCACCTACCAAACCGGCAGAAAACATCTCATACAAACTATCCCAAGTCGCCTGATAAGTAGCATCTTTTTTTGACATGCCTTCTTGCATATATCTATTGATATTTTTCTTAATCGCGCTATCCTTACCAGATATGAAGTAATCAGCCGTTTTTGTTAATACATCAGATGCCACTTCTTCAGTTCCTTCTGCAAGAAAACCAACAAGCCCTTTTTTTATCATAGAGCCAGGCGAACCAAATATTTTTTCAAGGGCGATTTTTTCTGTTATAAATTCAGCACCCGCAGAAACAAGTCCATTTAACACCGCTTTTCCATCACTAAGTCCTTCTTTCTTTTTTTCAATAATTGTACTCGCACCACTTGTAGATGCCAAAAGCCCTGATGTGGCATTTGATGTAAACGTTGCCAAAGCCTTACCCGACAATCCAAGACCTGCGCCTAATCCTTTTGCTACAAGAGAAGTGACAACGGTATCGCCAATGGACATAACTCCATTATACAATAATGAACCATAGTTACCAAGTTTACCCCCCGCACCATCAAACCATTTCGAAGCATACTCATCCGTAACCGTTTGACGCATAATGTTAGTACTATCTACCGCTCGATGCATGTCATCGTATGGATTTATCTCTCCACCCGTCGCTGTTTTAATCGTATCAGTAACGGTCGCTACCGCACCAACCAATCCCCTTGCGGGAGCCATAGCAACCGAAACGATAGATGATGCTTTTGGAAACTCTTTTGCTGCTTTTCGAGTATTTTCGTTTGTTGCGTATGTTCTGAGAAAATCAAAATCTTTCTTCACTTCTTCAGATGGGATTTCGGATCCGAACAATCTTGTGCCAAAAAGACCATCTTTATTCTTTTTTGGAGACCACACAGAACCATTACCTGTCATCTGCTCCTCAAAACCATTATCGTTAGCCCACTTGGTAAACGCTTTTAAATCAAACCCTAACGGGTCTATCCCATATTTCTTAAATACAGGATTGCTATTAATTCTTGAATGTTTCATAAAATCATATATAATTCTTTTCTCAGAATCGTTAGCAGGTATGTAATTGTCAAGTTTATCGTTTGCAATCGCATCATATGCGGCATAACTGATTTCACCAAATTGCTTCCCGTCTTTAGTGGAAAGTGAAACAAAGTTACTTTTTTTCTTTTCTTCAGCCTTTTTTCTGTCTTCCCATGTCCAGGAAGAGTCCACACCATTTTTAGCGGCACCGTAAAAATCAAGTGCCGCTTTTTTTGTTTCATTTTGTCTTTTTGCTTTGTTATAAAAATCAAGTGACATATTATCATCCTTTCAGTATGCGAGAACCGGGGAATAGTTTATCAAATCGTGCATTAAATGCATCTTCATCATTGACATTTTTTCCTTCGATTTTCATACACTCTATAGTGATGTTCTTCTTGTACTCATAAATCTTGTTAGCAATCTGTGCAGTTGTATATCCGGCATCAGATAAACCTCTTTTAATAGCGGATAAAACATTTTCATCTTTCATCTTTTCGACAGCAATATATTGAGGTCTTACAAGGGAATACCCTTCTTTCCATTCTGTCTGATCATTTTCGTCAAGGCTTGCTCTCGGAGAATATAAATATCCGGATATCACTTTGTCAACTTCCGATTTCATATCATCCTCTTTGATCTTATTTTCTTCTTTCATCTGCTCAACAAGGAGTTTCGTCTGATTTTCCTGATTAGCAATATCAAGTTTTGTTTGATTATCTAAAAGAGCCTTATTAAGATCAGCCTCAGCATTTACTCTCGCCGCATTTTCTGATGCTACCGCCTCACCCAGAGCGACCTTCTCTGCAGATTCACCAAGGAAACGATTCAGAGAACCTTCTTTCTCTACAGGGAGCAATGGTATGTCTGAATATTTTGGAATATTAATTACTTTCCAGTTGTGAGCCTCTGCAAGTGCATTTTTGGTTGCTTTAAGTTTCTTGATCTCTTCTGCATTTGTCTCTGACTTAAGCGCTTCTACCACCGCATTGTAATCTGCCTTGTAGTCCTTATCTATGTTTTTCAAGGATCCATCCTGATTGAACAACTCATTATGAGAATACTTAACAAGCCCGGTATTATATCCACTTGCCTCAGTAAGTTTGACATCTCTATCTACACGATTATTCATTTCGGTTTCATTAATGTCAAAAGCCTGCTGTGTGGCACCCATTCCCGTCTCAATATTTTTCTGTTGTCTGTCAAAATATGCCTGATCTTCACCGGAAAGTTTACTCAGAAAGTTCATTACATCTGATCTTTTCTGTCCCACAACACCAAGACCGGCATTAATTGCCGCATCTGCACCCTTACTTCTCAATGCAGCCTGTTGTCTTATAGCATTTGCGACGGCATAACTGTCAATGTTTCCGCCATTATCTGCAGCACCACCTGCTATAGCATTATCCCTTGCAACAATGGAATCATAATCAAACTTATCAAACACACCTTTTGCGACTCTTTTAAAATCTTCATCATCAGTAATATTCTTCTTTGCATCTGCCAAAGATTCAAGAAGAGCATTTTTTGTTGTTTTGAAGTTTTCAGAATTTTCATCCCATTGAGTATTAATTTTCTGCTGTGTTTCATCTACATACTTTTCGTAAGGATTCTTCTTTTTTTGTTCGGCCACAATTCCTGCGCCTTTTACAATGGGCATAAAATTAAAACCACTCATCTTACTTATCACCCTTTCTTATGTTTTCTACTTTAGCGGAAGGTATTTTGCAGGATCTTTCGCTTCACCATTAATAAATATCTGAAAATCAAGATGATTTCCCGATGATATTCCTGTGCTTCCTACCTTTCCTACGACCTGCCCTTTTTTTACGTTTTCTCCGACCTTGACACTGGGAGCCTCTGCCATATGATGATACTTTGTTACAACACCATTTCCGTGATCTACTTCTGCGGTGTATCCGTATCCTTTCACCCAACCGGAATAGATTACTTTGCCCGGCTTTACAGAAACCACATCTTCACCACCATCACAGGCTATGTCGATTGCCTTATGATAAGTACTTGCTCCCTTGATTCCCGTATTACGAGGACCGAACCCGCTGGACACTTTATATGAAGAAGTGGTAACGGGCAAACCGAAACTATCATCAGATTTCAAAACATCCTCCGAAACTGATTCCTTAAGCGAATCAAGTATGCTTCTATCCGGTACTGTAACCGCGCTTTTTTCAAACGAAGGAATTATTTTCTCTAACGATGACACCGTTTTTGTAGGCTTAAGCCCAGTTGCTCTTTCGATAAATTCTTTTGTTCGGGCATTTGTCCTGGCACCATCGAGAACAGCCTGATAATTAATGTGCGGATTAACAAGGTCACCATTTCTCTTAAGGAACGGATTGAGAGTGACTTTATTTCTTGATGATTTCATCTGTATCACTCCCTGAATTATCTTTTTGTTGTGACTGGAGAACATCAAGAACCTTGTCGAGGTATTTGATATTTACTCCCATCAATGACACATTTTCCAAGATAGATATTAATTCATTGATACAATAACCCACTATAACACCATCACGAAGAAAACTTGTCCCAACGAGCAAATCCACGTGATGAGCAATTCCTACCATCAGAAGTATCGCAACCTTTTTGCAGAGGCCTTTAAACCCTATCAGACTGCTTATACCACCGCTTGTTGTTTTCGGGGAATTATGCCAGGCAGCAGCAACCATTATGCCTGTGACATAATCTGCTATCATAAAAAATAACAATGTGTGCATCGCCAGAGTCCAACCCCCTACCAAATGAGATATAAAAGCGCCTATGCCTGCGCTGAATGTTACAATAAAGTTTTTCATTCCTTTTCCCCCTTATTTACCTAAAATTAAAAGGGCATTGGAAATCATCTTTGCACATTCTGCTCTGGTTACTGGCTTGTCCGGATTGAAGTTTCCTTTTTCATCACCACAAACGATACCATAATCTGCAAGTTTCTTTATGTATTCCTCTGCCCAATGTCCCTTAATATCTTTGAAGCCTGACATACTGCCCACCTCCGAAATCACATTTTTATATTTTTTCCATTCATTATCATCCACAAGCGGTGCAGGACAAGATTTACCCGTCACATCATAGTGACGGATAACTCTATCCATCGGCACATTGTATTTTTGCATAAGATAATGCACAAGTTCTGCTGTATTTTTAAGAGTTTCTTCACTTATAAAATACTTTCCGTTTTCAAACACAGAAACCATTTCCACTCCAATAGAGTTGGTATTTGTACATATGCCAAAATACGGCGATTTGGAAGAATTGATGTTTTTATCTCCCACGTGCCATGCAATGTGCTTATCTTCTACACATTGCCACACGGTATCTCCGCAATCTACAAAATAATGCGCCGAAGCACCACGGTACGTTTCTTTGAAATATTCTGTATTTGCATATGCCGCACCGGGATAGTCCTTCCTTCCTGCGGTGTAATGAATGACTATATACTTAATTCTCGATGTGCTACCGTTGTATCTGTAGTTCACATCTGTGAGATTCTGTTTTATAACATTCATTTAAGCCACCTCATTATTCTTCAGGAATATTCTCTTCAGGTTCTACTTCAAGCGGTTCTTCATCTTCCGGGAAAGCATTATAAAATACTTCCTTATCATCTTCTGTAAGATATCCGTATTTGGAAGTATCTTCGATAAGAATGATTGCATAATCAAGAGAATACTCTCCCGATTTTACACAGTTAATAAATGCATTGATTATTCTTTTATTTCTTTTTGACATTTTTCATTTCTCCTTTTTATTTTTCTAATGCAAGAGCCTGAATCTCTGCAAATTTTTTGTCGATATATTTTTTCTTATCCGCATAATACGACAGTTCCACTATTGCCCCTGCATCGTTTGATACTATGGTTGTGGGTTTGTGGGTTTTCAGAGTTTTATATGCAGCAATTTCTTCTTCTGTCAATGGTGTTTCAATTGGTGTTTCAAGAATATACTGAACAATAACAGGGTTCTCGCTTGATGCTTTGCTTGATAGCCATGCCTTCAATTCTTCCACTGTTGCATGATTTGAAACAATTCGCATTGTTGTATAATTGGCTTCGGGGTTTACCCAAGCACCAAATCCATCTGCGAATGAAGTACCTTTGTATTGAAAATGTGTCCACAAAGAATCATTTGAAAGTGTCCTTGGCAGGTTTGTCACCACATCATATCTTGTAAAGCCTTCTTTGAACCCTTGTTGAATCTTTGATATTTTCCATCTTTCTTCACCAGACAATACATATTTATGCACCCTTTGAATGTACACACCTTTTTCAAGATCGATTTCATCAGCCACCCACATCTGACCGTTCTCATCAGTAACATTACCACCGGATTCAACAGGAATACCGAGTAGTCCATTTGGTGTAGAAAAGATTGCTGTTTGTGGTTCTCTGTACTCATCATAGGTTTCATCCCCATCCTGCCACAATAATGGTCTTATTGTTCCAGGCTTGATTGTTGAACCTGTTGCACCATGCCCGGTGTAGAACCTCATGGAAATCCTTTTGTTTCCTTCAAACAATGACGATATGTCCGGGCTTCGCATTAGATTCGCTTCTTCATTATTTGAGAATGTATAGAAGGATTTTCCATCCGCAAGCATCTTGATTACAAAAGCCGGGCTTGTTATTCTCTCAAATTTAACATGCAGCTTTCCAGGTTTCAAAAACTTTCTCACTTCTGCATCTGATATTGTGCTATACTTTGTAAATTCTTCCGTCAATGCTCCTGAACCGCTGACAGTCAATGAACCATCCCCATTATTTGTGACTGTTGCACCGCCTGCCGAATGATTTTGAATCCATTCAGGGTTAAACAACTGTTTTCCTCTGATATGTACCCCAACACTTCCACCTTCTGCAACGCTGTTCATTGCCTGTGGATATTCAGGGGATGGGGAAGGTGCAAGTCCTGTGTAGGGTTCATATTCGCCAATGGTGTCACCTTCTACAATCATGATTTTGCTGAACTGAAGTGTTCCTGCTGATACAGTCTTCTTTATGTCAAGCCAGCATTCTTCATCCGGTGTTTTCAACGTGATTTCAGTGTCGTATGTGCTTTTAGATGATATATATACACCACCTGAACCATAAAATGAGAGTGTCAAGCATCCAGTAGTGGTTGTTGTATTATCGACAAAATCATATAACTTGATTGTTATACTTGATGAACTCGGCACTTTGACAAGTTTTTCAACATCTCTGGATGAACTCTGCCCACTTGCATTCTGAAATAAACTTCCATATGCACCGGCACCACTTCCTACAGTCCACAGTCCTGTACTTCCATCATAAGAATTTCTGGGTTGACCATTCAGCAACCTTTCATCAAAAAGATTTGCACCGCTTGTCTTCGCCTGGTCTGTTCTTCCGTATATCTTCATTCCTACAATGGGTGCATCTGCGCCATCGTCAATTACAAAGTTTTTACCCGATTTTGTAGCAATTATCCCTGAATTTTTGGATATCTCACGGACAACATCTCCAAGTTTTGCATTGTGCTTCGCTCTATCCGAGCGATTCAACCGCTTAAGTTTTGCCATTTACATCACCTGACTTTCAAGGATAATTGCCTCCATCTCAGCAACTTTCTCATCAATGTACTTCTTTGTATCTGCTACATAACTTACTTTAACCGATACACCTTCACAGGTAACTGTCATATTTTCTGTATATGGGGTTATCTCTGCAAATGCCTTCAAAGTTTCGTCCGGAAGAGGTGTGACTATTTCTTTGTCAAGGGAAAGATATTCCTCGCCGTTGTAATATATTCTCTGAATATATACTCCCAATCCCAGATTGATTTCATCATATGTTCCATCTATTGCACGGAGGTGAATTTCTCCTGTGTAAATTGGGATAATTTTAGTTTCCTTCCCATCTGATATCGTGATATCCCAAGTATCACCGCGCGTACCATTGTCGGCAACAATGATAATATTCTCGAAAGGCACACCTTCCATAGCATCATTGATAGGAACCGAGCCATCAGTTTCAACGATAATTGCTCCTATTCCTTTGTTCAGCGTTTCTCCAAGCAGGTCCCCAAGTCTCGCATCATACTCCGCTCTTCCTGAACGATTGAGGGCATTAATCTGTCTCTTCGATAGTTTCATATCTTATACCCCCTTTGTTAAGTGGATTTCAACTCTTGTCTGTTCATATTCTTCTGCATATCTTATTACTGCAGATGATACCTTATCATACCCGGTTAAAGGTATTGTGGTTTCTTTTTCTTCTTCATCTACCGATATAAAAGACAAATCAGAAATATTTTCTTCAGAAATAATTTTGTCTATATCTGCAGATGTCACAATACCTATCAAAGAAAATGACAAAATCCACCCTGCGGCAACACCTGATTTAAACACTTTCTGCTCTGTCGGTGTAGAACATTCGAAAGATGTTCCGTCTTTAAACTTTACTTTCATCAATTACATCTCCTTTTATTAATTTGAGTGATATTTTACAAGTTGAATCAGCATTATATTCAATGAATAGTCCAACCATTTTTGTGTTTTTTGTGTCGGGCAATCTGCCTTTTAGTAAATCATCATAGAAGTAAAACGTGTTATCTTCAAACAGATTTGCTACATCACAAGAGGTAATAGGTTCGATTGTTGAAAACTGTATGATCTTTCTGTCACCAATTATCCTTGTTCGTATTTTGCTACATTTATAAGACTTTTCGCCTTTGCATATTAACATATTTCTTCTCCCTACAAGCTGTCTATGCAATCATTTATACAGTTGGCAAGTGCAATAAAATAACTTCCAAGAACATCATCATCCGGTTCAACCTTATCCATTCCAGTACCCCACGCAAAATCAAGATTGTTTCTTAAAGAATTAAACCTAAGAGCAGATAGTTCTTTGTCGTTATATTTCATTCGTGTATTTAAAAGCGTTGCATAAAATGTATCCCAAGTACGCCCTTTGTAGTGTAGCAATTCATTGACTTTGTTACACAGGTCGTCCCATACATAAAATGAAAAATCGGTAGTTTTACCATTGTATAGTACAGCATTATGAGCAGTTTTCATTTGAGTAGCATCGCTTGTAGCCCCTGCACTTTCCCAATCCCATTTGGCGGGAATATCTGGTGTATAAATCTTCAAAGTGGTAGTTCCTGAACCTGAAGGATCAAGGCACCTTAACCAAACATAATATGTTGTATTCGCTTTAACTTCGTAGTCAATATAAAAGTTAGAATCAGTTCCGCTATCATCATCTTCAACAAGCCAATTTGTTGGTTCCCCATCGCTCCAAGATGTTGATGTGCTTATCCAGCCAATTGTATCAACTGAACCTTCAGTGCAGATTGATGCCATACCATTGCCTGAAAAAGTCACTTCTCTGCAATATAGAGTATAAGGTTCTAACGAGATTTCTTCTGTTTTATCATATTTTAAAGTGCCATAGTTAGTTGCGTGGACTCCCCAAGTTTCGCCTTCTTCACCGCCACCCTCGTACTCGTCATCAATTTCGCCTTCAGCTCTGATGTAGATATCATAGTCGCCATAATATGTATATGGGTGTAACTCTGTATATTGTGCATCTTCATCGGGATAAATTGCTATAACTCTATAAGCCCAACGGGTAAATCTGCAACCTTCAGCAGACAAAGCTTCGAATTTTATATAACAACCATCAATATATGTAGCATCTATAACCGCAGTATCTCCGTAATATACATCATCCCATTTGTTAACGATTTTCCCACTTGTTTCTGCCACTTGTGATACACGCACTCTTGATATACATTCGTCAGAGCCATAAACTGTTATTTGCACAAACCCACCGCCTTAACCGAATACTGCAACCACTGTTCCTGCGCCACCGCCACCTGCATTTGCAAGAACCCAATCCTGTGTTGCAAGTAACATTCCGTTGGCATATATATCAGGCGAATCTTCATGATCACCATATAAAGACATACCTACAAATTTAATTTTTGGATTGGCACTCTCTGTCACATCAACCACAAAACCTCCTGCAGTTTTACCCATATCACTCTCGTGCATCTTTAGTGTCATATCTGTGTAAGCATATCCTCTATCTGTGCAGGTTTGTGAATTTTTCATAGAACTTCTACCAAAACTATAATGCGGCTTATTATTTACATAGTATTTAAGAAGCCCCCCATATCCGTCATCCAAATTTGGTTCAATGGCCCATCCTTCAACTTGTTTATCTGAATCGTAAAATCGCAATCCGTCACTGGCAAAAGTGGAATACGTGTTTTGAGATGTTATCATTTTGATATTTTCAGGTGTTATCTTTATCCCAGTTAAGTAATTATTTAACATATCACCTGTATAATTCCCGCTTATAATTGCGATTATCTCATCGCTTTGCAAATTGATTTTTCCTTCTAAATCGCTCAAATTTCCTTGTGTTTCAGTTACAGATATAGAGATATCATCTGCTTTTTGCGAGATTTCTGATACGCTGGACACCGTTGCATACTCACCTTTGATTAGGTCGGTTACATAACCATGCGAAACCGTAGTTTTTATGAGTGTTGCAGTCTGTAAGGTTGTAGAATATTCTTTAAGAGACTCTTTTAAGTTCTCTTTAGATACCTTTGTTTCGATAGCACTTGCAGTCTGTCTTATCTCTGATTGCATCTTAATCATACTGGTATCATAGTCTTCCATCTTCACAGAAAGTTCTTTTGCAGTCTGCTTGATTTCGAGAGATGCTTTGTCCTGTTTTACCTTAAAGGATTCAGAGAAGTTATCTATATCGAGGTTTTCGAGATCATCCTTAAGATTTCGCTTAAGTTTGATAATTGTATCTTCGAGGTCTATAACTTTCTTTAGCAAATTATCATATTCTCTTTTGCTTACAAAATCAGACATACAGATTACCTCCCGATGATGTAATAAGATTCATACTGTGAAGTTTCATATATCCTGTACCTTCAAAACGGAGTTTTAAAGAATAGTTTGCACTCTGACGAACAAGGACCCTTATAGGTTTAATTCCGTCTAATTTCTCCCCGAAATAAATCTCTGTTGGTTCTTTATCGTCATATATTGCAGAAACTTTGAGTGATGCACTCTGAAATTCCGCATAGATCTGAAACTTATTAAGATGCTTTATATCTACCGTGTGATTTGTCATTACATCGGTTTCAAAACTCCATTCCTGACCCGTATAAGTATTCGTATCAAGTTTATATATGCCGTTATGCTCACAAGCCATATACATACCTGTATCATTTTGCGCAAAGCCTACTACTGAATCTGCAGTATCTCCATTTAGCGATACTGTTCTTTCGGACCATTCACCAACGTAGGTGTCATACACGAACAGTCTTGCGTTGTCGTTTTCGTCCAAACAATACAAGAAATAACACCTTCCGTCGGTACCGCTTATGGGATCCTTGAACTTCTTTACTCCCAGAGGATGGCTTATGATTCTTGGATTGCCACCATTGTATGTGATAACTTTCTCTCCGGTACAGAAAATCAAAGTTCCGTTTACATCCTGTACAGATTGATTATTGACTGCGCCTTCATTGAAGATATCAAGTAGTCTGAAGGGATTTTTGTTGTTTCGGACTTCCTGCATATTATCTTTTTTGAAAAGTAATACACTATTTTGGAATGTGGTTATCCCGGTGAAGTCTCCATCCGCTTTTGTATTGGATTGAGAAGAAGAACACCAGGCGTTACTCTCGTTATATTCATCAACCGTATCAAGATTCCAGTTTGTATAATCATTAAATCCCGAAGCATAAACCTTCGAACCGCCCACACCGAATACTCTCGACTGATGAACAACCGCATATTGAATGGCAGGGCAGGTAGGAATTATGACTTTTCTCCACTTCTTTTTTTCTTCGTTAAACTGATACACATCCAAAGTTTTGGTGTTTCGATATAATTTCGACTCATCTACACCATCAATATTGAGGATGTAGTACGGTTCTGTCCCTTCACTGTCGAGAGTAGTTATGCGAACAAATTCTCGTTCATCATTCATAACTATTGTCACATTTTCTTTTCCTTCTGTTCCTTTTTGCGAAAAACTCTCGTAAAATTCAAAACCCTCATCCTCATACATACCATAACCTATAAAAGAATATGTTGTATCTCTTTCGAGGCGAGTAATAAGAACCTCAGCGGATGAAAAGCCATCATCGTTTGCGAATTCGAATATTATATTTCTGGGCTCTGAAGTACTGCTCGTAAATCCCGTACTTTTCGAGATACCAACAAGTTTGTACTTGGATATATTTCCGAATTGCAATTTAACATGGGTGTTCCCAACGCTTAATACCTTGAAAAAAGGTTCTCCGACATCTTCGGATTCTTCATCGAATATAACACTTCTGCTGAGTTCGTCAGATTCATACTTTGTTTCAACATAATTGCTATCAATATCTGTTGTTTCCGGTTCTATGTTTTGAAGTGTGAATGATGTGTCATCGGCATCAGAACCAATTGCAATATCATAATCCATAGTCTTTTTATCCGGGAAAATAACCAACTTTCTGGTCACATCATTTGCCAATGGATTAAGCGGAGCAGTATTCACATTAAACTGGACTATACTTCTTGGAACGAGAGTATTTTCATATCCTTCAATTTCTTCGCATTGAACGGTAGTACCGTCATTTACTGTTATTTTATACTTAGAACGTAAAACAGACTTATACACTTTTATTTTTTCTTCGGTAGTGTCGATTGACGTAACAAATGTAGCATTATTTTTTATTTTTTCTTCACTTGTAAGTGAATTATTCCACTGCGACCATATAACAATTATCTTTCCTTCAAAAGGATGAATGGAGTGAATTTTATGTTCGAATCCATCCATTACACCAAGGGTTTGTGATGTTATACAATTATTTGGAATTGGCGAAGGTGTAAGATAAGGTGCTTTTTCAGTAGAGATATTTTTTTCCATACTGAGAGCACCTGTATCAACAGTCTGCTCATAGTTAAGACCACTCCAATTTAACTTGGTAGTCTGATACTTCTTGGATGATGAAGGAATAGGCTCCTGAAGATATGTAAGTTCTTGCTCTTTCTTTTTTGCCATCGTGTCACATCCTCACAAAATACCGAACCTCGGTCTTTTTTGTTCCATCCAGATTTTGAACTCTTCGAGTTTCACATTGTACAGCGCAGTCCACTTGGCGCACAGTTCATCTTCGTTGGCGATTCGATATAATGATGCCTTAAGTTTCGCCTTAACAAGTTCTATGAACTCTATAGGCACCATTACTTCACCTTCTACATATTCAGATCCATCGCCTTTTATTGTCACTGTTTTGAGTTCGGGCATTACATAATAGATAATCTTCATCATTGCCGAGCCTTTGGCGGAAGAATTGACAACCAATTCATTATTATTTTTAAAATATGTGTCCTTGAAGATATCAGCAGTCGCTACTGTACTCTCGATAAGCTGAGTACCATCAACATATACTGCACATATATTTTCAAAACAATCAGGCCTCACTATGCCAGTCATAGTTGTTCCATCACAAAAATTAAATATAAAGTCCATATATTCCACCTCTTACAAATCAAAATCAGGCAAATCAATAATGCCACCAACTGTAACAGTTGTTTCTGCCTGTTCCTTAATAACTTCTGAATATAATTTTCTCTCAAAAGCATTAAGTTCATCTACGATAACCTGTTTTGAAACAGGGATGGCAATATCTGTTTCATTTAAAACTTCTTTTATAAGTTCATTTGCACTTTTGCCGCTGTTAAACATAATTACCACCTTTTCTTTCTTACTCGCCCACGAAGTTCTTCGGGCTGTTCTGATTTATGTTCTTCATACTGTTCTTTCCAGGCTTCTTTTACTGCCTGATTGGATTTTCGGATAAATTCTGTCTTATATATATCTCCACACCCTGCCATATACAAAATATTGTCTATAATAGGTTCGTGGAAGAATACCCTTGTTTTATCCTCATATTCTATATTCTCAGGCGCTTCAAATTTACAATCTTTTTTCATTACATACTTTGCATCAAACATCATACTGAGTTCATTTACCGATGCTTCATAATAATCAAAAAATCTTCTTTGCTCCAATGAGGTAACAAGAAGAACCCTTTCATACATTTTTTTAAATTCCATATTTATCACCAAAATATAATAATCAGCAAGTGCCTTTGTCCCCTCGGCTCATTTGCAGAGGGGACTTTCAGCAGTCAATCTTTTATGCTATGCAGTTTTTAATTCTTACGCAGCCGCCAGGATTCTTACAGAGAAGTTCACCATAGTTAAAGAGAAGTGCTCTGTAAGCAGAAGAGTCTTCCATAAGGTTGAAGATTCCGCCTCCCTGAAGTTCTGCAAACTGCCAGTCAAATGAGTGGAACTCAAATGCGTTTGTATCAACGCCCCAGATTTCGCCATTTGGAACGAAACTTTCATTCACACAGGCTACTTCTGTGTTTGAAAATGCAAACTTCATTGCTTTGAATCCACCATTGAGTTCAAGGTTTGCTTCTGTTCTGTAGTTATTTACTCTCAGGTATTCAACGTATTCGTCATATGCACCGTCACCGAAGAGGAGCATATTGATGTTTGAATTCTTATACTGTTTTGCAGTTCTGAGTGTTTTGGTAATGATGCCATCGCCGAGATCACCCTCTGCATCCATTACAGTAGGAATGAGATACTGAGAAGAAGCCTTTTCCACGCCATAGATTTTTGTAATGTTTTCATCAAAAATTGCGCCCAGACCTGTGATTTCTCTGTTGTAAGAGTTCTGAACAGTAATGAACCCTGCTTCACAAGTTACTGCTTTATCCAAGGTAATAACACCAGTTCCATCGGCAATTCTCTTTACCGCCTTAATTCTTGCGGCTGAAACAGATGGTACTGTCGCTTTATCTTTATACATATCAATGATAAGACCTTCTTTGCAAAGTTTATGGTTGGCAACTGTTACTTCAGCAGAGTTGTTTACTGCAGATATAGTTGTAAGTTTACCTGTACCATCACCAAAGAGTGCTCTTCCCACATTCCACTTTGATGTTTCGTATCCTGCATTTACTTCTGTATCAAGGGCATTTGCCATAGCACCGGCATCGCCTGTAAGATGTACCGCTTTGTTGGAAATAACAATATTGCAATACATATCCTTTGCATTGATTTCGAAACCTTCAAATGGAACTGCGCCCGCTTTTGGTGTTGCTTCTCCCTCTGCACCGAAACCGAAACCACCGGAAAGACCGTATGGTGCAGTTGCTTTAATCTTTGAAGATGTCAATGGCACCTTCTTGATGCTTGCCAGAAATGGAGAAGGCTCTGTTGAGAGTTGATTCTGCCATGCGGGCAAATAGTTGTACTTTAACGCTTTTTCAAAATTAATAAGATTCTGTGGCATATTTTTTCATCCTTTCTTTGTTTGTATTACAAGCCCTGGAACATTTTTCTTGTTGCCGAACTTGCATCTGCCATTGTTTTTGGTTTTTCATTTATTGTTGGTGCTGCATTTCCTACGCCATTTGACGGAGAAAATACTGGCACTTGCTGATTCTTTTTAACCGCTTCAATCCTTTCGCGTTCAACCGCCTCTCTGAACCCTGGATTATTACGGTACAATTCCATCAACTCATCTGTAGTAGGTTCTGCAGGCGGCTTAGGTGGATTCATAAGAGCCTGTGCACCTATCATCAGGGTATATGCAGCAGTATATTTGTCTTCTGCACTCATTGTTGAGGGGAACATCTGCGGATTTTCTTTGATGATCACATCAAGTCTGTCTGCAACTTCGCTTACGCCTTTTGTAAGTTCATCTGCAGAAAGGTTATCTATAGCGGTTCTTCTTTCCCTTTCTGCCTGTCCTCTTCGTGCTTCCTCAATGAATGGTTGCATATCCTTCATTCTGCAATCCATCATCTGCAATACATATTTACCGATGTTCTCTGCAAATTGTGTCTGTGCTCTTTTCTGAGATTCCTCATCACCAAACATAAGCCCGGACATATCTACATTTTCAAAACTTGGCGGAGTGGTCTGTTCTTCGACTACTTCCTGTTCCCTCTGTCTTGACATCTCCTGAATTGTAGAATTCGCTCCCTGGAGTTGTTCTCTCAAGGACTGAATTTCTGCCAACATCTGCGATTCTCTTTCGCTTACTGTAGGATTTTGCGCTGGTTCTGACGGTATATCTGTATTCATCTCAGATTCTTCCACCTGTTCTTCCTGCTGTTCTGTCACTTCGGTATCAGGTGTATCAACAACTTCTTCTGCACCTTCGCCTTCTGTAACAACCTCTTCTGCACTTATTTCGCCCGGATCATCGGCAATGTTTTCTGCCTGACCGTTAAATAGTGCCTGTGACTGTTCTCTTGCTTCATCAAAATTTGACATTTTCAATTCTCCTTCCTTATCCCATCATCTGGGACATCATTTTTCTTTGTTCTTCTTCATCAATAATCTGTTTGTGCATCATAAGATGATTTTCAAAAGCCTTTGCATAATCGGGCTTTTTATTTTTTAACAACTGGTATCTCATATCAAGGTAATATCTTGTGTGCTCTTCAAGATGTATAGTATGGTTGTCCAATTTTTTGATTTCAGGAATCACGCCTTTTTCAAACAAGACGTTTTCTCTCTGTGCATCCTGAATATGAAGTGTCTGCATACTCATTAACTCGGTGTAGTTTCCAAGTTTCATACATTCAAGCGCTTTTTGTTTGACCTTCTCAGGAATCCTTCCCGTTTCATCAGCAAACAATCCCATCTGATACCCCTGCACGAACTTCTGATTTTGCACTTCTTCACTCATCATCAATTCGTTTTCTACAGTAAATTCAATATCAAAACTGTTTATATCCTCGCCGGACCATACAAGCGCATTACCTATAGAATTGATTCCCACACAGTTCACTACTCTCGAAGTATGAGCAAACCGTTTGTAGATTTCCAACCATATCACCGCAAGTTTCTTTACAGATTCTCTTATCTGATCACCTGTAAGGGATATTCTTGTATTGTCGATTTCCATAAGGTTTTCGATGGCAGTTCCGGATGTTACCCCTGAAGGAGTTGCACCGTTTACCATCAACTGAGACGTGCCGGCTACATATTCCATTTCATTTTTAAGGATTTGTCTTTCGTTCATCAGTTCTGATGGAATAGCATTGTTCGGAACTCTTATCGGAACCTGCGAACCTGCCTTATACACAAGCAAAGAACCGCTTTTAAGACCGTTTTCTTCGAAATCTTCTATATCTATCGAACCTTCCTCAACAAAATACTCACCGATTGCGATTCGCTTGATATGTTCGTGAATACGGCTTATCACACCGTTATATGCTATCTGTCTTGGAATGAGGTCCTCTATTACTGACTTTCCGAAGAATTGACCTGCAACCTCTCTGCAGACAACCTGCACAATAGGAATTCTGCCATAGGGGAGATCTCCGTAATATACAAGATTGTCGTCGCCTACTATGATTGCCATAACACCATCGGGCTTTTTCTTCGTAGGCTTTTCAAAATATGTAATGACCTTTTCGGAATTCTCTACAGTTCTGACTCCCATCGCCATTGTCGCTCTGTCAACTGCCCAGGAAGAACCCATATCACAACCTACAGGAGTAAGTTCAAATGTTTCCACCTGTTTTCCTTCGACTTTTATTCCGTATAAATCTTCTATATCATCAATACTCATTACCTGCTGAATGATTATTGACCTCTGGGCTTCTACAGTCTGCTTATATATGCTCTCGGGGAATACCTCGTAGGGAGTTATCAATCCATAATCAATATCGCCCTCATAGTAGGCTTTTTCTTCGGAAGATGCTCCATTCTCATCCGCAGTGGTTATAATCTCTCTGCCGATTTCATTGCCCTTGTTTGCATCCCACCAGGTAAGCCAGAAAGCATTACCGCATATTTCATTCCAATGTATCAATGTTTTTACTTTGGATGCGAAATCTGTGTTTTTCTGCAGGTATTGAAGAATGTCGGTAGATACTTCTGCTTTTGCATAGTCATCTATTTCGTTGGTTCTTGGCTTTACCTTCATTGCATATGTGATTTTGTTAAGATTTGCTACTCTCGTTTCTACCAAAGGTGCAATATTGTTGAAGGTTACTCTTTCAAGTCCGTTATCTGTGTTCTCAATCTGCTCCACTTCGTTTCGATACACATTAATATCGCAGTATTGATTGCCCACAAGGAAGTTGGCGTTAAGTTTCCATTGGTTCTCCAAGGGAAGTCTTTCCTGCTTTCTTCTTTCCAGGTCCTTTTTGATTTTGGCTATGATGTTGTCCTTATATAGCGGTGCTCCATCTGAATCGAAATCAAGAACTTCTCTTTCTTCATCAGATTTCCGAGCCATCATAGACTTAAATCTACCAATAATGTTCACCCTTCATTCACCCCCTTGTTAGGATTTCGCCAATCCTTTTTGATTTTTTCTGCTTTGCTTTCGGGATTTACAATCTGTCGGCTATCTTCTTTCGTATATTCAGACACATTCCTTGAAAGAAATCCCTTAATAATAGACTTCACAGTATAAAGATGTGCAACTTCCAATCCAACTATAGCAAGAGAGAGAATGGCTATAACAAATACTTCTACCATCACTTACACCTCTATTTTGTTGTTTTGGTCTTGGATTTTGACTTCGCAGGAGTTTTTGTATCGTAAGAAGGTTCTTTTTCGCCTTCTTCCTGATTAACTACCTCTGTGTCATTTTTGCCATCTTCATTGGGATTGATTTCATCTGCTTTTTTCTTTTCATCTGCTTTTTTCTTCGGATTTTCAAGCATCTTGATTTCACTCAATGCACTTAAGAGACAATCCTTGCATAGGATTACTCCACCAAACTCCCTTGTCTTTGAGATTGCATAAGCATCTGTATTCTTGCAACCTCTCATCATACATTTTCTTCTTACTTTTCGGATATTCATCTTAATCCACTCCTTCTTCTGTTTTGTTTAAGTAGTTTTTCTTTCATTTTCTCAATATCGGTTTTCTTTTTCTTCTCCGGTAACGACGGATGAATGTACTGCACCGCAAAATATCTCAATGCATCCGGAAGATGCGTAATGTGATGTGGTTCGGTCATACAATCTGTGGGTTTCTTTGCATCTCTTTGCAATGCAGGAAGATACTCAATAAGTCTTTCGCAATTAGAAAAGAATTTTATTCTTGAAGTCCTTTCTCCTTCTTCTGCTCCATCTCTGACTTTCATCAAATCTTTAAGAGCCAACCACCCTGTTTCTCTGTTGTTGTTTCCCTTTATGAGTGGAAGACCATTTTCACGAAATAAATCTGCTTTGCATTTTGCCGATTCCTGGCTTCTCGCCCATATATCAGATGGTGCTACTGTGTACTGAATCTCTTCATTTTCCGAAAGATTCGTTATATCTTCTGAACCATCACTTATTATTTTGTCGCTTTCTGCATATTCACGATATACATAAAGATTTCCAAGTTCATCTACTGCAACCCATACACAAGCAAGACAGTCGAGACCATAGTCAATGGCTCTGTATCTTCTCCAATGTTCGGGAATGTCAAAAGGTTCTATTACGTGAACACTTCTGTCAAACTCACTGAAATACTGACCTGCCAACATATCCCAGTTGCCGTCTCTCCAAGCCTGTCTTAATCCTTCATCAAGATTATTAAGCATATCTACATATCCTGGATCCTTTTCCATCAGAACTTTATTATCAAACACGGTAGCAGATATGAATGTGTATTCCTCTGGATTCTCTGTTGGTTTATATCTTTTGCTTATAAAGAGACGTTTTACCCATTCATGACCTACACCACCTGGGTTACAAGTAAGATACATCCTCTTGGGAAAATCATTGGCACCTCTGAGACACGCAGTAAGAGTCTGAAACTGATATTCGGTAAACTGCGTTGCTTCATCAAGACATATAATGTCATACTCATTTCCCTGATACTGCAAAACATCACTTTCTGACTTACAGTAACCAAGTTTGATTGTGCTGCCATTAGGGAAGGAAAAAACTTTATCAGTATCTTTGTATCTTGCTATACCTTTAAGTTCTACACACAACGTATTTACGTGGTTTTCTTTCAGTTCGGGATATGTTCTTCTCAGAAGTAATATCCTTATACCGCCATACATCAGACTTAACAAGGCTATCTTTTTTCTTAGTACCCACGATTTGCCACCGCCACGTGCACCGCCATAACAAATATACTTTGTACGAGCCTTGCAGAATATCTCTTGTTTCGGTTGCATCGATGATAAATCGATTTTAACCTGCATACTCTTCGGCTCCCTTTGGAAGTTCGATTGTTACTTTTGTATTTTCGGTACTTTCTCCCTTTGCAAGTGCTCTCTTGTCATACTCGGTACCTATTACAGTCGCAAGTGCTTTGATATCCTGTAACTGAAGACTTCTCAACTTCTTTGCTATAGCCTGTTTATCTGTATCTGATATATCTTCCTTATCTGCATCAAATACAGTATCTATAAGTTCATCGATTTCGTCTTCCTTTTCCAATGCTCTGTCAAGTCTTCTCTCAATGAGTTCCTGACCCTTACTTATAATCCTTGTTGCCTGTTCCACAAATTCTTCTCTTTTTTGTTTACGAAGTTTTACAAACTCAGGCAAATCCTTACAAGCCTTCACGATGTCTCTTACTGTGTTGACAGGTACATCTAAATCTCTCGCAGTCTGTGAATAGTTGTCTGTTATAGACCAGGACACCATAACTCTGATTACAGTTGCAGGGTCCGTCTTCTTTCCTTTCACTTCGTCACCACCTTTCATTAAGAGTAACACGGGTAGGGTGCTCGTTATCACGGAATTTCGGCATCTGAAAAAATTTTTCAAAAAAGTCTTGACAATACGGCAGACCGTATGATATCATACACTCATAAGCAATACGGCAGACCGTATAACGAAAGGAGAAATGAATATGCTTAACAACAAAACAATTACTCTAAATCTCAAGAGAATAGAGGTGTGCGATTTGATTCTCGCGTGTGGTATTTTTGCAAGAGAAAAAACAAATACGGTCAAATGGGAAACACTTCACGATAAACTATCAGAGATATTACACCAATGGGATGAAGAAAATGCAGAGTGACGAGAACTTCGGTTCTCGGTAATGCGGACAGTCAGACGGTCACAATTCCCGACAGACATTCCGATAATACAGAAAGGATGTAAAGTATGAAAAATTTAAATCTAAAAGCAACAACAAAACCGCAGGAAGTAGTAAAAGCCTTCCTGGAACAAAATGCAAGTGATGTTCTTGCAGACAAAATCAATAATGGTGTGTCAATCCAACAGGATGGGAAAACTCTTATAAACAAGAAAACCCTTGACGGATTTATGGATTATGCCACATCTGAAGCACAGAAAATTGCAGAAAAGGGTGCAAGATGCTCCTGCGTACAGGATGATATCGTATTCGGATGGGCGATTCATTACTTTGAGGAAGATAGTATCATCGGCGAATTATTCAATGAGGATGGTTCAAAATATACTCCAACTCCGAAGAAAGTCGAGAAAAAGAATACTGCTAAGAAAACCGAAAAGAAACCCGAGAAAAAGGATAAGGTTGTTAAACTTGACAACAAAATGTCAAGACCTGCAGGAAAGAATATTCCATCTACTCAGTTGTCATTTATCGACTTGTTTGCAAAAGGAGAATAGATATGAAGATAGATAAGATAAAAGCAATCCCCAAATCCATAATAGGAGAGATTAAGAAAAGAGATCCGAAAACAGGCGGTCAGACAAGATATTATGCATATCTCACTACCAATGACAAGGAACTCGTAAAAGTAACAGTAGCAGTCAAATATAAAAATAATAAATTCTACTATAAGCAATGTTCAGTTCACGGACTCGATTCTGACAAATGCTTTGTAAGGGATATGGAGTTTACCTATCTTGCAGGTTATCAAGTGGGATGGTATTCTGAAGGACTTGCGAAGAGCCCTAAATACTACGAGGATGGGATATGGTATGACTTCGAAGATAAATACTTCAATCCCTATGCTCCATTGTTAAACCCCGAGTATGTTTCGAGATTTCCCGAATTTAAGTATAGTGCCTGGGAACTCTACAACGGAGACGATATCATAGCATACTTGAGAACTTACAGAGAATATCCTCAGACAGAATTTCTTCTCAAGTTCGGACTTTCAAACTATATATCTAAAACAATTCTGAAACACATAGGCAAAGATAAAAAATTCAGAAAATGGCTCTGTTCAAATGCCGAGGAACTTAAGCACAACTTATTCTATACCTCATCCGTTATAAAGGCATACAAAGAAAATGCATCTTTAGATGTAGTTCAGTACTATGAAAAGGAGAAAAAATCAGTTCTCTCAGAAATCCGCAAATTGTTTGGAAAAGATATCAATAAATACATTGATTATGCTAAAGCAAAAAATATAGGGCATTATACATACCTTGACTATCTTAATGCTTGTAATTATCTCGGTTTGGATATGACCGAAGATAAAAACCGTTTCCCACATAACTTCAAGCATTGGCACGATGTAAGAATAGACGAATACAAAACCGCAAAAGCAATAAAGGATGCAGAAGAGAAAAAAGCATTCTATGATAAGTTCTCAAAGGTAGCAGATAAGTATTCAGATCTGCAGTATAACAATAACGATGCTTATGTTGTAGTGATAGCACATAGTCCTGCAGACCTCGTTAATGAAGGCAATAAACTCAATCATTGTGTTGGCGAAATGGGTTATGACCAAAAGTTCATCAGAGAAGAAACTTTAATCTTCTTCGTGAGAACAAAGGACAATCCATCAGAACCTTTTGTTACTGTGGAGTATTCATTGAAAAGCAAAAAGATTTTACAATGCTACGGAAAGGGAAATTCAAAACCTAATTCAGAAGTAACAACATACATTAATAACATTTGGAATCCCTATGCCAAGAAGATGTTAAAGAAAATGGTGGCATAAGGTTGACAAAATCAATTCAGATTTGATAAAATAAGTCATCACGAAAGGAGTGATACCTATGGCAAGAAATTTTGTCAAAGAGGCAAAATGGGTTAAAAATACATATAAGATATATACATTCAAAGCAAGGATCGATAACGGAGAGGCAGAGAAACTTCAGACTGCACTCAAGGGAAAAACCTTTGCCGAATGGGTAAGAGAAAAACTCGAATCCGAAAAAGACAAATCTGAATAAAACTCAAGGGATGAAGTTCAAATGCTCCATCCCTTATTTTTTATCCCATTTATTATAAAATTCATTCCGCAATTCGTATAACTTTGTTTCTGCTATGTAATACTTCATTGCGATGCTTGTGATACTCTCGTGTTCATTTGTCATAACATCGAATAGGGCATTGTAATCTTCCCCTGCTATCTCTATACATAAATCAACTATCTTATCTCTTATTTCTTGCGGTTGGTCTTTGTAATCCATACAAGTGAAGTGAATCAGTCCCTGTTTGTTATAGGAGAGTTTAATTCCTCTCCGCTTTTTGAACTTCAAGAATATCACCTTCTCGCCCTTTCTGATATTACCTTTAAGAGCATATCTTTTATGATTCCACCCTCATTAATTTTTATCTTATTGCCTGCTCCGATGATGTTGTTGTAGGCTCGGGCAACCATCAAACCATCTTTATATTCAATAGCCTCAATGAAGTCTGATGGCAGATGCCCATCTGGAGAACACATCTTGATTATACTCTCAACCGTATCTCCGATGAGAAGAAACATACAAAGGTTATACTTATGCGCCTCTTCATCCCTTGAAGGATTAGCCTTTCCTTCCTTTTTCATTCTGTTAACAAGGGACTGTACCTGCTCATATTCTAGTCCTGTATGTATCGCTATCTGAACCAATGATTGACAATGCATATTCTCCCTTACATACTTTTTTACCTCTGCAGTAAACTTAACCCTTGTATCTATAGTTTCAAGCCCTTCATCGATGCATTGCTTTCTTATGGCGGTTTGTGACATAGCAATCTCTTGAGACATTTGATATACAGATTTTATGAGATGATATTTTCTCACATACTCTCTTTTCCATTCCTCAACTTTGTTTCGCATCTTACACCTCTTTAATTCTGATGCCGTAGAAATAGAGCATCATTTTCTTTTCAATTTTGTAAGCCTCTGTCTTTACACCCTTTGTATCCTCTACTACAAGTTCCCCATTTTTCTTGTAAGTGAAATCGGCATAATACGCGCATTCCTTTTCAATAACATTTCCGGGCTTAGGTTGTCCTTTTTTCGGACCTCGTTTATATACTTCTTCAGAAATATCTCTCTGCCCGGGGATAAGAACAAACTTAGTCTGACAATCAAGATCCTCAATCTGATTTGCTTTCTGCAATAGAAGGAGTTCTCTGTATCGCCTGTATTCCTTCTTACTGTCAAATACCTGTCCGTTATATGAAATCTTTTTATTTCTATACTTTCTCAACGATGTCACCCCTTATCTCGTCAATATTCGTGACATCCAATTCAAGATGTGCACCGTCTTCTGTTTCTGCATGAGCCGTTTCAATGTCATATTCACATACCCGATACGTTTTTATGTTCTTCAAAACCGTACCGTCTTTACATAATATCGTCATAAGATTTAAAACTCCTTCCGTGTTCTAACTCTGCAAAGTATTCATCCCACTTTTCAACCTTCTCTTTTAGTTTCAGACCGAGTTCAGAATCATCGTTGATAGTGACATCATTACCTGCGAACTTGATTTTCTTATAGCATCTTTTGAAAATCTTTCCGTCATTGTATGTAAGTGCAGCGATTACCTCATCATAAGAAACTTCTCCACAGTAGGATATAAGAATGTCCTGTATGCTAAACCCACGAAGGTACCACATACAAAGAATGTGATAATGATCTTCTATAGCACTCTTGGTCTCAAATCTATCCATCTTCTTTTTGATTCTCTCACCGTGGATATCCTGATGCCACCTCTTTGCCACAGGGATCGGCACTCTGAACTTCTTTGCCAATGCTCGGTATGAGATTTTCTTATTGGCAAGGATATACTCCGCCTGCACAAACGATGGCTGAAGATTCTCATATTTTGGTTTTCTCGGCAATGGTATCACTCCTTTCGTATTTACTCGGTTTTTAGTTTTTTTACTTTGTAGAGGGTATCAACAAAATTACTCTCAATGGGTTCAAGTTCAAAAATACTGTTCCAAAAATCGTAGGCAATCTTATTTTCATTGATTATATGTAATCTGATTTCATACTGTGGCATTTTTATATCACAAAATTCCAGTATCTTTTTTCGTGCTAAACCTTTTCTTCTGTATTCAGGTGCTACATACAAGCAATCAATGTATATGTGGGTAGGTTGTATGGCATAGCAAAGAATACCAACCTGTTTTTCATTGTGATATATAGGCATTATCGATACACATTTAAGGATTTCGGGAATGCATATATTATCAATTTCTTTCCTGAAATTTTTATAGTGGTTTAGTATCTTGTTTGATTCGCTAGGCATTATGTATCACTCCTTCCTTGAATGCGATTTTATTGGGTATATTCCACAAAACAAGGCATTTTGTTTTGTGCTTCGTGATAAAATTTAGTGTTTGTTTCAAATCCATAAGCATTTCTTCCAAGTTCAAAAGCGGCTTGAAGTGTTGAACCCGAACCTGCACAAGGGTCTATAACTGTATCTCCCTCATCTGTAAATATTTCAATCAACTGTTTTAAAACATTTACAGGCTTTTGTGTTGGGTGTATTTTTGGATACTCTTTTGAATTATCTCTTTTATATTCAAACCAATTAAATATCATCTTTCCAGTTCCTCTTATTGGCTTTCCTGTTTCTTCATCAATCTGTCTGCCATTGTTAAACTTTGGCAATTTATCACGATATAAAACAACCGCATATTCGGTAGCACCGACTATTTTCATATTCGCTTTTAACACTTGCGAAGAATAATTCTTAATGAAGAAAATAGGATAATTGTTATTAAACCCGTGCTTCTTTCCATATTCACATACTGTTGGTATCTGTTCAAACGAACAAAATACAATCATTGCAGGTGCTTTTCCTTTTTCTTTCGGTTCTTTAATTAAAAGATTATTGCAAAAATGAAAATATTCAGCAATATTAAACTGCCCGTCGCCATTAAAAAAGTTTGTCTTTGCAAGTTTGCTTTCTCCGTTTTTATTGTCACCTCCCTCATACCATTGCGGGTTAGAGCCATAAGCATTCTCACCAATATTATACGGAATATCCGCTATAACTAATTGTGCTTTTTTTATGTTGTATCTTTTATAATTTTGAAAATTATCGTGATACAACTCCAATTTGATTTTTTTGGTTTCTATCATTTCTTTTTCCTCTTCTTCTCCTTAGTTTATTCTTTTATTTCCGTTCTCCATCCATTTTCGCACCACAATAAGGACAATAATCGTAATCATAGCCTGCAAAATTGTCACATACGGAACATTGACAAAACTCTCCATTGATGTCCCACTCTCCGTGCTTCACTTCCACAACATCTGCGGTGGGTAGTTTGTCTATTTCTTCTAAAGCAAATCTAACACCTTCGCAAAATTCATCACTTTTATTTGATAAATTCATAAAGTCTAAAGGTTCTACATCTTTATACCTTGCCATCACCCCTCACCGCCTTTCAACAATTCAGGGTTATCGTATATGTTGCCGACCAACTCAAAAACATCTTTTCCTATTTCAAGCAAACTTGATTTTTTTAAATATTCAGGGAAACAATCTCCATCTTCTTTTATGAGCGGACAATATCTTTTAACTTCGGCATATACTCCACAAACTTTAATTGCAGGGTATTCATCGCCGCTTCCGTCTTGCCCATATTCACCAATGCGAACAACCGCAAAACACTCATAAGAACCCCAAACAAAATATCTTAAAATATCCCCCTCAAAAATCTTCTTGCCGTTCTTGTCGGTTAGTCCGGTGTACTGTCCTACGGTTTCGGGAATAATCTTTATGTGTTCTTTGCCGCCCCATATCCAGTGCAAATTATTATATCTTAAAGTTTCGATATAATAACCCTGCACCCATTTACCATTGTCAATTCTTTTACCTCTAAACAAAATCTCACGCATCAGATGCACCGCCTTTCTCGGTTGGGTGGTCTGCAAATAACTTTTTATATGCCTTCATAAGTTTTTCATCGTCTGTTTCAAAAGCCTTGCAAACATTCCAGTTGACTATCTTTCCATTATCAACAATTTTTACGATATCATCACTCGGAAAAGGCTCACCAAATCTCGCATCTTCCATAGCATTTTCAATAGGACAACCGCCTTGCTCTACAAAAGCACAAAAGCCATCCTCTCTTGTTTTGTGTTTCTTGCACCGATAACAATAGTTATCAAGAAAAATTTCATATTCTGTTCCATTTGAAAATGGATTTGCTGGCAACACTTGTTTCATTTCCCCTCAACTCCTTCCACATAGCACCAACTCTGTGGCGGTCTTTTTAGTGGTTTTGTCTTGCATTTACTACACCAATCTTCCTCTCCCTTTGTGCATATATAACTACCTTTGAGCCAAGCACCATTAACACTATCAGGATTGACATATACCCTTTCTCTATGTTTGCACTCTTTAATTGCCTTTTCATCGAGCACATAGAACTCACTCAATTCTTTCGGCTTGTCATAGATTACAAGGTCTGATATGTGCCAAGCATAAAGACAGTGAACATTGCGACCATAAGAGTTTAGTTCCGTTTTGTGTATGCACGATTTTTTAATATCTGTTATTTCAATTTCAATATCATCATTGCCGAATGTATTTAATGATAAATAACAATAATCATAGTTACTGTTAATCCCTCTCTTTGAGATTTTATCTATCCTGTTGCATACAAACTCGCCTATTACTTTGCCATCAAGTCGTGCTTTCTTTAGAAAATCAAACCAACCGTGTTTATCCTTTGTGCAATAGATATAAACCTTAAAAGGTGTATCTATCTTCGGTCTTGTTTTCCTGATTTCAACACTCTTTTCATAAATCGGCTTTGTTCCATTTTTACCAATTATGTGTGCAATCTTTTCACACCATTTCGGCTGAACGCTTATCAATACTGATTTCACTTGCTATCACCCCTCTGCTCCGTCATTTCTTTTATAAGGTTTTCAGCATCTTCATCCTTAATCAGATAAGCACTATGAAAAGCATCAACCTGTGTTGTATCTGCGTTCTCCGACAATCTGTTCCAAAACTCTTCTATTGCTTCAGATTTTGAAGTTTCATACATATCCGTTAGTGTTTCATAACAACTTTTAAAAGTGCTTACAGAATTTTTCAACCTCTCAATCTCTGCCTTTTGGTGGTTTATTGTTTCCCTGCTTGCCTTTAATTCTTCAAGCCATTTTGCAAGTTGTAGGTGTTCTTTTCCGCAATCGTCACATTTTCTGTCTGCTACCTCGTAACAATGTTTTATCGCTTCATCAATGTTTATAATCTCGTTATCTGTCATTCCCTTTTATCCCCCTTACTTATAACCTCTACCACCCTGCACAAAAATACAGGATAATCTCTACCGTCTGCATACCACTTTTCCTTTTTAGGATCATATTCCCATTCAGATGTCTGAAGCCTTGATGAATTACATAATGCAGATCTTATTTCCATAGTTCCATAAAATTTATTTGGATGTTCCATCAAGTATCTCCACCTGTCTTTTTAATAATTCTTTTTCTCTTTCAGTCATTTTTCTGCCACTATCAAAATTATTGAATCGGCTATTTTTAACCGGCTTAACTTCTTTTTGTGGTGTGTAATTCCACTTGAGTAATGCTTCATAATGATTCGGATATTTATATCCTTTGTCTGCAAGTTTTGATGAAAAATCATCTATCAGACCTTGATATGTGTCAGGGAATTTCTTCTTAAGGCTTTCAAACTGTTCTTGAGTAAGAAAAACGTTCTGACGAGATCCATATATATAAATATCTTCTGTTTTATTTTCTTTTATTTTACTTTTTTCATTATCGGGTACTATAACGGAGTTTTCTCCCCCTTTAACTAGGTTTTCTCCCCCTGAAACTTTTTGAAAGGTAAGTTTATTAAGAGTACCCACCGGAACATCATCAGGATTGTTCCTATCAAGTAGAAAGTACTCTTCGTAAAATGCGTATCTTTCTCGTTTGTCAAGCATACGCACAAATCTTCTCTGGATACCTGCAGAAGTGAGAACTCCGAACATATCAAATACCCTTTCGTCAAATAAAGAACGTCTGATACACCCTGCCACAACCTCTGCAACAAAATCAGGAGTACAACCACAACCTGCACCATCCGACACAAGGAAGCACCTGTCATCATCCCATTGCATGTAATATCCATTTGTCTTATATAACCGGCACAAAAGGTAGTCTAATAAATACATACCTTTTGCACCGAATTCTGCCCTTAATAACTTAACCTTATCATCTTCATAGAAGTCAGTATCTTTGGGGAAGTAGTCAACTCCGTCCTTTGTAGGACGTGCCATATTCTACTCCTTTCAATATGGTAAATCATCTTCTCCCGGCATTGCTGCTCCGGGAAATGTTGTTTGTTCTGTTGCGCTTTCTTTATTATTCCCTGCAAAATATGCCTCATCTACAAGTACATCTGTCTTGTAATGTGTCTGTCCGTCTTTTTCGTATTTGTCTGTCTGAAGAGAACCGACAATACCAATTTGTTTTCCTTTTGAGAAATACTTTGCAATGAACTCTGCGGTGTTTCTCCAGGCAACACAGTTTATGAAGTCTGCATCAGGCTGACCTTCTTTTGCAAATCTTCTGCTTACTGCTATGGAGAAGCTGCATACATTTGTTCCGGAAGGTGTCACTTTAAGCTCCGGATCCTTTGTCAGTCTGCCAAGTAATATTACTTTGTTCACTGTTTCACTCTCCTTTATGGTTTTAGTCCTACCTTCTTACAAAGGTATTCATCTAATTTGATTCCGTACACATGATGCTTGTCCAACAAGTCTTTTTCATCATTGTGTGCGGTGTTATGATGCTTTCTGCAGATTGCTATTGCATATCTGCCTACATTATGTATTTTCTTTCTGTCAAATCCCATTCCCACACGTGATCCGTGACAATGATGTATCTCTGCTTTTTCGTTGCAGATTACACATTTTCGGTATGCTATGCAGGAATAAAGATATCTGCTTATATCATCACAAAGGGCAAGAAGTGTATCTCTCGTGCCAATATTATTTTCAAAGCAGAAATCTATCAGAAAGGAAATAAAATCCGTTGCAGTTGTCATACTGCAGTCTGACAGGCTGAAATGCGGCACACCATATCGTGCCATATAAAAGCATTTGAGAAGTTCCTTTTCAAACTCCGGCACATTCCCTGTATATTCCGCTATATCTCCGATAATGGAATACACTTTCTTTCTCTGCTCAGCAGATATGTATCGCCCATCATCGTATCGCACTACACACTTCTGTATGTTTTGCTTTTCAATGAGATATGGATTCACCGTTGCAATGATAATCGCCTTATTCTCTTTTACTTTATAAATCTGACCTACGGTTTCCACTTAATCACCCCGAATCACCTCTTTCCAATGTTTCCAACAGATTGTACAGTTGGCGCCATACCAATCAAGCGCCGATGTGGGATATTCAGGTGCAAGGAGTTTTATCTGCATCTTACTTATCCCTTTATCAGGAATATTAACCACTCCCAACACATTCACCGCTTTCATCATACACAAGTCAAAAGAGCCTTGAATTTCCTTTTTAAGAGAGGTTTTATCTCCAATATACAAGTTATATATTTCATTTCTTTCAACTATGATGCAATCCGAATCAGGACCACAGGCAACATATACAATCCCATAATCAGAATCGTTTACCGTCTCAAATCCCTTTGGCAGATGATACGGTGTCCACTTGTTGTCATATTGTCCTACGATTTCAGAGGATCCTCTCTCTTCGCAAGAATCCAGTTCAATGTATTCTCCCTCTTCGAGTTCCTCGAAGAAATCATCTTCAGTAAGCATCATTCCTCTTTCGTTTATATGCTCACCTTCAAGGTTAACTGTAGTTTCTACACCTTCAGGATACAAATCCACATTACCGCCAAAGTCTATGACAGTACAGGAAGTCTTGCCCGGGCAAGTTCTCAATACTCTTCCCACTTTCTGCACCCATTGACCGTGAGTTCCGTTTGTATCGAAGTCCACAAGATTTCTTAGTTCGGGATAATCATATCCTTCGGTACAGATATCTACATTAATAAGTTCATCACAGTCTCCATTTTCAAATCTTTCAAGTTCTGATTTTCTTGTTTCATCGTCAAGCCCTAATGAAAGATATGCAGGATTTCTCCCTTTCTTCTTAAGTGCTTCATATATCATCTGACAAAACTCGTGAGAGGGGGCAAATATAACTGTCTTTCCCGGTTCTTTTCGTTCAAGATAATCGTCACAAAGTTTTCCGATTACATCTTGGCCTATTTCATCATCAGTAATATATCTTGCAAGATGTCCTTTATCTCCATTCCTTTTAAAGGTAGGCGATAAATCCAAAAACTTCGGTCTTATGAGATAATGACTGTCTATCAAAAACTTTGTTGTTATCTGATAGAAGTTGTCCCATAGATGAATAAGAGGAAGTTTGTCCCCTCTGTTTGGTGTAGCAGTTACACCAAGAATGGCAGTATTGGGATTTAATAATTTGTTATAGTTGATGATGTCCTCGTAAGTAGATGCTGCTGCGTGATGCGCTTCATCTATTACAATTAAATCAAAACAAACACCTGTCTTTTGAAATTCCGGAAGAAGGTTCGATACCGTCTGTACCATTCCAAAATGCACATTTCCCTTTAACGATTTACGATTTGATGTAATCTCGCTCGTTGCAACATTGGGACATACCCAAGTAAATTTTGAGTGGTTCTGATCGTGTATCTCTGTCCGATGCACAAGCACAAGGATGTGTGGTCTTCTTTTGCGAAGAGCGATAAATCCGTTTATGTATCGCCTTATTGCCTCTGCCATCATAATTGTCTTACCTGCGCCGGTGCCGGCAACGATAAGAGAGTTTCCTCTTTCATCAAGCATTTTAATCGCATGGCTTACCGCATCATCCTGATATGGTCTTAACTCAATCATCAGACCACCTCTGCTTCCTTCAGAAGAAATCTTCCGTTTTTCGAAAACTTCCCGATGTCACCCTTTTTGGAGCGAAACATACAAGCATTTTTCTCTTTTGCAAGTTCAATTATTTTCTGTCGTTCTGCCTGCATTTCTTCGTCTGCTTCATCCCTTTTAGATTTAGCATTAAGATAAGCGGTGAAATCAAACTCTGCTTTGTTTTCTTCATCGAACTGACTGTTTATTCTGATGCTCTCAATAATGTTCTGCTGACAATCATTTTCGATGTATGGGGTAGGCTCTCTCTTTTCTTTTACATCATCGAAGAATCTGTCAAGACATACTCTGATAAGATGTGCAAGGTGAGGATTGCTTCTGAAATAGATAAGTTTTACATCCAGATTATCATCAAGATATTTCTGTCTTGCTTTCTTTCCCATCTGACATACTTTGCCTCTGATGAAGTCTGTGTCATCCTTAAGAATCATTATCTGCAAAATAAAGAAATCTGCCTTTGTCATTTCTATCTGATACTGTGCCTGAATGATGTATTTAAAAGGTATTCCTCTTTTCATCACCTCAGGTCGCATAGACTTTTGTTCACAAACAAACTTCTGTCCCGGTATAGGTGTTCCTATTCCGCAGTCAAAAGGTCGCATATCAACTTCTTCTGCTATGCCCGATACATCAAGCGATGCTATAAGTTTGTCGTTAACATACACGTCTCCGGGCTTAAGTTTATTCACTCTGTTTTTCTGCAGATAATATACTCCATACGGTTCTATAGCGTGTCCGTATTCAGCATATTCGGGTTCAAGGGATTCTTTCTTATATATGCCATCATCAAGCATTTTGTGGTAAAGCGCCCAGGCGGTTGTATAAGGTTTTTCTTCCATAAAAGTTTCTGCATTTACTCCGCAGTTCAGAAGTTCATCTTCTGAGGCATAGTATCTTACAATGTCAAAAATCTCGCTACTTCCTATTCTCGTAAGTCTTGCTTTCTCCCAGGCAAGGGAGCCTTGCTTAAGTCGGATTTTCTTCATTCTCAATGTACCCCCTCATCAACGGCCATTTAGTTTTAGAACAACTCAATGCGGCAATAGCAGCATATTCATCATTTATTATCTTCTGTTTCTTTTCGCCACTTTCAAACCTTGTCATAATTTCTGTAAATTTATCTTCCGCAAGTTTTGGATTTGCTTTGAAGAGGTTCTGCATTTCAAGACAATCATTTTCTTCTTCTGCAGTAAGATTGAAGATATTTACATCGTGAACATTCTGCTGAATCGGAATAGGAATGTCGGGAGTAGTGTCTGCCACAGGAATATCCTCGATCATTTCATCCTGTTCAAATGCATATATTGCCTCGGTAAGTTCAGGAAGAACTTCCTTCACTCTTTTTAATGCTCTTCTGATAACAGTCTTATTGACCATTTCCCCGGTCCATCGTACCCAGAATGCCCCTGAATTTAATTCATCCGTTATGATTTTTCTTTTTCTCGTTTGTTTTTTATCATTTACATACTCTTCCCATCGGGATTTATACAACCCCTGCTCCGACACCGATGCAACCTCAAGAAGATCATCCATACTCATTTCGCATACTGTCATCGCAACTCTTTGATTGCTTTTCGCATCGTGAATATCGATTCTGCAAATGAATTTATCAAAGTATTTGTCAATAAGCCTTTGCGCAGTAATCTTTCTGTCGGGATTGATTCGGTTATCTTCAAGAGTATATACAATGTCACCGTTGTAGAAATTCTCTTTGAAGTATGTTGTATCTGCATCCTCTTTAGGTACCGCAATGATTGTATCGGTTATTCTGTACCCCTTTCGGGCTGCAGCCCTGTAGAATGCTTCTACCCTTGCAGACGGTACCAGAGAACCGCCACGATTTACAAAATCGATTTTGTCATAATCTTCTGCCGTGATTCCGCCTTGCCATAATGTCTGAAGTCCGGATAGAAGAGTATTTGCTATTTTTAACTTTGCATCATCTGTCTTTGGCTGAAGTTCTCTTAATGCACCGATAAGTTTAACTGCAAAAGGAACACAAGCAATCTTCAACCCGATTTCGTCTTTTATTGCTTTAAGACAAGTATCAGGAGTTCCGGAAAGATTCTGATATACTGTGATTTCATTCATCGTAATCACCTTCCGTTTCTATTTCTGCTTCCTTTTCCTCGAAGCCGAGAGCCTCAAATATCTCTCCGTCAAAAAGTTCATTAAGATCTGATAAGCTCATTTCGTGCTTACACTTATCACAAAGAACAATGTCATTTGCAAACTGTATATGAAATGTTCTTCCTTCTGTAATGTCATCACCACACCATGCGCAGTTTGCCACTATCTTTGGTGGATCTGCATTCGGACAAGCGGGATGACAAGGGCTCTTAAAACAAAGTGCACACATGAACTGTTACCCCCTTATCATACATATGTCCTCTGTTTACTCTTGCAATTTCAGAGGCTTCTTTTACTACTTCACGAAGAACATTTCGCTTAATCGTATAAGCAAGTTCATCTTCAATGTTGTTTCTGTGTTTTGCGATACTGATTTTGGTATCATACAAAAGCGCAAGTTTTTTTAATGCCATTTTTTCATAACTCATTTTTATTCTCCTTTACTTAAGAGGTGATGCGGTTTTTGTGCAGAACCGCTAAACTGCACTTACGAATTCCAAAACTCGATTGTCAAAGCATTTAAATTTGTCTTATGAGGTTTATATAAAAATTTAAATTAAGGAGAGTCAAACTGTTATGACAAGTACAAATGAATATGTATCGTAAGTTTTCTTCAACCTTGACAATCTGATAATATGTGTTATAATTAAATTGCTTTTAGATTTTGTGTGGATGCAGGTTTACCGGACCTCTCCACACTTTTTCTTTTTTCTACAATCATTTTTCTACCCACCTTCTGACGGTGGGGATTTTAAAAATAGCAACTACAACTATAAAATATACTGCTGATAATGTTGCATCCATTAACATTTCCATTCTCCTTTCATCCGCATAGATAACTCGCTATCTGACCTATTGCGATTTTTCCATCTGAAACTTTTATTTTTCCTTTGCCGATGATCTTATCAAGGTGTGTCCTCGAAACTCCCAAAGCATTACTTGCCAATGTTTTTGACATTGTAGGTGGATAGTCTTTCATCAACAACTCAAGCATATCTCTGTACCCTGGTTTTTCTCTTGGCATATTTTTATTCTCCTTTCTTTACTGGTTCTCTACTACTGTTTTTCCGAGCAGTTCATCCACAGTACAATTCAAAATTTCCGAAAGTTTTATCAATGTGTCTGCTCTTGGTTTTGCCTTGCCACATTCCCATGCTGCAACAGTACTCTGACCGATATCAAGTTTCTCAGCCAACTGTTCCTGTGTAAGTCCTGCCTTTTTTCTTAGTTCTTTAAATTCCAAATTATCGCCACCTTTCTATTGTGTATTATCAAAACATTTGGTATAATCTTCGTATCTCTTATAAGAAAGGAAGATTTATATATGCAACATATTATTGATGTTTTACCTAATCTTGAACCCATATCCACACTAATCGTAGGAATTATTACCGGGAGCATTACGCTATTTATTTTTTATAGGAAAAATGCTGGCGGATATGAAAAAGAGTATTATGAAAATCTGATTTTCCCAATTTTTTTAAAAATAGAATACAAGTGTTACAACAAGATTGATAAAGATGTAGAAAAGACAATATCCGAAATATCTGATATAATGGGAAATAACCGCCATTTGCTATGTGGTTCGCTCATGGACTTTTATTGCGAAATATCTAATAATAGACTCACCCAAAATACATATAATTTCCTTTGCAATTCTATTCTTTCAGAGTATGACCGATGCTGCGCAAATCTTGGTTTAAGGAAACGCACCATATCCTATATTTGTACAAACAAACAATATTTAGGCAACTCCTCTCTTATAATCCTCATATTGAAGAAAACTTTTCTTTCTGTTATCAAAACATTTATTCTTTTATTTTTCACATTTATATCAATCTTAATGATAATTGCGCAGATAACAAAGCTGCTATGCATATAAGAATTACAGCCACATTGTCTTCCCAATCCATACTCAGTGCGGTTGTGAGGAGCATCAACAAAATGCTAATAAAAAAAAATCGCAATAACAAAATACCACTTCCATATTTATTTACTTGATATCAAGCACATTGATATCGTGTAAGTTGATATTAACACACTCGATATCCATTTGTCAATACAAAATATCAATTTTCTCAATATTTTTTTAGTTGCAATATCAATTTATTTGATATAAAATGGATGTGTAAGGAGATGATAACAATGAATCGAATCCGAAAATTGCGCAAAGAGATGAATATGAAACAACTGGAGTTGTGCGAAAAACTTGGTATAGTACAAGCAACTCTATCGGGATGGGAAAACGAAAAATATGAACCAGATTTAAAGTCAATAAAAAGAATGGCTGAAATATTTAATGTATCTATAGATTATCTGCTCGGAGAATCTAACCGACCTGTTTCAGAACACAATGTATTCGAAATACCAGTCCTCGGAACAGTTCAGGCAGGCATTCCAATGGAAGCGATAGAAAATATAATAGATTATGAAGAAATATCAGAAGAGATGGCTCGTTCCGGAGAATACTTCGGTCTTCGGGTTAAAGGATCAAGTATGGAACCAAAGTTCTCTGAAGGGGATGTGGTAATTGTAAGAAAACAACCTGACGCAGAAAACGGAGAAATCGCTATCATCCTGGTTAACGGAAGTGAAGCCACCATCAAGAAAATAAAAAAGGACAGCAACGGAATAATGCTTATTCCGAGCAATCCAAATTACGAAGTACAATTTTATGATAAAAAAGATATAGAAGAAAAGCCTGTTCAGATAATCGGTAAGGTTGTTGAATTAAGGGCGAAGTTTTAAGGAGTATTTTTAATGACTGCACTATATGAATTTTTGATGTATTATGTTCTTAAATGGGTTGCATTTGCTTTAGTACTTCTCCCACCATTATTGTTTCTTTTGATGATTTATACAGAAGTGATATACAAATTTCCTATAGGAAGAATAAAAGAACTTGAGAAACGCGCAGTGTATGTTGAAGAATGGTGCAAATATCACTATAAAGAAGAAACCGAAGAATATAAATGGATATTTGATGACGAAGAGTGGTATGTCACCAAAAATAAATATTATATGAAGGATCAATACTTCTGGTCTAAATGCCGAGATATAAACTATAATATAAAACAACTAAAAGAATCAATAAGAAGGTGTACGACAAAACCAATGCATTTCTTTTCGTCTTTTATTGAGGATGTGGAAGAACGCCGACTATATGCTATCGACAAAGCATATAAACTCGATAGGTTTTATAACGAATTTAAAAATAAATAAAAAATCCCACCGTGCGCCAACACAGTGGGACAAAGGGTGCATACCTTTCGATATACTTCCCCATAAGACAAGGATAGTATATCACTCGCACCCTTATTTTGTCAAGCAAGGGTGTATTTTTATGCCCTAAATTCAAAAGAAGGGATGATACTATGAAACAAAGGAAAGATGGTAGATGGGCACAGAAGGTATCTATCAATGGAAAAACGAAATGGTTTTACAGTTCTGCCAATACCGAAAGGAAAGCAGATGCAGAAATCAGAAAACAAATTGCAGAATACCGGGAAGAAGAACATAAACAAAAACACAACTTTGAAAAAGCTGCATATTCGATGATGGCAATTAAAGAAAAACAAGTGGGATTTAAAACATACGAATCATACGACTGCGCACTTAAGCACTTATCTTGCTTTTTTGATTATAACATCGAAGATATAAGACCGTCGATGGTTCAGAAACATCTCAATAATATGGCTAATCAAGGATATAGTTATTCATCTGTTACCAAAGTTAAAATTGTATTCGGGTTGATTCTTGACCATGCCATTATACAAAACGATCTTAATATATACAATTATATGAGTTCAATTAAAATTCCCAAAAACGCTCATAAGGGAAAGGTAAAAGCGCCCGATGATTTAATTATAGAAACCATTATCAAAAACGCTAATACCGTTGATTTTGGAATGTGGAATATGATTCTGCTCTGTGCCGGTCTTCGTAGGGGAGAAATCAATGCTCTTCAGAAGAGGGATATAGATTTTGAAAATAATAAAATAAGAGTATGGCGATCTACAGAATTCTGGGGAAATAATCCCCACCTAAAAGATATGCCGAAAACAGAAAGCAGTATAGGTGATGTTCCAATCCTTGCAATCTTAAAGCCATATTTAGAAAAGCATTGCGAATCATTAAAACCCGATGATTTTCTGTTCGACAAAACAAAACCGCTTACAATTTCTGCAATCCGCAGAAGAAAAGAAAAATATTGTAAAGAAATAGGATATGATTTCAACCTGCATCAGCTGAGACACGCATATGCCAAATTACTATACTGTGCCGGTGTGGATCCGAAAACAATGCAGCGACTTCTCCGCCATGCAGATTTCAGTACAACAATGAATATATACGCAGAATTTGATGAAAGTGTAACAAATAATACTATAAATATAATTAACAAATACATGGAGAAAAATTTTTGACTACTTTTTGACTACTTTTTTATATCAAAATAACTACAATCAATTACACCTGACTACAGAGTGACAAAAGAAAAAGACCGCATAAACACTGGGTTTTGCGGTCTTTTCTATTGGTGCGCCTCCAGGGACTCGAACCCTGGACACCCTGATTAAGAGTCAGGTGCTCTACCAGCTGAGCTAGAGGCGCATGTGTTTCAACAACAGAAATTATTATACACGTTATTTATCAATAAGTCAAGGGTTTTTTTGAAATTTTTTCAAAAATTTCTCTGTACATTTTACAAATTGTATGATACAATATTTCTAGTTGATATAATATGGTTTACACTTTACATCGTCTGCCCTCTTTGGCGGCGGTTTTTTGTTGCTTGTAATTTGTTTTTGTTTTCTCTCATATAATTTAAAAAAACCATGAGAGGAAAAAGACAATTGAGTTTTAAAAGAAAGAGTTTCATTTTAAGAAACAAGCAAATATTAATATTTCTTTCCTTATATATAATAGGGGTTATATTTTCAACTGTGTTTATGGGAGATACAAACGGTATTGAAGAAAGTGTAAAAGCAGGTATAGAAAAGATTAACGAAGATAATATGGTTTACTCTGTTATAAGACTTGCACTTAACTTTTTTTCTGTGAGTCTTACTATGTGGTCTTTTCTTGTGATTATGTCATCTTACAGGATCATATCATGGTTGGGTATATCAGTTTCGTTTTTTGTAGGATATTCTGCAGGATATTCTTCGCTTATTATTCTGAGAACTATGCCTTCACAGGCTTTGAAATATATAATGCTGTGTATTGCACCGGCGGCAATTATGAGAATGCTTCTGTGGTATGTGGTTTATAAGTTTTGTGTAAGAGAAATAACAGACAAAAGAAAAGAAAAAAACAGATGTTATCATTTACTGAATATGCTGATTGTAATTTTGTTATCGGATGTAATGATAAGTACGGTATCAGTTATTTTTTCCGGCATATTATTTTAGAAAAATTTCATTATATATATACGTTTGTTTTTGAGTAATACATAAGGGGATGATTTTTGAATGGACAGATTTATAAATGAATACAAAGAATACCTTATCACAGAACAAAGGGCATCTTTAAATACAGTTCAGGCGTATCTGAGAGATGTGAAACTTTATGATAAGTTTCTGCATTTGTCTGATACAGATATTCTGAAGGCAAACAAAACCAATGTTCTTTCCTATGTTCTGAATATGCAAAAGGAGAACAAAGCACCTTCAAGTGTATCAAGAAGTATTGCATCCATAAGGAATATGTATTCCTTCCTTGTATCTTCAGGCTACGTATCCAGAAATCCTGCATCCAAGATTGACGCCCCGAAACAGAAGAAGAAAATGCCTGACATACTTACTATGGAAGAAATAGATATTCTTCTTAATTCACCTGATACAACATCTGATAAGGGTAAACGTGACAGAGCCATGCTCGAACTTATGTATGCAACGGGAATCAAGGCTTCAGAGATAATCGGACTAAAAGTGTCTGATGTTGAAACAGAACTGGGATTTCTTAAATGTGCATTCGGTACAAAGGCGAGAATTATTCCTCTTGGCAGAATGTGTATAGATGCCATAACCGATTATATACTTAATGCCCGCTCCAACTTCATTACAGAATCAGATGAAGGATGGCTTTTTGTAAACTACACAGGTAAGTCACTTACACGTCAGGGATTCTGGAAGATAGTCAAGGAATACAAGAGGAAGGCAGGAATAGAGAAGGATATAGCACCTCATACTCTGAGACATTCATTTGCTGCACACATGGTAGAGAATGGTGCAGATCTTATGAGCGTGTCAGAAATGCTTGGGCACAGCGATATATCATCAACTCAGGTTTATTCCCGTCTTGTGAAGGACAGAATCAAGGATGTATATCAAAAATCCCACCCAAGAGCGTGATTTTTGGCAAATATAACTAAATATTACACAAAACACCGATTGAATACGCATAGTTTATTGTGCACTTTTCACGAAATTTTAAAAAACGAGCAAAAATTAAGCCCAAATTGCAAAAAAAATCTTGCATTTTTGCCGAAAATATAGTAAACTATGCTAGATGTGGCATGACATACGATGAAGTGGGAGGTTACCGGTTCAGCATAACTGAACCAATTTCCATGGAGAATGTCCGAATCTTGAACTCGGGCGGCTTAGTCACGGTACAGGTGTATTATGCCCAGTCACTATCCGTTAGTACTGGGTTTTATAATGCCGAAAGCAGGAAACACACGGCTGGGTGTACTGTTAACGACTGTCGTAATGCGCAGAAAAAATAAAAGGAGGTACACTACGATGGCAAACAGTCAGAAAATCAGAATTAAGCTCAAAGCTTATGATCATCAGTTGGTTGATCAGTCTGCTCAGAAAATTGTTGAGACAGCGGTTAGAACAGGTGCTAAGGTATCAGGTCCTATTCCACTTCCGACAAAGAAGGAGATTGTGACAATCCTCAGAGCGGTTCACAAGTACAAAGATTCTCGTGAACAGTTCGAAATGAGAACTCACAAGAGACTTATCGACATTCTCGAACCAACAACAAAAACAATGGACACATTGCTTAAGATTTCATTGCCAGCAGGCGTTGATATCGAAGTTAAGCAGGTGTGATTAGGACTTAAGTCTTAATCGGATTGCTGCAGTTTGGCAGCAGGTCAATGTTGGAGCAAAGCTTCAACCAATAACCATATAGGAGGAAAAAACAATGCAGAAAGCAATTTTAGGTAAAAAACTTGGCATGACTCAGGTTTTCACCGAAGACGGTATTGTGATCCCTGTTACTGTTATAGAAGCAGGCCCTGTTACCGTAACACAGTTAAAGACTGTAGATAATGACGGCTATGATGCTGTTCAGGTTGGTTTTGTTGATGTAGCTGACAAGAAACTCACAAAACCGGAAAAAGGACACTTCGCAAAAGCAGGAGTATCCGGTAAGAAATTTTTGAAAGAATTCAAATTTGACGAAGGCGTAAGCTACGAACTCGGTGCTGAAATCAAAGCAGATGTATTTGCAGAAGGTGACAGAGTTGATGTTACCGGTATCAGCAAAGGTAAAGGCTTCGCAGGCACAGTTAAGAGATGGGGTTCACACAGAGGTCCTATGAGCCACGGTTCAGGATACCACAGAAGACCCGGCTCAATGGGTGCTTGTTCAACTCCGTCAAGAGTTATGAAGAACAAGAAGCTTCCTGGACATATGGGTGTTGAACAGGTTACAGTTCAGAACCTTGATGTAGTAAGAGTTGATGTTGAAAAGAACATCATCCTCGTAAAAGGCGCAGTTCCTGGTCCTAAGGGTGGCTTGTTGACAATCGTTAATACAGTTAAAGCGTAATATAATAGGAAGGAGGACTAAAATATGCCTACAGTAGGTTTATATAAAATGGATGGCAGCCAGGTAGGTACCATCGAATTGAACGAAAGCATTTTCGGTCAGGAAATAAACAAGAGTGTTTTACATCAGGTTGTTGTAAACTATCTTGCAAACCAGAGACAGGGTACACAGAGCACAAAGACACGTTCTGAAGTATCAGGTGGCGGAATCAAACCTTGGAGACAGAAAGGTACAGGTAGAGCAAGACAGGGTTCTATCAGGGCTACACAGTGGATCCATGGTGGTATTGCTCTCGGTCCTAAGCCAAGAGATTACAGCTACTCACTTAACAAAAAGGTTAAGAAAGTTGCTATGAAATCAGCTTTGAGTTCAAAAGTGGCAGAAGCAGAAATCAAAGTTATTGATGAATTGAAACTCGATGCTATCAAAACTAAAGATATCAAAGCAATGCTCGACAAACTCGAAGTAAACACAAAAGCTCTTATCGTTACATGCGATAAAGATGAACTCATTTACAAATCAGGCAGAAACATCGATGGTGTTACAGTTACATTTGCCGGAGTTTTGAATGTGTACGATATTTTAAGTCATGATCAGCTAATAATTGCAAAGGATGCAATTGCTAAGATTGAGGAGGTGCTCGCATAATGAACGCACATGATATCATTATCAGACCAATAATCTCTGAAAAAAGCATGGATCAGCTTGCTGACAAGAAATACACTTTTGAAGTTAAGAAATCAGCTACAAAAGTACAGATTAGACAAGCAGTTGAAGAAATCTTCAATGTAAAGGTTGTAAGCGTTACAACTTCAGTAGTTCTCGGAAAAGTTAAGAGAATGGGAGCTACATCTGGTAAAAGAGCCGATTGGAAAAAAGCTACTGTTAAACTTTCAGCTGATTCCAAAACAATCGAATTCTTTGAAGGCTTGGCTTAAACAATAAATTAAATTAGTTAAGGAGTGACTAAAATGGCGATTAAAAAATTTAATCCTACTTCTCCTGCACGCAGATTTATGACAGTGTCAACCTTTGAAGAACTTTCTAAGGTTGCTCCGGAAAAGAGTTTGCTCGAACCTCTTAAGAAGACTTCCGGCAGAAACTCTTACGGTAGAATCACAGTTCGTCATAGAGGCGGCGGAAACAAGAGAAAATACAGAGTTATAGATTTTAAGAGAATCAAAGACGGTGTGAACGCTAATGTTCTCACAATTGAATACGATCCAAACAGAACAGCTAATATCGCTCTTATTCAGTACGAAGACGGCGAAAAGGCTTACATCATTGCTCCTGAAGGTTTGAAGGTTGGCGATGTTGTTCGTTCAGGTGCGGATGCTGATATCAAACCGGGTAACGCACTTCCAATCAGTGCAATTCCTGTTGGTACTTTAATCCACAACATCGAGCTCTTCCCTAAGAGAGGTGCTCAGCTTGTAAGAAGCGCAGGTAACTCTGCACAGCTTATGGCTAAAGAAGGTAAATACGCTCAGGTAAGACTTCCAAGCGGTGAAGTTAGAATGGTAAGTGTTGATTGTAAGGCTACAATTGGTGTAGTTGGCAACCACGACCACGAAAACATCTCCATTGGTAAGGCAGGCAGAAAGAGACATATGGGTTGGAGACCTACCGTTCGTGGTGTTGTTATGAACCCATGCGACCATCCACACGGTGGTGGTGAAGGTAAGTCACCTGTTGGTATGCCAAGCCCTGTTACACCTTGGGGTAAGCCTACTTTGGGTTACAAGACCAGAAACAAGAAGAAACTCAGCAGCAAATATATTGTTAAGAGAAGAAACGCAAAATAATATAGAAACCTATATATTTTGGAAGGAGGTTTATTATGGGAAGATCAGTTAAAAAAGGACCTTTTGTCGAAGAGCGCCTTATGAAGAGAATAGTTGAAATGAACGACGCAGGCGAAAAGAGAGTAATCAAAACCTGGTCAAGAGCTTCTACTATATTCCCGGAAATGGTTGGTCATACAATCGCTGTTTATGACGGAAGAAAACATGTTCCTGTATATGTAAGTGAAGATATGGTAGGACATAAACTTGGTGAATTCGCACCTACAAGAACCTTTAAAGGTCATGCAGGTTCAAAGACATCCGGCGTAAAATAAACAGTTATATATATCCTAATTTTTTGAAAGGAGGATTTATCTGATGGAAGATAAAATAATCGCAAAAGAAGCAGTTGCCAAAGTTAGCTATGCTAGAATTTCATCCAGAAAGGTGAAAGTGGTAATTGACTTAATCAGAAATAAAAATGTTGGCGATGCAATGGCAATCCTTAAATTCACACCGAAGGCTGCAGCACCTATCGTAGAAAAACTTTTGAAGAGTGCTATCGCAAACGCAGAAAATAATTTTGGTATGGATGTTGACAAACTCTATGTTTCAGAGGTTTATGCAAACCAGGGTCCAACTCTTAAGAGAGTTCAGCCTAGAGCACAGGGCAGAGCATTCAGAATCAGAAAGAGAACAAGCCACATCACATTGGCTGTTAAGGAAAGAGAATAGTCTAAAAGGAGGTAAGAATTTTGGGTCAGAAAGTACATCCACACGGATTGAGAGTCGGCGTTATCAAAGATTGGGATTCCAAATGGTATGCTGACAAGAAAAATTTCGGTGATAATCTTGTAGAAGATTACAAAATCAGAAAGTATCTTAAAAAGGCTCTTTTTGCTGCAGGTGTTGCAAAGATCGAAATTGAAAGAACTGACAGCAAAATAAGAATCAACATTTATTCAGCAAAGCCCGGTACCATCATCGGTAAGGGCGGAGCAGAAAAAGATAAAATCAAAGCAAATGTAGAAAAATTAATCAATAAGAGTGTTATCATCAACATTGTTGAAGTTAAACACCCTGACACAAATGCTCAGCTCGTTGCAGAAAACATCGCTGCACAGTTGGAAAGAAGAATTTCTTTCAGACGTGCTATGAAACAGGTTATGCAGAGAGCAATGAAACTTGGTATCAAAGGTATCAAGACTGCATGTTCAGGTCGTCTTGGTGGTGCTGAAATCGCTCGTACAGAACAGTATCATGAAGGTACTATTCCACTTCAGACACTCAGAGCAGATATTGATTACGGTTTCTATGAAGCTGACACAACTTATGGTAAGATCGGTGTTAAGGTTTGGATTTACAAAGGCGAAGTTTTGAAGGCTAACAAACCTGCTCCAAGCAAAGCTGAAGGAGGTAAATAATCATGTTGTTACCTAAAAGAGTAAAACACAGAAGAGTAATGAGAGGTCGTATGACCGGTAAAGCTACTCGTGGTAATAAAGTATCAAATGGTGAATTTGGCATTCAGGCACTTGAACCTGCTTGGATTACATCCAACCAGATTGAAGCAGCCAGAATTGCGATGACCCGTTACACAAAGAGAGGCGGTCAGGTATGGATCAAGATTTTCCCTGACAAGCCTGTTACAGAAAAACCTGCTGAAACTCGAATGGGTTCAGGTAAAGGTTCACCCGAATACTGGGTTGCAGTTGTAAAACCGGGTAGAGTATTGTTTGAAATTGGCGGTGTTTCAGAAGAAGTTGCAAGAGAAGCTATGCGTCTTGCTATGCACAAGCTCCCTCTTAAGACTAAATTTGTGACACGTGAATCTCAGGGAATGGATGGTGATTCTAGTGAAAATTAATGAAATCAGAGATTTAGCTCCTAACGAATTAGAGCTTAAATTGACAGAGCTTAAAGCCGAATTATTCAACTTGAGATTTCAGCACGCTACAAATCAGCTAGATAATCCAAGAAGAATAACAGAAGTAAAGCGTACAATTGCGAAAATCAAAACTGTGTTAAGAGAAGTAGCATTGACAGAAACTGTTTGATTTTAACTCTAGTAAATGTTTGAAAAGGAGGACTAAGCTATGGAACGTAATTACAGAAAAGTGCGTATCGGTAAAGTAGTAAGCGACAAGATGGATAAGACAATCGTTGTTGCTATCGAATACAACGTAAAACACGCTCTTTACGGTAAAATCGTAAAAAGAACTTATAAACTTAAAGCTCATGATGAAGAAAATGTAGCTAAAATCGGCGATAAGGTTAAAGTTATGGAAACAAGACGCTTATCAAAGGACAAGAGATGGAGATTAGTTGAGATCTTAGAGAAAGCTCAATAATTAACACGGAAAGGAGAGGTTCTAAGTGATCCAACCACAGACACTTTTAAAAGTTGCTGACAACACAGGTGCTAAGGAAATCATGTGTATCAGAGCACTTGGTGGCAGTAAGAGAAAATACGCTAATATTGGCGATGTAATTATTGCTTCGGTTAAAAAGGCAACACCAGGCGGTGTTGTTAAGAAAGGTGAAGTAGTTAAGGCTGTTGTTGTAAGATCTGTAAAAGGTCTTAGAAGAGCAGACGGAACATACATTAAATTTGATGAGAATGCGGCTGTTATTATCAGAGACGATAAGACTCCGAAAGGAACTCGTATATTCGGACCTATTGCCCGTGAATTGAGGGATAAAGAATATATGAAGATATTGTCTTTGGCACCGGAAGTTCTATAATAAGGAGGCGTCATAATGAACACAATTCATATTAAAAAAGGCGATACTGTTGTAGTTTTGTCCGGCGTTGATAAAGGCAAAAAGGGCAAGGTTCTCACAGTTATGCCTAAAGAAAGTAAAGTAATTGTTGAAGGCATTAACATGGCTGTTAAACATAAAAAACCAAGAAAGCAGGGAGATCCGGCTGGTATCATCAACCAGGAAGCTCCAATCAATGCTTGCAAGGTTATGCATGTTTGCAACAAATGCGGAAAACCGACTCGTATCGGTTACAAAATCTTGGCTGACGGTAAGAAAGCAAGAGTTTGTAAGAAATGCCAGGAAGTATTTGAAAATTAATTTTAGAGAGGAGGATTTTCGCTTATGGCTAGCAGAATGAAAACACTTTACGAAGAAACCGTAAAGGGTGCACTTATGGAAAAGTACGGATACAAAAGTCCTATGGAAATTCCAAAATTTGAAAAAATTGTAATCAACATTGGCGTTGGCGAAGCTAAGGATAATGCAAAAGCTCTTGATGCTGCAATGGAAACATTGGCAATCATTACAGGACAGAAGCCTGTTGCAACAAAAGCCAAAAATTCAGTTGCCAACTTTAAAATAAGAGAAGGTATGAACATTGGTTGTAAGGTTACACTCAGAAGTGAAAAAATGTATGAATTCTGGGATAGACTTACAAACGTTGCTCTTCCTCGTGTAAGAGACTTCAGAGGTATCAATCCTAATTCTTTTGATGGTAGAGGTAACTATGCTCTCGGTATTAAAGAACAGCTTATCTTCCCTGAAATTGAGTATGATAAGATTGATAAAATCAGAGGTATGGATATTATTGTAGTTACAACTGCAAAAACTGACGAAGAAGCTCGTGAACTTTTAAGTCTTATGGGCGCACCGTTTATAAAAGCGTGAGAGGAGGAAATGACGCATGGCTAAATTATCTATGAAATTAAAGCAGCAGAAACCTCAGAAGTATTCAACAAGAGAATACTCCAGATGTAAAATATGCGGCAGACCTCATGCTTATTTGAGAAAATACGGCATTTGTCGTATTTGCTTCAGGGAATTGGCTTACAAAGGACAGATTCCCGGTGTGAGAAAAGCAAGTTGGTAAGACTTAAGATGGAAATTAGTATAGTTTTTAAAAAGGAGGTAGCACAATGCAGATAACCGATCCAATTGCTGATATGCTTACACGTATCAGAAACGCAAATTCACAGAAACATGAATCCGTTTTGGTTCCTTCTTCAAAGATGAAAGTGGCTATCGCAAAGATCTTGGAAGATGAAGGATATATCAGCGGTTTTGAAGTTACAGAGGACGGAAAACAAGGTGTTATGAAAATCACTTTGAAATACGGTGCTAACAAATGTAAGGTTATATCAGGACTTAAGAGAGTTAGTAAACCGGGTCTTAGAGTTTATGCTAGTAAGGAGGACTTGCCAAGAGTTCTTAAAGGTCTCGGAATTGCAATCATTTCCACATCTAAGGGAATTATGACTGACAAAGAGGCTAGAAAGCAGAACGTAGGCGGCGAAGTTCTTGCATTTATCTGGTAATTAAGTTTTATAACACAGGAGGTGAAGTAAAAATGTCAAGAATAGGCAGAATGCCAATTGAAATTCCAAATGGCGTTGATGTAGTATTTAATCCTGAAAATGAAGTTATTGTTAAAGGACCTTTGGGAACATTGACAAAGAAACTTCATAAAGATATGATCATTAAGAAAGAGGGTACTGCTCTTATCGTTGAAAGACCATCAGAAGCAAAGGAACACAAAGCACTTCACGGTCTTACAAGAACACTTCTTGCAAATATGGTTAAGGGTGTTACAGAGGGCTTTACAAAAACTCTTGAAATAAACGGCGTAGGTTACAGAGTTCAGAAACAGGGTAAAAAAGTTGTATTCAACCTTGGATATTCTCATCCGGTAGAAGTTGAAGATACAGACGATTTTACACATGAAGTTCCGGATCCGAACCATATCATTGTCAAAGGTATTGATAACCAGAAGGTTGGCCAGCAGGCTGCTGAAATCAGAGAATTCAGACTCCCTGAACCATATAAGGGCAAGGGTATTAAGTACTCTGATGAAGTTATCAGAAGAAAAGAAGGTAAGACCGGCGCTAAGAAATAGCCTGTAGAAAACTAGAAAGGAGCAATAGTAATGATTAACAAAAAATCAAGTAATGTTGCCAGATTGCGTAGGCACCAAAGAGTTCGTAAGAACTTGGCTGGCACAAGCGAACGCCCAAGATTGTGCGTATATAGAAGTTTAAAAAACATCTATGCTCAGATAATTGATGATACTACAGGTACAACTTTGGTTTCTGCTACATCATTGGAACTCGAAAACGGCGGTAACAAAGACGCAGCATTCGAAGTTGGTACAATGGTAGCAAAGAAAGCTTTAGAAAAAGGTATCAAAGCAGTTGTATTTGACAGAGGTGGATATATTTATCACGGTAGAGTTGAAAAACTCGCTGAAGGTGCTAGAGAAGGCGGTCTTGAATTCTAATTTAAGAATTTGAGAGAATCTTTTCACAGCACAATATAAATAAGGAGGTAGAAGCTTTTATGCAGAACATAGATGCAGGCACATTAGATTTACAAGAAAAAATTGTTAGTATAAATCGTGTTGCTAAGGTTGTTAAAGGTGGTAGAACCTTTAGATTCAGCGTTTTGGTTGTTGTTGGTGACAAGAACGGCCATGTGGGAGCAGGTATGGGTAAAGCTGCAGAAATTCCTGATGCTGTAAGAAAAGCTATTGACGATGCTAAAAAGAATATGATCACTGTTCCTATGGTAGGTACAACAGTTCCTCACGAAATCATCGGTGAATTCGGTGCAGGAAGAGTTCTTATCAAACCTGCCAGCGAAGGTACTGGTGTTATCGCCGGCGGTTCAGTTAGACCTGTTCTTGAACTTGCTGGTATCAAAGATATCAGAGCAAAGTCACTTCGTTCTAACAACCCACGCAATATGGTTAACGCAACACTCGAAGGACTTAAAGGCCTTAAAGTAGCAAGCGAAATCGCTCAGCTCAGAGGCAAAAAAGTAGAAGAATTGTTGGGATAACCGAATTTATTGTAACAATAAATTAAAATATTGCAGGAGGAAACGAAAATGGCAAAAATTAAGGTTACACTTACCAAGAGCACAATCAGTTGTAAAAAAGATCAGATTGCAACTGTAAAAGCACTTGGTCTTAAGAAAATCAGAGATGAAAAAATACACGATGATAATCCTCAGATCAGAGGCATGATTAACAAAGTTATTCATTTGGTATCTGTTGAGGAAGCATAAAATTAAAGGAGGTGTCTTGAATGAAGTTGTTTGAACTACAGCCAAGTGAAGGCTCAACAAAGAGCAGAAAGAGACTTGGTAGAGGTCATGGTTCAGGTCTTGGCAAAACATCAGGTCGTGGACATAAAGGCCAGAAGGCTCGTTCGGGCGGCGGTGTAAGAATCGGCTTTGAAGGCGGTCAGATGCCTATTTACAGAAGACTTCCGAAGAGAGGTTTCACAAACATTTTCGCTAAAGAATATGTAGAAGTTAAAGTTTCGGATTTGAATAAATTTGACAATGGAGCTACAGTTGATGCAGAAGCTTTGAAAGCAGCCGGCATTATCAAAAAGACATGCGACGGTATTAAGGTTTTGGGCAACGGTAGTCTCGAAAAGAAGTTGACAGTTAAAGCATCTAAATTTACTGGCTCTGCTAAAGAAAAAATTGAAGCAGCCGGTGGAAATGTTGAGGTGATTTAGTGTGTTTCAGACATTAAGAAATGCTTGGCAGATCAAAGATCTGAGAAAGAAAATTCTCTACACACTTTTTATGATTGTCATCTTCAGACTTGGATCAGTTATTCCTGTTCCATTGGTAAACAGTCAGGCTCTTACAGAGCTTGCACAGGGTGGCGGGCTCTTCGGACTTCTTGATCAGTTTTCAGGTGGTGCGTTCAGCCAGGCTACAATATTTGCAATGAGTATCACTCCATATGTTAACTCTTCAATCATCATGCAACTTTTGACAGTAGCAATTCCTGCTTTGGAAAGACTTTCAAAAGAAGGCGAAGAAGGAAGAAAGAAGATTGCATCATGGACAAGATATCTTACAGTTGTTCTCGCATTTATACAGGCAACAGGTCTTTATTTCGGTATCAAAGGTATCGTTACAACAGGACATTCATTTGTTGCTTTCGTTGTAATCACACTCACATTCACAGCAGGTACAGCGTTCCTTATGTGGCTTGGTGAACAGATTACAGAAAAGGGTATCGGAAATGGTATTTCAGTTATCATCTTCGCAGGTATCGTTGCAAGAATGCCGGTTACAGTAAGAGCACTTTATGAAAACTTCATTGCAGCAGGTCTTACTACTGCAGGTATTATCAAGTTGGTTGCTATTATTATAGTTGCTGCACTTTCTATAGTATTTGTTGTATTTGTAACAGATGCTGAAAGAAGAATTCCTGTTCAGTATGCTAAGAGAATGGTTGGCAGAAAGATGTACGGTGGTCAGAGCACACATATTCCAATCAAAGTTGCTATGGCAGGTGTTATTCCAATCATCTTTGCTATGAGTATTCTTACATTCCCACAGACATTGGGTGCAATGCTCGGCAAAGGTAATGCATGGAATATCCTTCCGGCTGACTCATGGGGATATATGATAGTGTATTTCTTGCTTATCATATTCTTCACATATTTCTACACAGCTATTCAGTTCAATCCAATTGAAATTTCAAACAATATGAAGAGAAACGGTGGTTTCGTTCCCGGTATCAGACCTGGCAAACCAACAAGTGACTTCATAAACAAAGTGGTAGTAAAGATCACACTTGCAGGAGCAATATTCCTTGGTTTGATCGCTATACTTCCACAGCTTACAGGTAAAGTTATCGGTTATCCTTTAGCAATGGGTGGCTCATCACTCCTCATTATGGTTGGTGTTGCTCTCGAAACTGTAAAGCAGATAGAATCACAGATGCTTATGCGTCATTACAAAGGCTTTTTGGATTAATTCTCATATGAAGGTGATTTGAATGAAACTTATATTATTGGGCGCACCCGGTGCCGGCAAAGGCACTCAGGCTGAAATTCTTTGCGAAAGATATAATATACCTACAGTTTCCACAGGTGCTATCATCCGTGAGTCAATAAACTCAGGATCAGAACTTGGAAACAAAGTGAAGACTATTATAGAAAAAGGTCAGCTTGTAAGCGATGACATTGTTATCGAAATAATAAAAGAAAGACTTTCAAAGGACGATTGCAAAAACGGATTTATCCTTGACGGATTTCCAAGAACAATCGCACAGGCAGAAGCACTTGATACATTGGGTATAAAGATTGACAGTGTTGTTTCTATCGAGGTTGAGGATGAGAGCATCATCGAGAGACTCTCAGGCAGAAGAGAATGTTCTTTGTGCAGAGCAACCTACCATATTACAAACAACCCTTCATCTAAAGGCGATGTATGTGATAAGTGCGGTGCCAAACTCATAATGAGAAAGGACGACGAGCCTGAAACAATCGCCAACAGACTTAAAGTATATCATGCTGAAACAGAAGTTCTTAAGAGTTTCTATGAGGCAAAAGGATTACTTAAAAAGTTCGATGGTACTCAGGAAATCTCAAAGATTACCGAGGACATTGTTAAGGCGTTGGAAAAGTAAGATATGATTTATATAAAATCAGCCGGCGAGGTTGAAAAGATGCGTCAATCGGGATTGATATTGGCAGAATGCTTCGAAGTAATAAAGCCATATATCAAGCCCGGCATCAAAACAAGCGAACTGGACAAAATCACGAAAGAACATATACTGAGTAAGGGTGCGAAACCCTCGTTCCTGAATTATGCAGGATTTCCGGGCAGTATATGCGCATCAGTAAATGATGTTGTTATCCATGGTATTCCCGGATCTTATGAACTAAAAGACGGTGACATCATAAGTCTTGATGTGGGCGTGTTGAAAGACAGTTTTCATACCGATGCCTGCAGAACATTTGCAGTAGGTGAGATTTCATCTGAAGCAAAGAGACTTATGGAGGTAACCGAACAAAGTTTCTTTGAGGGAATGAAGTATGCCAGATTCGGAGAGAGACTTTTCTCCATATCGGCAGCCATTCAGGATTATGTGGAATCCAACGGATTCAGCATTGTAAGAAATTATTGCGGTCACGGTGTTGGCAAAAATCTTCACGAAGATCCCGAAGTTCCAAACTACGGTACATTCGGTAAAGGCAATCGCCTTATGAAGAATATGACCCTTGCCATAGAGCCTATGGTCAATATGGGAAAGCCACAGACCAGAACACTTAGTGACGGTTGGACCGTAGTAACGGCAGACGGTAAGTATGCTGCTCATTATGAAAATACAATTGTTATCACGGATGGAGAACCATTGATTCTTACGATGAAATAAGTTCTCAAAGATAAATATCAAGAGGTGATATATTTTGGACGCTCATCCGGGCGAGATAGTTTACGCCATAGCCGGCAGAGATAAAGGAAAGTACTTTCTGGTAGTATCCAGAGACGAAGAATTTGTTTATCTTGCTGACGGCAAAGCTAGAAAAGTCGGAACTCCTAAGAAGAAGAAAATGAAACATATTGAATCTACAGGTGAAATTGACGAATTCATTGTCAACAGACTTGATACAATGGGAAAAATAACCAACAAAGAGGCAAGAAGTTCACTTTCTCATTATCTGAGGAGAAACAAAGAATAAGGAAAGTTGTAAGGAGGTTTTATCCTTGGCAAAAGAAGATGTTTTAGAACTTGAAGGAACAGTTGTTGAGGCTTTGCCAAATGCAATGTTTCAGGTAGAGTTTGAGAATGGACACAGAATTCTTGCTCATATTTCGGGCAAGTTGAGAATGAACTTCATAAGAATTCTTCCGGGCGATAAGGTCACAGTTGAGATGTCTCCCTATGACTTGACCCGTGGCAGAATTACATGGAGAGCAAAATAATAAATGTTTTTTTGTGATTTTACTTTAAGGAGGTAAATTAAAATGAAGGTAAGACCCTCAGTTAAACCTATTTGCGAAAAATGCAAAATTATTAAAAGAAAAGGCAAGATTATGGTAATTTGCCAGAATCCAAAGCACAAACAGAAACAAGGCTGATAAAGCTCATTGTTAATAGCTTGAAAGGGCGGCTGTACGAGGAGAAATCCTCTGTAACCTTTTAAGTTTAACATATATCCGCATCCTAATTTGCGGGAATGCAATAAAAGAAAAAAGTTGTGAATGTTAATTTAAACAGGGAGGTGTAAGTATGGCAAGAATCGCAGGCGTTGATTTGCCTAACGAAAAGAGAGTAGAGTATGGCTTGACATACATTTTTGGTATTGGTGTTAGTTCTTCAAGAAAAATTCTTAAAGAAGCAGGCATCAATCCTGATACTCGAGTAAAAGATTTGACAGAAGATGAAGTTAACAAATTGAGAACTATCATCGACAAAGAATACCAGGTTGAGGGTGACCTCAGAAGACAGGTTGGTCTTGATATCAAGAGACTTATCGAAATCGGATGTTACAGAGGCTTAAGACACAGAAAGAATCTTCCGGTAAGAGGTCAGAGATCAAAGACAAACGCTAGAACAAGAAAAGGCCCAAGAAAGACAATGGCTAATAAGAAAAAATAGAAAGGGAGGGACTAAATAATGGCTCAGATTAAGAAAACTCGTAAGAGAAGAGAAAAGAAAAATATTGAAAAAGGAGCAGCACATATTCGTTCCTCTTTCAACAACACAATTGTAACAATCACTGATACCCAGGGTAATGCATTATCATGGGCTAGTGCAGGTGGATTAGGTTTCAGAGGCTCAAGAAAGAGCACACCTTTTGCATCACAGATGGCTGCAGAAACAGCTGCTAAGGCTGCTATGGAACACGGTCTTAAAACTGTTGAAGTTTATGTTAAAGGACCGGGTGCCGGAAGAGAAGCTGCTATTCGTGCACTTCAGACTGCTGGCTTGGAAGTTAGCATGATCAAAGATGTAACTCCGATTCCTCATAACGGCTGCAGACCGCCAAAGAGAAGAAGAGTTTGATTTATAATTTTTGAAGTGAGGAGGAAACGAAAATGGCTAGAAATATGCAACCTATTTTAAAGAGATGCAGAACTCTTGGAATTACACCTTCTGTAATGGGTATTGATAAAAGCTCAAACAGAAATCCTAATCCAATGAAGAGAAAGCAGAGCGAATACGGACGCCAGCTTACTGAAAAACAGAAGCTTAAATTTATATACGGAATGCTCGAAAAACAGTTCCGTAAATATTACGAAATCGCAATCAAGATGCCCGGTATTGCCGGTGAAAATCTCTTGCAGATATTGGAGTCAAGACTTGATAATGTAGTATTCAGATTGGGTCTTGCTAATACAAGAAGAGAGTCCAGACAGATGGTAAATCACGGTCACATCCTTGTAAACGGAAAGAGACTTGATATACCTTCCTACCGCGTAAAAGTAGGCGATGTTATCACACTTAAGGAAAAAATCGCTTCAACTGACAGAATGAAAGATGTAATTGAAGCAAACTCTTCAAGAGCTATTCCAAAGTGGCTTGATATGGACAAAAACACTCTTACAGGTAAGGTTATTGCTTTAGCACAGAGAGATGACATCGACTATGAAGTTGAAGAACATCTTATCGTCGAATTGTATTCTAAATAATAAGCAAGCCCTCAGTAATGAGATAATTTTAATTCTAAAATGGAGGGTCATAATATGATTGAAATGGAAAAACCCAAAGTTGAATGTGTGGAAAGAAGCGAAGACGGCACATATGCAAGATTTGAAGTAGAACCATTGGAAAGAGGATATGGTATGACTCTTGGTAACTCTTTGAGAAGAGTTCTTTTGTCATCACTTCCGGGTTCTGCTGCTACAAGCATTAAGATCGAAGGCGTTCTTCATGAGTTCTCCACAATTCCGGGAGTAAAAGAAGATGTAACCGAAATAGTACTTAATATCAAAAAATTAATTACTATGGTTTATACAGATACACCTAAGACAGTTTATATTGATGTTGTTGGCCCCGGCGAAATCACAGCCGGAGACATCAAGTGTGACCACGAAGTAGAAATCGTAAACAAGGATCTGCACATTGCTACCCTTGACAAAGATGCAAAACTTTATATGGAAATCACACTTGCAAACGGCAGAGGATATGTATCAGCAGAAAAGAACAAAGAAAACATGCAGACTGTTATCGGCGTTATTCCTGTGGATTCTATCTACTCTCCAATCTGTAAAGTAAACTACAGTGTAACAAACACAAGAGTAGGTCAGGTAACTGACTACGACAAATTGTCTTTGGAACTATGGTCTGACGGAACCATCACTCCCGAAGAAGCACTTAGTCTTAGTGCAAAGATTATTAACGACCATATGAGTTTGTTCATTGATTTGACAGATGAAATCAAACATACAGATATTATGGTTGAAAAGGCTGACGATAAGAAAGACAAGGTATTGGAACTCACAATTGAGGAACTTGACTTGTCGGTTCGTTCCTTTAACTGCTTGAAGCGTGCAGGCATCAACACAGTAGAAGATTTGGTAAACAAATCTGAAGGTGAAATGATGAAGGTAAGAAACCTCGGCAGAAAATCTCTCGAGGAAGTAATTGCAAAACTTGCTGCTTTAGGTTTGGTTTTCAATAAGGAAACATATTACGATTAATAAATTGGTAAAGGAGGTATATGTGTTATGCCAGGTACAAGAAAATTAGGTAAAGCTACCGACAACAGAATTGCAATGCTCAGAAACCTTACAACTCAGTTGTTGGAATTCGGCAAAATCGAAACTTCAGTTGCAAAAGCAAAAGAAGTGAGAGCATTGGCTGACAAAATGATAACCTTGGGTAAAGCAAATACTCTTCAGTCTAAGAGACAGGCTCTTAGCTATATTACAAAAGAGGATGTTGTTTATAAGCTGTTCAATGAAATAGCACCTAAGTACGCTGAAAGAAACGGCGGATATACCAGAATTATCAAGATAGGACCAAGACGCGGCGATGCTTGCGAAATGGCTTTCATTGAATTGGTATAATTAATATCATTGATAAAAGCGTTTTACTTTATAAAAAGTAAAACGCTTTTTTGTTTTTTCATTGAATTATGTCTGCTTTTGTGTTAAAATATAACAGACAGAAAAACTAACGTTAAAAGGTAGGTAATTCAATATGTCTTTTTTCACAATGGAATTTGAATCAAAGTGTTTAAAAAGAAAAACAAAGATGAATATTATACTACCTGATAATATCAGTAATGAAAATTCTGAGTATAAAACCTTGTATCTTTTGCATGGACTCAAAGGAAATTATGAATCGTGGGTAAAGAATACATCCATAGAAAGATATGCAAAAAGATTTGGTATTGCCGTAGTTATGCCTGATGCAGAGAGAAGTTGGTATGCAGATACTTAGTGTGGAGAGGAGTATTTTACCTACGTTGCAGAAGAACTTCCTGAGACTTATGTATGGTGCGGTATAGATGACAATCCTTATTTATTTAAAACAAACAAAGTCCTTCATACGCTTTTTGAAGAACTTGATATTAAACACTACTATGAAGAATCAGAAGGAAATCATACCTGGAAATGGTGGGATTTACATATTGAAAAAGCGCTCGAGTGGATGTTTGGAGAAAAGAGTTGTAAGTAAATTTTTATGCAACAATCCAATAAGGTGGTTGTATAAAACTCTATCCAATCACTCAACCACAGGTTGAGTGAACTTTTTAATAACATTTTCAAATGCCTTTATAGTTGGAAGTTTATTGCCTATAATATCAGTAAAATAACTTATACGGAGTGATAAATGTGGACAAATTCAATTTGAATAAAATCAAGCAACTGAGGGAAATAAATCATATAACTCAGAAGCAACTTGGTCTTCTTCTGGGTATCAGCGACAGGGCTGTTTCTAAATGGGAATCAGGATTGTCAAAGCCATCGGGAGAAAATCTTATTTCTCTTGCAAAGATATTTAATGTACAGGTGGAGGAGTTTTTTGAAGGCTCACCTTGTACCAAAGAGACCAAAGAAGAGATATCATCTGGTATGGAGTCACTGACAGAATTATACAAAATAGGCAGAGGACCATCGAGTTCACATACTATCGGTCCTGAGAAGGCGTGTATGATTTTTAAGGACAGAAACAAAGATGCAGAGAACTTCAAAGTCATTCTCTACGGTTCTCTTGCAAAAACAGGAAAAGGTCATTGCACAGATGAAGTGATAAGAAAGACCTTCCTTCCATATGAGTGTGAAGTGGAGTTTAATCATATACTTGATGATATTCCTCATCCGAATACTATGGAACTTATTGCTTATAAGGGAAGTGCGGAGAAGGACAGAGCAAGGGTATTAAGCATAGGTGGCGGAAGTATCGCCTTTGAAAACGATGTTGTAAGAAAGCCTGAGAGGATATATAAACTTGACAAATTTACCTCTATTGCAGATTATTGTGAAAAAAAGAATATACGCCTCTGGCAATATGTATTAGAAAATGAGAATGACGATTTTATAAACTATATGTATAATATCTGGGATGCTATGAAAACATCAATTAGAAACGGACTTACCGATAAAGGTGAACTTCCCGGAGGTCTTGGCGTAAAGAAAAAGGCGAAATCCCTCTTCAACAGTCAGCACGTGGATGAGACACCTGTAACAAAAGAAAACAGGATGGTATGCTCATATGCTTTTGCAGTTGGTGAGCAGAATGCATCAGGAGAAAGAATCGTCACCGCACCTACATGCGGTGCGGCAGGTATTGTGCCTGCTGTATTATACTATCAGCAACAGAAAAACGGCTATAGTGACGAAAGTATCGTCCGTGCCCTTATGACTGCAGGAATAATAGGAAACTTAATAAAAACCAATGCCTCCATATCAGGTGCAGAGTGCGGATGTCAGGCAGAGGTGGGAAGTGCCTGTGCTATGGCGGCAGGTGCTCTGGGTGAACTTTTTGACTTTTCTTTCGACAAGATTGAGTATGCTGCAGAGATTGCTATCGAACACCATCTTGGACTTACCTGTGACCCGATTTGCGGACTTGTACAGATACCTTGTATTGAAAGAAATGCAGTTGCGGCAATGAGAGCAATAAATGCAGTTAATCTTGCAAGTTTTTTGTGGGATACCAGAAAGATTTCTCTGGATACAGTTATACGGACAATGAAAGAAACAGGCATTGATATGCACCGTTCATACAAGGAAACATCAGAGGCAGGTCTTGCAAAAATCAGTATCGACAGTAATGAATAATAAAACTTGCAAAGATAAAAAGAGATAATTGACATAGTTAAACTCATCGCACAATCTACTTATAATACACAGAAAGAGATGAATCTTAATGAACATCGCGGTAAGTCAATATGAAAAAATGACAGGATGGCCAATACCCAAACTTGTGATTATATTGGGGATTCCTACTACCATCAGCATGCTTGTGACAAATATATATAATATGGCAGATACTTACTTTGTAAGTGCACTTGGAAACAGCGCAAGCGGTGCGGTAGGTGTTGTATTTGGACTTATGGCGATCATACAGGCATTCGGATTTATGTTCGGTCATGGTGCAGGCAGTATAATTGCACGAAAACTTGGTGAAAAAGATGCCCATAGCGCAAGCATTTTTGCATCATTAAGTATCGGGGCATGTCTTATAGCAGGGACAGTTCTCGGAATACTTGGACTTATATTCATCGATCCTCTTATGATGCTTCTTGGAAGTACAGATACTATTCTTCCATATGCCAGAAGTTACGGAATATATATTCTGATGGCAGCACCTGTTACTATGACGAGTTTTGCTCTTAACAATATCTTAAGATATGAAGGCAAAGCATTTTTTGCTATGATAGGACTTACTATTGGCGGATTTCTCAATATAATCGGTGATCCGATACTTATATTCGGACTTAATATGGGAGTTGCGGGAGCAGGGCTTTCCACAGCCATTTCTCAGTTGGTGGGATTTCTCATATTGCTTTCTATGTTTTACAGGGGCAAAACACAGAGTAAATTAAGTATTAAGTATGCGAAGGAAAATCCAAAGGGATTACTTACAATTATGGTAACGGGATTTCCAAGTTTTTGCCGTCAGGGGTTAAGCAGTATTGCCACAATGATGCTCAATAACTATGCAGGAAGTGTTGGCGGAGATGCTGCAGTTGCGGCAATGTCCATAGTAAACAAAATCACATTCTTTATTTTTGCTGTGGGACTTGGTATCGGTCAGGGATTTCAGCCTGTGGCATCATTCAATTATGGTGCAAAAATGTATTCAAGAGTGAAAAAAGCATTTTATTTTACATTTTGTGCAGGTGAGGTATTGCTTGGATCTTTTGTGATAGTGGGACTTATTTTTTCAAATAATCTGATACAACTTTTCCGTGATGACCCATCAGTTATCGAAATAGGAACATTAAGCCTCAAATTGCAGTTTTTAGCACTTTTATTCCATCCTTTGACAATCTGTGCGAATATGCTGTTCCAAAGCATAGGGGAGAATATTAAGGCTACATTTCTGTCGCTTTTGAGAAGCGGCATACTGTTCATACCGATACTTGTGATTCTTACAGAAACGGTGGGGCTTTTTGGCGTTCAGTCGGCTCAGGCCATAGCAGACGTGTTGGCGTTTTTTATTTCTGCGCCAATTGTACTAAGGTTTTTAAAAAAACTTCCTGAGGATCAATTACAGACTGACAGATAAATTATTAGGAGAGTAGCGAAGGTAAATGAAACTGATAGACTTACACACACATTCTACAATGTCCGACGGATCTATGACTCCCGAAGAACTTGTAAATCTCGCTGCGGTAAGCGGACTCTCTGCAATAGCATTAACTGACCACGATAGCGTGGAAGGGGTAGAGAGGGCAATTCTGGAAGGAAAAAGAGCAGGTGTAGAAGTAATACCCGCGGTGGAAATGTCTGCACAGTTCAAGACAGAAACTCACATTCTGGGATATGGTATTGACATATATGATGAAGGGTTTCTGAGTGCTATGGAAGAAGTGAGAAAAGCACGGTACCAAAGAAATGTGATAACTGCAGAAAATTTAAGGAAAATGGGTTTTGATGTGACATATGAAGAGGCATTAAAATTTGCACCTAATGGTGTTTTGGGCAGAGCACATTATGCAAAACTTATGGTGGAAAAAGGTTATGTCAAATCGGTAAAAGATGCCTTTGACGAGTATCTTTCAAGCGGTAAGGAAGGGTATTGCACACTTCAGAGATACAGTCCCGAAGAATGTATTGAAATAATCAACAATGCAGGAGGAAAAGCATTTCTTGCTCATCTTCATCTTATAAAACTTCCCGATAATGAACTTGAAGAATATGTGATAAGATTAAAGAGGGCAGGACTTTCGGGAATAGAAGGGTACTATACTGAATATGATGAAGATATGCAGGATAAATATATGGCTCTTGCAAAGAAACATTCTTTGCTCATAAGCGGCGGTACAGATTTTCATGGAGAGATGAAACCGCAGATTTCTATAGGAAAAGGCTACGGGAATATGGAAATACCATATATTTTGCTTGAAAATATACTTAAATAGCGGAATTTACTTGCAATAAATGATACAATTTGCTAAAATGTATATACAATACTTAATTTACGGAGGAATTAATTATGGCAAATGCTGCACAGGCACTTCTTGATATGAAAAGAACAAGTGATTTCCTTGTTTGCGTAGATTCTGACGGTTGCGCATTCGATACAATGGAAATCAAACATAAAGAAAGTTTCATTCCCCATCTTATCGATGTGTACAATCTTCAGGCAGTATCTACCCTTGCAAGAGAAACATGGGAGTTTGTAAACCTTTATTCAAAAACAAGAGGATGTAACAGATTTCCCGGTGTTGTAAAAACTATCGACCTTCTTGAGAAGAGACCGGAAGCAATCAGAAGAGGATTTAAGAAACCTGACATCGAATCTTTGAGAAACTGGTGTGAAACAGAATCCAAACTTGGAAACCCTGCTTTGATAGCATACTGCGAAGCACATCCTGAAGATGAAGAAATGAAAAAGGCTTTGAGATGGACAACAGAAGTAAATGAAACCATCAAGAGAATGGTTCATGATGTACCACCTTTCCCAAACTTAAGAGAATGTTTCGAAAAGATGAAAGGCAAAGTAGATATCATAGTTGTATCTCAAGCATCAAATGATGCATTGGAAAGAGAATGGTCAGAAAATGACCTTACAAAATATGTAACAGTTGTATGTGGTCAGGAAATGGGTACAAAGGCTCAATGTATAGAACTTGCCAAGAAGCAGGGCTACAAAGATGATCACGTACTTATGATAGGGGATGCACCGGGAGACTGCAAAGCAGCTAAATCAAACGGCGTACTCTGGTATCCGATCAACCCGGGTCAGGAAGAAGATTCATGGAAGAAACTTTTTGACGAAGCATTTGACAAGTTTATGAATCTTGAATATAAGGGCGCATATGAAGATTCTCTCATTGAATATTATGAGAGCCTTCTTCCTGCAACACCACCTTGGGAGAATAAATAATACAAATTAATAACTGAATAAGTAAAGGGAATGTAAAATGTATTTTATTTACATTCCCTTTTTTTAGTGGATAGCAAAAAGAAAGGGTATGACCTGTGGTCACACCCTTTCAAACTATAGTTATTAGTTTGTGATTGTAAGTTCAGTTTCTTTGTCGAATACGTGAATCTTATGAGCATCAATAGCAATCTTAATATCGTCACCATATTTAGCAGTTGTTCTTGGGTTAACTCTTGCGGTAAAACTTGTTCCTGCGATTGAGAGGTAAAGATATGTTTCAGCACCCATAACTTCTGTAAGGTCAACATGTGCACTTACAACTGATTCAGGGCTCATTGAAAGGAAACTTTCATCATCATACATATCTTCAGGTCTGATACCCATAACAACTTCTTTGCCAACATAGTCGCCTTCGATAAGAGCTTTTGCTTTTGATTCTTCAAGTTTGATTGATTCTTTGCCGAATTCAAGATATACAGCATCATTTTTCTTAACAACTGTAGCATCAATGAAGTTCATCTGTGGGCTTCCGATAAATCCTGCAACGAACATATTGCAAGGATAGTTGTAAAGATTGATAGGAGAATCAACCTGTTGCATGAAGCCGTCTTTCATAACAATGATTCTTGTGCCCATTGTCATAGCTTCTGTCTGGTCATGAGTTACATAGATGAATGTTGTCTGGAGTTTTTTGTGAAGTTTACCGATTTCTGTTCTCATCTGTACTCTGAGCTTAGCATCAAGGTTTGAAAGAGGTTCGTCCATAAGGAATACCTTAGGTTCACGAACGATAGCTCTACCCAGCGCAACTCTCTGTCTCTGACCACCTGACAAAGCCTTTGGCTTTCTGTCCAGGAGATGTTCTATATCAAGAATCTTAGCTGCTTCTCTTACTCTCTTGTCGATTTCTTCCTTTGGAGTCTTTCTGAGTTTGAGAGCAAATCCCATGTTTTCATATACTGTCATATGTGGATAAAGAGCATAGTTCTGGAAAACCATCGCAATGTCTCTGTCCTTCGGTGCTACATCGTTTACGACTGTATCGCCAATTTTAAGGGTACCTTCTGAAATTTCTTCAAGGCCTGCGATCATTCTCAATGTGGTTGATTTACCGCAACCTGAAGGTCCAACCAAAACGATGAATTCCTTGTCAGCAATTTCAAGACAGAAATCTGAAACAGCCACAACACCACCGCTATACTTTTTGTAAATGTGTTCTAATGTTAAACTTGCCATTTGACTTCTTCCTCCTAATAAAAATGTGATTACCCTATGTAATCTTTTATATGTTATATATATAATATCACAAATTTTCGATTAATGAAATTAGATTATTTCACAAAAAAACAAGTGAATATTTAGTAACTTTGCATAAAAGTTGTTAAAAAAACCCTTTTTTCGAAAAAAAATCGTGCATTTTCAGTGATTTTTTGCAAAAAACAACCAATTCATAGGAGTAATTTAACACATTTGTAACAGGTTTTTGCAAATTTTGTGAGATACGATAGTTTGACTGTTAAAATTTGACGAAATTTTGTGACTATTGTACATCTTTCATGGAAAGACTGATTCTTTTTTTCGCCAGATCAACATTTACTACCTTTACCTTCACCACATCTCCCACACTCAGTACATCGGTAGGGTGTTTGATGAATTTGTTGCTTATTTCTGAAATATGTACAAGTCCGTCCTGATGTACTCCTATATCCACAAAAGCACCAAAGTCAATAACATTTCTTACAGTACCTTCCATCACCATTCCGGGAGTCAGGTCTTCCATACCCATTACGTTTTCCATAAGGATAGGAGAGGGCATATCTTCACGGGGGTCTCTGCCCGGTTTTTTAAGTGCATCTATAATATCTGTAAGGGTAATTTTTCCAATATCATTTTCCTGTGCGAATTTGTCAAGATCTATACCTATAAGCCTTAAGTCGATATCTGTAAGTTTCTTATCGGATACGTCCTTTTCTGTGTAACCGAGAGTAGATAGAAGTTTAAGTGCCGCCTGGTATGATTCGGGATGAACAGATGTATTGTCAAGGACATTTTCTGATTCGGGGATTTTTAAGAATCCTGCGCATTGTGTAAATGCCTTCGGACCAAGTTTGTCCACTTTCAGAAGTTCTTTTCTGGAAGTGAATATTCCGTTTTGCTCACGGTATGATACAATGTTTTTTGCCACAGTACCGCTTATGCCTGAAACATATGACAAAAGTACCCCCGAAGCAGTATTGAGATCCACACCCACATTGTTTACGCAGTCTTCCACCACACCGCCCAATGCATCGTGGAGTTGAGTCTGGTTCATATCGTGCTGATACTGACCTACACCGATAGATTTGGGATCTATCTTTACAAGTTCAACCAGAGGATCCTGCATTCTTCTTGCGATTGATACCGCACTTCTCTGTTCAACAGTGAAATCAGGGAATTCTTCCGCACCTTCCTTACTTGCCGAATATACAGATGCGCCTGCTTCATTTACCATCATATAATAGAGTTTTTTCTCACATTTTCTGATAAGATCCGATACAAAAATTTCTGATTCCTTTGAGGCAGTACCATTTCCGATTGCGATAATATCTATATCATACTTTGATATAAGTGAGAGAACAAATTTTTCTGACTTGTCCTTGTCGTGATTTGGAAGGGTACAGTATATTATACCTGTGTCAAGGACCTTTCCTGTATGGTCGATTACAGCCACTTTGCATCCTGTACGGTACCCCGGGTCTATGCCGAGAACGGTCTTTCCCTTGATTGGCGGTTGCATAAGAAGTGCCTTGAGGTTTTTGGAGAAGAGTTTTATGGCGCTGTCTGATGCTCTGTCGGTAAGTTCGTTTCTGATTTCCCTTTCTATTGAAGGCCATATGAGACGTTTGAAGGAATCTTCTGCAGAAGCCTTTATGAAAGGAGCAAATACAGATCCGGAATCCTTTATAATGTCCGATGTAATGTAATCCACAAAAGAATCATTATCTGCAGTTATTGTTACACTTAAGAAGTCTTCCTTTTCCCCTCTGTTTATAGCAAGGATTCTGTGGTCTGCAATTTTTGTAAGACTTTGTGAGAACTCATAGTACATTTCATATACAGATTCCTTTTCGGTATCCTTTGCACATACATCCATAATTCCTGTTTGCATAGTCTTTTCACGGATATATTTTCTGTATTCTGCATTGTTTGAAATGTTTTCTGCGATTATATCACTTGCACCGTTAAGTGCGTCTTCTGAAGTTTCCACACCTCTTTCAGGATCTATATATTCTTTTGCAATATCATCAAGTGATGCACAAATAATACTTTGTTCAAAGATTGTATCTGCAAGAGGTTCAAGGCCTTTTTCTTTTGCAATGGAAGCCCTGGTACGCTTTTTCTGTTTGTATGGACGGTATATGTCTTCCAGTTCTGTGAGTTTTTTCGCTTTGTCAAGAGCCTCAAGTATTTCATCTGTGAGTTTGCCCTGGCTGTCTATAAGACGGATGATTTCTTCTTTTCTTTCTTCGAAGGAACGAAGATAATTAAGTCTTGTGAAAAGTTCTCTCATCTGACTGTCATCAAGAGAGCCTGTGGCTTCCTTTCTGTAACGTGAAATAAATGCAACGGTGTTTCCTTCGTCAATGAGTTTCACCGCATTTTCCACCTGATTTATTCCGATGGAAAGTTCTTCGCTGAGTTTCTTTATAATATCCATTTATTTTGTCTCCTTTATAAGATTGATTTCTTCAGGTGTAAGTTTTTTTACTTCACCTGGATCAAGTGTATCATCAAGTGTAAGACCGCCCATAGATATTCTCTTAAGATATAATACAGATGATCCCACTTTTTCAAACATTCTCTTGATCTGATGAAATTTACCTTCGGATATTGTCACATACACATTTGTGTTGTAGGCGTCATAATTTATTATTTCAAGTGTGGCAGGCCCGGTTACAAAATCCCCAAGGTCCATACCTTCTTTGAATACTGATATTTCTTTCTCTCCCATATGACCTTCAACAGTTGCAAAATATGTCTTTGGCACATGCTTTTTAGGGGAGAGTATATCGTGGGCAAATTTGCCGTCGTTTGTAAGAAGCAAAAATCCTTCTGTGTCAATGTCAAGTCTTCCTGCAGGAAACAGGTCGTAGAGAAGATATTCTTCATCAAGGAGTTCAAGTACGGTTCTTTGTCTTGGGTCATCGGTTGCGCTGATATAACCCTGAGGTTTGTTCATCATAAGATAAATGTACTTTTCGTACTCTATCACCTGATCATATACTGTGACCATGTCAGATTCGGATATGTTTTTTCCGGGATCCTTTTCACATACACCGTTTACAGATACTGCACCCTGTCTGATTATCTTTTTTAAATTTTTCCGTGTTTCCACCTTGCAGTCACTTAAGAACTTGTCAAGTCGCATATATATACTCCTTTGTATGGTTACTTAAAATTGGTTTTTTCTATAGAATGCATAAAGCCGTCAAGTTTTGTGCTGGATACGTCTGCGGCAACTATCTTTCCTTGATGTACAAATATGTTTACTCTTGCATAGTTTTTGTCAAGGGGGTGATTGAGAAGTTTGTAGGAAAATCTGACGATTTCCTTTCCTGCAAGAGGTCTTAAGTCAAATCCTGATTTTTGTTGCATACGGTTATATTCTTCGAGAGTTTTTGAAAACACTTCAGGAATAAGGGTGTGGGACTTTTCTTTTGGCTCTTCAGACACATCCCATCCAAATGAGCGTATGTATTCTATACGTTTGTCATTTGAAGATCCATCTTTTAAAAGATTTGCGGATGTCACAACACCTTTTGAGGGAAGAACAAAGATAAGGATTATAAGTACGCTTATCGCCAATATGATGTAAATGATTTTTTTCACAAATAAACACCTCCGTATTATATAAATACAAAGGTATTTTTGCCTTTATGAACAGTATAACAGATTTGCAAAAAAAATCAATCATATAAATGTTAAAACAGAGTTAACAAAATGGTTTACATAACACCAACGCAATTATCAGGAAAAATAAAAAAATATCAACATTTCAACATAGTTATCCACCACTTAATAGTGTAAAAGTATGGGTTTTGGGCAGTTATCCACAGGTTTACACATAAAATTGGCAAAATGTGACAAGGTTTACAAAGAGGTTTACATAATTCAAAATGAAACAAATTTTTAACATTTTTTTAGTAAAGTGCGAATATTCCTTTAAGAATGGGGAATTAATTGTTACACATCAAAAAAATTGTGAAAAAACCTTTCATTATATTAAATAAATATAATTATAAAAAATTATTCCAAAAAAATACAAAAAACTCTTGATTTTTTGATTTGATTGTGGTAGTATATTATCCGTATGAAATACGCACGCATAAGACATTCCTGCCTTGTTGCCCGTAAGGGTTGGCAGAGTATGCGGAGGTATAAACTAAAGGAGGAATAAAAAATGTCAGTAATTTCAATGAAACAGTTATTGGAAGCAGGTGTTCATTTCGGACATCAGACAAGAAGATGGAACCCAAAAATGGCGGAGTACATCTACACAGAAAGAAACGGTATCTACATTATCAATCTTCAGAAAACCGTTAAGAAAATTGAGGAAGCATATGCTTTCATCAAAGAAGTAGCAGAAAACGGTCAGGACATCCTTTTCGTTGGTACAAAGAAACAGGCTCAGGATTCTATCAAAGAAGAAGCAGAAAGAGTTGGTATGTACTTTGTAAACGCTAGATGGCTTGGCGGTATGATGACAAACTTCAAGACAATTCAGCAGAGAATCGACAGACTCAATCAGCTTAAGAAAATGGAAGAAGACGGCACATTCGAACTTCTCCCTAAGAAGGAAGTTGCAAAACTTAACCTCGAAATCGAAAAACTTGACAAATACCTCGGCGGTATTAAAGATATGAAGAAACTTCCTGGCGCACTTTTCGTTGTTGACCCAAGAAAAGAAAAAATCGCTGTTGCTGAAGCACACAAACTCGGTATCCCTGTAGTTGCTATCGTTGACACAAACTGTGACCCTGACGAAGTTGACTATGTAATTCCAGGTAACGACGATGCTATCAGAGCCGTTAAACTTATTTCTTCAACAATCGCAAATGCTATTATTGAAGGAAGACAGGGCGAACAGATGGAAGTTGCTTCTGAAGAACCAGCAGAAGACGCTGAATAATATCATAGGAGGAAGAATAAATGTTTACAGCTAAAGACGTAAAAGATCTTAGAGAAAAGACAGGTTGCGGTATGATGGACTGTAAGAAGGCTCTTACAGAATCAAACGGCGACATGGAAAAAGCTATAGAATTTTTGAGAGAAAAGGGCCTTGCAGCTGCTACAAAGAAAGCAGGCAGAATCGCTGCTGAAGGTATCGTTACAACATACGTAAACGATGCTCAGACTGTAGGTTCAATCATCGAAGTTAACTCAGAAACAGACTTCGTTGCAAAAAATGCAGATTTCCAGGCATTCGTTGCACAGCTTGCAAAGATTGTTGCTGAAGAAAGCCCTGCAGATGTAGAAACATTTATGACAATGAAGTATGACGATGCAATGACAGTTGAGGCTGCTCTTCAGGATAAGATCCTTACAATCGGTGAAAATATGAAGATCAGAAGATTTGCAAGATATGAAGGTAAGGTTGCTTCTTACGTTCATGGCGGCGGAAGAATCGGTGTTCTCACACTTATCGAAGGCGAAGACACAAACGCTGCAAAAGAAGTTGCAATGCACATCGCTGCTATCAACCCACTTTATATGTCAGAAGCTTCTGTTCCGGCAGAAGATGTTGCAAAAGAAAAGAACATCATCATTGCTCAGATCAAAGAAGATCCTAAGAACGCTTCGAAGCCTGATGCTATCATCGAAAAGATGGTTGGCGGAAAAATCAATAAGTTCTTTGAACAGAACTGTCTCTTACAACAGGAATTCTGTGTAAACCCTGATTTCAAAGTAGAAAAGTATCTTGAATCAAAGGGCGTTAAACTCGTTGATTATGTAAGATTTGAAAAGGGCGAAGGATTGGAAAAGAAAGAAGACAACTTCGCTGATGAAGTTGCAAGCATGATTAAATAATCAATCACAAATTTTTAAGACTCACTTCAGTTTGAAGTGAGTCTTTTTTTTATGTTCGAATCTCAACGCTGTAAAATCAGCGGAAATTAATGATATCCTGTGATATAAAAAAGATACGAAATGTCATTCTGAGTGAAAGGAAGAATATTATAAGGCTCTATCCGCATAAACTGCCATTTGGAAATTGAAGTGACAACTATCCTTGTAAGTCTGAAAAGTATAATTAAGACAATATTCAAAAATCAAAGGACTGATATTTAAAATCAGTCCTTTATAAGTTTCTTATTTCTAATTTTTTTATCGACCAGACAAACTATCCCACTTGCCAATAATCCGCCCGAAAAGTCCACCACTATATCAACAAACTGTGCGCTCCTTCCGGGGATGAAACTTTGGTGGTATTCATCGCTTAATGCATACATAAGTATCAGAATCAATGTAAGTACAAACAGATATACAAAGGACTTTTTGTGACCGAAAGACATTATCATTGCGTTCATAAGAAACAGTCCCAGAAGGAAATACAGACTGAAATGTGCAAATGTTCTCAAAGAATCATTTACCTTTTTTTCAATTTTTTTCTTTTCTTTTGGGGGTTTGTTTTTTGATACTGTATTTACGATTTTTTTGGCTATTGAGTTGCTTGTTTTGGATGATTTCTTTGCAGGTTGATGAGAAAAGTAAAATATCGTCATCATTGTGGCAAAAACCATTATCCACAAAAGCACATTAAATAATTTTTTCATAATACTTTCCTTAAATTCCTTAAATACTTTCTGAAAAATTTTATAATAGAATTATGGCACAAAAAATAGAAACAGTCAAGAAAAAAACGAGGGGATTTCTTAAAAACCCCCTCGTTTGAATATAATCAAATCAATTATGCAAGTTCTGCAAAGTATTTGATTGTTCTTACCATCTGGCTTGTGTATGAGTTTTCGTTGTCATACCATGAAACAACCTGAACCTGAGTTGTATCGTTTTCTTCGATGTAAGAAGCCATTGTCTGTGTAGCATCAAAGAGTGAACCGTATCTCATACCGATGATGTCTGAAGAAACGATTTCGTCTTCGTTGTAGCCGTAAGATTCGTTAGCAGCAGCCTTCATAGCAGCGTTGATTTCATCAACTGTAACTTTACCCTTTACAACAGCAACAAGGATTGTTGTAGAACCTGTTGGTGTTGGAACTCTCTGTGCAGAACCTATGAGTTTGCCGTTGAGTTCTGGGATAACAAGACCGATAGCCTTAGCAGCACCTGTTGAGTTAGGAACAATGTTAACTGCAGCAGCTCTTGATCTTCTTAAGTCACCCTTTCTCTGTGGGCCGTCAAGAGTCATCTGGTCACCTGTGTAAGCATGGATTGTGCTCATGATACCGCTCTGGATAGGAGCAAGGTCGTTAAGAGCCTTAGCCATAGGAGCCAAACAGTTTGTTGTACATGAAGCAGCAGAGATAACTGTATCTTCAGCTTTAAGATTTGTGTGGTTTACATTGTAAACGATTGTAGGAAGGTCATTTCCTGCAGGAGCAGAAATAACTACCTTCTTAGCGCCTGCTTCAATGTGAGCAGAAGCCTTTTCTTTTGATGTGTAGAAACCTGTACATTCGAGTACAACATCTACATCAAGTTTACCCCAAGGAAGATCCTTAGCGTCTTTTTCAGCATAGATTTTGATTTCTTTGCCGTCAACTGTGATTGAGTCTTCGCCAGCCTTTACAGTATCGCAAAGAGCATATCTACCCTGAGCTGAATCATACTTGAGAAGGTGAGCGAGAACCTTTGGGCTTGTGAGGTCGTTGATAGCAACAACTTCATAACCTTCTGCACCGAACATCTGACGGAAAGCCAAACGGCCGATACGACCAAAACCGTTAATTGCAACTTTTACTGCCATAATAATTTTCCTCCTAATATTATAAAATATCAATTGTAACTATTTTACTATAAATTGAAAAAATATGCAATAGTTTTGTTAAAGATATAACATTTTATAACAAAATTATCATATTTTTCATAAAAAATACATAGTTTTTTGTGCAACTTTAATCTTTGTATGTTATTTTAATGTTTTTGATAACCACATCTTCAAGGGGCTTATCATTTGCATCGGTGGTAACTGTTGCGATTTTATCTACAGTATTCATACCTTCTGTGACCATACCGAATGCGGCATAGTTTCCGTCAAGAAATTCGCTGTCTTCCAATACGATGAAGAACTGGCTTGTAGCTGAATCAAAGTCATCTCCGCGTCTTGCCATGGAGAGAACACCTCTTTTGTGAGAAAGGTTGTTTTCCACGCCGTTTGCTGAGAATTCTCCCTTGATGGTTTTGTCTGAACCGCCCATACCTGTGCCCTCAGGGTCGCCTGCCTGAATGACAAATCCAGGTACAACTCTGTGAACTGTTATTCCGTCATAAAAACCATCATTTGCAAGATTTATAAAGTTTTCTACACTGATTGGTGCAATTTCCGGATACAGTTCTGCATATATCACCGTGCCGTCGGCCATATAGATTTCTGCAACGGGAGTCTTTTTGCCGCAGGAACACAAAGAAAACATCACAACAATGCAAAGAATAAGTGAAATCAAAACTTTTGCTTTTTTCATAGTATATCTCCTTATAACTTTTGGTTGTATCAGTCAATATAGTCAATGGTAATTGATTCAATCACAACAGGATTTAAAGGCATATCCCTCATATCTGTATCAACAGATGCAATTTCGTCAACTGCTTCAATTCCTTCAAATACCTTTCCGAAAGCAGCATAGTTTCCGTCAAGGTGAGGAGCATCTTCGTGCATAATGAAGAACTGACTTGATGCAGAATCAGGATCCATTGCTCTTGCCATGGATATTACGCCTCTTTCGTGCTTTATGGGATTGTCAAATCCGTTTGAAAGAAATTCTCCGTAGATGTTTTCATCAGAGCCGCCCATACCTGTGCCTTCAGGATCACCGCCCTGAATCATAAATCCTTCGATGATTCTGTGGAATGTAAGTCCGTCATAAAAGCCTTCACTTGCAAGATTTATGAAGTTTTCTACAGTAACTGGAGCATCTTCGGGATAAAGCTCTATTTTCATTACCTTTCCGTCTTCCATTGTGATTGTAGCAATGAGTCTTTTTGTTTCATTTGTCATTTGTTTTTCCGCCTTTCTTAAATTGATGAACATACCCATTATATATACTTTCTGAAAAATTTTCAACACATTTCACTTAAAATTCACAAAAATTATCTTTTTATATTATAAAAACTTTTTATTCCGTGATATTTCGGGTAGGAAACTTCGTCTTCAATTTTTAACAGACGGTTGTATTTCGCTATTCTGTCAGATCTTGCAGGTGCACCTGTCTTTATCTGACCTGCATTCATTGCCACACAAAGATCCGCAATGGTTGTGTCTTCTGTTTCTCCTGAACGGTGGGAGATGATGGCTGTGTAATTGTGCTCTTTTGCAAGGTTTATTGCATCTATCGTCTCAGTAAGTGTACCTATCTGATTCACCTTAATAAGGATGGAATTTGCAATGTGGAATTCAAGACCTTTTTTAAGTCTTTTTGAATTGGTTACAAAAAGATCGTCACCTACAAGTTGCACCTTCTTGCCAAGTCTTTCGGTGATGATTTTCCACCCGTCCCAGTCATCTTCTCCTAACGGATCTTCAAGGGATACTATGGGATATTTTTCACATAAGTTTTCCCAGTAGGAGATAAGTTGATGCTTGGTCATTTTTATCTTCTGTTTCGGCAGAAGATAACTGTCGCCATCCACCCATTCTGTGGCAGCCGCATCTATTGCAAGGCGGAAATCTTCTTTTGGATTATATCCTGCCTTGTCTATGGCTTTCAGTATATACTTTATTGCATCTTCGTCTGAATTAAGATTTGGTGCAAATCCTCCCTCATCACCGATAGATGTGGAAAAGCCCTCGGATTTTAAGATGGATTTAAGGTTGTGATATACTTCAGTACATCTTTTCATGCCTTCGGTAAAGTCTTTTGCAGAAACGGGCATTATCATAAACTCCTGTATGTCCACATTGTTGTCTGCGTGGGCACCCCCGTTTAATATATTCATCATAGGCACGGGAAGACAATGGGCATTTACTCCGCCAAGATACTGATACAAAGGGATACTAAGTGCATTTGCCGCAGCCTTTGCACAGGCAAGAGATACTGCCAGTATTGCATTTGCACCAAGGTTTTCTTTGTTTGGGGTTGAGTCGAGAGTAATCATTGTATAGTCGATTTCTCTCTGATTAAGGGCATTTTTTCCTATTAGTCCCATTCTTATGGTGCTGTTGATATTATTTACTGCATTAAGGACACCCTTTCCCATATATCTTTCTTCGTTGTCTCTGAGTTCCACCGCTTCATATGCTCCCGTTGATGCACCTGAAGGGACTGCGGCAACACCTTTTATCCCCCCTGTGACAACCACTTCTGCTTCAACTGTAGGGTTTCCGCGAGAGTCCAGAATCTCTCTTGCACATACATCCATAATTTCAATATAACTTTTCAAAAACAAAATAAAACACCAACCTTTTTTTGGTTAGTGTTTATTTAAATGATGATATTTATTCATTTTATCAGTCAAAATATGAAGTGTATTTTATCTTTTCATTATCAGGGAAAAGATAATGATACAGATCAATGAAATAATCATCTGTCATACTTGCTATGAAGTCTGTTACTATCTGATCAGGTTCTGTGTCAGAGTAATCTTTGGTTCTGTAATGTTTGCCTCTTAGGTTGATATAGTCAATATGATGCGTATAGATGACCGAGTTTTTGTTTTTTGATTTAACCATATCAAGAAGTTCCCCGTACATATCATGAAATATCGGTTCAAGGATTTTCTTTGTATATCCTGCCACTTCTGATGAGTGGTATATGAGACGGTAGTTTTCTTCTTTTGCGGCTTTAAGTTCCATAAATGCATCCTGATCCATACATATCTTATCTTTACCATAACTGTTTTCAATTATGTTTACTATAAGATTGTTTATGATTTCTGCATTGTATTTGCCGATTGTCTTTCCCGAAAATACTTCTTCGGAGTCTATAAGCCCTGTCTTGATGGCATCCTGACGGTCTTTTCCTATGTAGGCAATGATGTCGCTTATTCTCACAACACATCCTTCAAGAGTGGAAGGAATAAGAGAATTAATTATTTTTGGCGATGTGTAACACTCTTCGGTTATTTTGTCAAATTCTTCAAAACTCTTAAGACCTGAGGGAACATATTCCATTTTTTCAAACTCACCGTTATGACAGAGTATTCCGTCAAGAGTCTGGAGACTTAAATTGTAGTTAAATATGTCATCAAGCACCCTTACAGAATGAAGATTGTGGAAGAAATATCTTCCTGTTCTTTTTTTGTATTCATTTGAAAGAAGTGTCTCTCCTGTATGCCCGAAGGGAGTGTGACCTATATCGTGACCAAGACTTATTGCTTCTATAAGGTCAAGGTTCAAATTAAGGATTCTGCCAATGTTTTTTGCGATACGGCTTACAAGTTGCACATGGAGAGCACGTCTTGATATGTCGTCATTTTTCATAAAGGAAAACACCTGTGTCTTGTCGGTATATCGGTTATAGTAGGGAGAATGTATGATTCTCTCTATATCACACACATATTCGGGACGCCACAGAGTGGAGGATGATTTATTTGGATTTCTTCTTATCGCGTCATTTGAAAGAAGAAATATGTCTTTGGTATTATTTGCTATTTCCTCTTGCAATTTTTTGCTTAATGATTTATAATTTAACATATATGAGTCACCTCGGAAATATTATACAATATTTTTGGGTATTTGTCATCTATAAAATAAAAATTCTATGGAGGGATTTGAAATGGATATAAAGAAACTTATCTCAGAAATGACTCTTGAAGAAAAAATCGGACAACTTTGTGTGCCGATTCTTCAGAAAGGCGAAATTACAGAAGATCTTAAGGCATGGGTTATCGACAAGCATGTTGGTATGATCAGATATTGCCCTAATGCAGAATTTGACAATGCAAGTGAAGTAGTAGGTGAGCCAAACAGATATTTCTCACCGGGCGAAATGGCAGAATTCCTTAACGAAATTCAGTCAATGGCGAAGATTCCTTTATTTATTGCAGTAGATCAGGAAGGAAGCACAAGAAACGACGTAAACAGAGCAGGTGCTCTTGCATACAGCGGACATATGTCTTTCGGTGCTGCAAATGACGAAGAACTTACATACAAGATTGCAAAAGCAGCAGGAGAAGAATTCAGAGCAATGGGTATCAACCTTGTTCAGGCTCCTATCATTGACGTATTAAGATATGAAGGCAGGCAGACAATGAAGGCTGCTACATTTGGCGAAAGTGTTGAGAGAGTTACTGCTCATGCACTTGCTATGATGAAAGGTTATCAGGATGGTGGTTGTGCTTCTATGGCTAAGCACTTCCCGGGATATGGTTCTGTTGCTACAGATGCTCACAAGGGCGTAGCAGAAATCTTCAAGGATTTCGATGCACTTGATTCAGAAGATATCGCACCATTAAAGACTCTCTTTGCAAACGGAGTAAACGGTGTTATGACAGGTCACGTTCTCACACATTGTATCGATTCAGAACATCCTGCAACACTTTCAAAAAAGATGATTAAGGGATACTTAAGAGAAAAACTCGGTTTCGACGGTATCGTAGAAACAGACGCTATGAGAATGCATGCTATTCAGGATAAGTACGGCACAGGCCCTGCATCTGTAATGGCTATTCAGGCTGGTTGTGACCTTGTACTCTTAAGAGGTAGCATGGAACACTTCGAAGAAGGCTACAATGCACTTATCAACGCTGCAAGAAACGGTGAACTCAATATGGAAGATGTTGACGAATCACTCAGAAGAGTTCTTGAACAGAAAGAAAAAATCGGTCTTCTGGACAATCCTATGTCAGATCCTGACAAGGCGAATGCAATTGTTGGTTGCGACGAACACAAAGCACTTGCAAATGAACTTGCAGAAAAGTCAATTACCACTTTCAAATCAAAGAATCTTCCATTGGCAGTTGACGGAAAAAAAGTTGCCTGCATCAGCGTAGAACCACAGAAGATCGGCGCTGCAATGGATGCAGTTCAGAGTATCGATATGCTTATCAATGCAGTATCCGCTACTTATGAAAATACAGAAGGCCTTATGACAAAACTCAATCCTACAGAAGAGGACATCAAGGCAGCAGCAGAACTTGCAAAGAATGCTGATGTTGTAATCCTTGGTTTGTGCAATGCAATCATCTATTCAAATCAGGAAGATCTTGCAAAGGCAGTATATGAAGCAAACAACAATGTTATTGTAGTTGCAATGGATTCACCTTATGATGTGGAACTTGTTCCATATATCGATAACTTTGTTGCAACATATGGCGTTGCGGCTGCTTCTATGTATGCGGCTGTAGATGTGATTGCAGGAAGAAAAGAAGGAAAGGCTAAATGTCCTGTTACCATTCATAAATTATAATAGGTAAGAATTCAAAACTCCTTTGCGACTGTGTATAACAGTTGCAAAGGAGTTTTTTGTGTAACGAAAACCACTTGAAAAGTCGCGTGGTTCATTAGAGGTCAACCGATTATAAAAAAGATAAATATAAGCAATAATAGTTTAGCACATACAAGGCGGGATTGTAAGTGTCACCGAAATCGCAAATTTTGGTGTAGGGGATACTACGTGGATACTGCGGGGAAGAATACAAAAGCAATAAAAGAATATATAGCGGAACAATTACAAAGAGATAAGGAATCGAATTAAACATCAATGTTTGACCCGCGGGACCCATTTATGGGAAACAAATAACGATTGCAATGCTGGCAGGTCAATAGAAAAACGCACTTGTGCGTCGCCAGCAGAGGGGAGGGCTATTTATTTGCACCTTCTTGCCTTTAACAAACTTACACTCTCGGCGTATCACATACGCCTTCGGTTCAGTTTGTACAATATGAGAAAATTTTCCTATTTCTTTTTGAAATGTAAATATTCCCCATAGCGCAAGAAGGTAAGGCATAATAAAAGGATATTTGATCAAAAAATAATCCACAAAATATTAAGACAGGAAACCGCTTTTGAAGTGGTTTCCTTTTTGTTTTCCTTTTTTCCATTCTTTTGTCCTTGACTTTGTTTTGAAAAAGGTATAAAATAATTACAGATATGTGCAGTTAACTTTTCCATCGATAAAATGATAAGGAGATATGTTATGTACGAAACATTAGAAGGAGCATTCAGAAAGTTTTATCCTGACGAAAGATACGATCTCAAATGGGCATTCTGTCCTTACAGAGTTTGTCCTCTTGGTGCTCATGTGGATCACCAGAAAGGTGCGGTTACAGGATTTGCTATTGACAAAGGCATAGAGATAGCATATGTACCCACCAAGTCCAAGATATGCGAACTGAGAAGTCTCAATATGGAAGGTAGGGGTATTTTCCCTATCGGAGATGTGCCTGACAGACAGTTTGACTGGTGCGATCACTTGAGAGGCGCTACCAAGATGCTTGGCAAACGCTACGAACTTAAGACAGGTATCAGAGGAGTCATATACGGATCTTTGCCTATTGGCGGACTTTCTTCATCTGCGGCAGTAATTATTTGTTTCTTAAGTGCTCTTGTTCATGCAAATGGTCTTAAGATAACAAAACGTGAGATGATTGACATTGCCCTTGAAACAGAGAATGAATATCTTGGCATCAGCGTTGGTAAACTTGATCAGAGTTGTGAAGTTCTTTGTGAAAAGGATAACCTTCTCTATCTTGATACAATAGACGATTCATATGTAAATCATCCTGTAAATAAGAATATGAAGCCTTTCGAAATTGCTATATTCTTCTCAGGTGTTGCACGTACACTTGTAGGTACTGCATACAACACAAGAGTTGATGAATGTAAGAGTGCTGCATACAATGTTCTTGCTCATTCAGGCGCAGAGTACGGAAAGTACAAAGAGACTTACCTCAGAAATGTTGATTTCGAAACATATGAAAAGTTTAAACATCTTCTCCCTGTTAATTTCCGCAAACGTGCTGATCACTATTACAACGAACAAAGACGTGTTCAGGATGGTATCAAGGCGTGGAACGACGGAGATATAGAGAAGTTCGGCAAACTTATTTTTGAATCAGGAGAAAGTTCTATCCAACTTTATGAAACAGGTTCACCTGAACTTAAGAAACTCTATGATATTATGAAAGAAACAAAGGGAATATACGGAGGAAGATTTTCTGGTGCTGGATTCAAGGGTTGCTGTATGGCGATTATTGATCCTCGGTATAAAGAAAGCATCGAAAGGGAAGTTACACAGAGATATCTCAAAGCATTCCCTGAACTTAAAGATACATTTTCGGTACATTTCTGTACCACAGGAAACGGAGTTGAATTCTGATGATTTGTATGGTATTGGCAGCAGGATATGCCACAAGATTGTATCCTTTGACAGAGAATTTCCCAAAGCCGCTTTTAAAAGTTAAGGACAAGACAATTCTTGACTGGCTTCTGGATGATATTGATTCTACAAAAGAGATTTCAAAGTATGTAATTATCTCAAACCATAAGTTTGTTGAGCATTTTGAAAACTGGGCAAAGAGTAAGAAACTTTCAGCCCCTATAGTTATCCTTGATGACGGATCTACAGACAATGACAACCGTCTTGGCGCAGTTAAGGATATAGAATTTGCCATAGAAAAAGAAAATATCAACGAAGATATCCTTATTATAGCAGGGGACAATGTTCTTGATTTCTCATTTGGAGGATTTATAGACTACTTCAAAGAAAAGAACGCTACATGCGTTATGAGATACTTTGAAGAAAGAGAAGAGAAACTTAAGAAGACAGGTGTAGTTGTGGTAGATCATAATGGCTTTATAAGAAGTATGGTAGAGAAGCCACCTGTACCACCTTCAAACTGGGCTGTGCCTCCTTTCTATATTTACAAGAAGGACGATGTTCAACTTGTGAAGAAAGGTATTGATTCAGGTTGCGGTACAGATGCACCTGGAAGTTTCATTGCATGGCTTTGTACACAATGCGATGTGTATGCTATGGAAATGCCGGGCAAAAGATATGATATAGGAAACCTTGAGAGTTATAAGGCTGTAGAAGAAGCATATCAGGGCATTACTATCAAATAATAATAAGATTACAGAAAGTATCACATTATATATGTGGTACTTTCTTTTTTTAAATAACAGAGAAATGTTTGAATTGCTTTATTTTCTTTTTGTGAGAAAATCTTGGCTTTTGTGTTTTAGTGTTGTATTAATAATGTAGTGTATGTTAGGAGTATTGTGATGAAAATAGTATTTTGTGATCTTGACGGAACACTTCTTTTTCCGGGAGAGGACACTTTGTCCGGACAAACTTCTGAAGGCATTGAGAAGATTCTTCAAAACAATATAATATTTTGCGTGGCATCGGGCAGAAGTTACAGCGAACTCAAAAGGATAATGAAGGATTTTGATGACAGGATATACTTTATCCCCTCAGACGGTTCGCAGATTATATACAAAGAAGAAACCCTGTATGATAAGCCCCTTGATAAGCAAAACCTTGATTTCCTTGACGGAGAAAAGGACTATGTGTTGCACGGCAAATACCTTTCTTATGTGAAGTCCTGCAAAGATACTTTTGTAAGAAAAATCAAAGAACAGTACAACGGACATATCATAAGAATCGCAGACTACAAAGAAATTGACAGAAAAGTATATAAACTTTCATTATATAACAGCCATAATGATATTCCTTTAAAGAATGTATATAAGGATTATATGATAAAAGAGTATGTAAATGACACAGACAAAGGATATGCAGTAAAAGAACTTCTGAAGATTCTTTCCATAGAAAAGAAGGATGCCATAGCACTCGGTGACGGCAGAAATGATATGGGAATGTTTATGGAGGTGGGTAAGGCATATGCTATGATACAGGCGCCGCCTGATGTGAAGAAGGTGGCTTCGGGAACGGTAATTAATTTTTCCCGATTTACAGAGAAAGTGACGAAGGAGTGATAATATGAGATAACAAATCTTGAAGAAATCAGAAAAAGCCACAGAATAGACAAACTCAAAGAAAATCTCTTTAAGTCAATGCCAGAAATCGAGGCAGACAGAGGTGTGCTTATTACAGAATCATATCAGGAGACAGAAGGACTTACTGTTATAGAAAGAAGAGCAAAGGCTTTTAAGAAAATCTGTGAAAATATTCCCATCACCATAAGAGACTTTGAACTTGTGGTGGGAAGTGCCACAAAAGCCCCCAGAGGATGTCAGGTATTCCTTGAATACTCCTATGAATGGCTTGAGTCTAAGTTTGACACAGTTGCTACACGTTCGACAGATCCTTTCTATATAAGATAAGTGAAGAAACCAAAGAAAGACTCAGAAAGGTCTATCCATACTGGAAAGGAAAAACCACATCTGATCTTGCGTCAAGTTATATGACATAGGAAACAAAACTTTCTATAGAACACAATATCTTCACTCCCGGAAACTATTTTTACAACCGAGTAGGGGATATCACCGTTCATTATGATGAGGTTCTTAAATACGGTTATAAGGTACTTATAGAAAAGGCACAGAAAGAACTTCAGTCCTGTGAACTGTCTGACGATGACTACATAACCAAATCGGCATTATTGAAATCTGCAATAGAAAGTATGCAGGCGGCAATTACATATGCCAAGAGATATTATATACTTGCAAAAGAAGTAGTTAAATATATTGCATCGGGAGATACTGTTTTTCTTGATGCTTCAACCACTGCATTTTATATGGCAAAAGAACTGAAAAATATGAAAGGTATCACCGTTGTTACAAACTCAATAAGAGTAGTCAACGAACTTGCGGGACTTCCTGACTTAAGAGTAATCGGAGTAGGTGGATTTGTAAGTAACAACCAGTCCTTTGTGGGAAATCTTGCACAGAGAACCATTACCGAAAACTTCTTTGCCAAATTATCTGATTTTGACGAAATAGACTATTTCATCACAGAAAAGGGTCTTGATAAGAGTTTTGATGCTATATTCAAAGAATCCAAGGTAAAAGTAATAGAAGTATAAAGTTTTCCAGAACTGATATTATTAGTTCCGAATTTTGTTTGATTTAAAACATTTTGTGTATTGAAATATATTTTAATATATATTATAATATTAAAACCAACTTGTATGGAGGAAACTGATATGGATAAACTAAAAGGACTTAAACCTCAAAAGGTTTTTGAATATTTTGAAAAACTTTCATCTATCCCCAGAGGATCAGGAGATATGGAAAAAATAAGTAAGTTTTGTGTGGAATTTGCAAAGGAACATTCCCTTAAGTATGTACATGACGATTCCAACAACGTGATTATATACAAAGATGCCACCGAGGGTTATGAAAAGTCATCCACAGTTATCCTTCAGGGGCATCTTGATATGGTGTGTCAGAAAGATGAAGGAGTAAATATCGACTTCGAAAAAGATGGTATAGAGGTATATATTGACGGAGATTATATCAGGGCTAAAGGGACTACCCTTGGTGCAGATAACGGCATCGCCGTAGCATATGCTCTTGCTATTCTTGATTCAAAGGAGATTTCTCACCCTGCTCTGGAAGTGGTATTTACCACAGATGAAGAAATCGGTATGTTGGGCGCAATGGATCTTGATATGTCTAAACTTTCAGGCAAGCGAATGATAAATATGGATATGGAAGGAGAAAGTACCATTACTATTTCCTGTGCCGGAGGAAGTGACTTCGGTGTGAGTATCCCTATAGTGAGAGACAAAGTTTTGTCAAAATCGATTTCTATCTGTATAAGAGGGCTTAAGGGTGGACATTCAGGTGTTGAGATAAACAGCGGCAGAGTAAATGCCAATGTTATCATGGGAAGAATACTTAATAAAGTCAAAAATTATAATGGATTTTCTCTTATAAGTGTTTCAGGCGGTGACAAGGGAAATGCAATTCCTCTTTTGAGCAGAGCAGAGTTTGTTGTAGGCGACACAGAAAAAGCACTTGAAGAAATATCCTCATATGTACAAACCATAAAAAAAGAGATATCCTTCCGTGAGCCTGATTTCAATGTTGAAATTTTATTGCGTGACAAAAAAGAATGTAATGTAATAGACGAAGATCTGAGCAGAAAAATAGTATATATCCTTCTTTGCATACCAAACGGTGTGGTGGATATGAGTAAAGAAATCGAAAACCTTGTAGAAACTTCACTTAATCTGGGAATACTTAAAACAGAAGAAAATGAAATCACACTTCTTCACACTTTGAGAAGCAACAAAAAAAGCGCACTCAAATTTATGGAAGAAAAACTTAAGACATTTTATGAATGTATTGAATGTACCATAACCACAGGGGGACACTATCCACCGTGGGAGTTTAAGTCTGATTCTGTTATGCAGGGTCTATACAAGGATGTTGCATCTCAGATTCTGGGATTTGAGCCTGAATGTGTTGCAATACATGCAGGGCTTGAGTGTGGTGTGTTTTCATCGGCACTTGAGGGAGTTGACTGTATAAGTATCGGACCTGATATGTTTGATATACACACTACAAGCGAAAGACTTAATATAGAATCTGCAAAGAGGGTATATGATATCCTGTGTGAAGTGCTTAAAAAATGCAAATAAATGCAGATTGTGTTGCATTTTTGATGATTTTATGATAAAATACTATGGCACTTGCATTTAGAAAAATACAAAAGAAATTATATACGCCCTTAAGGGCAGATAGGAGAAAAAATGGATAACAAAAATCAATTCAAGCCATATATTCCGGCAGACAAGATTACTCCGGAATTGACATTTACATCCATTGTTATGGGCATACTTCTTGCAGTAATTTTTGGTGCGGCAAATGCTTATCTCGGATTAAGAGTAGGTATGACTGTGTCAGCATCTATCCCTGCGGCTGTTATTTCCATGGGTGTGATTCGTGTTCTTATGCGTAAGAATTCTATACTTGAAAGTAATGTTGTACAGACAGTAGGCTCTGCAGGTGAATCACTTGCCGCAGGTGCTATATTTACACTTCCTGCACTCTTTTTGTGGGCGGCAGAAGGCAAGATGGACAAGCCGGGTATTGTATCAATCACATTGATTGCTCTTCTTGGAGGACTTCTTGGTGTATTCTTTATGGTTCCTTTGAGAAATGCTCTCATTGTTAAAGAACACGGCATCCTTCCTTATCCTGAAGGAACTGCATGCGCAGAAGTACTTCTTGCAGGAGAAAAGGGCGGTGCAAACGCTTCCACAGTATTTGCAGGAATGGGATTTGCCGCACTTTTCAAATTTATCATTGACGGACTTAAACTTGTATCAGGAGAAATATCCTTCCGTGTGAAAGGCTTTGCGGGAGAAATCGGCACACAGATTTATCCTGCTGTAATGAGCGTTGGTTATATCTGCGGAGCAAGGATTTCTTCATATATGTTTGCTGGTGGTGTACTCAGTTGGCTGGTTATTATTCCACTTATTGTTCTTTTCGGTGAAAGCATTGTTCTTTATCCGGGCACAGCAACAATCGGAGAAATGTTTGCTGAAGGCGGTGCAAGTGCTATCTGGAGTTCATACATCAGATATATCGGTGCAGGTGCTCTTGCAGCAGGCGGTATCATCAGCCTTATCAAATCACTCCCTCTTATTGTCACCACATTTTCAGGTGCAATGAAGAGTATGTCAGGCGGACAGATCAAGTCAAGCGAACGTACTAATCAGGATATCAGTTTCAAAGTAGTTATTATTGTAGTTGCAATCCTTACACTTCTTGTATGGCTTGTTCCTGCAATACCTGTATCACTTCTCGGTGCAGTTATTGTGGTTGTATTCGGTTTCTTCTTCGCAACAGTATCATCACGTATGGTTGGTCTTGTTGGAAGCAGTAACAACCCCGTATCAGGTATGGCAATAGCAACACTTCTTATCACTACACTTCTTCTCAAGGCTACAGGTACTGTAGGAATCGCAGGTATGATAAGTGCTATTTCCATCGGTTCAATTATCTGTATCGTATCTGCTATTGCAGGGGATACATCACAGGATTTAAAGACCGGTTACCTTCTCGGTGCTACTCCCAAGAAACAGCAGATTGGTGAAGTTATCGGTGTTGTTGCAGCGGCATTTGCAATCGGCGGCACACTTTATCTTCTTGATTCTGCATGGGGATTCGGTTCAGCCGAACTTGGTGCTCCTCAGGCAACACTTATGAAACTTATTATCGAAGGTGTTATGGAAGGAAATCTTCCATGGGCACTCGTGTTTGTCGGTGTGTTCATTGCAGTTGTTGTTGAAGTGATAGGCATCCCTGTACTTCCTTTTGCAATCGGTGTATATCTTCCTGTGCAACTTAATGCTTGCATCATGGTTGGCGGTCTTGTAAGACTCTTCCTTGATAAGATGAAAAAGGAAAAGGAAACAAAAGATGCTATTATCAGCGACGGCATTCTCTTCTGCTCAGGTATGATTGCAGGTGAAGGTCTTGTGGGTATCCTTCTTGCACTCTTTGCAGTATTTGGCATCGACAAGGTGTTTGATTTATCATCAAAACTCGGCATCTCCGCACCTGTTTCAGATATTGGCGGAATAGTACTCTTCGCAATTACTATCCTTACTGTGCTTAGGTTCTCACTCTGGAAAAAACGTGAAAACAGATAAGGTAAGATTATGAAGAGTAAAATGTCAGAGAATTATCTTTTGAGAAAACCCATTCGTAATGAAGAGTACAGATGGACTACCGACGATAATGGAATTGTCACACTTGAAATAGAAAACAGGGGAGTATTCAATAAGATTTGTCAGAAAATTTTTAAGAAACCTCCTGTATCCTATGTTCATCTTGATGAAATGGGAAGTTTCGTCTGGCCCATTATAGACGGCGAAATGGATATTACCCGCATCGGAGAAATGGTTGATGAACACTTTGGCGAGAAGGCACATCCCTTGTATGAGCGGCTTGCAAAGTATTTTCAGATACTGGAGAGTTATGGTTTTATAAAATTTATTTAATAAAAACAACCTTTGAACATTACAGTTCAAAGGTTGTTTTTGGTTTGGTGAAATTTTTGCTTTCTACATCTCCACACTAAATGCCAAATTCTACAAAACAATAGTCATCATTCCATGGCGTACTATTCCACGGTGAACGCTCCTTAAAGAGACTTGTGGGACGTGTTGCATAAATTTCTCCATCTTCCAGATGATGAGGACCCAAAAAATTTCGTAGGTTATTTATCAATGTAAGCCTTATTTTCTGTTTGTCTGACACATTAAAGCCTTTCAAATGAAGAACGTTGTCAGCAAGTGCAACTTTTGTTACAGAGCCAATCTGAACCCTTATTGCATTGATTCCCCTGATATCAAGTTTAAGACAGGTGTTTTCGTCTTTGATATCAATTTCTCCCCTCAAGAGTAAGTTCCCCTGAGAAGAACGGGAAGCCCTGCTTTTCGCTGTTTTTCACATTGACTTTCTTTTTTGGTTCAGTTATCACGAAATCACCTTTGTATCTTGATGCTTTTCTTTCAAGACTGGTCCATTGGCCGTTTGTTTCTACACAGAAATCACCTTTCAGGTAACAAGCCTCTATTTCCATATCATAATCTTTTTTATACCCCTTAATGAGTATCCATAAAGATGCTGAAAGAGAAGGTTTATATCTCTTACCATCTTCCAGAATTTGATTCTTGTATCCACATAGTTTCCTTTTTCCAAGAAATGTTCCTCAAGATGGTCTTTGATGTCTTCATTGTACCTTTCTTTGTACCCATCTTCAAACACAAAACTTCAGGGAATACCGTTACGTGAAATCTGAGGTTTATTGGTGAAAAAACCTTTACAATCTGTACCATATTTATTATAATATGGCTGATATGCAAATTCGATAAATTTCTTTATGACCTTTTTGTCAAGGGTATCAACATAGAACTCACTTACATCATAATAGAAATAATAATCGCCGCATTTTGCAATAGCAGTATCCTTATGTTCAAATGTATCTTCCATTCTTAAGTATTTCTGCTGATAATCTACACCGAGCGTGTTTACTGCACCGCCGCCGAAATCGCTCGGCCATCCGTTTTCATCATAAGCAAAGGGTGCATACCAAGTTTTTTTACTTCATCAATAGAGGATTCTACATTGTCAAACCATTTGCCTCCAAGGTATTCAGCCTGAAGACCGCCTCTTGCATGCATAAAGAAACCACCTATGCTAACAGAGTCCATTTCTCTTATCTGACGTCTTGTTTCTTGTGTCTCGAGTTTTTCATTCCAACTCCAGAATGGAATCGGTCTGTATTTTTTGTCTATATTTTTAAAGTACATTTTTTACCTCCAATGTCGGGTAGTATTTATACAATTATAACAGAAAAAGTGACTTTTCAATAAAATTAATAAATTATATTAAGAAAAATATCACTTGATATTGATTTTTGAACCATAATGTGTAAAAATATAAATAGTATAAAATAAAAAGGAATATGGTGATACAAATGACAGTTGTTATTCTTACCGCCATCGGTGTAGGCGGTGCAACGGTGCTTGGCGCACTTATAGGATTTCTTTTTAAGAATCTTTCTCATAAGTTTTCGGATATAATACTTTCTTTTGCGGCTGGAGTTATGCTTGCTGCGGCGGTGCTGGGACTTATACTTCCATCCATAGAATATGGCGGAGACATCGGTATATGGATATGTATAGCAGGTATATTTGCAGGAGCAGTATTTCTCAATTTTGTTGACAAGATTGTTCCTCATCTTCATAAGATTATGGGTGTGGATTCAGAGCCTCATAACAATGCCAATATAAACAAAACTATTTTGTTTTTGCTTGCTATAGCAATACACAATCTTCCTGAAGGTATTGCCGCAGGGGTAGGCTTCGGATCAGGAAATATAACACATGCTCTGTTTATCGCAGGTGGAATTGCACTTCAGAATATTCCTGAAGGAGTAGTAATAATTGCTCCTATGCTTGCGGCAGGTATAAGCCCCAAGAGGACTTTTCTTCTTGCTGTTATTACAGGCTTTGTAGAAGTGGTTGGTACATTTATAGGATATTATGCAATAAGTATTTCACAGGCGGTACTTCCATTTGCACTTGCCTTTGCAGGTGGCACAATGCTTTATGTGGTAAGTGATGAAATGATACTTGAGACCCACGCTCACGGCTCGGAGAGAGCAGCCACATATTCGCTTCTTTTCGGATTTTGTCTGATGCTTATGTCGGACGTATTGCTTGGTTGAATAATACAGAAAAACAGGCGGATAATCGCAAAGTCGATTATCCGCCTTATTATGTAAGTTTTTGCTTTGATGCAAAACAAAAACTGTCTCATTTTTATAATGAGACAGTTTTTAAATTCAAATATTTTTTAGGTAGGGTAGAACTATTTAAGTTCAACAGTTGCACCGAGTTCTTCGAGAGCAGCTTTGATCTTTTCAGCTTCATCCTTAGGGCAACCAGCCTTAACAGTTGAAGGAACGTTGTCAGCCATATCTTTAGCTTCTTTAAGACCAAGACCGATAGAATCCTTAAGAACTTTAACAACTTTAAGTTTTGCATCGCCTGCATTTGTAAGAATAACATCAAAGTCAGTCTTTTCTTCTACAGCAGCACCAGCAGCAGCACCAGGAGCAGCAGCAACAACTGCAGCAGCAGCGCTAACGCCGAATTCTTCTTCCATCATTTTAACCAATTCAGCTACTTCTAAAAGCTTTAATTCTTTAATTTCATTGATAATTGTTTCAAGATTACTCATTATAAGTTACCTCCTTAAATAAATTTAATAAATTTTAGATTAATAAGTGATTGTGCTGATATTATTCAGCAGGTGTTTCTTCAGCAACTGGAGCCTCTTCAGCAACAGGAGCTTCTTCTGCAGCAGAAGCCTCTTCTACAGGAGCATCTTCTGCAACTGCAGTTTCTTCTGCAACAGGTGCTTCTTCAGCAACTACTGCTTCTTCTGCAGGTTCAGCAGTTTTATTTCCAACGAGTTCTGATGGTTCTACTCCGTTATCAACGATAGCCTGGAGAGTTCTAACCAAAGCAGAAACAGGAGCTTTCAAGCTACCCATAATTGTTGCATACATAACTTCAAGACTTGGAGTATTGGCAAGTGAAGTGATAGCAGCAAGATCGATTACTTCACCGTTAAGGAATCCTGATTTGATCTGAAGATTTTCGTTCTTCTTTGCAAATTCAGAGATAATCTTTGCAGGAAGGATCGGATCTGTGTAACTGATCGCCATAGATGTAGGGCCGTTGAGGAATTCATCCATTGCATCAAGGCCTACTTCTTTGATTGCAAATCTTGTAAGAGTGTTTTTAACAACTTTGTATTCAACGTCAGCTTCACGGAGTTTTGCTCTGAGTTCAGTATCTTCACTAACTGTGAGACCTCTGTAATCAACCAGAACACCTGCCTGAGCTGTTTTGAGTTTCTCAATCATCTGAGCAACCAATTCTTTTTTCTGTTCTAAAACCTTTGCGCTTGGCATTAAGTTTTCACCTCCTAAAAAATTTGAATATATAAATATAAGAAAAACAAAATATGCTTCCCGTGACATACGAGAAGCATAAATATACATAATATTATGATAAATATGTTCCTCGGTAGGACTTACCTTTATGCCTACTGTCTTAGGGTACTTATAATTTATATCATACTTTATGAGATTTGTCAACCCCAAAAATCAATTAGTCAATTTTTGCAGGGTTAACTTTGATTCCAGGACCCATTGTTGAAGTAACAGCAACGGTTCTGAGGTACTGACCTTTAGCAGCAGCAGGCTTTGCCTTGATAACTGCTGAAAGCAAAGTATTAAAGTTGTCGGTGAGTTTTTCTGCACCGAAAGATACTTTACCGATAGGGCAGTGAATAATGTTTGTTTTGTCAAGACGGTATTCGATCTTACCGGCTTTGATTTCTGTGATTGCTTTTGCAACGTCAGGTGTAACAGTACCTGCTTTTGGGTTAGGCATCAAGCCCTTAGGTCCCAAAACTCTACCGATTCTACCTACAAGACCCATCATATCAGGTGTTGCAACAACAATGTCAAATTCGAACCAGTTTTCGTTCTGAATCTTTGCTACAAGTTCTTCTCCGCCTGCATAATCTGCACCAGCGTCAAGAGCAATCTTTACATTATCGTCTTTAGCAAATACCAAAACTCTTGTTGTTTTACCGGTTCCGTGTGGAAGAACAACTGCGCCTCTGACCTGCTGATCAGCGTGACGTGAGTCAACGCCCAATTTGATATGAGCTTCAACTGTTTCGTCAAACTTTGCAGGAGCAGCCTTTACAACCAAATCCAAAGCTTCTTTTGGATCATAAAGGTTTGTTCTTTCTACAAGCTTTGCGCTTTCAATATATTTTTTACCTCTCTTCATGTCTTACATCCTCCTTCTGTGGTTAATCGGAATTTTTCCTCCCACTAAATTAAGAATCTTACGATTCCGTTGTGTATTACCACAACTATTCCTCTACTGTGATACCCATACTTCTTGCAGTACCGGCGATCATGCTCATAGCAGCTTCTACTGAACCTGCATTCAAGTCAGGCATTTTCTGCTCTGCAATCTGACGCAATGCATCTTTAGAAACAGTAGCAACCTTTGTCTTGTTAGGTACGCCTGAACCGCTCTGAATCTTACAAGCTTTCTTAAGTAATACAGCAGCCGGTGGAGTTTTTGTGATGAAAGAGAAGGACTTGTCCTGATATACAGTAATAACTACCGGAATTACAAGACCTGCATCCTTTTGTGTTTTTTCGTTAAACTCCTTACAAAATGCCATAATGTTTACACCGTGCTGACCAAGTGCAGGACCTACCGGTGGAGCCGGTGTAGCTTTACCTGCTTCAATCTGCAATTTGATGTAACCTGAAACTTTCTGTGCCATTTAAGAACACCTCCTTACAAATATGTGGTATGGCGGAATTTTTAATTCCTCCCACTCTATAACAAGCAGACAAATCTGCCTATTACCAAGTAACTTACATTGCTTCTGCCTGAGTATAATCCAGTTCAAGAACTGTCTTTCTGCCAAACAGAACAACATTTACTTTTACCTTGCCGGTTGTGAGATCGATCTCATCAACAATACCGATCTGATTTGCAAACGGACCGCTTGTGATTTTTACACTGTCGCCTACCTGGTAGTCAACTGTGATTTCCTTGATATCAACACCGAGTGCAGCAACTTCTTCTTCAGTAAGTGCCACAGGTTTTGATCCGGGACCAACAAATCCGGTAACACCGGTTGTGTTTCTGATGATGTACCATGTTTCGTCAGTCATTATCATTTTGATAAGGACATATCCTGGAAAAATCTTTCTGGTAACTACTTTTTCTACATCATCTTTCTTTTCAATAGCTTCTTCAAGCGGAACTTCCACTTTCAAGATCAGTTCTTCAAGGCCTCTGTTTTCAATAATTTTTTCTAAATTGGTTTTTACTTTGTTCTCGTAGCCTGAATAGGTGTGAACAACGTACCATTTTGCACTATCAATCATAATCTATGCAAAGCTAATGCTTCGGCCCCTCCTTATATTATTTTAGGAAACTGAACAGATCTTTGAATGCCTGACCCAAAGTACCGTTGATCATATTTGATGAGAAGAATGAAAATACTGCATCAAGAATAAATATGAATAAACCAACGATTATAACCAAAGCAACAACGATAAGTGTGTTGTTAACAACTTGTTTTTTGTTTGGCCAGGTTACTTTCTTTAATTCTGATTTGATTTCCTTAAAAAATTTGATAGGACTGCGGCGCTTCTTTGCTGTGTTGTTAGCGTCTGCCATAAATTTCACCTCATTTTGGTACAAATTTTAAAAAACAAAATTATTTTGTTTCTTTGTGAAGAGTGTGTTTCTTACAGAAACGACAATACTTCTTCATTTCCAATCTGTCAGGATCGTTTTTCTTGTTTTTCATTGTGTTATAGTTTCTCTGTTTGCATTCACTGCAAGCCAATGTGATTCTAACTCTCATCAGAGTTGCACCTCCTTAAAATACTGTAAATAAGTACATATAATTCACAATTTTTTTACACAAAAAAAAGAACTGCCTAAATGTCAGCATATCAACTATATCACACATGTCTTTTGTTGTCAAGCATTTTTTCACCTTTTTTTGGCAAGATGTTTGACAATATGCAATAATTGTTATAAAATAACCTGTGTATGCACATACATCATAAGTTCTTGAGTTTATTATAGCATATCTTCAAGGAAAAATCAACAAAAAGGTGACTAAAATGAATATCAGTTATGACTATATAACCGAATACTTAAGAGAAACCCTTCCCAAAAGCGAAGGACTTCTTTTTGAAATGGAAAAGTTTGCTGCAATCAATTCCGTTCCTATTATACAAAAGGAAGTAATGTGTTTTTTAAGAACACTCCTTTCTGTAAAGAGACCGAAAAAGATTCTTGAGATAGGTACAGCCATAGGATACTCTGCACTTGTGTTTTCTGAGTATCTTCAGCCTGACGGCAAACTTATAACAGTAGAAATCAATCCCGACTGTGCGAGAATTGCCAGGGAGAATTTTAAAAAAGCAGGGGAAGACAGAATCAAACTTATCGAAGGTGACGGGGAAGATGTACTCAACAACGTAAACGAAAAGTTCGATGTGGTATTTCTTGATGCAAATAAATCTCTTTATTCAAGAGGACTTCCTGATATATTGAGGATACTCAATAAGGGAGGACTCCTTATAGCAGACAATGTGTTATATAAAGGAATGACTGCAAGTCACCACCTTGAGGCAAGAAGAAAGAGAACAATAGTAAACAACTTAAGAAACTTTCTTTCTGAGATATGCGAATGTGATGAACTTACAAGTTGCATACTTCCCATCGGAGACGGAGTGTCAGTCTCATACGTAAAATAATTACTGTATATTATATATAAGGAAAGGAAACTTTCATAATGAACAAAGTGGAATTACTCGCTCCTGCAGGGAGCCTTGAAAAACTTAAATACGCCATCAGTTATGGTGCCGATGCGGTATATATCGGCGGAGAGGCATTTTCTCTGAGAGTGGCAGCCAAGAATTTTTCAAATGAAGAAATAAAAGAGGGAGTGGAATTTGCCCACCAAAGAGGAAAAAAGGTATATATAGCCGCAAATATATTTCCTCACAACAGAGATCTTGATGAATACAGAGAGTATATGAAGGAAATTGCCCAAATAGGTGTTGACGGAGTAATCATATCTGATCTTGGTGCCTTTGCCGTTGCAAAGGAAGCGGCACCAAATCTTGAAATCCATGTAAGTACCCAGGCAAATAATATTAACTATATGAGTGCACGTATGTGGTATCAACTTGGAGCAAAGAGAGTGGTTCTTGCAAGAGAAATGTCCTTTGAAGAAATAAAGGAAATAAGAGAAAAAATTCCTGAAGATATGGAGATAGAGTGCTTTGTGCACGGGGCAATGTGTATATCCTATTCGGGAAGATGCCTTCTTTCAAACTATATGACAGAAAGAGATTCAAATCAGGGAGCGTGTTCACATCCCTGCAGATGGAAATACAGCCTTGTGGAAGAGCAACGCCCGGGTGAGTATATGCCTGTGTATGAAAATGACAGGGGAACTTTTATATTCAATTCAAAGGACCTTTGTATGATAGAACACATTCCTGAGATTATTAAGTCGGGGATAACAAGCCTCAAGATTGAAGGCAGAGTGAAGAATGAACTTTATGTTGCAACTGTTGTGAAAGCCTACAGAGAAGCACTTGATAAGTATTATGAAGATCCTGACAACTATGAGTTTGATCCCAAATGGCTTGATGAACTGAAAAACATCAGCCACCGCCGTTATACTACAGGCTTTTATATGGGTAAGCCTTCAGGCAATGAGCAGGTCTATGATTCAAGCACATATATTCAGGAATATATTACAGTTGCAGTAGTGAAGGACTACAATCCTGATACAAAGACAGCCACATTAGAGCAGAGAAACAGATTCTTCAAAGGTGACGAAGTGGAATTTATCACACCTGGAGAGGATATATCCCCATACAAGATAGAATATATGTGTGATGAAGATGGATGCGAAGTGGAAGTAGCACCTCATCCAAAACAGATAATAAAGATAAAAACAGATGTACCGCTTACTGAGTATAGTATAGTAAGAATGAAAAAGTAACAAAAAACCGAGGAAATTTTTCCTCGGTTTTTTCTGTGAAAAAAGTATTACTTTCTTGAGACACAGGGACGGTTCTGTTGTCTTTTTATTGTAACATATCTTTTTAACTATATTAATTTAAAGAGAGGTATCTTATGTTCATAAATGCAGTATATGTGCATATATATTAAAAAAAGATGTTTGGAGGAGAATGTATGCCATTTAATTCAGAATATTCAAATACGGTATTAAACAGCCTTACAGAGGACAAAGTATATCTTACCAATACAGGATGCGATATTGTAGTACCTGACTCAAAGCCTGATGTTATAAAGATCATTTCGGTTACGGCAAGAGCAGATGTGAAAGAAATCAGCGTCAAAAAAGACCGTATCACTTTTCTCGGATGTATAAATTATGATATAGTATATTTTTCTGATTCGGAATCGGACAGAATAAAGACCATTTTGTATCAGGCGCCATTGTCTCATCAGGATGATTTTTTTAACTTTGAAGAAGGGGACAGTATTTCTGTGGAAACTGTATGTCACAAATGCAGTTTCAGTCTTAATAACAGTCGCAAAATCTCCGTATCAAACCTTGTGGAATTCAAAGTATATGCAATACATAACAAAATGACAGATATGGCAGGAATAGATTGCAGCGGATATACGTTACCCTGTCTCAAAGACAGAATAACTCCTATCAACCGTATGATGTGCATCAATGACAGATTTACTGTGGAAGACAATATAGAGGCAGATGCAGGAGATATCTGTGAGGTTATAAAGGTTCATTCCTATGTCACAGACAGAGAATATAAGGTTATAAGCAACAAAACCTTTGTGAAGGGAATGCTCAATACAAATGTGATTTTTTATGATGAAGAAATGAGAATCAATTCCCGCACACATCTTACGGAATTTTCTGAAGTGATAGAGACGAGAAATCTTACTCAGGATATGATTCTGGATATTTCTTTTGAGGTAGTGCATGCAGCAGCAGAAATATACCGGGATACGGGGATTTGTGATGTGAATATCAGTTCAGAGGTAAGGGTGACTCTTTCGGCATATGAAGAACTTGATATGGATATCATAAGCGATATATACTGTCCTGACTGTAAGACAAATATCACTAAGGATAAACTTAATGTACTGGAACTTGTGGCAATGGGAGAGGAAAGGATTACTTTAAAGGAAGTATTTGACTTTGAAAAGGACAAATGTGACAAAATTGCACTTGTGGAATGTGATGTGAAAATCAAGGAAAAAAAGACGGATAAAGAAAAGATAAGAACATGGGGAATTGTAACCCTTACCATTCTCCATATAGGCGATAACAATTCAATGATATATTCTGCCACAAAAGATGTGGAATTTGAAAGTATCACAGATGCATTGGGATGTGCAGATGATGATACGGTAAGCACAAGGGCTTATTGCGGTGAAACAGACATTAAGTATTTACCCGGAAACAAGGCGGAGATATCAGTCCCTCTCACTATGGAGCATACCGTATTAAGAAAAGTGAACCGTGAGTATATAAAGAGTGTGACTCTTGATGAAGAATGCCATTATGACAGATCAAAGGAAGCAAGTATTACAATACATTTCGCAAAGGATGATGACAGTCTGTGGAATATAGCAAAAAACTACCACACCACAGTAGAGGAAATCGTAAGAGTAAACAACCTTGATGAAAAGATTCCCTTAAAGAACAGACAACTTCTTTTGATTCCAAAACATATTTAAAAAATTTCATTTGTGTCGGATGTGACTTGTTGCATCCGGCATATTTTTTTGTTTGTTTCGCATACTAAACAAAAAGATAATAAAAAAGGGGATTAAAATGGATATATGTATTATAGGTTGCGGACCATCGGCGATAAGTGCCGCAATTTATCTTAAGATGGCAGGATATGATGTGGCGATATTTGAAAAAAGCATCATCGGAGGTCAGATGAATACCACACCTGAAATCCGCAACCTGGCAGGTGTTGGAAGTATAAGCGGATGGGAACTGTCTAAGAATATGTCACTTCAACTTAAGGAACACAATATAAGAGTTATGGCAGAGGAAGTCATAGATATAGATCCGAAATGTATTGAAAAAAAGATCATCACATCCAAAGGAGTCTATGAAGTGAAGGTGATTGTCATAGCAAACGGGGTAATACGTCGGGAACTGGGGTGTGAAAATGAAGAGAGACTCAAAGGCAAAGGTGTGTCATACTGTGCAGTTTGTGATGGATTTTTCTTCAGAGGAAAAACTGTTGCCGTAATCGGTGGCGGAAACAGCGCCCTGGAAGATGCAATGTATCTTTCCAAAATATGTGAAAAGGTCTTTCTTATACACAGAAGAGAGGAGTTTCGGGGAGAGAAAAATATGCTTGAAAGGATAAAAGAAACTTCCAATGTGGAAATAATTACCCCTGCAACAGTAGGAAAAATCCTTGGCAATGAAAAAGTGGAAAGTATTTTACTTAATATAAACGGAGTAAAAAAGGAACTGAAAGTTGACGGGGTATTTGTAGATATAGGACTTATTCCTTCCAATGAGAAGTTTTCAAAATATATAAGCCTTGATGAAATGGGATATATCATAACTGATGAAATGTGCCGTACTGATTGCGATGGAGTATATGCAATAGGTGATACACGACAAAAGCACCTTCGCCAGATTGTAACGGCAATGAATGACGGTGCAGTTGCAGCAGAAGATATAATACGGTATTTGTCGAAAAAACACTAAACAAATCTTGATTAATTTCACACTTTGTGATAACATCAATATAATGTTGATATGCTTTGGTTTTAGTAAGGAGATAATATGAAGACCTATTTGTTTGATTTTGACGGCACACTTGTTGACTCAATGCCTGCATATGTGTCTTTGATGACAAGAATTCTTGATGAAAACAATATTTCGTACGGCAAAGACCTTATAAAGATCATTACTCCATTAGGATTTATGAAAACTGCAGAGTATTTTTCAAAGGAACTGGGACTTACCATGCCCATAGAAGAACTTATGCACAAAATGGCTAAGTGGGCACTTGATGAATACACCTACAGGATTCCTGCTAAGAATAATGTGGAAAAAGTCCTTAAAGAACTTAAAAGTAAAGGTGCAAGTCTTAATGTGCTTACTGCAAGCCCTCATTTAACTCTTGATCCATGTCTTAAGAGACTTGGACTGTATGATCTTTTTGATAATGTATGGTCATGTGATGACTTTTCAACCACAAAAGCGGATCCTCAAATCTATCATATGGTTTCTGAAAAACTGGGTAAACCCATAGAAGATATTATGTTTTTTGATGACAATTACAATGCTGACAAAACTGCCAAAGATGCCGGAATGAAGGTGTGCGGCGTATATGATGTAACATCAGAAGAGTATGTGGATGAGATGAAGGATATTTGTGATTATTATATATACGATTTTTCTGAAATTCTTGATTTTTAAAAAAACAAACGGAGAATTTATATTTTACTATGGATAAAAGCAAATCTTTGTTTAAAGTGATTATATTTTTAATAGTTGTAATTGTAATGGTATTGTTTGTAAGGTCATACCTTTCGGATGAGAAAGCGTATGAAGTGGATACAAAAGACGGATATACGGAAACAGAAACGCCTGTTGAAAAGAAAAGGTGTAATGTGGACATAAGCGGAGAAGTCATCAATCCCGGAGTATATAGTCTGGATTCGGATTCCATAGTAGATGATGCAATCGCCCTTGCGGGAGGACTTACCCATATGGCAGATACAGAATCAATAAACCGCAGTCAGAAAATATATGACGGAATGAAGATTATAGTGCCAAAAAACAAAGATAATTCCCTGAAGGAAACTTATGAAGGTATCCTTGAATGGGATATTCGATAAAATAACAAAAAACACTTTACACATTGACGAAAAAGTGGTAAAATCTAGAGTGTTATTGAAATAAAGATACATTATACAGGGGGTAAAATAAATGGAAAACAAAAGAGGAAGTTTTACCGGTAGTCTTGGTTTTGTCCTTGCAGCAGCCGGAAGCGCAGTAGGTCTCGGAAACCTTTGGAGATTTCCTTATCTTGCTGCAAAAAACGGTGGCGGTGTGTTCTTGCTTGTGTATATCATACTTGCACTTACATTTGGTTTTGCACTTATGACAACAGAAATTGCACTTGGAAGAAAAACAGGCAGAAGCCCTATCGGTGCTTTTAAAACAGCAGACAAGAGATTTACCTGGCTGGGATATATGATTCTCATAGTGCCTGTTATCATTTTCCCATATTACTGTGTAATCGGCGGATGGGTAACAAAATATGCTTTCACATACATTTCAGGCAACGGTGCAGCGGCTATGGATCCTACAGGCGGATTTTTCTATCAGGCAATTGGTCTTTCAGATACATTCCAGTTTGAACCTGTGATGTGGTTTTTACTGTTTATGATTGCTACAGCAGTATTTGTATATCTTGGCGTTGACAAGGGTATAGAAAAGTGCTCAAAGGTGCTTATGCCGCTTCTTCTTATACTTGTTTTGTTTATAGCAGGATATTCTCTTACACTTAAGAATCCCACAAACGGTGTTACAGCAATAGACGGACTTAAGATTTATCTCATACCGAATTTTGAAGGTATGACATTTACAGGATTTCTCCATGTGGTTCTTGACGCAATGGGACAGTTGTTCTATTCTATGAGCCTTGCAATGGGTATTATGATTACATACGGATCATATACACCTAAAAAATCAAACCTTGTACAGTCAGTTAACCATATCGAACTTTTTGATACAGGTATAGCACTTCTTGCAGGTGTTATTATGGTTCCTGTTGTATATTGCTTCCTTGGTGATGCAGGTCTTACTCAGGCAGGACCTTCACTTATGTTTGTTGCACTTCCGCAGGTGTTCAGTGCAATGGGATGGTTCGGTGATGTTATAGGTGCATTGTTTTTCATACTTGTAATATTTGCGGCAATCACATCATCAATCTCACTTCTTGAAGCAATTGCATCTATGATTATGGACAGATTCAGCATTTCAAGAAAAGTTGCTACTACGATTGTACTTGTAATCTCAGTTATTATCGGCTTAATCACATGTCTCGGATACAATGTTCTTCTGGTAGAAGTAGATCTTCCCAATGGTGCCAAGGGACAGCAGATACTTGATATACTTGACTGGTTCTCAAACAACTTCATTATGCCTATAGTTGCATTCTTCACATGTATTGCTGCAGGATGGTTTATCGGTACAAAGTATATATGTGATGAAGTCAGCCTTAACGGAGAAAAATTCTCCAGAAAGAAACTTTATGAAATCATGGTAAAATATATAAGTCCGGTATTATTGCTTATAATATTCTTGAACGGCTTTGGTATATTTAGCTGATAAATAAATTATTGATATGAATCGGGACTGTGAGTTTTTGCAGTCCCGATTGTTAAATAAAGAAATTTTTGAAACGGATGATACTATGGATATAATCGCTGATATTCACAATGACTATAAAGAAAAGTTTGGCATTCCCAGACAATCAGGGCTGATTTCCGATGTAATATCAAGAATAGTTTTCAGGAAAGATTATAGGGTGAAAGAGGCTTTTTTGGGTCTGGAAGAGTTTTCGCATTTGTGGGTTATATGGGATTTCAGTCTTTTTAAAAAAGAGTCCTGGTCACCTACAGTAAGACCTCCCGTTCTCGGTGGAAATAAGAGAGTGGGGGTGTTTGCCACACGTTCTCCCAACAGACCAAACTCTATAGGGCTGAGTTGTGTGAAGATAGAGAAGATATCTTATGATGAAAAAGACTCACCTGTAATCTATGTATCAGGTGCAGATATGGCAGACGGTACACCTGTATATGATATCAAACCATATATTCCATATGCTGATTGTATTATGGATGCAAGAGGGAGTTTTTCAGAAGCACACAAAGAGGACAGATATCCTGTGGTATATGACGAAAGTGTCATGGATAATGTCAGAAAAGAAGATATGACAAATATCATTGACATACTTTCCCTCAATCCCTGTCCAAGATACATAAACGATGATAGCCGTGTATATGGTATGACATTCGCTGATTATGAAATTAAGTTTTTGCAGAATAATAAAACAATAAAAATAATTTCCATAGATTCAAACAAACAATAATATTCAGGAGGCTTTTTATGTGGTTTGAAGAAAGAGTTTTTTATCAGATATATCCTTTGGGATTTTGTGGTTGCGAAAGAGAAAATGACTATACCCTCCACCATAGATTAGAAAAAATAGAAGATTATATTCCTCATATGAAGGAACTTGGAGTTGGTGCACTTCTTTTTAATCCTCTTTTCGAAAGCGAAAGGCACGGATATGATACGGTGGATTTTTTCAAAGTGGATTCCAGACTTGGAACAAATGAAGAATTTAAGGCACTTGTTCATAAACTACACTCAAATGATATAAAAGTTGTTCTTGATGGTGTATTCAACCACGTGGGAAGAAAATTTTTTGCATTTGAAGATGTGAAGTCAAACCGTGAATCATCTTTGTACAGAGACTGGTTTAATGTGTGGTTTGACGGCAATTCTTCGTATAATGACGGGTTTGGCTATGAGGGTTGGGAAGGACATCAGGAACTTGTGAAACTCAATCTTTCAAATCCTGATTGCCTTAAGCATATTACCGATGCAATTAAGTATTATATAAATGAATTTGATATAGACGGATTGAGACTTGATGTGTGTTATCTTCTTCCTGAGTGGTTCTTAAGATACTTAAGAGAAGAAACTTCCAAACTGAAACCTGACTTTTTCCTTGTGGGAGAAGTAATACACTGTCAGAATTTCAGTCAGCATATCAGTCCTGACAAACTTGATTCAATCACAGGCTATGAATGTTTCAAGGGTATGGTTTCAAGTATAAATACCAGCAATCTTTTTGAAATAGAGTATTCTCTTACAAGACTGTTTTCATCAGTTGACTGGGCACTTATGAGAGGTAAGCATCTTCTGAATTTCGTTGACAATCACGATGTGATAAGATCTTATACTGCTGTTTCGGATAAGAGAAATATATTAAATCTGTATTCTCTTTTATTTACTATCCCCGGTATGCCCTGCATATATTACGGATCTGAATTCGGTGTTGAGGGGGATAAGTCAGACGGTGATTATAACTTAAGACCTTTCATAGATGATATAGACAGGGATAAATGCCCTGAACTTTCGGAACATATAAAGAAACTTTCTTCTATACGATCTCAGAATATGGTTTTGTCATATGGGGACTATTCCAAATGTGTGCTCAACAATAAATATATGGTGTTTAAAAGAACATTTGAGGACCACAGTATATTCTTTGCGATAAATATAGGTGAAGAAAAGGTCAATGTGTATGTGGATAATTGTCAGGGCGTGGATTTACTTACTGACAAAGAAGTCAATCTTTCAGATCTTGCCATAGAGCCATTTTCTTCAATGATTATATACGCATAGGAGGAAAAAGATGTTAAGTTTAATAGTTGCAAAACAAGTTGCAGTAATGTTTTTGCTTATGGGTGTTGGGTTTGTACTGGCGAAATTTGACAAGATAAATGATACCGGAGCAAAATTCTTTACAAATATTCTTCTTATGGCAGTTACTCCTGCGGTTTTAATCAATGCATATCAGAGACCCTTCGAGCTAAGACTTGCAAAAGAACTTGTAATGGGTGCAATTCTTACTGTAATACTTCATATTGTGGCGATTCTTTTGTGTATGATGGTATTCAGAAAAGAAGATACATTGAGGTACCGTGTAGCCCGATTCGGAGCAGTATATTCAAACTGCGGCTTTATGGCTATTCCCCTTCTTTCTGCATCACTTGGATCGGAAGGGGTATTCTATGGCTCATCATATCTTGCAACATTTACAATCATATACTGGACATTGGGAGTATATACCCTTACAGAAAACAAAAAAGACCTGTCTCTTAAGAGTATATTCATAAATCCGGGAATCATAGGTTCGGTAATCGCCATTTCACTTTTTGTGTTCGGAATTTCTCTTCCGCCACTTATTTCTGATTGCGTAGATAACCTTGCGGCTATGAATACACCGCTCAGTATGATAGTTCTTGGTACATATCTTACAAAAATCAAACTGTCTGAAACTTTCAAAAACAAACTTCTTCATCTTGCAGTATTGATGAGACTTTTTATTATACCTGTAATCACATGGCTTATAATGATGGTATTTCCAATTAATGATATTGCAGGTAAGGCTATACTTATCGCGGCAGGATGTCCTGCGGCGGCAGTTACAAGCCTCTTTGCATCAAATTACGGTCTTGATGCCACATTCGGCTCGGAAATTGTGTCTGTAAGTACCCTTCTGTCAATAGTGTCCATACCATTGGTTGTACTTCTGGTATAGAAAAACAAAATGCGTGCTCTTTGTTGACATTTTTTTGCGGATATGGTATTATAAGTTAACAAAAAATTGAATATTCACACAGTGTGTCGGGTATGGCTTAAATGCCATATCCGGTGAAAAGGGAAGCAGGTGAGACGCCTGCGCGATAACTGTCGCCGTATTACCGGATTTTGTTCGTTGACGAAAGTCAGTCATTGGGAAACTGAGAAGGCAGAACAGAATTTACCGTTTCGACGGATTGGTATAAGCCGGAAGACCTGCATTGATGTTGCTTTGCAAAATAGATTTTCTATACAAGTTACTATTCCGTGCATTCGGATGTGATACGCATAAATTCAGTTGCGATAGCCTTTGGGCTGTCGCAATTTTTTTTGAAGTATCTTCATATCCCTTTTCTTTTACTGTGTAAAAAAAAGGAGAAAAGTTATGAAAAGGTTATTGAGTTTAGTAATGTCGGTTATGTTGCTTTTTGGTACTATGTGTGTATCATATGCGTTTGATACCCAAAATCCTCTGTATGCTTATGTATCAGTAGAAAATACCGTGTATCCTAAGAGCCAGGGTGCAAAGTGGGATGGTATGCTCCTTGATATGTATAAGGTGGAATTTAATTTAGGAGACAAGGTAGTGGATATTGTTAAAAAAGCCTTTGAACAAAATAATATATCATCTACAGGATTTGAAGATAACTATGTTACAGAAATCGGCGGAGTGGAAGCAATGGAGAGTTCCATGTACAGCGGTTGGATGCTGAAAATCAATGACTGGTTTGTAAACTGCGGAATAGGTGAATTCTATTTGAAAGAAAATGATGTTATTTCATTTGTATATTCAAATGATTTTGGAACCGATGTGGGAAGTGACTGGTCAAATTCATCCACACTTCTGAATTGTATAGATTTTTCAAGCGGTATTTCTGATAAAACATTTGACAAAAACATCCTTGAATACAATCTTATTTTGCCTACTTATATTGACAAAATAAAAATCACCCCCTCAGCAGAAAACAAAAATTATCAGGTGAGAATTTATAAAAATGCGAATATATCCTGCGATAATGGGGTTTATTCTGTGGAAAATGAAAAGGATTATGAAGATATTATTTCAGGGTTAAAAAGCGGAACAATTCCCGATTCCCTTGGTTTGTGCAGCAAAAATTCATACATTGGCGTAAAAGAAGGGGATGTAATATCTGTTTGTTGCGGATTGGATTACTATAACAGTATGAATACATCTTCAGGCGGTACGGTTTATACATTTACAGTAAAGAAAAAAAGGACAGAATGCAACATAGAAATAAATTCTTTAGAAAAAACAATCAGAATAAATCCTGTATCATTAAACGGGGAAGATTTAAGACTTATTTTTACATGTTACAATGAAGGCAAACTCCTTAACATTCAGAGTAAGGCGATATCATATGAAGATATCAGGTCAGGATATTCCATTGACTATGGTATGTTCTGTGAAGATAATCAGGGCGAAACCTATGTGCATCTTATCAATTCACGACTTATGCCGGTTTTTTCAAAAACCAGAATTGAGTAGGTGAAGATATGAAAAAAATAACAAGCATTGTTCTTATAGTTGCAATTCTTTTCAGCCTTATTTCTGTGAATGCAGATGATATAGGGGAAGATAATATAAATAATGAAACAACAGAAGAAATAATTGAAGTGAAACCTTTGCCTGATTATACAGGCGACTGGGTAAATTTTCGTTCAAATGATGAAAATATGGGAATCACTTATTCACAGACACCCAGAAATAATGGGGAAATGGAACTTAAATGGGCAAAAAAGCATTCATTTTCCTACAAAGAGGCTATTACACCACCTATAATAGTAAATGACAATCTGTATATTGCCAAAGGAGACAGAATCCTTATTCTTGACAGATATACAGGAGAGGAACTGATTGTAAGTGACCCTCTTGAAGGTGAAATAGGATATGCTCTGAATCCCGTTACATACGGCGGAGGAATGATTTTTGTTCCTATATCAAAAGGTCGTATTCAGGCGCTGAGGGCTGACAATCTGGAAAGCCTTTGGGTAAGTATGGAACTTGGCGGACAGTCATTGAGTCCTGTATCATACAAAGACGGCTATGTTTTTTCGGGCAGTTGGTTGGGAGAAAACAAAGAAGGTAAGTATTATTGCATAGATGTGACTGATGAAGACCCATTCCAACAAACCGAGACCAAAGAACCTTTGTGGGAAATATCTCATATGGGAGGATTCTACTGGGCAGGTGCATACTGCGGTGAGGGATATGTGGTGTTCGGCTCTGATGATGGCAAAAAGGGATACGATAATATTGGATCGAAACTGTATTCTGTAAACGTTGAAGAGGGAAGCATTATTGACTGTATTTCAGATATAAAAGGAGATATCCGTTCATCTGTAAGTTATGATATCGGTTCGTCATATCTTTATTTTTCATCCAAGTGCGGAGATTTTCACAGGGTAGCGGTAAATCCCGACGGAACTTTTGACCATCTAAGCCACAGTTATATAAATGTGGGCAATATGACCACATCCACACCTATTGTACATAACAACATCGGATTCTCAGGAGTGTGCGGTGAGGGACAGTTTTCAGAAGAGGGGCACAGTTATGTGCTTATTGATGTGTCGGAAGATGAGATGAAGGTTATACACCGTGAAAGTGTGCCGGGATATGTACAGACAAGTGCACTTCTGAGTGTTTCTTACGAAAATGATTTTAATAAACTCTATCTGTATCTTACCTGTAACAGAGAACCGGGCGGAATATATGTTATAGAGGTAAATAACCCCTCGGGAAATATTTCTGTAAAAGGAAGTGATCTGTATCTTCCCACACCTCTTATGAGCGGGTACTGTGTATGTTCTCTTGTGTGCGACATGGAGGGGAATATATACTACAAAAATGATTCAGGATATCTTTTCTCTGTGGGAAAAACAGATGATTATGACTACTATTCGTTGGTAGATGAAATGAATGTAAAAAGAACAGAAATTGCCGATAGGCTTAGCGGATATATTTCAGAATTAGAAACAGATGACGAAAATCTGTATGGTCGTATAACAGAGTTATATGATGAAACATATGACAAATTATATGAATCCGAAGATGAAAATCAGTTTGAGGTTATTTTTTCCGATGCAATCAAAAAGATAAATGAAATTCTTTCAGAAAAGACCTCTGACAAAAGTAATGAAACTGCTATTGTTAATGTTGAGAAAGTCTTTGAAGATATTGAAGATTCTCCATATAAAGATGCAATCGAACAAATGTATAATTCGGGAATTGTAAAAGGCGTAAGTGACAATGAATTCAAACCATTAAATAAGGTCACAAGAGCGGAATTTGTTGAGTTTCTGTATAGAATGACACCTGATAAAAAAACTTCCTCAGATGTGTCGTTTCTGGATGTAGAAAAGTCCCAATGGTTTTATAATAGCGTAATGTGGGCATACGATTCAGGCATAGTAAAAGGTGTATCTGAGGATATGTTTTGTCCTTATGATTTCGTTACAAATGAGCAGACTGCAGTATTTGTATCAAGGTATATAAGTTATATGGGACATAAGTTTGATGAAAAGGATTTCAATATGAGACTCTATGAATATGAAGACATTTCCTCCTGGGCATTTGCAGATGTGATGTATCTGTCAGGATATGGGATTATGCCTGTAAGTAAAGGGGATATAAGACCCAAGGATGATACATTGAGAGGAGAAGTGTGCAACATTCTCTCAAACCTTACAAAGAGTCTTAAGAAGGATAGATAAAAATGAAAAATATGAAATTCAATCTGAAGACAGTTGTTGTCTTTATTCTGATATTAATTGTACTTGCAGTAACTTTTCTCTTTGGCGGAAATGCTCCGGGATATAAATATCAGGACAAAAAAGAAACATCATATATCCTTACAAGGGATACAAAGAAGGAATCGGTTCATAAAGATTCTGAAAATTATGAAGACAATACAGAAGAACCTCATATCAAAGAGAAGATTATTGAAAATACTGAAGAGATAACTTATGATAAAAATACTTCTTTGAGAAAAGAAGAAATACCATCCAAATCACCTGATATGGTAGAACCATCGGAAGAAATGACGGACTCTGAAAAGGAATCTGATGAAAACATTTGCTATATTTCTGTAGTATGTGATACAATTTATTCAAATCTTGATTTTTTTAACAAAGACAAACTTGAAATTCTTCCCCAAAAGGGAATTATTCTTCCTGAAACAAAGGCAGAGTTTTATGAAGGGGAAAGTGTGTTTTCCATAACTCACAGAGTGCTTAAGAGAAACAAAATCCACTTTGAGTTTACCGACAATCCTATGTATTCAAGTGTGTATGTGGAAGGAATATCCAATATCTACGAATTTGACTGCGGTGATCTTTCGGGATGGATGTACTGTGTAAACGGTATTTTTCCGAATTATGGATGCTCGGGATACAAAGTGAATGATAATGATCGTATAGAGTGGAAATACACCTGTAATCTTGGCGAAGATGTGGGAAACAGATTTTCAAAACAAAGGTGATATGACAATGAACGAATTTAAAAAGTTTCATCCTTTTATAAATTTAATATATTTTGTATTTGCTATAGGATTCGGATGTGTGTTTATGCACCCTGTAAGCCTTGGTATATCTCTTTTTTGTTCGATTTCCTATATGTTTGTGGCGAAGGGGAGAAAGGCACTTGGAAGTTTCAGAATCATTCTTCCCTTTGTAGCATTGACGGCACTTATAAATCCATTGTTCAATCATCAGGGCGTAACCATACTTGGATATTTTCCCTGGGGAAATCCTCTCACATTTGAGTCGGTTTTTTATGGGATATGCGCATCATTTATGGTGATTGGGGTTATGTGCTTTTTTTCAGGATTCAACGTAGTTATGACTACAGACAAATTTGTATATCTTTTCGGAAAAATACTGCCCAAGTTTTCTCTTATACTTTCTATGGTCATAAGATTTGTACCTCAGTTTGCACGAAAGATAAAGGAAGTGGCAAATACTCAGAAAACCCTCGGCAAGGGTCTTGATGATAAAAGGCTTTTCATACGTATGAAAAATGCAGTTTCCATAATGGGTATAATGTTCGGATGGGCATTTGAAAACTCTATGGATACTGCAGATTCCATGAGATCCCGCGGATACGGTCTTAAGGGAAGGACGTCCTTTTCATTATACAGAATGGACAAGCGTGATATATGTACTCTTGTATATATTTTATTGCTTGGTTTGTATATAATCATATCAGGTGTTTATGGCGGAATGGAAATGAGGTTTTTTCCTTCTCTGGTATGGAATAAGATGGGGTATTTTGAAATAAGTGTATTTGTATCCTATTTTATGTTGCTTATAACGCCCGTTTTAGTTGAAATAGTGGAGGTGATAAGATGGAATGTTACAAAATCAGAGAATTAAATTTTAAATATCCCAATGAGAATTCATATGCACTCAAAGGTATGTCCTTTGATATACACAAAGGGGAATTTGTAACAGTATGCGGAACTTCAGGTTCGGGAAAAACCACCCTCTTAAGACTTCTTAAGCCTTTGATATCTCCTGAAGGAGAAATTAATGGTACAATAGAGTTTGAATCAAAGGATATTAATGATACAGACCAGAGGGAGCAATGTGCAAAAATCGGATTTGTAATGCAGGACCCTGACAGTCAGATTGTTACCGACAAGGTGTGGCACGAACTTTCTTTCGGACTTGAAAGTCTCGGTGTAATAAATAGCGAAATACGTACAAGAGTTGCAGAAATGTCGTCCTTTTTCGGACTTAACGGAATCTTTTTTGAGAATGTGAATGATCTTTCGGGCGGACAGAAGCAACTTGTAAATCTTGCTTCTGTAATGGTTATGAATCCCGATGTACTGATTCTTGATGAACCTACCGCCATGCTTGATCCCGTAAGCGCAGAGGACTTTCTTGATGCGGTACTTAAGATAAACAGAGAACTGGGAACCACCATAATCCTTTCGGAACACCGCCTTGAAAATGCTGTCCCTATGTCAGACAGACTTATGGTCATTGATAAGGGGGAGATTGTCGCCTTTGACAAAGTACAAGCGGTTCAGAAAATTCTCAAAGAAAAGGATCACCCTATGCTTATGGCTATGCCTACAGCCATGAGAGTGTATTCTTCTGTAGAATCTTCTCATTTTTGTCCCGTAAGTGTGAGGGAAGGAAGAGAGTGGATATCCCAACTTAATATAACAGATACCAGAATCACAAAGGATAAAGAGATTGATACTCCAAAAGACAAAATCATTGAGATAAAAGATGTGTATTTCAGATATGACAAAAACTCTGATGATGTGATAAAGAATCTTAATCTCAGTATATACAAAGGGGAGATTTTTTCTATTCTTGGTGCAAATGGTTCAGGTAAAAGTACCCTTTTGTCACTTATATCAGGAATAAACACTCCTCACAGAGGAAAAATCCTCATAGATGGCGAAAATATAAAGAGTAAGAATCTATATTCAGGACTTATCGGTGTACTTAGTCAGAATGTTAGATGTATGTTTGCAAAAAACACATTGTACCTTGACTATATGGATATGTTAAGTGATGAAAATACCCATGATAATGATAAAAGACAAAAGATAGAATCTATAGCAAAAACTCTTGATATATCCCACCTTCTGTATCGTCATCCAAACGATCTTTCAGGTGGTGAGATACAAAGGGCGGCAATAGGTAAGATTCTTATCAAGTCTCCGTCACTTATCCTTCTTGATGAACCTACAAAGGGAATGGATGCCCATTTCAAAAGACACTTTGCATCGATACTTCAATACCTTAAACGTTCGGGCAAAACCATCATAATGGTTTCTCATGATGTGGAGTTTTGTGCAGAATATTCTGACAGATGTGCTCTTATGTTTGACGGAGCCGCAGATTCGGTGGGAAGTGCAGATACATTCTTTAAGAATAATATCTTTTATACCACCGCATGTGTGAGAATGACAAGAGGCGTAATAAAAGAAACTGTACTGGTAAAAGACCTTATAAGACTTATCGGGGGAAAAGAAGAAAAAACATTTTTGGATACTTCATCAGAAGAAAAACCGATACATAATCCAACTGAAAAAGAACAAAAGAAAAAACATCATCCCTCATATATAAGACCGATTCTGGGTGTTATATTTGCCTGTATTTTCTTTTATATGAATTCATCGGTGGATTTTTACGGATATGAAATAAGTGATTCACTTATGCAGATACTTACAATACTACTTGTGGGATTAAGTGTATTTTTCTTTCTTCCCAGAAGAAAATCTGATGTAGCCGGAATAAAGGAGACACATATAAAGAAACTTTCCAAAAGAACAGTTATAGCCACCTTTATCACTCTTATCCTTGTGCCTCTTACAATTCTTTTCGGAGTATATAAACTCAATGACAGAAAGTACTATTTCATAAGCCTTATGATAATACTTGAGATAATGATACCTTTCTTTGTGATGTATGAAGGCAAGAAATCTTCTGTAAGAGAACTTATCATTATAAGTGTGCTTTGCGCTATGGCAGTCGCAGGAAGAATAGCCTTTTATGCTGTGCCGCAGTTCAAACCTATACTTGCAATAATCATAATCGCAGGAGTGTGTTTTGGTGCAGAGGCAGGATTCCTTGTGGGAAGTTTGAGTGCATTTGTATCCAATTTTTATTTCCTTCACGGTGTATGGACACCCTGGCAGATGTTCGGATTCGGTATAGTGGGATTTGTATCGGGAATTCTCTTTTCAAAAGGTATCATAAAAAGCAACAGAATATCCCTTTCTGTATTCGGATTTTTTTCTTCGGTTGTTTTATACGGTGGGATAATGGACCCTGCATCTGTACTTATGATGAATCCTTATCCTGAGTGGGATATGATAGTATCTTCGTGGATAATGGGATTCCATCTTAATGTGGTACTTGGTGTATCGACGGCATTTTTCCTTTATTTCTTATCAGAGCCTATGATAGAAATAATAAGAAGAATCAAAACTAAATACAGAATATAAATGAAATGGACTGCCAATCATATATGGCAGTCCATTTTGCATTTGAAGGAGAAATTCTTCCAGTCTCTTTTTTCTGTATTCTTTGGGTGTGATCCCTGTTTTATCTTTGAAATCTTGGGGGTAAGGTAAACGAAAAGGTAAAAATCGCAGAGGAAAGTTACAGAAATAAATTTCCTGATGTGTATATCGAAGGATGCGCTATTGATTCTTTGAACAAGCATTTTTCTATAGACGAAAAAAGCGTTGATGAATTGTTTGATTTCTTTGACAAAAAAGGTGTGTTTTTTGATACAATCGTTCTCAATGCGGCTGACCAGGAACTTGATATGAAAATCTTCGAAAATTCCGCCAAAGAATTTATGAAGGTACTTAATACCAATTTGGGCTGGAATTATGTAATATGCCACAGAGCCGCAAAAAGAATGAAAGAAAAAGAAGGCAAAAGTTTACGCATAACAAAAAGGCACAAAAACAAAGAAAATCTTGTATCGGACAAGATTTTCTACACAAAAATGATACAGAACTGCAAAATTTAAAACAGATACATCATATTTACCCCTTGCCTTTTTGTGTTCAGGACAAATTTTACCCCTCTACTCGATTATATCAAGAACATAGTCCTCTATAGTTCCTTCTATTTCATTGACTCCTGTATATGTTTCCGGCACATCTCCAACAATCACCGTATGAGCCGCTATAATTGAGGTTTCTATATCTGAACTTGTTTTAAATCCTGGCATCACACCGCTTACCTTGGTATTTATATCCAGATACACCTCATGACAGGTCTGATTTATTCCCATACTTTTGAATTCATCACGATAATCTACATACACAGTTCCGTGAGGAATTATTCTGAATGGAATTTTCGGTCCCATTCCCATAAGAAATTCCAGTTCCAGGAAGTTTCCCAATGGAATTGCAATATCCGTATAATGAGTATCGTTAAGTTGTTCGAGTATTTCAAGTACAAGATCAGATTTGATTTTGTTCATTTTTACGAAGTCTATACTTATGGATGATACGTGTTCTTCGGTATCTTTCTGCATTATCACAATGTCCGAATACTTTATATCGTTATTTCTAAGGACATTTCCCACCGCTTTGTTTATGACCTTGTTTGATATGTATTCCATTCTTGTCTGTGCCACCCTTAAGATCATTGGTCGCATAGTACAGAAATACAGTTTCAATATGTATATAATGACAAATATTGTCGTGGCAATGACAAGGTATTTTTTTGATACAGATGGAAAGGAAAACTTCCGAAGCATACAATCACCCCTTTTATTATATTCGTAGTTTTATTACCTTGTGACTGAATATAATTCCATATTTTGCAAATACTTAAACAGGTGATAAAAATGAACCGCAAGATATTAAAACGACTTCTTGTGATTACAGAACTTCTGCTTTTTGTATGTATGGTTTCGGTTTTTAATGTGATAACTATTCACGGCAGAAACTATATGCAAAAAGCAGTCAGTCAGAGGAAAAATTCTCATATTATAAAGAATGTGCGGGGCAAAATCTATGACAGAAATATGATAAGTTTCGTGGATAGCCGCACAGAAAATATAGATACGCCCAATGGAAGTTTCCCTGTGGCGAAAAGGTATGATTCTATGAGCCTTTTAAGGCATATCACAGGAAGTATTACCTCTGACGATAAAGGATCGGGCGGTCTTGAAGAAATGTATGATGAGGTGCTTTCAGATTCAGGAGGAGTGTATCTTAATTCATCAAATGACGGTAGGGGAAAGCCCATTTATGATTTTTTGAATAAAGGATATGAAGAAAAACTGACAAAAGACGATTCTCTGCTTTTGTCCATTGATTATCATATACAGAAAATTGCTGAACAGGAACTTGAAAAGACAGGTCTTAACGGATCGGTGTGCATAATGGATTCTTACTCATTTTCACCGTTGGCTCTTACAAGCAGAGGCAATTTCGATCAGAACAATGTAAAGGATTATCTTGATTCATCTTACGGAGAACTTATAGACAGAAGTACTTCCTCCTTTGATGCAGGGAGCATAATTAAGATTATTACTGTTGCGGCTGCATTGGAATACGGCATTTGTGATGTGGGATTTCAAACAGAATGTAAGGGATCTGTCAATATAGACGGGGTGGATTTTCCCTGTCACAAAAAAGATGGTCACGGAACAGTTAATATGGAAGAAGCCTTTGCCAAATCCTGTAATGTATATTTTTATGAACTTGGAAATATGATTGGCATAAAAAACATATATAATACTATGAAAGATTTTTCCTTAGGTGAAAAGATTCTCGACTTAGACTGGGAAAGCAGCGGCAAATGTCATATACTTTCCAATACATTGCCGAATCAGATCGCAAATATATCCATAGGTCAGGGAAATCTTCTTATGACTCCCGTTCAGGCGGTAAATATGGCAAATATCATTGCAAATGAGGGAGTGATGAAGAAGGCTTACCTTGTGACAGGTATTGTAGGAAGTGATGGAGTTCTCAAAAAGGATTTTCGAAATTATACGGAGAAAACTGTTATATCTAAGAAAACCGCTCAACAAATCAAAAAGATGATGCGAAGTGTAATGCTTTATGGGACAGGTAAGGATTATAATGTGGAAGAAACTGAAGTCTGTGCAAAGACCGGTAGCGCGGAAACAGGATGGCAAAAGGAAAACAGCACTATGACACACGGGTGGTTTGTAGGATTTTTCCCGATGGAAAAGCCCCGTTATTCCATTGCAGTTTTTCTTGAAGACGGTAAGTCAGGATATAATGCAGGACGTGTTTTTCGTAAGATAACAGAAGAGTTGATAAGACAAGGCTATTAAAAAAATAAAAAAAGGGGTTTATTTTATCAAAAAAGTGTGATATAATATTAATAATTGTTTTGGGGTATAGCCCCGTTGTGCGGATAAATTGGCTTTGTGCCAACAAGTTTTGTTTTTAATTTTTGTGCGGAAACAATTTAATAAACAAAGGATTTCGGCTTATATTTACATATAGGTCTTATTTCCTTTGTGCTTAACATAAAAGGAGGTAAATTTGTGGCAAGAAAATCAAAACTAAAAATAATACCGCTTGGCGGACTTAATGAAATCGGAAAGAATATGACAGTATTCGAATACGGAAACGATATAATGGTACTGGATTGCGGAATGGCATTCCCTGACGAACAGATGCCTGGGATTGATTTCGTTATACCCGATTTTTCATATCTTGAAAAAAACAAAGACAAGTTAAGAGGTCTTGTTATCACTCACGGACACGAAGATCATATAGGAGCCATTCCATATCTTCTCTCAGAGTACAATATGCCAATCTACGGTACAAACCTTACTCTTGGGCTTGTACAGAACAAACTTAAGGAGCATGGTATTCTTTCCAAGGTGAAAATGACCAGAATTTCTGCAGGGGATGTGTTCAGAGTAGGATGTTTCCAGGTGGAAGCAATCCGTACAAATCATTCAATAGCAGATTCACTTGCATATTGCATAAAGACTCCGGTGGGAAATATCGTCCATACCGGTGACTTCAAGGTGGATATCACACCTATTCAGGGGGAAATGATAGATCTTACAAGGTTTGGTGAACTTGGCAAAGAAGGTGTACTTGCTCTTATGAGCGATTCTACAAATGTGGAAAGACCTGGAGTTTCACAGTCAGAAAGAAATGTGGGACTTACTCTTGACAATGTGTTTTCTTCTACCAAGAAGAGAATCATCATTGCCACTTTTGCATCCAACGTTCATAGAGTTCAGCAGATAATAAATGCCGCTCACAAATGCAACAGAAAGGTTGCAGTATCGGGAAGAAGTATGCTGAATGTACTTGAAGTAGCAGTAAATCTCGGATATACAAAGGTACCCTCAGGAGTGCTTATCAATATTGACGATATCAAAAAATACAAACCAAGTCAACTTGTGATTATGACTACAGGCTCACAGGGTGAGCCCATGAGTGCTCTTTACAGAATGGCATTTTCTGATCACAGAAAGGTAGAAATCACAAAGGACGACCTTATTGTGGTATCGGCAAACCCTATCCCGGGAAATGAAAGACTTGTTTCCAATGTTGTAAACGAACTTTTCAAAAAAGGTGCAGAAGTAATATACGACAAGGGTGCAGATATACACGTATCAGGTCACGCCTGTCAGGACGAACTCAAGATGATCCTTGCACTTACAAAACCAAAGTATTTTATCCCCGTACACGGAGAATTCAGACATCTTAAGATCCATGCGGAACTTGGTACACTTATGGGTGTAGGTAAGAAAAATGTGTTTATAATGGACAACGGTAAGGTTCTTGAGATATCCAAGACAGAAGCCAAACTAAACGGTGTTGTCCCATCGGGCAAAACTCTCATAGACGGTCTCGGAGTAGGAGATGTGGGAAATATCGTCCTTCGTGACAGAAAGCATCTTGCACAGGACGGACTTATAGTAGTTACTGCAACACTCTGTGCCAAAACAGGTGATGTGCTTTCAGGTCCTGCAATTATCTCAAGAGGGTTTGTATATGTGAGAGAGTCAGAAGACCTTATGATAGAGATTGAAGCCATCGCTAAGGAAAGCCTTGCACTTTGTAAGAAAAAACATATCCACGACTGGTCAACTCTCAAGAATAATATGAAAGCGGCTATATCCGATCATATTTTCAAAAAGACTAAGAGAAAGCCTATGATTCTTCCTGTCATTATGGAAGTATAAGACTATCTTGAAAGGAATTTATCAATGAATACAAAAGAATTTTATATGAATAATTTCGGCATCTCATCTTCTGCTACACTCCTTGGCGAAAAGGCTGAGGATATGGCAAAGGATGCATTTATCAGAGCAGAAAAAATCGCAGAGTTCAATCAGATGAAAGTTCTTAAGGCTTTTATGAACAACAATATTTCCGAACAGCATTTTATGACAAGTACAGGTTACGGATATGACGATCTTGGAAGAGACACTCTTGATAAGGTCTATGCAGAAGTTTTCGGTGCTGAAGCGGCGTTGGTAAGACAGACCATTGTAAACGGCACTCACGCTATAGCATCCTGTCTTTTCGGTGTATTAAGACCGGGAGATACTCTCGTGGCAGTTACAGGGAGACCTTATGACACTCTTGAGGAAGTAATCGGCATCAGAGGAGAGAATAACGGTTCACTCAGGGAATTTGGTGTTAATTATAAAGAAGTAGCACTAAAGGACAATAAGCCTGATTACGAAGGAATTAAAAATGCAATAGACGATAGCGTAAAAGCCGTTGCCATCCAGCGTTCACGAGGATATGCATGGAGAGAGTCGTTTTCTGTAGATGAAATAGGAAAGATTATTAAATGCGTAAAGGATATCAGAAGTGATATTATCTGCATAGTGGATAACTGCTACGGTGAGTTTGTTGAAGAAAGAGAACCTACTCAGGTGGGAGCAGATCTTATCGTAGGATCTCTTATCAAGAATCCCGGTGGCGGACTTGCCAAAACCGGTGGCTACATAGCAGGCAGAAAAGAATGTATAGAAAAGGTTTCATACAGAGTGACCTGTCCGGGAATCGGTGCAGAATGTGGTGCTACACTTGGCGAAAACAGATATATGTATCAGGGTTTCTTTATGGCTCCTCACATTGTATGTCAGGCAGTAAAAGCGGCTATTTATTGCGGGTGTATTTTCTCACTTCTTGGTTTTGATATAATGCCCGGAATTGATAAGAAGAGAACGGATATCATTCAGGCGGTTAAGTTTGGAAATAAAGAAAACCTTGTTTCATTCTGTCAGGGAATACAGTCAGGCTCGCCTATAGACAGTTTCGTGGTACCTATGCCATGGGATATGCCCGGATATGAAAATGAAGTAATTATGGCGGCAGGTGCATTTGTACAGGGTTCATCCATTGAAATATCTGCAGACGGTCCTATAAGAGAGCCATTTGTAGCATATTATCAGGGCGGACTTACATATGAAAGTGCCAAGGTGGCTATTTTAAAAGCGGCAGACAAAGTGATTGGAGACAGACAAAATGGATAGATTTTTTTGTGTACTTGATGAAAAAAAGGAATGTGACAACTGCGGAGAATGTGATGTATGTGACATCCATCCTGATGAAAAGTGTACAAACTGCGGCAAATGTATAGAACCTGATGACAAGTATGCCCAGATTCTTATAGAAAAAGTAATAATGGATGATAAATAGGAGAAGGTTATGGATTTATCCTGCATAATTTCCGATATAGTACAAAGTGCCATTACAAAAGGTACAAAAAGTGTGACAGTAAGTATATTTTCAGATTCAGATACATTGGTAAGGATAGAATGTGAAGGATTTGAGTTTCCTCACTTATCAGATGATATGCGGTCTTTGGGGTATGAATACATATTAAGAGGAAAGTATAGAATTTCTGAAAACTTTTTAGAATTTGTTTCGGATTTCCCTTTGGGAAAGATAGAAAGTTTCTGTGTAAACATACTTTCATCCAATCCGAAACTTGATGAATTCAGACTTATCTTTACCAAGAATGATAATGAATACGTCTTTTCACGTAATGAGACACTTGTGACTCTTGGTGATGTATATATTGGAGAATACAATGTGCTAAACTGGATAGAGGAAGAAATCAGGACAAAAATTGAAGCACTTTAAAGATATAATGATATTTCATTTTTAATACAAAATTTGCAAAAATTAGCAAGCATATTATTTCTTATTATGACAAGAATATTAGTGCATAAGAAATTAATAAGTTTTGTTGAAAAGCCGATTTTCAATGCAAAGTAAAATCGGAAGGAGGAAATGAAAATGTCTAAAAACAAAATTGTTGTTCCTGAAAAGAAAGAAGCTATGAACAAATTCAAAATGGAAGCAGCAAGCGAAGTTGGTGTAAATCTCAAGGAAGGTTACAACGGAGATCTTACTTCTAAGCAGGCTGGTTCTGTAGGCGGACAGATGGTTAAAAAGATGATCGAATCTTATGAAAGAAGTTTATCATAATAAGATATGACTAAATGAAGAAGGCTTATCATTCGGGATATTCCTGAGTGATAAGCCTTTTTTGTTTTCAGAAAAATTTATTGACTTAAAATTTTTTTGTGATATACTTAATTAAGACAAAAACCATATGAAAGGGAATAAGAAATGACCGGAAAACAAAGAGCGTACTTAAGAGCAATGGCAAATACAATTGATGCCAAATATCAGATAGGAAAAAACGGAATAGAGGATAACCTTATAAAGACACTTTCTGATGCTCTGGAAGCAAACGAAATTATAAAGGTACACGTACTGGAGAGTGCAATGCTTGACACAAGAGAGGCTTGCAGTATTATCTGTGAAGAGATAAAGGCAGAACCTGTTCAATGTATCGGTTCAAAATTTGTAATATACAGAGAATCAAAGAATAAGAAAAAAATCGAACTTCCAAAAAAGAATAAAAAGTAAATTTACAAAAAACGCCCCTTGATTTGAGGAAATCTCATTCAAGGGGTGTTTTTCTTATATATTTACGTTTGAAAATTGTCACTTATTTTGCCACGGTTTCAATCCTGGCATATTATAAAATTTCTTTAATTTTTGGGCATCTCTATACCGAAGTGTTCGTATGCTGCCTTTGTAACCACTCTTCCTCTTGGTGTTCTGTTTATGAAACCAAGTTGCAGAAGGTATGGTTCATACACGTCTTCGATAGTATTTGCATCTTCGCCGATGGATGCTGACAATGTATCAAGTCCCACAGGACCTCCACCGAAGTGGGTAATCATTGTCTTTATCATATTTGCATCGGTACGGTCAAGACCGATTTTATCAATCTCGATTTTTGAAAGGGCTATATCTGCCACTTCATCTGTGATTACACCGTCGGAAAGTATTTGAGAGAAGTCTCTTACTCTCTTTAAGAGTCTGTTTGCGATTCTAGGTGTACCACGTGAACGGGATGCTATTTCTTTGGCACCTGACGGAGTAATTTTTACATTAAGTATCTTCGCTGAACGGTTTACAATCTCTATAAGTTCTTCTGTGGAATAAAGTTCAAGTCTTTCTATTACGCCAAATCTGTCACGGAGAGGATTGGTCATATTGCCTGCCTTTGTAGTAGCACCAATAAGTGTAAATTTCGGAAGGTCAAGTCTTATACTTCTTGCAGCAGGGCCTTTTCCGATTATTATATCAAGGGCGAAGTCTTCCATAGCAGGGTAGAGCACTTCTTCCACACTTGCAGACAGACGGTGGATTTCGTCGATAAAGAGCACATCATGTTCTGAAAGGTTTGTAAGTATTGCCGCAAGGTCACCGGGCTTTTCTATAGCAGGGCCTGATGTGATACGGATATTTACTCCCATTTCATTTGCGATGATGTTTGAAAGGGTAGTCTTTCCAAGTCCTGGAGGTCCATAGAGCAAAACGTGATCCAATGCTTCGTTTCTTTCTCTGGCGGCTTTGATATATACCGTGAGATTATCTATTGTCTTTTTTTGTCCGATATAGTCATCGATACTTCTTGGACGAAGGCTTGTTTCTATATCACAGTCGCAGTCAGTAAGTTCTGCGGTAATTATTCTTTCGTTATCCATATGATTTCTCCTTACATAAGGGATTTAAGAGCCGCTTTTATGATATCTTCCACTTTGTCAATGGAAGTGTCAGTTTTAAGTACAGCCTTTTCTGACATTTGCTTTGAATAGCCAAGTGCCATAAGAGCGCTGATTGCTTCTTTTCTTGCATCGATATTTACAGGTGCATCTTCAAATCCTTCATCCGCCTGCATAGTGAGTGCTTCATTTTTTATCTTGTCTTTAAGTTCAAGACAGATTCTTTGGGCAGTTTTCGATCCAATACCCTGTGCCTGAGACAGAAACTTTGAATCCCCTGTAACTATGCTTACACTTATCTTTGAATACCCTGCAACTGAAAGTATTGCAATAGCACCTTTTGCTCCCACACCTGAAACAGAAATAAGCATTTCAAAAAGTTCCAGTTCTTCTTTTGTATGGAATCCGTACAGATCCATTATTCCTTCTTTGATGTAAAGGTATGTGTGAAATGTCACATCTGTTTTGTCAGAGAGATTTGCCACGTCATTTATGGAGCATTGTGAGGTGTATATCTTAAATCCCACTCCGCCCACATCAATTACAACGTGGTTTAATCCGATATATGAAAGAGTTCCCTTTATATAACTGAACATATTCATTTCTCCTTTATCCTCTGTAATCCAATGACTTGAGCCTGAATGAATGAGCATGACATATGGCGATGGCAAGTGCATCGGCGGTGTCATCAGGCTTGGGGATTGTTTCAAGATTAAGTATCATTTTTATCATTTGCTGTATTTGTTTTTTGTCTGCTCTGCCGTATCCCGTTACTGCAATTTTTACCTGTGGTGGAGTGTATTCAAATATTTCCACCTTTTGGTTGGTACTTGCAAGGAGAGCAACCCCTCTTGCCTGTGCAACATTTATGACGGTTTTTGCATTGTTGTTGTAGAAAAGTTCTTCTATAGCCATATAATCAGGTTTGTATTTCTCAAGAATTTCCGTCAGTTCATCATATATAATTTTCAGCCTGTGTTTGACCTCGGTGTGAGCCTCAGTAAGGATTGCTCCGTAATCCACTACAGAAAACTTGTTTCCGTTATAGTCTATTACGCCCCATCCTACAATGGCAATCCCGGGATCTATGCCTATAATCCGCATAACATTACCTCGCAAAAATACATATATGTTTATTCTATCATAAAATTTCGAAAAGTCAAAGTCTTTAATCACAAAAATTCTTTTTATACATAATATATACTAAAAGCATGGGAGTGGTTTGATGTATAAGGATATTCTTGTATTAGGCGGGGACAAAAGAAATATAAATCTTGCAAACCTTTTGTGCGAAGAAGGGTACAATGTGTCTGTATATGCATTTGATGATGTGAGCCTCTTTTCCCCAAAGACAGAAGTGAGAAAGAATCTATCGGATGCTATAGAAAATTCTGACGTGATAATATCAGGTCTTCCTTCTACCATTGATCATATCACATTGAATACACCTCTTTTTGGTGAGAAGATATATTTTTATTCACTATTTGATATGATGAAAAAAGGCAAAATCTTTCTCGGTGCAAAACTTGATGACAAACTTCTTCATATGGCTGAGGTCTATGACATAAAAACGATAGACTATTTTGACAGGGAAGAACTTATGATACTGAATGCAGTTCCTACTGTTGAAGGTGCGATAGAGATTGCAATGAGAGAGACGGAATATACCATTCATTCCTCAAATTGTCTTGTGCTTGGTTACGGAAGGATAGGTAAACTTCTTTCTCATAGCCTTAAGTCTATGGGAGCCAATGTATATGTGGAAGCAAGAAGTAAATCTGATCTTACCTGGATAAAGGCGATGGGATATAAGGGAGTAAATCTTAAGAATGTTGATTATGGCATAGGGCATTATGACATTATCTTCAATACAGTTCCTCATAAAATCCTCAAAGCCCCGAGTTATGCAAAGATAAAACCTGACTGTATTCTGATAGAACTTGCGTCAAGTCCGGGAGGATTTGATGCATCGGAGGCAGAGAAATATTCCATAAAGGTGATAAATGCACCGGGACTTCCGGGCAAGTGTGCACCTAAGAGTGCCGCCGTATATATTAAGGATACAGTTGTAAATATATTGAACGAATTATAAGGTTTAGTGAGGTGTAAAAAGTGGATATCAAAGGGCTTAATATAGGCTTTGCAATGACGGGGTCTTTCTGCACTTTTTCAAAGGTAGTTCCACAGATGGAAAGACTTCGCAATTCAGGTTGTGAGATATATCCCATTATGAGTGAAATAAGTTTTAATACCGATACCCGTTTCGGTGAGAAGGATATGTGGATCAAGAAAATCCGTGATATATCATCAAGGGAAATAATTACCACTATTAAAGATGCAGAACCCATAGGACCAAAAAACATTCTGGATGCACTTATCATTGCTCCCTGTACAGGCAATACAATTTCCAAGATCGCTCTTGGAATGACGGACTCTACTGTGGCAATGGCGGCAAAAGCAAGTTTAAGAAATGACAATCCTCTTATAATAGCAGTTTCTACCAATGATGGGTTATCGGCAAGTCTTAAGAATATAGGACTACTTATGAATGCCAAGAATGTATTCTTTGTGCCTTTCGGTCAGGATGACTGTGAGAAAAAGCCAACATCTCTTGTGGCAAAGATGAATCTTATTGAGGATACATTGATACTTGCATTAAACAGACGACAGATACAACCTGTTCTGATGTAACAAAACAGGGACTGTTGATTACAGTCTCTGTTTTATTTTTTGTCTTTTGAATCATCAGAAAATAAAAGTATTATATTCTACTTGACAAATGGAAGAGATGTGGTATAATGGTTTTGAAAACGATTACAAAACATGTTTTTGTGTATATATTGTAATCGATTACAGAATTTGGAAGGAGAGATAATAATGGCAACAGAACAGGAAATGCTTGATAAGTTTAAAGAGAATAATGATGTGGTAGAAATCGATGCATCCAAAAAGATCAAAGTAGGTATCATAGGTACAGGCTGGATTGCAGCAGCACATATGAGATCACTTGTAAAGATGCCTGATGTTGAAGTAATTGCAGCGGCAGATCTTATCCCTGGTAAGGCAGAAGCATTTATGGCTGATTATCCTGAATGCAAAAATGTGAAATTCTACAAAGATCACAAAGACCTTATTGACAATGCAGGTGTAGATGCAGTTAACATCTGTACATACAATGCAACACATGCTGAATGTGCTATTTATGCTCTCAATCATGGTGTGCATGTGCTTTTGGAAAAACCTCTTTGTGTGACTTTAGAAGAGGGTATAGAAATTATGAAAGCAGAAAGAAAGAGTGGCAAAGTTCTTTCTATCGGTTTCCAGCCAAGATTTGATGAAAATATGAGAAATATCAAGAAGATTGTTGAATCAGGTGTTCTCGGCGATATCTATTATATCCAGACAGGTGGCGGAAGAAGAAGAGGTATTCCTACACCATACGGTACTACATTTATCGAAAAGAAAACAGGCGGTATCGGTGCATTGGGTGATATCGGATGTTATTCACTTGACCTTGTACTTAATGCTGTTGGCTATCCGAAGCCACTTACAGTTACAGGTTATAAGTCAGACTTCTTTGGTAAAGATCCTAACTATTATCCGACACATCCTGAATATGCATCCAAGTTTGGTGTTGATGATTTCGCAGCAGCATTCATCAGAATGGAAGGCGGACTTATCATCGACTTCAGAATCTCTTGGGCTATGAATATGGATACATCAGGTGACACACTTATCCTTGGTACCAAGGGCGGACTCAAAGTTCCTTCTACAGAATGCTGGAACGGTACATTCAAGACACCCCTTAAACTCTATCAGGAAATCGGTGGCAATCAGGTGGAAACAGAAATCCCATTGAAGAAAACTCCCGAACCACTCTTTGACAGAAAGATCAGAAGTTTCCTTGATGCTATCAAAAACGGTACTCCATCACCTGTACCAATTGATCAGATTATTATCAATCAGGCTATCATTGACGGTATTGTTAAATCAAGCGAACTTGGTAAAGAAGTAGAAATCACTATTCCTGAAGTATAATTGGAGGATAATATGGCTAAATTCAAAATCGGTCTTCAACTTTATTCCGTTAGAGAGGATATGCAGAATGACTTTGATGGTACACTTAAAAAAGTAAAGGAAATGGGTTATGATGTGGTTGAATTTGCAGGATACTACGGTCACGATGCAGATGAGATCAAAGCCCTTCTTAAAAAATATGACCTTGAATGTGTATCTGTTCATCAGAAATACGAAGCATTTCTGGAAGATGAGGAAGCAATGGTGGAATTTCAGAGAAAACTGGGCATCAAGTATTCTATCATTCCATGGATGTCAAGAGAAAAGCAGGCAGATACAGAAGCATTTCCAAAGACTGTGGAAGAAATCAAAACTGTTGCAAAAGCACTTTCAAAAATCGGCGTGAAGATGGGTTACCACAATCACGAATTCGAATTTGAAACATATAACGGAGAATTCTTACTTGATTTATTCCACAAGGAATTTTCTGATAATGAAATGTTTGTGCAGGTTGATACCTGCTGGTGTAAATATGCAGGATATGACCCTGCAGAATATATCAAAAAATATAAAGGCAATATGCCTGTACTTCATCTTAAGGATTTCACAGCAGACAAAACTGTCAAAGCGGCTATGTATGCACTTATTGATGAATCTGGCAAAGAAACCAAAAAGCCTACAAGAGACGAAAACGGCTTTAAGTTTAAACCTCTTGGCGAAGGAAAGCAGGATTTCCCGTCAATCCTCAGATCTGCAGAGGAAATCGGTGTTGAGTACCTTATCGTAGAACAGGATGCACATCCTGACTATGAGCCATTGGAATCAATAAGAAGAAGCAGAGAATATTTAAGAACATTAGGCTTGTAAAAATTCATCAGATTACAAACGGAAAAGACAGAATAAAAGAAAGTAATAATGTAGAAACTCCCACCTTCAAAAAAGTGGGAGTTTCATTGTTTGTATTCCGTTTCGTAATTATCGATATAATCAAATTGATCATTTACCTCGATGTAAAAATTTGGCATAATAAACTAAGATTTTATTTTTTAGGTGAATGATTATGAGAAGGTTTTTTTCTGTATTACTTTCGGTGATTATGCTCCGCAACTTATTAATGGAGAGATTTTTGTTCCAGTTATGGATTTGTTCAGAGATTTAAGTTGTGAGGCTTTGGATGTAAGTGAGATGAAACCCGTAACCAGAAATAATATAACTGTAAAAGTGATAAGAGATTCTACCACAGCCTATATTAACGGTGTGGAACACACTTTGACTACAGCCCCTAAAGGGATGTCATCAAAGTTTATGGTGCCTGTATAATTTATTCTAAATGCTATAGGGGACAAAGGATATTATGATGAAAACACAAATACATATAAGGAGAAAGTGAATATATTAAAAATGTTGCTTATAAATCGGGACTTGCCATACAGCGAAACGAGTTTTGATGATGTGTATTTTGAACTTCTGGACGATTTTGTGAAACTGGGCGAAGATTTTGACCCCCTTGGTATTCAGTCCCATTATGACAATGTAATGACCACAATAAGCGAACTTTCCGCTCTTTATGACAAAATCGGATTACGCTACAATGTTCCTCTTAAGATTACTGAATATTCCTGCAATATCACAGACAATATACTTCAGGCAAATTATACAAGAGATGTAATGATAAATGCCTTTTCTGATGAAAACATCACAGAATTTATTATGTCAGCATTCCACAAGGGATACGACAATGTACTTGAAATAATAATAGAATAAAAAAAGCCAAAACTTGTCAAAATGAGGATGTACTCCATTTGATAAGTTTTTTGGTTGTTGTTTTTGCATAACTTACAACAAAATGTATAAAATAACTATTGAAATGAAAATATTTTTATGATAGAATATAATCGTAAAATATTAACGGAATCCCTGCGGTGTGCGTAAAAGAGATTTATAGTATTTAACCAACGCTTCTAATACGGAGTCCATGCTCTTTTTGTGGCTGTAAACCATGACATAGTTATCAAGGGAACAATAAGCAAGAAGGATGGAATTATCCACCCTGTACAGACAGGTTAGAATCATTTTCTCTTATACGGCACAGTGGGGTATTTTATTTTTGAGTCATGTCTGTTTTCGGAGAAATCAAGGTGTGGCTCTATAAGTGTTGTATAAGATAAAGAGGTGCTTTTATGGAAAAGGCTATATACAATCCCAAATTTGAATTATTTAAAAATTACATAAAGGATAAAAGAATTGCAGTAGTGGGTCTTGGCGTAAGCAATGTTCCCATGGTGAAATTCTTAAAGGAACTTGGAGGAGTCATCATCGGATGTGACGGCAAGAGTGAAGAGAAATTTGACAAAGAACTTCTCGCATATTTTAAGGAATATACAGAGGAGTTGTATCTTGGAGAGGATTATCTTTCTCATTTTGACGGTGTGGATATTATCCTTAAGACTCCGGGTATAAGACCTGACAAAGAAGAATTCATAACTGCGGGAAATAATGGTGCCAATCTTACAAGTGAGATGGAAATGTTTTTTTCTGTTTGTCCCTGTAAGATTATCGCTGTTACAGGTTCTGACGGAAAGACAACTACCACCACACTTATATCAAAGATTCTTTCCAAAGCAGGCTATGGTGTCCATATTGGCGGAAATATCGGAAACCCTCTTTTGCACAATGCAGAGACTATTTCTCCCGAAGATGTGGTTGTGGTGGAACTTTCAAGTTTTCAACTTATGAATATGAAATATAGTGCCGATATCAGCGTCATCACAAACTTAAGTCCAAATCATCTTGATTATCATAAGGACTATGATGAATACTGTGATGCAAAGAAAAACATCTTCCTTCATCAGACAAAGGAAGGAAAACTCGTAGTAAATATGGAAAACGAAAGAGCAAACCTTTGTGCAGATGAAGCCAGGGGATCAGTATATAAGTTTTCTCTGAAAAATGTATCACCAAACGGCGCTTATCTTAAAGATGATAAGATTTATTTCAATGATGAATATATAATGGATGCATCGGACATCAGACTGCCGGGTGTTCATAATATCGACAATTACCTTGCGGCAATTACCGCTTTGTATGATATGGTAAGCAAAGAGGATATAAGATTTGTAGCAAGAAACTTTGAGGGTGTTAAGCACAGACTTGAATTTGTAAGGGAATACAGAGGGATAAAATTCTACAACGATTCTATCGCAAGTTCGCCATCAAGGACAATAGCAGGGCTTAAATCTTTTGACAAAAAAGTCATCCTCATTGCAGGTGGCAAAGACAAAGGAATTCCTTATGACGAAATCGGAAAGCCAATTTGTGACAATGTAAAAGCACTTGTGCTTATAGGAGCCACAAGTTCTAAGATAAAAAAAGCAGTTCTTGATAATCTTCCAAAGGAGGATTCATTACCTATAGTGCAGGCTGATACATATCAGAATGCAGTTAAATTTGCTTTGAGTATGGGAAGAGAAGGGGATATTATCCTTCTCAGTCCTGCATCCACAAGTTTTGATATGTTCAAAAACTTCGAAGAGAGAGGCAACCTCTTTAAATCTATTGTAATGGGATTGGGAGCGGATGAAAGTGAAATTCAGAAGTGATATAGTGACACTTTCCAATCTTTCGGCAGTGTCGGGAGATGAAAGAAATGCTGCATCGGTGATTTCCGAAATGTTTAAAAGATATACAGATGATGTGTATATTTCAAACCTGGGAAGTATTGTGGCAAAAAGAAAAGGAAATAAGGAAAACTCAGGTTCTGTTATGATAGAAGCCCATATGGACGAAATAGGTCTTATGGTGACAGGTACAGATGACATGGGTTTTGTTAAGTTTACAAATATTGGCGGCATAGATACAAGAATCCTTTCAGGGTGTGAAGTGATAATCCACGGAAGAGAAGATGTATTCGGAGTAATCGGCGCCAAACCTCCTCATCTTATGACAGATGACGAAAGGGACAAAGCACCCGAAAGAAAAGATATGTTTATTGATACAGGATATACAAAAGAAGAACTTAAGTCTTTGATATCCATAGGTGATACTGTTACATTTTGTAACGAAACATCTTTTCTTATGAATGACTATATATCTTCCAAGAGCCTTGATGACAGATGTTCTGTAGCCATTCTAATGGATATATTTGAGTGTCTTATGGGAGTGGATATTCCATATGATATATACTTTGTTGCATCCACTATGGAGGAGACCAATGGAAGCGGTGCTTCTACTGTGGCTTATGACATCAATCCTGATTTTGCAATAGTGATAGATGTTACTCACGGGGATACCCCCGATGCATCATCTCCAGAAACTTACAAGACGGGAGAGGGTCTCTGTACGCTTTGTATGGGACCTAATATTCATCCTGTACTCCTTAAGAATATAAGGAATGTGCTTGATGAATTTGAAATAAAATATGAACTTGAAATAGAAGGTGGAAATACAGGTACAAATGCCTGGGGCATACAGACTGCCCGTGACGGAATTCCCTGTGGGCTGTTTTCTGTGCCCTTAAGATATATGCATACTCCAAATGAGGTTATATGTATCAAAGATGCAAAGCACACCTCCTATGCCATAAACACGTTTTTGAAATCAATAGACAAGGCAGGTGATGTTTTATGTTAGAAACTCTTTGCAACCTTTCGGGTGTATCAGGAAACGAGCACCTTGTAAGAGATTTCATCATAGAAAAAATATCGCCTTATACTGATTGTGTTACAGTAGATACAATGGGCAATGTGATTGCCACTAAAAAAGGCACAAATCCTACAGGCAAAAAAGTAATGGTTTGTGCTCATATGGACGAAGTGGGATTTATTATTTCGGAAATATGCGACAACGGATTTCTGAAGTTCAAAACTGTCGGCGGAATAGACGACAGAATACTTCTTTCAAAAAAAGTCCTTGTAGGCGAAGACAAAGTCCCGGGTATAATCGGTATAAAAGCCGTGCATCTTCAGTCAAAGGAATCAAGAAAGACCGTTATCAAAGAAAAGGATATGTATATTGACATCGGTGCGAAGGATAAAGAAGTTGCTATGAAAAAAGTTTCCCTTGGTGACTACGTATCTTTTGATTCAAAGTATCGTGCGCTTGGTAACACTAAGATAAAAGCCAAAGCCCTCGATGACCGAATAGGTTGTTATGCTCTCATAGAAGCAATCAAAGACGAGTACAAAGAGGACATTGTGTTTTCTTTCAGCGTTCAGGAAGAAGTAGGCTTAAGAGGTGCAAGAGTGCTTTCTCACAGAATAAAGGCGGATTTGTGTATTGTACTGGAAGGTACAAATGCGGCAGATGTTCCTTTTTCAAAAGAACACACAACCGTTACCAATCAGGGAGAAGGACCATCCATATCCATAATGGACGGAGCCTCTGTGTCAAACAGAAACCTTAACGTATTCATTATGAACCTTGCAAAAGAAAATGATATACCATATCAGATAAAGAGAACTCATGCAGGAGGAAACGATGCAGGTGCTATCGCATATGGTGCATCAGGATGTGAGACAAGCGTTATTTCACTTCCCTTAAGATATATCCATTCTCCCGTAAGTGTAGGAGATATGCGTGATATAGAAAGTTATGTAAGACTTTTAAACTGTGTATTAAAGAATATTTCTGAGTATCAGCCAAGAAGAAAAGAGGTGCTGAAATAATGGATTTTCTAAAGAAACTTACAGAGACTTTTTCTCCTTCAGGAAGAGAAGATGAAATCTGTGACGTGATTTTTGGAGAAATCAAAGACTATGCCGATGAAGTATATAAAGATACTCTCGGAAACCTTATAGTGAGAAAAAAGGGTAATGGCAAAAAGATAATGTTCTCTGCCCATACTGACGAGATAGGACTTATGGTCACATATATTGATGACAAGGGTTTTATTAGATTTTCACCTGTCGGATGGGTAGATCCATTCTATGCTCTCTATCAGAGAGTCAAATTTCAAAGCGGAGTTGAAGGTGTGATATCCTTCGAAGAAAAGACAGAAGCCGTAAAAGATATCAAAACGAAAAACCTCTTCATAGATATCGGTGCAAAAGATAAAGAAGAGGCACAGAAACTTGTATCCATAGGTGATATGGCACAGTTTGAAGGGAGTTTTATCCGAAACGGTGACAGGGTTATTTCCAAGACTCTTGACAATCGTGCAGGAGTGTATGTGCTTACAGAAGCAATCAAAAAAATAAAGAGTGACAATGACCTTTACTTTGTTTTCACAAGTCAGGAAGAAGTTGGACTTCGCGGTGCAAAGACAAGCACTTTTGATATATTTCCTGACTATGCCATAGCGGTAGATGTTACCGACACAGGCGATACTCCCGAATGTAACTATATGGCAGTATCATTGGGTGATGGACCTTGTATCAAAGTGAAAGATCAGTCGGTAATATGTGACAGAGAACTTGTTGAAAGGTTTAAGTCTGTTGCAAAAAGAAATTCAATCCCATATCAACTGGAAGTGCTTGATAATGGTGGTACAGATGCAGGAGCAATGCATCTGACAAAATCAGGGGTAAAGACAGGAGCCATCTCCATCCCCACAAGATACATTCATTCCACATGCGAAACATGTGATATAAATGATATCAAGAATGCAGTTTTACTTATAGAAAAAATCGCGGACGAAATCTGATTTTGTCCATAAAAAAGGGTGTTTAATTTGTATTTAAAAGGAATCAAAATGCAAGGATTCAAATCCTTTGCAGACAAAACTGAACTTGAGTTTGACAAGGGCATTACCGCCATTGTAGGACCTAACGGTAGTGGAAAGAGTAACGTTTCCGATGCTATCCGTTGGGTTATGGGTGAGCAGAGTGCCAAGTCGCTGAGAGGAAGCCGAATGGAGGATGTTATCTTTTCGGGTACACAAAACAGAAATCCATTGGGTTTTGCTGAAGTATCCATTATTCTGGACAACTCGGACAAGAGCCTTCCTATCGAATTTTCTGAGGCAGTAGTCACAAGAAGAGTACACAGAAGCGGAGAAAGTGAATATTTTATAAACAAAATCCCCTGTCGTCTCAAGGATATCCACGAACTTTTTATGGATACAGGTATAGGCAGGGAAGGATACTCTGTGGTAGGACAGGGTAAGATTGACGAAATCCTTTCATCCAAATCGGAAGACAGACGTCATATTTTCGAAGAAGCGGCAGGTATTAGCAAATATAAATACCGCAAAAATGAAGCGGAAAAGAAACTTATGAACACCGAAGAAAATCTTGTGAGAATAAGGGATATTCTTTCAGAACTTTCAAGTCAGGTAGGTCCATTGGAAAATCAGAGCAAAAAAGCGAGAAAATACCTTGACTTAAGAGAGGTGCTCAAAGGTCTTGAGATAAATATCGCTATAAGAAGTATCGAAAAGTATAAAGAAGATACCAAAAAGTGCGAAGAGGATCTAAAAGTTGCTCTCAATCAACTTAATGATGCTAAGAAACAAAAAGAAGAACTTGAAGCACTTATAGAAAAGACTCAGACAGAAACTGTAGCATTAAACAGACAGATTTCCAGACTCAAAGAAGAACAGTTCGGTATAGAAAAGAGCCACGCCGATCTTATAAATCAGATCACCCTTTACAAAAATGATATTGAAAACAACGAAGGTAACTGCGAAAGAATTATAAAAGAAATAGAAGAACTTGACAAAAAAACTCTCAAGATTGAAGAAGAAGGGAAATCACTTGCCAAAGGTCTTGAAGAAAAAGACAAAGAACTTCTTTTGATGGAAGATAAACTTTCTGAATTCGAAAAAGAACTTGAACAAAAAAGAGAAGATGCAAAGAAGGCATATTCTCTTATCGAGTCGAAAAAAGCGGAAATAGTTGATATTCTTAACAAAATTGCCGCAAATAAGGCAAATATCGAAGGATTCGATGTGGTGTTTAAGAATTTCCACGACAGAAAGAGTGCCGTCAAGGACGAATCAGATACAAAGAAAGTTGAACTTAAAAACCTTGAAGACGCTGTAGAAAAACTTACAAAGAAACTTTCAGAGGACAAAAACTACAAAGAAAGCCTCTCTCTTGAAATGGAAAAAATCAAAAAAGACTATTTCAGGATAATGGAAGAAAATGAAAAATTAAAGAACAAACAAAACGAAATCACTCTTGATTACAACAATAAGTTTTCAAGAATGAAAGCACTTGAAGACCTTGAGAAAAGCCTTGAGGGATATGCAAGAAGTGTAAAAGAAATACTTAATTCAGGGATTTCGGGAGTAGTGGGCGTTATTTCAAAACTTATAGAAGTAAAGAACGAATACGCCGTTGCCATAGAAACTGCAATGGGAAGATCGTTGCAGGATATTGTGGTGAACACCCCAGAAGATGCAAAGAAATGTATTGAGTATTTAAAGAAAAACAAACTTGGCAGAGCCACATTCCTTCCTGTTTCATCTGTGAAGGAAAACCCACTCAAGCATCCTCCGAAAGAGGATGAGGGATATATCGGCATAGCAAATGAACTTATTACATATGACAAAGAATATGCCGATATCATCAGTTCTCTTGTGGGAAAAACTGTTATTGTTGATAATATTGACAATGCCATAAAGATTGCTAAGAAAAATGATTATGGATTTAAGATTGTCACCCTTGACGGTCAGGTGGTAAATACAGGCGGTTCTCTTACAGGTGGAAGTATAGACAAAAGATCAGGTCTTATTTCCAGAACCAAGGAAATAGAAGAACTGAAAGTTGTTATTTCAAAACTTGAAAAAGAAATTGACAAAAACGATGAGAAACTCTTTGAAAACAAAAAAGAAATAGAAAAAATCGCATCCAAAAAAGAAGAAATCGAAAGAAACAATGCTTCTCTTGATGCAAAAATTGCTTCTGAGGAAACTGAACTTTCACACATAAGACTAAACAGGGATAATGTGACAAAGTCTATCGAAAACCTTTCCAAAGAAGATGGAAGTATTCTTACGGAAATCGACGATATCAATCACAGAAGAGAAGAACTTATCAAAGAAATCGAGTCCTTTGAACGCCAGGTGTCTGATATAAGAAAAATCCTTTCTAAAGATGAAGGTGAATACGAAATCCAACTTACAAAGGTGAAGGAAGCAGAGGACAGTTTCGCTGACAGAAGAGTAGAACTGGGTAACGCTTCCAAGGACAGAGAAGTGATAGAACTTCGGATGGCGGCTTTGGTAACAGAACTTAATGATGCCAAAGAATCAGTTATCAGAAAGAAGAATGAAATCGAAAATATCAAAGAAGAGAATGTACGTATCGCCGATGAAATAGAAAAGATTTCAAGCGGTATGAACAACGCCAAGACAAACTTCTCGGAACTTACCGAAAAAATATCAGAGATGGAAGATAAGTACAACAAATCCATCGAAGCAACAAAAGATATACAGAATAAGGCGAAGGATAAGCAGGATGAGGTGTTTGTGTTAGGTCAGGAAGTGACACGATGTGAAAACAAGGTTGCAAAGATCACATCAGACACAGAAACTGTTATAAACAAACTCTGGGATGACTACGAAGTGACTCCGGGCGAAGCGGAAAACTACCGTACACCTATCGAAAGTATGCAGTCAGCCATCAGGGAAGCAGCGTCACTTAAGAGAGAAATCAAGGAACTTGGAAATATCAACCTTGATTCTATCGAAGAATATAAAGTGGTTAAAGAGAGACATGAATTCCTTTCAAATCAGGAATCCGACCTTTCTCAGGCGAAATCAGACCTTCTTAAGGTTATTGATGAGATGCAGACTATTATGAAAGAGCGTTTCAGCGAAACCTTTGAAAAAATCAAAGTAAGTTTCAACGAAACATTCTCAGAACTCTTTGGCGGCGGTGTGGCGAAACTTTCCTTTGCAGACGAATCCAACATTCTTGAAAGCGGCATAGAAATCGAGGTTCAGCCTCCGGGTAAGAAATTACAGAATCTTACACTTCTTTCCGGTGGAGAAAGAGCATTTTCCGCTATTGCACTTCTGTTTGCCGTTATCAAAATCACACCTACACCATTCTGTCTTCTTGATGAAGTTGAGGCGGCACTTGATGAAGTCAATGTATATAAGTTTGCCGATTATGCAAGAAGATATTCAGAAAACACACAGTTCCTTATTGTTACTCACCGTAGGGGTACTATGGAAAATGCCGACATTATGTATGGTGTGACAATGCAGGAAAAGGGTGTATCCAAGATACTCAAACTGAAATTCGAAGACCTGGAGGACTACGATGTTTAATTCATTTAAAGAAAAATTAAAAAAAGGCCTTGAAAAAACCCGTGAATCGTTTTCTACAAAGGTAGATAGTGTATTCAAAATATTCAAAAAAGTTGACGAAGAACTTTTTGAAGAACTGGAAGAAGCACTTATAAGTGCTGATGTGGGAGTGGAAACTTCATTATATATTATCGAAGAGTTGAGAAAAACTGTAAAAGAAAAACACCTTACAGAAGCAGAAGAAGTAAAGGTAGAAATCAAAGATATAATATCAGGTATCCTTACTTCTATTGATTCAGAAATGAACATTTCCTCTACACCTTCCGTTATAATGGTAATCGGTGTAAATGGTGTGGGTAAAACCACTTCTATAGGTAAAATGGCAGCAAATTATAAGGCACAGGGGAAAAAGGTTATCCTTGGAGCAGGTGACACTTTCAGAGCCGCAGCCATTGATCAACTTGCAGTATGGGCAGAGAGAGCAGGGGTGGATATAATTAAGCACGAAGAAGGCTCAGATCCCGGTGCAGTTATGTTTGATACTATTGCCGCTGCCAAAAAGCGTGGTGCAGACCTTATTATATTTGATACTGCAGGAAGACTTCACAACAAGAAAAATCTTATGGATGAACTTAAAAAGATTTATAAGATTATAGAAAGAGAACTTCCTGATGCATCAAAAGAAGTACTCCTTGTACTTGATGCTACCACAGGTCAGAATGCCATCAATCAGGCACATCAGTTTGGCGAAGCAACAGATATTACAGGTATTGTCCTTACCAAACTTGACGGTACTGCAAAGGGTGGCATTGTAATCGCAATCGCTCACGAACAGAATATCCCTGTTAAGTTTGTTGGAGTAGGGGAAGCGGTTGACGATCTGGAACCGTTTGTCGCAGCAGATTTTGCATCTGCACTTATTCCTGAGGATGAAGTTGAGGAATAAAATTCAATATCTTACAAAGCCAAAAATACCACCTGAAAATATGTATTTTCAGGTGGTATTTTAAAATTGGTTTGTTATTGCAGTTTCAAAGTTTCACCAGGTTTAATCATATAATGTTTTGCTTTTTCATAAGGATATCCTACTCTGAAATACAGATCATATGCAGTGGGATTAAATATATATTTCATATCCACATCCATTTCAAGTTTTTTATATGCATCACAGTATTCTACAAATTCTATATTTGTGCAGTACCATATATCTTCTTTTCCTGACATTTTTTCTAAGAAATTTTCAATTACATACCAGTTGTCTTTTCTGTCAAATTCAAAAGAGTGTCCCCACACATAAAAGAACTTTGGATCCTTTTTAGTTTGTAAGTTGAGAAATTCATCTGCAAGTTCCATCAACTGCGGATAATTATGATGACAGGTAGGGGTCATTCTGTATTTGTTTTCAGGTATCTCGAAACCAAATGATGCCTTTGCTCCTCTGCAGTATTTGATGTTGCATACCTTCATTGCTTCTATAAGGTCATCTGATACATCGTTGTATGGACAAACCATACCGAAGATGGGTTTATCAAATATTCTTTCAAGTTCTCTTCTGTCTTCAAGAATTTCCATTGCCGCAGTACCTGTAGCAAGATGTCCAAGGAATGAATGATATTTTCCATGTACTGCAACCTCAAACAAAGGATTTGAATAGAGTTTCCTGCATTCTTCCTCGTGTACTCTACGTTCATCTCCGTTAAGGATGTGATTGGAGTTTAAGTTGAAAGACCCTTTTATATTATACTTTTTCATAAGTTCGCAAAGTCTTATGTCATCGATAAAGCCGTCGTCATAACTTAAACTGAATGCCTTATACAGATTTCCGGGATACTCCATAAAAAATGCTTTATACATTATAATCACCTCATACGACTATTGTTTTTTTATAAAATATAACATAATAAGCAAAAAAAGTCAATGAAGCAAATATGTGAAAGATCATCCATATATTGATTGTTGATATACTTTCGTATATATGTTAGGATATATTCGACGGTTGAGGTGATCAGGATATTTCGGACATTGTATTCTGTGCCTTAACTGATTTCTATAAGTTCACCCGAGGGGGTCGGGTGCAAATTATAAGGAGGAAGAATAAATGTCAATGTTCAAAAAAATTACATCAGCGTTTGTTACAGTAACTATGACACTTTCAATTTTCGTTTCATCAGCATTTGCTTCACTTCCTACCGACATTATAAATACAGATTACAAAGATGCAGTATCACTTCTTTCAGTATTGGATATTATGGTTGGAGATAAAGACACCGGTATGTTCAGACCGGATGACACAATTATAAGATCAGAAGCAGCAAGAGTTGCGATATCTGCTCTTGGACTTCAGAAAGTGGCTTCATCCACAAGCGGTTCAACAAAATATACAGACGTACCAAAAGATCACTGGGCAACAGGATATATCAATGTTGCAACTCAGCAGGGTATGGTAATCGGTGATGATGTAGGCACATTCAGACCTGATACAGATATTTCATATCAGGAAATGGTTACAATTATGATAAGAGCATTGGGATATGAACCAATGGCGAAATCAAAAGGCGGATATCCTACAGGATACCTTGTGACAGCATCAAATATCGGTCTTACAGACGATGTATCAGGTGTTGCATCAGAAGGTATCACAAGAGGAAACGTTGCAAAACTTGTATTCAATGCGCTTACAATCAATATGATGGAGCAGAAGGGCTTCGGTCAGGACATCAATTATGAAATAGGCGACAATACACTTCTTGAAGATTATCTTGATGTTACAAAGGTTACAGGACAGGTGCAGGCAGTAGGTCTTTCAGCATTGGAAGGCACATCTTCATTGGAAGAAAACAAGATTATGATAGGCGACAAAGTATATAAAACAGGTGATGCGGATGTAAGACAGATACTTGGATTCAATGTAGATGCTTACGTAACAAATTCAAAGAATGCATCAGACAGAACACTCCTTGTTGCTATTCCTGTAGAAGGTGAGAACGAAGTTGTTTCAATCGATGCAGAAAACATCGAGGAAATCGTTAAATCACCATCTGCATATATCAGATACTGGCTTGACAAAGAAACAGACAAAAATACAAAGAAAGCAAATATTTCATCTACTGCAAAGGTATTGTATAACGGAAAAGTAGGCACAATGGATGATGTTGATTTCATCACAGACGGTGCAATTACACTTCTTGATTCAGATGCAAACGGCGACTATGATGTTGTATTTGTAAATGAAACAGCAAACTATGTAGTAGAGGAAGTTATAGAAAATACAAATAAGATTGTTGATAAATACGGCAATCCTACACTTGTACTTGATCCCGAAGACACAAGTATTCAGTTCTCAATCAACAAAGGTTCAGAGAGAATAGAACTCAAAGATCTTAAAGAATGGGATGTTCTTACTGTGACCAAGTCCAAAGACGGAGACTTCATATATATAGAAGTGTCAAACGAAAAAGTTTCAGGAACAGTAACAGAAAAAGACGATGAAAAAGTATATATCGGCGGCGTTGGATACAAGATAGCATCCAACTACCAGAGTGCAATCAATCTTAATGATGAAGGCACATTCTACCTTGATGTTCATTCAAAGATTGCCGCAGTAGATGCAAAAAGTACAGTAAGCGAAAACTATGCTTACCTTAATGAAATTGAAATGACAAATAACCTTAACAAAACCTTTGATATAGAAGTATTTACAAAGGATGGCGAGGTAAAGAACTACACTTCTCATACAAAGATAAAAGTAAACGGTTCTGCAAACCTTTCTGCTCTTGAAGCAAAAGAAGCAGTAGGCGGCAGAGGACAACTTATCACATTTGAATTAAACTCTGACGGTAAAGTAAACAAAATCACAACTGCAAATGATACTTCAGGTGCTATTGACGAAGATAATTTCTCAAAGAACCTTACACTTGATGGTGCAGTATTCAAGAAATCATCATCCAAACTTACAGCGGGTGGCAAGAGTGTAACAGTAGGTAAAGATACAATAGTATTTGATATTCCTGCTGGTTCAACACACACAAGTGATTACAAAATAGGCAATAAGGATTACTTCGTAAATGATGATGAATACGATATCGTAGCATTTGATATGAAGGAAGACCTTACAGCATCTGTAATTATGGTTACAAGTTCCAACGGTGAAGCGGATGAGGCATCTTCACTGCTTGTAGTAGATAAGATTACAAAAGTAGAAGATGAAGACGGAAATACTGTTGAAAAACTTTACGCATTTGAAGATGGCAAACAGGTGACACTCGTTACAGAAGAAGAGGACATTCTTGTGAAATCATCATCAGATGGAGAAGTATCTCTTAAACAGGGTGACGTTATTCAGGTGAGACTCAATGCTTCAGGTAAGATTGAGAAGATAAGCCTTGTGTTTGATATATCCACAAAGGGTACAGAAAACAAAAACGTAATATCCGAAGACACCGTGACTTACTACGGTAAAGTAGTGAAGAAATTCTCTGATTCCTTCAACCATCAGGTAGCAGACGGAGAAGTGATCAACTTTAAGTTTGCAAATGCAAACATCTACAGAGTAGATACAACCAAAAACACAAAACAGATTACAGTAGGTGATATGGGCGATATCCAGAAATACGATGAAGCAGCACCAGAACTTGTGTTTGTAAGAGTGTTTGAAGACGAAGTAAAGGATATTATTGTTGTAAAATAATTAACCAAAATGAAAACAGGGCCGAATTCGGCTCTGTTTTTGTGTTGTTTTTTATGTTAAAGTTTGTTCAAAGCAAAGTGAAGCAAGAAAAAAGGAAACCGAATATATCGGTTTCCTTCCAAATTAAAAAATTAAATACACATCTTTCACTTTGCGTTACAGGTAATTTTTACCCCTCAAAAGTTATTGGTCGATGCAGTTTCTCTTAATCTTATTAGTTGTTGTCTTTACGAACTCATGATCACGAACAATTACTTCAGACATATGCTTATATGCAGGAAGTTCTGCAAATTTTTCTGCGATATCCTTTGTGATCTGTTCATTGGGATTTTCTATGTTCATTTCTTTCACAGATTCTTCGCTCAAGAACACCTGACAACCCAAAGCATCTTCAAGACCGTCTTTATCTTTGATTGAGTAAACAACTGCTTCCATTACATAAGGAATAGAGAGTATTATATCTTCCAGTTCTTCAGGGAAGATGTTCTTTCCGTTTCTCAGTACGATAAGGTTTTTCTTTCTTCCGGTGATCATAAGTTGGTTTTTGTCATTGAACATACCGTAGTCACCTGTGTTGAACCAACCGTCTTCAAGGACTTCTGCAGTAAGTTCAGGCTGCTTGTAGTAGCCAAGCATTACAGAATCACCCTTTACGCAGATTTCACCCTGACCGTCATCAAGTTTGTTTCTTAAGTCTATCTGAAGGTTTGGAAGTACGAAACCAACAGTTGTAGGATCGTTCATAAAGTCAGAACGGTTAACACTTACAAGCGGAGAACATTCTGTGATACCATAACCGTTGATTACATCCACACCAATATCTGTGAAGAACTGTGCGATTTCAGGTCTGATAGGGGCACCGCCGCAAACGATTTCTCTTAAAGAACCGCCGAAAACTTCGTGAATCTGTTTGAATATTACTCTTCTTAAGTCTATGCCCACTTTTCTTAATGACTTTGTAACCTTGATCATAGTTCTGATAAGGTTGCCTTTGCCCTGTTTTTCGATATTTGCCCATATCTTTTTGTAGAAGAGTTCAAGAAATGCAGGCACAAGGAAGATATAGTCAGGTTTGTAGTAAGGAAGATCCTTTACTATTGCTTTAAGGTTTGAACAAATGCAGATAGTAGTGTGAAGGTGAAGTGATGCCATAAGACCGATTACACCTTCATATGTGTGATGCATAGGAAGTACGGAGAGACACTTTGTATAGATTGTTGCTACCTGCAATCCGTAATAGCAGTTTGCAACGACGTTTCTTTCAGAAAGCATAACACCCTTCGCTTTGCCTGTTGTACCTGACGTATAAACAAGGATTTTAAGTTTGTCAAGGTCGCTTTTTAAGTTGTCATATCTTCTATCGCCATCAAGGTAGAGTTTTTTACCCATTTCCTTGAATTTTTTGTAAGAAAGGAATTTTCCTTCATCTTCTTCTCTGTCGATACCGATGAAGTATTTGATATTCGGCATCTGATCGGCATTTTCCATGAAGTCTTTTTCATATCTTGAAGTATAGAAGAATACTTCAGAGTCGCTGTCGTTAACAATGTTGATGATATCCTGAAGAGGAAGTTCCTTATCGATTGGCACATATACGCCTTCACCGATAACAACAGACATATATACATTTACCCAGTCATACGAGTTGGGACCTATGTTTGCTATGTGCATCTTTTCCATTCCCATTTCGCAAAGGGATGTACCGAGATACTTGATTTCTTCAAGCAATTCTTTGTAAGTTACTTCATAGTCCTGCTTGTTTTTTCTGAACATAAAGGCGGTTTTATCTCCGTCTTCTCTTGCAGCAATTTCAAACACATCTTTTACTCTTTCGATAGGAGTTACTTTGTAGTATTCAAGTTTTTTTGCCATTTTATCACCTCATAATAGTGGCGGTGCGATACACCGCATCATTTAGTATGCAATACTATTATAGTCTAATTTCCATAGTTTGTCAATAGATTATAGTACAAAATATAATTGATTGACAGTTATTTGTCGAAATGATAAAATCAAATTATATAGATGTAAAAATATGGAGTAAATCATATGAAAACAGTCCTTAAATATCTCAATGGCTTTTATCTCAGGATGACTGTCGGATTTGTGATAAAGACTCTTGGCACAGTATCCGAACTTATGCTCCCTCTGATATTAAGCCATATACTGAAAAATGTAATAGGAGAAAATGTATCACAGATAGTCTTGTGGGGAAGTGCCATGATAGGCTTTTCTTTTCTTGCCTGTATTCTGAATATCGTTGCAAACAGAATGGCGGCAAATGTATCAAGACGGTTCGCACGAAACTTAAGACGGGACCTGTTTTATAAGACACTTACTCTGAGTGCAAAAAAGACAGACGAATTTACAATACCGTCCCTGGAATCACGAATAACCACAGATACATATCACGTTCATGGGTTTATCGGTATGGTGCAGAGAATGGGAGTGAGATCTCCTATATTGCTTATAGGTGGTATATGCATCACACTTATGATGGATGCCACACTTTCCCTTGTTATGATATTTATGCTTCCATTTATTTTTCTGACTATTCTCTTTATATCGAAAAAAGGTGTTCCTTTATATACAAAAGTGCAGAAATCCGTTGACTCTATGGTAAGGGTTGTGAGAGAAGATGTACAGGGAATAAGAGTTATCAAAGCATTGTCAAAGGGTGACTATGAGCACAGAAGATATGATAACGTCAACAAAAACCTGGTAAATGATGAAAAAAGAGCAGGTATAACAATGGGACTTGTAAATCCCGTTATGACTCTTTTTATGAATATGGGTAGTGTGTTTGTAGTTGCAATCGGTGCAAACAGAGTGTTCAACCATTCATCCGATCCGGAAACCCTCATTGCCTTTATGCAGTATTTCACACAGATATCTATGGCGATGGTGTTTGTTACAAGGATGTTTATGATGTACACCAAAGCATCTGCATCTGCCCGAAGAATCGAAGAAGTGCTTTTGTTCGAGGATGATATACGTGTGATGAGCAAAGATGACTATCCTGATATCAGGACAGACGCTTTTATCAAATTTCAGGATGTGTCATTTTCTTATCTTGGCAAAAGACAGGATCTTTCCAATATAAACTTTGAACTGAAAAAAGGAGAAAGCCTTGGCATAATCGGCGCTACCGGTGCAGGCAAATCCACCCTTATATATCTTCTTATGAGATTCTATGACGTGGACAAAGGAAATATATATATAAACGGAGAAGATGTCCGTACTATAGAGAAGGAAAGACTCTGCGAAATGTTTGGGGTAAGTATGCAGTATGACTTTTTGTACGGGGACACAATTGAAGAAAATATAAAGTTCGTCAGAGAAGCAACTGATGAGGAAATAAGAAGAGCAGCTGAGATTTCTCAGGCAGATGACTTTATATGTGATTTTTCAGAGGGGTATCAGAGGGTACTTTCACAGCATGGAACCAATATTTCAGGCGGACAAAAGCAGAGAATACTTATCACAAGAGCAATACTTAAAAACCCTGCAATCCTCATTCTTGATGACAGTTCCTCTGCACTTGATTACAAAACAGATGCCGCTTTGAGAAAGGCTCTAAAAGAAAATCTCTGTGGTACTACAGTTGTTACGGTTGCGCAAAGAGTAAGTTCTGTAAAGGAATCGGATCATATTATTGTGATAGATGAGGGCAGGATAATCGGAATTGGTAATCACGCATATCTTATGGATAATTGTAGTGAATACAAGGAAATAAGTGATTCCCAGATGGGAGGTGCTTTTGTTGAATAAGAAGGAAACAAAATCAAAAAAAGGCACCTTTATAAGACTGTGTGGTTATGTGCTGAGATGCTGGTATCTTTTCATACCCGCCATTGTGTTTACTTTCCTTTCAAATCAGTTGTCTCTTATGGGACCATACTATTCAGGTGAGGCGATAGATGCTATTGCCAATATTGGCGGAGTGGATTTTCATTCTGTATGGGTAAATGTGTCAGGAATGCTTGTTTGCTATCTTGGTTCTGCAGTTCTTTCGTATGTACTTGCTGTGATTATGATTCATTTGAGCCAGAAGATTGTATATACGATGAGAAAGCAACTCTTTGAAAAACTCACCACATTTCCGGTAGGGTATTTCGATATGCATCCCACAGGGGATATAATAAGCAGGATATCCTATGATATCGACACAATCAATTCCACCTTGTCCCATGACCTTGTTCAGATTATGACAAGTCTTTATACTGTTATTGGTTCCCTTATATTTATGTGGAATATCTCAAAGCCTATGATACTTGTCTTTGTGATAACAGTACCGGGCGCTATTATATTTACAAGATACCGTTCAAAACATGTCAGACCTATGTTTTCTTTAAGATCACGAAAACTTGGTGAACTTAACGGATATGCCGAAGAAATGCTCACAGGCACAAGAACTATAAGGGCGTATTCCAAGGAAACTGTAATATCAGAGAGATTTAACTTAAGAAACGAAGACGCTATGCAGGCTTACTACAATGCAGATTATTATGGTGCTGCCATGGGACCGGGAGTGAACTTTATAAACAATCTTTCCATCTCCCTTGTAATGATGCTTGGCGGGATACTTTATATGTATTCAGTATCAGGTGTGGCAAGAGAAGGTACAATGTTTTTCATCACGCTGGGAGGTGTGGCACAGTTTGTACAGTATTCAAGGAAGTTTGCAGGTCCCATAAATGAATTTGCAAATATACTAAGTGAATTTCAGTCAGCAATGTCAGCTGCAGACAGAGTATTTCGTATTATGGATGAAGAAAGCGAAAAAGAAGACCTGCCTGATGCAATAAAACTTAAACATATCAATGGACAGGTAGAGTTTGATAATGTGGAATTCGGCTATACAAAAGACAAAATCATCCTTCACGGCATAAGTCTTATAGCAGAACCGGGCAAGACCATTGCCATAGTCGGTCCTACAGGTGCAGGCAAGACTACTATAATAAGTCTTCTTATGAGGTTTTATGCTACACTTTCGGGAAGTATAACTCTTGATGGATGCGATACCCGGAATATAAAGAGGGATGATTTAAGAAAAGCATATACAATGGTACTTCAGGATACCTGGCTTTTCAATGGCACAATATATGATAACATTGCCTACGGAAGAGAAGGTGCCACACGTGAAGAAGTGATAAATGCCGCAAAGGCAGCACATATTCACTCATTCATTGAAGGGCTTACAGATGGATACGATACACTTATAACTGATGACGGTATAAATATTTCCAAAGGTCAGAGGCAACTTATCACAATTGCAAGAGCCTTTGTTTCAGACTCTGATATGCTCATCCTTGACGAAGCCACATCAAATGTTGACTCCCGTACAGAAATACGTATTCAGGATGCTATGAACAGACTGAGAAAGAACAAAACATCTTTCATAATTGCTCACAGACTTTCCACCATTCAGAATGCCGATTGTATTCTTGTGCTCAAAGACGGACATATCATAGAAGCAGGAGATCACGCGGCACTTATGAACAGGGGAGGGTTTTATTCAGGTTTGTATAATTCACAGTTTGAATAAAATCCTGGTATTTTCCCCATTAAATCACATATACGACTTGATTTATTGCGAGAAAAGGTGTAGAATATACGTAATTATATATGTGAAAGAAGATATGAAATGGAAAAGAGACTAAAATCAGTAAACAGCAGATACAGAATTACATATACTGTTCTTGTGGCAATATTGATTGCATGTGTCTTTATGACAATGGTAGCATTTATATATTCCAACGCTCATAAGGATGGATATGAATCTCTTCATATACAGACAAAAGAGATTAAGTCAGATATCGAACTTCAGGTAGCATCGGATATAGAAAACCTTACCACCATTGCAAACTTTGCTGCCAAACTTTACAAAAATAATGAGGATTTCAGTATAATCCTTAAGTCTTTCAAGCCAATCGGTCTTATAGACTATATAGGATTTCTTATGCCTGACAATACCCTTGTAAGTAAGAATGGTACTACAAATGCGCCTCCTGAATTGAATTTTAATTCAGAAGCAATGAGAGGTGCATATGTAAGTGGCAAAGAAAAGGACGTCACCAGAGATTCTATCTTTGTTGTAAGGGTGGCAGTTCCTGTTATACACGAAGGGCAGACTGTAAGTATTTTGTATGGTGTGGCAAATCTGGATACAATAGCAAAGAGATTTACACCTGATGAAGCATTAGGCGAATATCAACTTTATGTTCTTGACAGAGCCAACGGTGACTTCATCGTGGATACAAGAAATAACGATGTTAAGAATATCTCCACTCTTTCTGACAGAAAGTTTGAAGACGGATATTCATACGAACAATTCAGAAATGCAGTTCTTTCAGGCTCGAACGGATTCAGTTCATTTATATCCAAGATTTCCGGTAAGAAACTATATGTTCATCACGCACCGGTTAATGTTTCAGACTGGCATATAATGCTTGCTATGCCTGAGGACAGCGTTTTTGCAGAGGCTGGCAGATTGCTTAATAGAATGATTACTATGCTTTTGTTTATTGTGGCTCTTATGGTAATGTATCTTATCATAATAGTACGTATGGAGTCACGTCAGGCGAAGATATATTCTTCCGCTTCACGCATACGTAAACTTCTTCTGGAAATCAATCAGCAGGATTCAAGTATATATGCGGCACTAGAAATTATAACACGATATGCCAAATCCAGATCAAGTACATATGTGGATACAGACGGAGTAAGTTACAACTATATGTCACCTGAATGGAAGATGAACCGTCTTGAAGGAGATGATAAGATTTTCTTCGACAGTCGTCTTTTGAAGCATATTTCAGCAATTCTTACAGAAAAGAAACTTTCTGTAGGAGTTATGCGTATAGAACTTGACAATGAACTTAAGGAAAAAGATGAAGGACTTTATAATTTCTGTAAAGACCACCATATTGACAATGTATGTTTTGCAGCCGTTCTCAACAGAAATCAGAGTGCATCTTTGTTGATGGTAATTAACTGTAAAAAGAGCAAGAATGTAAAAGAACTACTTAATGAGATTGCCGTATGTTTCTCGATCGCAATTCATAATAAGAAGTATCTGGGACAGACGGAACTGGTAGCGGTGACAGATTCACTTACCGGTCTTTCCAACAGACTTGCATATAAAAAGGATATCAAGAAATTTGAGAACAGACATTCTGAGAAATTCTCATGCGTATATATAGACGTAAATGAACTTCATGTGATAAACAACCGATTCGGCCATGCTGCAGGTGATAATATGCTTTTGTATATTGCAAACTGCCTTAAGGATGAATTTGAAGGCTGCAGCATTTATCGTATGGGCGGAGATGAATTTCTTGTCTTCGCAGAGAATATTTCTGTAGAGGATATCAACCAGAAGGTAAATAATGTTATCAGAAAAGCAGAAGAAAAAGATTATCACATATCAGTAGGCGTTGATTTCGAAAGCGTAAATTTCGATGTGGAAATTGCAGTAAAAGAAGCAGAGAAAAGAATGTACGAAAAGAAAGCCGAATACTATCAGAAAAAAGGCAAAAAGACAATTATTGAAGAACGAAATCAGAATGTGGAATATGTATTGACAGGTGTGAAGGAAGTAGATGCGCTTATGTCCGTACTCAGCACAAGATATGCGGGGATTTATAGTGTAAATCTTAAGTCTGATTCATCTAAAGCGATTCTTATTCCTACGATTTTTAAGAAGTATCAGACACCTGATGCGAGATTTTCTGAAATCTTTTCTAAATATATCCACGATGTGGTTAAATCTGACTACCACAGACCACTTCTTAATTTCCTTGAGTATGATGTAATGAGAAGACAACTTATGAAAGAAAGAGTCTTGTATATTGATTATGAAAGGATAACAGGAGAGAATTACAGAATCTCCATTCACCTTATTTCAGATGAAACGGAAAGTGTGGAAACACTCTGGATATTTGAAAAATTGTAATATAAAACGACAGATTCTTGGGGAGTCTGTCGTTTTTGGTTTAGTAGATGAATCAGATACTACCTTATTTTGTGTTATTTAAACTTTATTAGAGTGATATTTTTGATAAATCAAAAGCGATATTGAAATCCGTCGGTTTCAGTGATATTATATTTGTTTCTTTAACTCGCTACAGGCGAATATCACTGCCCAAAGGGCAATATAACTTACGAAGTAACTATAACATGTTTAGCAGGAACAAATATAACTTAAAAAAGACTTGTCAATAGACAAGTCTTTTTTCTGGTGGGGAGGGGTGGATTCGAACCACCGAAGCGATAAGCAGCAGATTTACAGTCTGTCCCCTTTGGCCACTCGGGAACCTCCCCGTATTCAGTTTTGCAAAAAAATGGAGCTGGTGATAGGACTTGAACCTACAACCTGCTGATTACAAATCAGCTGCTCTGCCAATTGAGCTACACCAGCAAATTTATGGTGGGCGGTATAGGGCTCGAACCTATGACCCTCTGCTTGTAAGGCAGATGCTCTCCCAGCTGAGCTAACCGCCCATAAACATTGCTTAATTATAATATCACAAGATATTATCCTTGTCAACAATTTTTTTAAAAATATTTTATTTATTTTTTTCTTCATTATATATTTAATAAGTCAGTATGTATTTTACAGATGCATAAGGAAAAACACAAAAAATCAAAAATCTACATAATATGTCACTTGACATAGATGAACTAGTATGATATACTACATTACACGGAGGCGGTAATATGACTAAACAATTGGTAAACAATCAGTCCCTTGGAGAAGAAATATTTAATTCCATTACACATGGTATAGGAGCCATTTTGTCTGTGGTGGGATGTGTCGCATTGATTATTTGTGCGAATATGTACGGCGGAGCAAAGGACATAGTGGGAGCATCATTGTATGGAGCAAGTCTTATAATAATGTATCTTAATTCTACAATGTATCATGCTCTTGCTCATAATAAAGCAAAAAGAGTTTTTCAGGTTCTCGATCATTGCTCTATTTTTATACTGATTTGCGGATCTTATATTCCTATTGCATTGTCCCTTATCGGAGGTGCTAAGGGATGGACACTTTTTGGTGTTATTACCGCTATGACAGTTATCGGGGTTATACTTAACGCCGTTGATATGCACAGATGGAAAAAGATATCTCTAGTTCTCTACCTTATAATGGGATGGGCTATAATATTTGATATAAAGACAGTAATAGAACTTACAAGAGGTAATGGTATATATTTTCTTGCAATTGGAGGAGTATCCTATACAATAGGTGTCATCTTCTACAAGATGAAAAAAGTTAAATATATGCATGCAGTATGGCATTTATTTGTTTTGTTGGGAAGCATACTTCATTACGTATATATATTGTTGTATGTGCTCAAAAAATAGACTGTTTTTTGAACTTTGTTGGTAAATATTAACATACTTAAAATTTTTTTAAAAAAATTTAAAAAAAGTATTGACAAATGCTGAATTAAATGTTAAACTATCAAAGTTCGCTGCGAAATGCAGCAAACCTTGGTCTTTGAAAATTAAATAGCAAAGAGAGGTTCTCGTTAAATTGAGAATTTGAGTTTAAAGCATATATGCTTTTAAGTCAGTAAAGTTTAGTAATGAGCTAAAAAACTTCAT
>JAZSCT010000042.1:0-1810 GCA_045530725.1 Clostridia bacterium
TGTTATGCCGACTGCTATCATGCAATTTAATTCCCGTATCAAAAACAATGTTCTCAAACGACGTGTTGCTTCTGCAATTACCTCTTTTATTGTTTTTGTGGTAATCGGAAGACTTGTTTCGGGTGTGCATTGGTTTACCGATATTATCGGTGGTGCTTTGCTCAGTGCGGGACTTGTAATGCTGTATTGCTTCGCTAACGGACTTGAAAGAAAGGGAAAATTCTAATGAATTATATAAAAAGCGAAAAATACCAAACCCCTGACTTAATGAAGAAAATAATGGGGCCTAATCCGTTAAAGTTGGAAGAAGAACTTTTAATCGCACATGAAATCAAAAATGGTGCTGTTGTATGTGATTTGGGAAGTGGTCAAGGTTTGACAAGTGTGTTTCTGGCCAAAGAATATGGTTTTAAGGTATATGCCGCGGATTTGTGGAGCGACCCTTGTGAGAATGCTCAATTTTTTGAAATGATGGGACTTTGCGAAGAACAAATTATCCCTGTCAAAGCAGATGCCACAGATTTACCTTTCGAAAAAGATTTTTTTGATGCTGTTGTCAGTACAGACTCTTATAATTATTTTGGACGGGACACTCGTTATCTTGATGATAAACTTTTGCCCTTTGTAAAAAGTGGTGGCTATATTTATATTACTGTACCTGGTATGAAAAAGGATTGCCACGATAACTTACCGCAAGAACTGTTGTTGTCTTGGACACCAGAACAACTTGATTATATACACGATATTGATTATTGGACAAAAATCGTTAGTGCTTGTCGAAATGCAGAAGTCCTTTCTGTAAAAGAAATGGAAAGCAACGAGGAAGTATGGAATGACTGGCTGCAACAGGAAAATGAATATGCTGTTGGAGATAGAAAAGCAATGAATGCTGGCGGCGGAAAGTATCTGAATTTTATTGCGATTGTGCTTAAAAAGAAATAAAGAATCATTCGATAAAATAAGAATCTGACGAGGTGATTAAGATGATAGATATTACTGCTTGGATGAAAAACTTCTTGCAGGCATTAAATGAGAAGTTTGAAAATCGTGTATGGTTTGTTGGTTTGCAAGGAAGTTATGGCAGAGGTGAAGCAACAGAAACAAGCGACATTGATATTGTTGTAATTCTGGATGAATTGTCTGCTACTGACATTCGAACCTATAACAAAATGTTGGACACACTTCCGCACAGAGAATTGATTTGTGGTTTTCTATCAGGCAAAAGTGAAATTTTGAATTGGGAGCCATCAGATTTGTTCCAGTTTTGCAATGATACCACGCCAATCAAAGGAAGTCTTGACGAGGTGTTGGCTGTTGTTGACGAAAGTGCCGTGAACAGAGCAATCAAAATCGGTGCCTGCAATATATTCCACGGATGTGTACACAATATGCTGTATGAAAAGAGCGAAGATATTTTGCGGGGACTGTATAAATCTGCCTCTTTCGTTGTCCAGGCTATTGCGTTCAAGCAAACAGGAAATTATATCAGCCACCAAAAGGATTTGCTTCAAGTTGTATCTTCTGATGAACAGGCAATTGTGGAAACCTTTATGAATTTGAAAAATGGTGGAACAGCAGAGTTCAATTTGATGTCCGAAACATTGTTTGCTTGGTCAAAGAAATGGATTGCCGAAAACAGTTAAACAAAATCAAATTTATGAAGAAATATATTGCAAACATCATTACAGGAAGTAGAGTTGTATTTAGTTTGCCTCTTCTGTTCATTCCTCTATCGTCAGCATGGTTTTACATACTCTATCTTTTTTGTGGGCTTACCGATATGATTGACGGAGCGATAGCGAGAAAGACG